>JBAVYU010000051.1:0-284555 GCA_049588415.1 Solirubrobacteraceae bacterium
CATGCACGGTCCGGGACAGGGCCGCATGCGGCCCTGTCTTCCCGAAAAGGAAATGAAATAGCGAACGACTACTTGAGGCGGAAAGCCTTGATGCGGTCGTCGTACTGCGCGGTGTCCTTCGCGTAGACACCGTAGGCAAGCGCTTGGATCAGGCTGAGCAACGCCGTGTGCGAGCGTACGTAGGCCGGGCTGTTGGAGGAGTAGTAGAGCTTGATCTGCGCCAGCTTTGCGACCTCTGAGAGGGTGGCGTCTGTGACAGCCGCGGTCCGCGCCTTGCGGTGTCGAGCCAGCTTCATCGCGCGCACGACCAAAGGATGGGGACGTCCGGCAGACAATCCGATCACGAGCGTGGTCGAGTCGATTCTGCCGAGCCTTGAGAGCGCCTCTTGAGAGGGACTGGCCACAACGTCGACACGCAAGTCCAGCAACATCAACAGGTGGCGCAGGTAGCTGGCAAAGAAAGCCATCTGGTCGGTGCCCGCCACGAGCACCTTCTCGGCGCTCACTATCGCGTCGGTCAGTTCCTCGACCGCGGGACGAGAAACCTTGCGTGCGGTCTCCTCCACGTTCAGATGATCGGCCGCCAAGGCCGTCTCGAACTCGTTCTGGTCGAGCGAGAAAAGGGGCGCCGAGGAGCCGTCCCCGCCTGGGCCTTTGGCGGTGGGTTGGGCGTGCACACGGCGGTACTCTTCGCGCGCCGCAGCCTGCAGCTCGGGGAAACCCTCGAAGCCGAGAGCTTGGGAGAAGCGGACCACGGTCGAACTGGAAGTGTTGGCGCGGCGCGCCAGCTCCTCCGCGGTCTGGAAGGCCGCCTCGTCGAGATGATCCACGATGTACTGGGCCACGTCCTTCTGCGAGCGCGAACACTCCTCGAAGCGGGACTGGATGTACAGCGAAAGGCTCTGATGCTCGCCCGCGCCCTTCAAGGCGCCGGCGCCCTTGTGGGCTGCGCCGCTCATCGGCGGCTTCTCGGGGGGAGTCGCTAGTCGTCTCACGGCGCATTTGTTCGACGGCTGCGCCCCACACTCCTTTACGTCGCGTGCAACTGCGTCGCCAAATCGACGAAATAGTCGAGCGAATGAGGATTGGCCAAGGACTCCACGCTGGCCGCCTCGCTCGGCACGGCGCCCATCAGGATGCGCTTGACCGGCACCTCCAAGACCTTGCCCGACAAGGTGCGCGGCACTTCATCTATCTGTAGGACTTGATTGGGCACGTGGCGCGGCGAGCAGTCCTCGCGGATGCGCTGCTTGATCCTCACCTCCAGCTCGGGCTCCAAAAGCAAGCCGTCGCGCAGCACCACGAACAGGATCATCCAAAGCTCCTCGCCGCCCGGGCCGCTGTTGGAGGTGTGCGAGTCGGGTCCGCTCGCGCTTGGGATGTCGACGACGAGCGCATCTGTCACCTCATCGATCGCGGCGGTGGCCCGGTAGATCTCGCTTGTGCCCATGCGCACGCCTTGGCGGTTGATCGTGGAGTCCGAGCGCCCGTAGATGACCGCGCCGCCTCGAGGCGTGATGCGAATCCAATCGCCGTGTCGCCAGATGCCCGGGTACATGTCGAAGTAGCTCTCGTGCATCCGCCGGCCGTCTCGATCGCCCCATAGGAACAGGGGCATCGAAGGCAAGGGCTCGGTCAGGACCAGCTCGCCAAGCTCGTCTGTCAGCGACTGTCCGTGCTCGTCCCAGGCCTCCACCGCGCAGCCGAGTCCACGCGCCTGGATCTCTCCCTCATAGACGGGCAGAAGAGGACAGCCGCCCACGAAGGCCGTGCACACGTCGGTGCCTCCGCTGGTGGAGAACAGCCAGATGTCGCTTCCCACGTGCTCGTACACCCAGCGAAATCCCTCGGGGGCCAGAGGCGAGCCGGTCGAGCCGATGCTGCGCAGCGACTGCAGGTCGAAGTCTGCGGCGGGCTCGATGCCCGCCTTCTCGCAGCTCGCCAAAAAACCGGCGCTCACGCCCATGCAGGTGATCTTTGTCTGCTCTGCCAATCGCCACAGAGCGCCCAGGTCCGGGTAGCCGGGGCTACCGTCGAACAATACGATCGCGGCGTCCGCGAACAGGCAGCCCACGAGGAAGTTCCACATCATCCAGCCGGTCGTGGTAAACCAGAACATGCGCTCACCTCGGCGCAGGTCCAAGTGCAGTTGACTCTTCTTCATCTGCTCCACGAGCATCCCGCCATGGCCGTGCACGATTGCCTTGGGCAAGCCGGTGGTGCCAGAGGAATAGAGAACCCACAAAGGATGTTCGAAGGGCACCTGCTCATAGCGGGGCGCCGCTCCGGCTCCACGCTCCAAGAGATCCCGCCACAAGATCCCTCCCGGCAAGCCGTCCGCGTTCGCGACGCCGTTCAGGTAGGGCAGCATCACGCCATGCTCGACCGTGGGCAGGCCCGCAAGAATCGTCTGGAGCGCCTCGGTGCGGTTGAAGTCCTTGCCTCCGTGGCGGTAGCCGTCCACCACGAACAGAACCTTCGGCTCGATCTGGGCGAAGCGGTCGACCACACTGCGGGCCCCGAACTCGGGCGCGGCGCACGACCAGATCGCACCGATACTGGCGCTCGCCAGAAACGCGACCAAGGTCTCCGGGATGTTCGGCATGTAGGCGGCCACACGATCGCCGCGCCCCACTCCCAACGAACGCAGTCCCTCGGCGAGCGCCGCGACCCGCTCTGAGAGCTGACCCCAGGTGAGCTCGCCCAAGGGGCGCAGCTCCGAGGCGTACAGGACCGCCGTTTCGGAGGAGTCGCGGTCGCGCTCGAGCAAGTTCTCGGCATAGTTGAGCTGAGCGCCCTCAAACCAGCGCGCCCCTGGCATCTCATGCCGGCCGGACGGGGACCCCTCCGATCCGCGATCGGCGAGCACTCGCTCGTAGGGAACCGAAGCCCGTACGCCGCAGTACTCCCAGATGTCCGCCCAGAACTGCTCGATCTCCCGCACCGACCACAGCCACAGCTCGCCGTAGTTGGCGAACCGGCGTCCGCGTCGATCTTGCACCCACCTCGTGAAGTCCGTAATCCGCGCGCCTTGGACCATCTCAACAGAAGGCGTCCACAGGGGCGTCTGCTCGTGCGCGTCCGCCATCTCAGCCCCTATCCTGCCATGCCAGTGGACATCGATGCACTACGCGACTCGTTTCCCGTTCTCGGCCAGGTCGCTTATCTGAATGCCGGCACCGACGGGCCCTTGCCAGCGGCGGCAGCGCAAGCTGGGGCCGCGGAGCTGCAGGGCGAGGCCGAGCACGGACGCGCAGGCACACATTTCGAACGCCGCCACGAGCTCGCCGATCTGCTGCGCGGCGCCTACGCTCGCGCTTTGGCCTGCGATCCGGGCGAGGTGGCGCTCACCACATGCACCAGCGAGGGGCTGGCGAGCGTGATCGACGGCCTCGGGCTGCGCGCGGGCGAGGAGATCCTCACAAGCGACGAGGAGCACCCGGGCCTGCTCGGCGCGCTCGCCGCCGCCAGGGATCTGTACGGAGTCTCGCTCAGGATGGCCCCATTCGAGGAGGTCGCCGAAGCGGTCGGAGACAAGACGCGCCTAATTGCGTGCTCGCACGTCAGTTGGATGACCGGACGTATCGCTCCACAGGCGCTCGCCGACGTCGAAGTGCCAGTCCTGCTCGACGGCGCTCAGGGAGTCGGGGCCGTGCCCGTGGACGTGGCTTCGCTGGGCTGCGACGCCTATGCAGGCGCCGGCCAGAAGTGGATGTGCGGGCCCGACGGCCTCGGGATGCTCTACGTGACGCCTGCCTTGCGCGAGCGCCTGACCGTGAGCCGGCGAGGCTATGGCACCTTGCTCGACCCCGGCTCCGGCTTGGAAGCGCGCCTGCACGAGGACGGCCGGCGCTTTGACACTTTCGCCCTGAGCGCGGAGGCGCTGGCCACGGCCTTGGCGGCATTGGACACGCTTGAGCGGGTCGGATGGCCGGCCGTGCACGAGCGCGCGATCGCTCTGGCCGAACGGTTTGCCGAGGAGCTCGAGGAGGCCGGTCGCGAGATCTCGCCGCGCGGAGCGAGCACGCTCGTGTCCTTCGCCAGCGAGGATCCCCTCGCCGAGCGTGTCCACTTGGCGGAGCAGGGGGTAGTTCTGCGCGACATCCCCGACCATCCCCGTTTGCGTGCTTCGGTGGGCGCCTGGAACGACGAAGGCGACCTCGAACGCCTGTTGGACGGTTTGCGCGGATAGCCCTGTCGGATAGAGCCTGTACGCGTAGCACTGCTTAACGCACCCTTAGCACGGTTATGCGGTTTGCTTGTAGTCCGCTCGCCGGCCTGGACGGGTAACTATTTCGACTGCGATGAGCACCACCGACCGCACAACCGCCACCGACCCTCCCCTCGACGCCCAGGCATCGGCTTCGCAGGCGTCACCGTCTTCGGCGACAGGCCTGCCTCTGGACTCTCCCGCGAGGGTAGCTCCGCCGCTGGACTCCCCCACAACCGTGAGATGGCGGGCGCCTCGTCTGCCTTCGCGCTCTGCGGTGGTGAGCGCCGCGCCGCGCTACGCGGCACTGGGCACGATTCTCGTGCTGTCAGTCGTCCTGAACACGCACCGGCTGACCCAGAACGGTTATGCCAACACGTTCTATTCAGCCGGCGTGCAGTCGATGTTGAAGTCCTGGCACAACTTCTTCTTCGTGTCGTTTGACCCGGCCGGGCTCGTCACGATCGACAAGCCTCCGCTCGGTGTGTGGGTGCAGGCCGTGAGTGCTCAGGCGTTCGGCTTCTCGCCGCTCAGCCTGCTCCTGCCCGAGGCGATCATCTCAACGCTTGCGGTAGCCGTGCTCTACCGCGTGATCGCGCGGCGGCTCGGTCCGGCGGCCGGTTTGGTCTCGGCTTTGGCGCTTGCCGTGTTCCCCTCCTTCGTGGCGGTCGCACGCGACAACGGCGTGGATCCCCTGCTGATCTTCTTGATGATCCTTGCCTGCGGCGCTGCCTTGAACGCAATCGAAGACGGTCGCCGGCGCTGGTTGATCGCTTGTGCGGTCTTGATCGGATTGGCCTTCAACACCAAGACTTTGGCCGCCTATCTGATCGTGCCGGGGATCGCTACCGCCTATTTCGTGTGTGCCCCGGGCTCGTGGCTCAAGCGTGTGGGGATGCTGTCGGCAGCGGCGGTCGTCATGGTGATCTGCTCGTTTGCTTGGATCGCAGCCGTCGAATTGACCCCCGCTTCTCAGCGCCCCTACGTGGGTAGCTCAACCAACAACACCGAGCTGGGTCTCACTTTCAACTACAACGGCTTCGGCCGCGTCGAAGGTGAGCAAGGAGGTCCCGGTGACGTGCACGCGCTGCCCGGGGGGATGGTGCCGGCAGCGCCAGGCCACTCCTCGCCTCTGCACCCGACCGCCGCCAGCGTTCTGCACACGGCGAAACTCTCTCCGACCTTGCCCAACGGCAGGTTGCGCGACCCGATCTCCTTCGGCGGGGAGACAGGGCCCCTACGCCTTTTCGAAGCGCGCTTGGCCGACCAAGGCTCCTGGATCTTGCCGTTCGCGCTCCTCGGCCTGGTGGCTTTCGCATTGCTGCTGGCCCGGGCCCCAACCGAAGGATCCCCTCGCGAGCGCAGCGACCCGCGCTTGGCCACGCTGATCGTGTTCGGCGGCTGGTTCCTGGTTGAGGCCGCGATCCTCAGCTTCTCCAAAGGGATCGTCCATCCCTATTACATCTCGGCCTTGGCGCCCGGCGCCGCCGCGATGGTTGGCGCGGGCGCGGTTGCCTTCGCCAGGTTCGCGCGCGAGCGCGACTGGCGCCTGATCCTGTTGCCCTGTGCCGTGGTCGCCACCGTGGCGGCGCAGCTGGCGATCATCGAATACCAGGACTACATGCACTGGCTTGTGCCATTCCTGATCGTGGGAGCGGTGCTCGGAGTGTGCGCGACGGTGGTGCGCAGGCTGGCGGGAGCAGCGATGGCGCTGTTGGTTTGCCTGTTGCTCTTGGCCCCCGCCGTGTACTCGCGCACGACTTGGCTAGCGCGCGTACAAGGTACCTTCCCGGCCGCCGGGCCCCACCAGGCGACCGGCAGCGGGGAGTACGGATCGAGCGAAAGATCGATGCAGATCTATCGCAACATGATGCGCTACGTGAGCACCCACCGTCCCGGCGCTCATTGGGCGGTGCTCACGGTCGCAGCGCCGACCGCGGCGCCGATGATGTTGCTCGGGCTACAGGCGGGCGCGCTCGCAGGCTACAGCGGCACCGACCCGGTGCTCGACGGGGCCGGCCTGGCACGTCTGGTGGCGCGCGGAGAGGCCCGTTACGTGGCGCTTGGCGGGGCCTATGCGTCGCGCGGAGGCAACCTCGCCACAAAGGCGGTCCTGCGGGCCTGTCCTCAGGTGCCGGCCGCGGCATGGCACGGGCCGAAACCCTCGCCGTATGAGCTCGTCCTGTTCGACTGCGCCGGGCGCGAGCGTGCTCTGGCCGGCTTGCCCGAAGTCCGGCAAGCGGCGCGCGGGCATCGCGCTCGGACGTAGCATTAGGCGGCGCCTTGGCTTAGGCGGCGCGAGCGTTGGGGCGCAGCGCGTGCGCGTCAGGTGATGCGAGCACCGCGTCGAGCTGCTGCTGTGCAAGCTGACGCTCGAAGAAGATGCCCTCACGCAGGCCGGCCCCGGTCACCTCGAGCGTGTCGAAGCCACCGGCGTCCATGACTCCTTGGATGACAAGCGCACCGGCCAGCACGATGTCGGCGCGCGCCGGTTTGATCCCGGGCACGCGGCCTCGCTCCGACGGCGCGAGCGCGGCAAGGCGCTCGGTCAGCTCCTCGAGCGCCGAGCGGTCGATCACGAAGCCCTGTACCTCCTCAGCGGGCAGCCCCGCGGCGCGCTCGGCGGCGCTAGCCAAGTTGCGCACCGTTCCTCCCAGACCGACCAGGCGTGGGCCTGTACCGGCAAGCCAAGGCGCGCGCTCCAACTTGCGTGCCACGTGAGCTTGCAAGGCCTTGCGTTCGCTGCGCTTGGCCGGCCCGTCGCCGACCATGAAACGCTCGGTCATGCGCACCGCGCCGAGTCGCCACGAGCCCGACTCGCGCGCCAAACGACCGGCCACGCGCACGAGCTGCAGGGAGCCACCTCCGAGGTCGAGCACACAGCCGTCGGTAAGCGTGGTGGAATTCACCGCGGCCAGGTAGCCGTAGCGGGCCTCCCGCTCGCGACTGAGCACCCGAACCTCAAGCCCCGTACGCACACGGACACGGTCCAGGAAATCCTGACCGTTCTCGGCGTCGCGGATCGCGCTCGTGGCGACCGCTTCGATCGAGTGCTCGCCGAGCCCGCGCTCCTCACAGAGCGACGTGAATCCTTCGAGCGTGCTCAAGGCGCGTCCCATCGCCGCCTCGCTCAGCTGCCCGCTTGCAGCCAGGCCCTCGCCGATCCGCACGGCCGCCGAGCGCTCGTCGGTGCGCTCCCAGGAGTCGCTGCGCTGCTCGAACACGACCATCCTGAACGAGTTGGAGCCAAGGTCGATGACAGCCACGCTCTGCTCGGGCTCTGACGCCATGGCTGAAGCGTAGTGGCCCGATCGGATCTTTCGAGTTGACATCCTGGGCGGTATGTGACAGGATACCCAGTGGTATGCGAAACGTACGAACCTCTCCCCCTCCTTCGCACTCCGATCTCCCCGACGGGCCGCGGATGCCCCGACCGCTACAGACCGCTATCTGGATGCGCCGAGCGCAGTGGATGCTCGAGACCTGCCAGGCCCGCTTCGGCGACTTCTTCACACTGAAGATCGCCAACGAAGGCACCTGGGTGGTCACCTCCGACCCGGCGGCGATCAAGCAAGTGTTCACCGGCGATCCCCGGCTCTTGCACGCCGGCGAGGCCAACCGCATCCTGCTGCCGGTGCTTGGCTCCAACTCGGTGTTGCTGCTCGACGACGAGCGCCACCTCTCGCAGCGCAAGCTGATGCTGCCGCCGTTCCACGGGACGCGCATGCAGCGCTACGGCGAGTTGATGAGCGGCGTCGCGCGCCGGGAGATCGAGCGGTGGCCCCTCGGACGGCCCTATCCGCTCAGGCCACAGATGCAGGAGTTGACGCTCGAGATCATTCTTCGCGCGGTCTTCGGCGTCAGCGAGGGCCCACGTATGGCCGTGCTGCGCGAGCGCTTGCGCCACTTCCTCGACCTCTCCACCAGGCCGGTCAATATGGCTGTGTTGGGTGTGCTCGGCCCCGACCGCTTCCAGCGCTTTCCGCTGTTCCGGCGCGAGATGCGCGCGCTCGACGTTCCTCTCTACGAGGAGATCGCCGAGCGGCGCTCCGCCGGTGACCTGGCCGAACGCGACGACATCATGTCGCTGCTGCTTCAGGCCACCCACGAGGACGGCAGCCCGATGAGCGACGAGGAGCTGCGCGACGAGTTGATGACGTTGCTCGTCGCCGGCCACGAGACAACCGCCAACGCGCTTTCGTGGGCGGTGGAGCGCCTGTGCCGCCACCCCGAGAAGCTTGAGCGTCTGCGCGTCGAGGCCGCCGAAGGCGGAGACGATTACTGCAAGGCCGTCGTGCAGGAGACATTGCGGTTGCGCCCCGTGATCTCGATCGTGCTGCGCAAACTGGTCGAGCCGATGGAGATCGGCGGGCGGATGCTGCCGGCCGGCGTATCGATCGTCCCCGCGATCCATTTGGTGCACCGTCGCCCTGACATCTATGAGCGCCCGAACGAGTTCCTGCCCGAGCGCTTCATCGAGAGCGAGGGCGGTCAAGCGCCCGGGACCTACACGTGGATCCCGTTCGGCGGAGGCGTACGCCGCTGCCTGGGCGCGGCCTTCGCCCAGTTCGAGATGGAGACGGTCCTGCGCGAGCTGGTCCTGCGCCGCACCTTGGCGCCCGCGCGGGCCGCTTCCGAGCGGGTGTACAGGCGCGCGATCACCGAGACCCCGCGCCACGACGCCGAGGTCGTGATGGACCGGGCGTCCAGTTGTCCCGTGTCCTCCATCGAGGCCGAGGCAGCGCTCGTTTGAGCGTCGCCGACGCTCGTCGCGGCGAGCGCCCAACCCGCCTCGAGCGCCAAGCGGTAACCCGCGCGGCGTTGTTGAAAGCCGCCTCAAACTCGATCTGCGAGCGCGGCATGGACGGCGCTTCGATCGACAGCATCGCCGCCGAGGCCGGCTACACCAAGGGCGCTTTCTATGCGAACTTCGCCAGCAAGGAGGACATGTTTTTGGCGATCCTCGACGAGAAGTTCGCCGCCGAGATGGAGCGCTTGGAGGCTGCCATGAGCGGAGCCGGCGAGCCGGCTTTGGAGGCGCGCCTGGCGGCGGAGGAGTTTCTAACTTATGTGGACCGCGACCCCGAGTGGCCCAGGCTCTACCAGGAGTTCGCGACACACGCCGCCCGCAACGAGGAGTTCAGGACAGTCTTGGCCGAGCGTCAGCGCGGCCTGCGCGAGCGCATGGCCGCCATCTTCGCGCGCTGGACCGCCGCCTTCGGAGTCGAGTCCGCCCTCCCCCATGAGGATGTCGCGGCGATGACCTTCGCAATGGCCGACGGGTTTCTGCTCAACAGGATCATCGATCCGGAGTTGGACAACTCGCTCTACGCGACTATGTGCGAAGTGTTTTTGAGGGGGCTGGCAGCGATCGCCGAGGAGGGTGGGGCGTAGGCCTGATGGGTATGCCCGCCGATGACAGAACGGCGGTGATTTTGCGTCGTGTGCGTGCGATCCCGCCGGGTTATGTGCGTACATACGGCGACGTTTCTCCCGGTGCGCCCCGTTTGGCGGGACGTGTTTTGAGTCAGGCGGGCGCCGAGGAAGTGCCTTGGCATCGGGTTGTGAGGGCCGACGGCTCGCTGGCGAAGGGGACTCGTCAACGGAGGTTGTTGGAAGCGGAGGCCGTGCCGTTCCGTGGTGAGCGGGTGGTGTTGTCAAGCGCCCGGCTTGACGATCTCGATGTGATGTGAAAAGCATCGAGGAGCCGGCCCATCTCCGTCCGAGCCAGTTGGACTCGCGGCGAGGCATGGCAGCTGAGCTCCCCGTCGAGCTTGCACAGCCCGGCGCTATGCTCATCTTTCTAGGGCGTCCACTGAAAGGGGTTTCCCTTGCCCCACGCACCAACGTCCGAACTGCCCGACGCCGTTGTGTCATGCGGCAGCAGATCTCCAGTCCTCGCAGAGCGCGAGACCAACACTGTCCGAACTCCTGAAGAGGAGGGCGTCGAGCTGCTGCTCACAGCCGATGGCAAGGGTGAGGGTGTTCTCGCCACCCGCCCATTCGCAACCGGCGAAACCGTAATGGTGGGCTTCTTGATCGGTCCGCTGACCGGCAACAACTCGCATGCGACGCAAGTTGGTCCCAGTCGCTGGGCGCTCCACGGCGGCCTCGGTCCAAAGGTCAACCACTCTTGTGATCCCAACTGCGGTGTGAGGCTCAACGACGAGCAGGCATTCGACTTCGTCGCGCGCCGCCCGATCGGCTCTGGGCAAGAGCTGACGTTCGACTACGCCATGCGCAACTTCACGATCGACCATTTTCCGAGCACCTGCCTGTGCGGGGCCAAGCAATGTCGTGGCTCGGTCACCGGCTGGAAGGACCTGCCCGCGACGCGTAAGGCCGATTACGGCGAGCTTGTTGCGCCATATTTGCGCACGATGGACGACGACATCCAGCGACGTCGCCGGCAAGACAGTCCTCTTCTTACCTGAGCCGGCCTTCGGTTCGAGAGTGGGCCCGCCAGGACTCGAACCTGGGACCAACCGATTATGAGCGCGCTACGGGCTTTGCGGCTGTTTGCGGCTGCTAGCTGATTTGGCTCAACCGTGGGGTTTTTAGGGGGGCGGCGCCGGACGTGTTTTGCACTGCCTTCGGACCTTCGGTGGCCCCAAGGTGGCCCCGAGCGTCCCCCAAGATGTCGTCCCATGCGTCCGCGCTGCCGAGGCCGTCATCGACCTGGTGGATGTAGACGTTCATCGTCGTGGTGAGCTGTGAATGGCGTAGCCAGCCCTGCACCTGCTTGAGGCTCTTGCCGTGCGCGAGCAGCAGCGATCCGCACGCCTTGCGGAAAGCGTGGAACGCGACCCCCTGGTAGTCCCACACGGGCTCCTCGATGTCCTCCCCTCCCCTGCGCACCGTCACCGTTCCCGTCTGCACGGCGATCCCGGCGTCGATCAGCGCGGGGTGCAGCACGCGGTTGTAGACGTTGTGGTAGCTCAACGGCGTGCCCGTGGCGGACGGGAACACCGGAGCGTCGGTCGCCACGTCCTCGGGCCGCAGCTCGGTCAACCACGCCGCCATCGAAGCCGACAGCGGCACGCGCGCATAGCTCGCCTCGGTCTTGAGCTTCTTGCGCTCGCCACGGTAGACCTGCTCGGCGACCATGATGTGAGGATCGTCGCCCAGGTGGACGTGCTCCCAGGTCAGTCCCAGCAGCTCGCCGATCCGTACGCCCGTCTGCGCAAGCAAGGTGAAGAACGCGCGCCAAGACACCGGCATCGCGGCCAAGATTGCCATAACGTCTTCTGCGGTCAGCGCGCGCGGGGGCGGCTTGCGGTGCTGCCGCTTCGCAGTGTCAGACGGCACGTACCTGACGCCAGCCGCCGGATTGGAGCCAAGGTCGCCATCTTCGACGGCCGACGCAAGCATGACCGACAGCGCGGCCTTGGCGCGACGGATCGTGCTCGGTGTCGCGTCTCGACGCTCAAGCTGGCGTAGCCAGTCGCGCACGTCGGGCGCCGCCAATTCGCGCATCCGAATCCGAGCGATAGGCAACGGCAGGATGTGCAGTCGAAAGCTGATCTCGTACTCCCGCCGCGTGGACTTCTCAAGCCCCCGACTCGTACGACCTCGATAGGCGGGAAACCACGTCTCGTAGTAGGTAGCCACGGTCAACGACGATTGCGGCCGACGACCGCCCTTGCCCGACCCGAGGTTCGCCTTGAACTCTCGCGCCAACTCAAAGGTGGCGAACATCTGCTTGTGCTCCTGGCCACGCTCCTTCCACCGGACCACGTATGGGCATTTGCAGCGGCCGTTGCCTTTGCACCCGCCAGCGTGCCGGCGATAGATGCCGGGGACACTCGTCTTCTCTAGCTTGCGCTTGTCGGTCATCACACCTCCCTTTGATCGTAGGAGGGCGGGACGGAATCGGCGCTCATGGTTCCTCCTTTGTCGTTGGAGGCCCCGGAGGACTGCTCTGGCAAGGAAGCCGCACTGCCGGACTGGTAGCTTGGCTGGCGTGCCGGGAGTTGACGCTCTCGGTGCCACGCGGGGCGGCTGCTACTGGCGGCGCGCCCCGCATCTGCATATGGAATGAAGACCAGTCTATATGCTTACACGCATGTGGTCAAGCGCATGGACTTGAGCACCTGTGCGTGAAAGTCTCCGCGCCATGCCTCCACGACTTCCAGGCGACCGAGAGCTTGGCGGAGCCGTCCGTCGCCTGCGCGAGGAGCGCGGGCTTACGCAAGAAGAGCTTGCCAGCCGCGCGGGCACAACGTTCGGCACAGTCAGCCGTGTGGAGTCGGCAAAGAGCGCACCGGCTTGGTGGACCGTGCGCAAGATCGCTGAGGCGCTTGGTGTCTCGATAGCGGAGCTGGCTGCCGCGTCCGAAACTGAGCGCTGAACCGACCGACGGGCTCCCCGCCCGGACAGGGGCGAAGCAGCTTTACGGCGCGAGCCGTCTGCCGTCGAAGCCGTCGATCGAGGCTTCGAGCTGCTGCTGCCAGTCGTCGCGCTTCGGCTTGACGCCCCAGTCGGCGATCAGGTGCCACAGAACCAGCTCAAGCGGCACCCGGCGGGTTGGGATGTGCAGCCCGCCGGCCTGTTTGCCGTCAGGAAAGGCGCCGCTTACGTGCACATGAGCGCGGACGTATGGGTAGTCCGAGGTAAGGGGCTCGCGTTGGTACTCCCAGCGGATCAACCACGAATCCGCCGACTCGTCCGCCTGTAGGCGATAGGCGTAGGACTCGGTGCTGTAGTCACCATCCTTGACGACGATCACGTGACGCACGAACAGGTGCACCCCGGTCCCGTGCAGCTCCAGCGGCGCACTGTCCCCATCGACGATCCTCATCAGCTGGAAGGCACCAGCATAGGCAGGCACAGGAATTAGCGACAAGCGCGAATCGCTGACTGTGCTGTTGAGAGCGCCGTTGAGATGATCGGCGAAACGCTGTGCTGCTCTACGCGACAGCTCGATGCCCGTTCTGGCCTATCCGGAGCAACACCACGAGATCCCCAACGGCAGCGTCCGCGTCGTCAAGCTCGCCCGCAGTGTACGCGCGGACGAACTCCGCCCGGCTCATCCCGATTCCACGACGAACCTCCCGTTCGAGAAAGTCGTCGTACTCCTCGGGAGTGAACTCGATGATCGGGGTACCGGCTTCGGTTTCGCTGCGCTTCATCGCTTTTCTTCCGTCGTGGCTGTGCCTTGCTCCAAACAGAATGATAGACACGCCGGATGGCGAGGTCACTTCATGGCCGCTTGCCACCTCCCGCACGCAGCCACGCGTCGAGTTCGCTGCGCCTAAAAAGCGTGCGGCTCCCGTCCTTCACGAACGGGATGCGACGGGCGGACACGAGGCTGTAGACCCTCGACTTCGGGCAACGCAGATACTCGGCCGCCTCCCCCACCGTCAGCCACCCATCGGATTGGGCAGGCTTCGCCAAACGCGGCGCGAGTCGTTCGGCAAGCGTGTCGAGCGCGTTGTCATCGAGAGCGTCGAGCAGGACCTGGACGAACGTGGCGCTCATGGTGCGGCCCACTTCGTACGTGGACCGGGATCGGCGCGTGTTGACGCTTGAGGGCGGGCGGATGACGACGCTCGCGGTACGCGCGCAAGAGCAAGCAATCGAACGACGAGCAGCCGTACTCGCCGAACCCTCCGGACGCGATGTCGGTCACACCGCACGGATGAACGCGGCACGCGAGGTCGCAGAGCGCATCGGCGCACCCCTCACCGACGAGCAAGACATGGCATTGCTCGTCCTGACTGGTCCCGAGCGTGCAACCGTGCTTGTCGGCCCGGCAGGCACGGGGAAGGGCGTCGTCATCGACGCCGCAGTACGAGCGGAGCAACTGGCAGGCCGCGAAACGATCGGGATCGCCGTCTCAGGCTCAACGGCAGAGCGACTCGGAAGCGACAGTCCAGCGCTCCAAGGAAATACGATGACGCTCGACTCGCTTACCGCCCGAGCAAATACCGGGAGCGTCCATGTTGATCCCGATACGACCATCATTCTCGACGAGGCCGGGATGGTCGATCATAAGCGCCTTGACGCCCTCATGTACCTGGTCGAGCGCTCTGGAGCGAAGCTGATCGCGGTTGGCGACGGCAAGCAACTCCCCTCGATAGGTCCCGGCGGCATGTTCGACCGGCTCACGGGCCGTGCGCCGACCGTGGAACTGGAGACGATCCACCGCACAACCGACCCGCAGGAACAGGGTGCGTGGCAAGCACTACGAGCGGGTGAACCGGAGCGCGCGATGGCCCACTACAAGGCCCAAGGACGACTCCACCTCACAGACACCTGCGACCAGGCCGCCGAGAGCGCCGTCCAAGCCTGGGCACAACTCACCAAGGAAGTCGGGATCGACAAAGTCGCGCTGATCGCGGACACCTCGAACAAGGAGATCGACAGGCTCAACGCCCGCGCGCAACACCTCCGCGTGCAACATGGCGAACTCGGCCCCGACGAACTTCCACTTGCCAGCGTCCATTACGGGCTACGGCAAGGCGACCGGGTCGCGTTCATCGCCCAACACCGCCCACGCGGGCAGCCGCGCGTCGAGAACGGCGCTCGCGGCCAGGTCACGAACATCGACCACGACGGGACGCTCACGCTCACGCTCGACGGATCAGACCGCCGGCTACAGCTCGCACGCCAAGAGGCCGAGTCACTGCGGCTCGCCTACGCCCAACACGTCTACCGCCAACAAGGCGCGACTGTAGACCGCTCCGTCGTGCTCACCGGCGGCTGTCAAACAAGCAAGGAAACCGCCTACGTACAAGCCACCCGAGCCCGCCACGGCACCGACTGGTACCTCGCCCGCGACCAGCTCGGCGAAGAAGGCCAAGACTCCGACCGAATCACACGCCTTGCCGCACGGATGACCCGAAGCCGTATACGCCCGCCATCCACGGTCCACCGCGAGATCACCGACCGAGCGTGGGACCCAACCCGCGACCCGCTGCGCCTCAGCCGCCTGATTACTCATGTGGGCGAGCTCATGCGAACACCAGCACGTGACGAGCCCGATCGCGACCTCGAACGCGGACGCTAACCGACTGTCTCAGGTTCGCAACCGCCTCTTGTCGCTCAGGCGGTGACGACTCTGGCCGCCCGGATGGGCCTGTTGTCGGCAATTCTGGGTGAAGGTCGATGCGTCTCGTCCTGAAGTGCGAGACGTATGAGCGACTCGATCGCGACGCGGCCGGCGACGGGCGCGCTACGCACCGTGCCATCGGCTGCGACCAGGACAGCGGAGGGAGTTCCCCAAACGCCGTATTCGTGCATGACGGTTGCTTGCTCGTCAATGAGCACGTCAGCCAGGGCGTGCTCACGCGCGAGCGCCTCGGCTTGCATGGCCTCCACCGGGGCAACCACGGTGAGGGCCAAGCGTTCGGTGATCGAGTCATGCCAACGTGCGAGTTCGGGCAAAAGCGCAGCGCAGGGTCCGCACCCGGGACTTACGAACGTCAGTACACAGGCCCGCTCATCGGCCAAGAGACCCTGAAGACTCACCACCCGTCCCGCCGCGGAGGGCAAAGAGAACTGTGGCGCCAGCGCTCCGATCTGCCGGGGAACAGCGGCCGCTCTACCGTCGGTCGAGCGCAGCCGGCGATTCTCACGCCATAGAACAACTGCTGTCATTGTCGCAAGGGCTGCAAGCGCACCGGTCGCGATCAGCCCGAGGTCGCGCGTGTCGGTGTCGGCCACCCATGAGGTAAGCGAAGGGCCTGGGCCTGCGAGCGCCACGTATGCGGCCGGTAGCGCCAGCACGAAATTGCGGGCTACCGTCACCCAGCTCGCAGGTTTGGAATGCACTTGGCCGAAGCAATGACAGTCCGGGGCCTCGCCGCGCCGCAGCACTCGTGTGAGCCCTACGACGAACAGCGCGAGTAGCACCAGGCTGCCTACTGCCCCCCAGCGCGCCGTAGTCGGAAACAAAAGCGCCGTTGCCACCGTGAGCTCGGCGGCAGGCAGGAGGAACAGCAGCGGATCGACAAGGCGGCGCGGTACGTCGAAATCGACGAGTGCCTGCCGCGTGCCCGAGCGGTCGGCGAGCTTTCCAACCCCAGCAATGAAGAACACCGCAGCGAGACACAGCCGAGCAACTATCAGCGCATCGTTCATCGTCCAGATAAATGTATACCACCAATTAATGGAAACAAGTGCTACTGTCCGACTTGTGGTAGGTGAAAGCACGGCAGAGTCTGTGGCAGTCGAGGCGTTTGGCCTGACCGTGGCGGTCAGCGCCGAACCTCAGCACTTTGCGGCTGTTTCCGATTTCCTGCCGCCGCGCGCTCGTACAGTGAGCCATCCCCCCGAGCGTGGCCGCTTCGGACTTGTCAAGGACACCAAAGATGATGGGCTTTTGAACGTCGTGTGCGACGAGAAACCAATCGCGGGCCCGTTTGACTTGCGGCTCGCGCTCGGCATCCTCGACGCCGAGCTGCGCATGTACATCGCGCTGAATGCGCCCGATTATGTCTTCGTACACGCTGGGGTGGTCGGAGTGGGGGAGCGCGCGATCGTGCTTCCGGGGAGAAGTTTCGCCGGAAAGACCACGCTGGTGGCCGCGCTCGTGCAGGCCGGTGCGGAATACTGGTCTGACGAGTACGCCGTACTCGACGCTGACGGCTTCGTTCATCCATACCCAAAGCCTTTGTCGGTGCGCATCGACGACACTCGCGCGACGGAGGAGCGGTCGGTCGAGAGTCTCGGTGGTCGAGCAGGCGACCGACCTCTACCAGTCTCCCTGATCGCGTTCACGAATTACCGTCCCGGGTTCGCCTTTGCGCCGCGTCCCTGCACCACGGGAGAGGGCGCCATCAAACTGCTGGAACATTCGATCGCGGCACGCTCGCGTCCGCAACAGGTACTCGCAGCCGTGCGGCGCGCGGCCACCGACGCCGTGATTCTCGACGGAGACCGCGGAGACGCCGATGAGGCCGTCAAGGCGTTGTTGTCAGGACAGCCGGCAAGCCGATAAAGCCCGTTACCTGACTTTGCGTTCTACATCTTGCCTTTTGCCTGGCGGACGCGCCACAACGTGTGGAGCGCGCGGGGCGCTTGGCCGATCACCCACATCGCACGCCAGACGTAGGCGCCAGCCAACCCGAGCTTTCCGCGGCGGGCCAGCGGTGACCACCAGCGCATGTAGTCGGGTCTTGGGAAGAGATCGCTTATGGCGGTAGCGAGCTTTAGCCCGACCCCAGCGTTGGCACAGAGCAGTATGTAGAGCTCCTCAGCGATCACGTTGTTCTCGCGCCGGATCTCGTGCTGGAGCGAGCGCACCTCACCGAGATTGAGTCCACGAGCTAGATCTCCACCTTCAGGGAGTAGCAGCAGGCCGGCGGCGAAGGCCGGGACGCCGCAATATGCACGCGCAAGCTCCAGCGCACGCAACCACTCCGACTCTTCAGCGCGAGCGAGTGCCCGCCGCAGATCCTCCAGTGGCTTGCCCCCACCGTGGTCCGCATGATGCGCAGCGTGTAGGACCACGTGCAGCAGCACCGTGTCGCGATCGGGCACACGCAACTCAACCCCAGCGATGACCTGTCGCTCGGCGTCTGCGACAAACCGACTCCAGATCGCGTCTGGGTCGCCGTCGAGTCCCGGCAGCTGACAGTGAAGGTCCACCATCCCTTCGCCCGGGCGGTTGAATGCCGTGCCGCCTGGATCGAGAGATAGCGGTGTTGGCATCCACGGCAAATGCTCAGCGAAACCCAGCCGCTCAAGCACACCGACCGCGGGCGCCCGATTCTCACGCGCCACCATCAGATCGGAGTCAACGTAGGGGCGTACCTCGCCCGGATAGAGCCACCGGGCGAGCACCGGCCCCTTGAGCACAATTGTCTCGATACCCTCACGACCAAATACGCCCGCGACCTCGGCCGTTAGCGCATCAACCGCAAAGTTGCGTGCCAGTTGGGAATAACGGTCAAAACGTCCCGCGTCTCCGATGGACATTCTATTTACATTCGGCTTTTTCGGTCCAACCCTTGAATTTGCGTCCGCCTTCTGTACAATATTTGGTGCATTCGGATTCTGTCTTGTTGGTACATTCTTCGCCTCCGCCGGCCTTTTCACATACACAACAATTTTGGGTTGAACCGGTTTTACAAGTAACTACTTCCCCCGAGCTGGCCATCGCTGGCGTGGCGGCAGTCGCGGAGACGATCAGCGACCCGGCCGCGGCCGCGGCACCGTAACGCGCGACCCGACCGATCACTTCCCGGCGAGATTCACCGGGGATAGTGCTCTGCATGGGCGCCTGCTCGACGTCGAGCAGATCCTTCTCGCGCAGCTCATAGAGCGCGTCGGCGACCAGGTCCTTGCTTGCCCCGGCGAGTTCCGCAAGTTCACTCACGTCGCGCTCGCCGTCGCAATGTCGCCAGACACAGGCTGCGGTCGGGCTCAGGCAATGAGCAGTGTGGCTCTCTTGATCGTAGAGGAGCAGCTCCTCGCCGACTGTCTCCTCAAGGAGACCGTCGCGACGTGCTCGTGGTAGCGATCCGTCTTGATGCATCGGTCAACCTCCGTTTCATACCTTTACATGCGCATGACTGCATATCCGATTCTTTCGCTTATTTTAGCTTTCACCGGCCAGTGCTCTGCGTCAAGTTGTCGCTGCTGAGATGGCGCCTTTTGTTTCTTACGGCTCGCGACCGGACAGACCCGATCAGCCTCGATGTGGCCCAACGCGACTGGGACATCTTTCCGGGTCAGGTGGCCCCAAGGGTGGCCCCAACCACACTTTAGGACGGATCGCGCGGACACCTAACGCAAAAACCCCGCACGGTTGCAAGGAATTCTATGATGGGCCCGCCTGGACTCGAACCAGGGACCAACCGATTATGAGTCGGCGGCTCTAACCAACTGAGCTACGGGCCCGTGTCGCACGGAACGCGACCTCTCAGAAGCTACCAGCGGAGTGCCCACAAGCGTCCGCAAGGTGAGGGATGGTTTGATTCAGCGTTCAACCAACGAGAGGAGCGGCAATGGCGCAGCGTGCAGCGATCGTCACGGGGGCATCGAGTGGTATCGGCTTGGCTATCGCGCGGATGCTCGGCGAAGAAGGCTATGGGGTCACGATGGCCGCACGGCGACCCGAGAAGCTGCAGGCTGCCGTAGATGGTCTTGCCGGCGAGGGCTTCGAGGTGCACGGCATTGCCGCGTCCCTCTCCGAGGAGAGCGAGATCCAGAAGGTCGTCGCCGCCCACCGCGAGCGCTACGAGCGCTTGGACGTGCTCGTCAACAATGCCGGTGTCGGCGTCGGTGCTCCTGTGGGAGACATCCAGACCAAGCACCTGGACATGCAGCTCTCGGTCAACCTGCGATCGATCGTGCTCTTCTATCGCGAGTGCCTGGAGATGCTCAAACAGGCTGCCGCCGAGCACTCCAACGCGCTAGTCGTCAACACTGCTTCGATCTCCGGCAAGCGTGCCGAGGCTTGGCTTTCGGTCTACTCGGCCACCAAGCACGGCGTCGTCGGCTGGACCGAAGCGATGAACAAGGAGCTCGGCTCCTCCGGCATCAAGTCAACTGCGCTCTGCCCTGCGTTCGTCGATACCCCCATGACAGACTTCGTCAAGGGTCAGGTCAAGGCGGAGGAGATGATTCGTCCCGAGGACATCGCCGAGTCAGTGCGCTTCCTGTTGCGCGTCTCTCCTGCCTGTGTAGTTCCTGAGATGATGTTCGTGCGTCCCGGCGACGCCCTCTGATCACAGAAAGGACGCAAATGAAGCTAGGCGTGCACATCGGCTACTGGGGTCTCGGCCTCAGCTCCCAAGATCAGCTAGAAATCGTCCAGGAAGCCGAGAAGCTCGGCTACGACTCGGTGTGGACCGCCGAGGCCTACGGTTCCGACAGCGCCACGGTGCTCGCGTGGCTGGCTGGGCAAACCACCAAGATCAGGCTCGGTTCGGGCATCTTCCAGATGCCGGGCCGCTCACCTGCCATGACCGCTATGACGGCCGCCACGATCGATCAGCTCTCAGGCGGTCGCATGATCCTCGGCATCGGCTCCTCCGGGCCGCAGGTGGCCGAGGGGTGGCATGGACAGCGCTTCGGCAAGCAATTGCAGCGCACACGCGAGTACGTAGCCGTCGTACGCAAGGCACTTGCCCGCGAACGGCTCGAGTTCCACGGCGAGACCTTGGAGTTGCCTTTGCCCGATGGTCCCGGCAAGGCGCTCAAGCTGACGATCGCGCCTGTCCAGGAGCACATTCCTGTCTATCTCGCCGCGATCGGCCCCAAGAACACCGCCTTGGCCGGCGAGATCGCGGACGGCTGGATTCCCACCCTGTTCTCGCCGGAGCACGTCTCCGAGTTGCGCCCGCTACTGCAGGAAGGCGCAGACCGGGTCGGACGCTCACTTGACGGCTTCGACATTGCTCCCACGGTCAATGTGTTCGTCACCGACGATCTAAAGGCCGCGCGCGACGCGATGCGGCCCTTCATCGCGCTCTATGTCGGCGGCATGGGATCGCGCAAGCAGAACTTCTACAACAACCTCGTATGTCGCTACGGCTTCGAGTCCGACGCCAAGATCATCCAAGATCAGTACCTCGAAGGTAAGCGCGAGGAGGCAATGGCGGCGATTCCAGACGCCTTGATCGACATGGTCTCCCTGTGCGGACCCAAGGACGTCGTGCGCGAGCGTCTGTCCATCTACCGTGACGCGGGCGTCGGCACACTCGGGATCACGCCGATCGCGTTCACCAAGGACGACCGCCTGGAGCAGTTGCGGCTCGTGGCCGAGCTGGCCGGTTAGCGCACTCGTATCAGTTTGTCGCGCCGTGAAGTCCAAGCAAGCAATCGAGAAATGCCTGTTCCGGCGCTCCAAGCTGTCACGGCTGAGGTGGCCGAGGGGCCAAGCCGGCCTCGCCTGAGGCTCCTGCTTGGAGCCTTTGGCGATCCGGGTCACGCCTTCCCGATGATCGCTCTCGGTCGCGCCCTTCTCAGACGCGGCCACGACGTCACTCTCCAGACCTGGGAGCGCTGGCGAGAGCCGATTGAAGCCGAGGGCATCGCCTTCACCCCCGCGCCCGAGTACAGCGCTTTCCCCATTGGCGATCACCCGCTCGACTTCTACGAGGCCGTCGTCTATGCCACCCGCGACACGCTCCCCCTGGTACGCGAGCTGCAGCCGGACATCGTAGTGCACGACATTCTCACGCTCGGACCTTCGCTTGCGGGCGAGCTGCTCGGCGTCCCACGCGCCACGCTCATCCCTCATGTCTTCCCTGAGGCGGGACCCGGCTTTCCGATCTACTCTTTCGGTGCGCTCCTGCCCCGCACCGCACTTGGCCGCGCCTTCTGGGAGCGAGCGCATCTGCCTGTGCGGCGTGGCCTTCAGAGCGGGCGTCTAGCGCTCAACCGCACCCGAGCTCAGGTCGGCCTGCCGCAGCTCGACCATGTCCACGGCGGCACCTCGCGCGAGCTTGCTTTGGTCGCGACCTTCCCGCAACTCGAGTACCCCCGCTCTTGGCCGTCCCATGCTCATGTCGTCGGCCCATTGATGTGGGAGCCGCCGGCCGAGGAGATCGTGCCGCCGCCAGGCGAGGATCCCCTCGTGCTGATCGCTCCCTCTACCTCTCAAGATCCTGACCATCGACTGCTACATGCCGCGCTGCGCGGCCTTGCCGATGCTCCCGTGCGCGTGCTGGCCACATACAACCGGCGTCTTCCATCTCGCCCTTTGCCAGTTCCCGACAACGCTCGTGTCGTCGACTGGGTCTCCTACACCCGCACCCTGCCGCACTGCGACGCCATCGTCTGTCACGCGGGCCACGGCACCTTGGTCCGCGCACTCTCCTGCGGTGTCCCCGTGGTTGCCTGCCCCGTTGCCGGCGACATGAATGAGAATGCCGCCCGTCTAGCGTGGGCCGGCGCTGGGGTACGCCTCCCCCGCCGCTTCATCTCACCGCGGCCCTTGCGCCAGGCGGTCGAACAGACGATCTCCGAGCCTTTGATCCGCACCCACGCACAGGCTCTGGCTACGTGGGCTGCGACCCACGACGCCGGGAGCCGCGCCGCGACGCTCATCGAGCGGCTTGCCGCAGAGTGTTCTGCGCAACGCACCAATAGCCCTTCTGCCTCCGTCGGGGCGAAGACAGTCTCATAAAGAGAGCTTGGGGCTCGCACCCCTTTTCCCTCTCCTCTGGGGATCCAGCCCCCGCCAGGGGGCGGAGGGGTCATGAAGCTCTGGGGGTGGGACTCGAACCCACAACTTCGGAGTTAACAGCTCCGCACTCTGCCAATTGAGTTACCCCAGACCGTATTGAGCTACCCCGAAGGGGGCGTGAGTGCTTTGGCCGAAAGGACCACCGTTCCGTCCTCGACCTCGGCGTGACAATTAGAGCATAGAAGCACGCACTTGCGCGCCTCGACACGCAGCTTGTCGAGCGCAATGGCAACGCCCTTGGCGTTGATCTCGTGGCGCTTGCTCGCGGGGTCGACGTGATGGAAGTGCAGCGCGCGCATGTTGCGGTCGTACCCGCAGAGGCGGCAGCACCCTCCTGCCTCCTTGACCAGCGTCTCCTTAACTCGGCGACGCCTGCGAGACACAGCGTCGGATCGGCAGCGCTTGCAGCGATAGTTGCCCCGACTCGTGAGCCAGAACTCGCTCTCGCCGTGGTGAGGACAACGCATCGTCATGGTCGCCAAGCCTGCGCGCTTGGCGTCCTGAGTCGCAACCGTGGCTCGCCTTCCTCGTGTGCCATGTGTTTTCATGCCGTATCTGATCAACCAATGCCTGACGGTCGCCTTGCTGCGATCAACGGCGTCGGCGATCTGAGCGATTGACTCACCTTGATTGATAAGCCTCTCCAGCTCGTCTCTATCCAACCCACCACGCGCGCTGTGCTTCTGTTGGTTGACAGCCTGAAGCCCATACCTCTTCGCCCAATACGCGACCGTCGCTTCATGCCTGCCGACCCGCTGCCCGATCTCGGCGAGCGAGAGACCTCGCCCCAAGAAGTTCTCCAAAGATGCGCGATCCATGCACTGCATTGTCTACTATGCACCGGACGGAACGAGGCGAACACAGGTTCGCGAAAACATCAATACGCGTGGGCCCCGCGCCTCACCTACTCAAGAAACCTCCGCCCCGCTCTCCGCCAAAGCCCGCTCCTGCGCTCGGTCGAAGTCACGCTTAACGTCTCCCCTCGCGCGCGCCAAGTCGCTCACCTCGCCGGCCCCCTGCGCTCGTGCCGTGTGGATCTGGCGGTCGATCGCGGCAAGCCGCAGCTGCAGCTGCTGGACCTCCAACATGGCCGGCTTGCTTGAGCCTTCGTGCGCGGGCCAGCGCCCCGCTTCGACAGTCAGCTCGGCAAGCAAGCCGACAAGCTCACGGTCCTCGGCGTCCACGCCCTTCAGCGGCTCGGCCAACCCGTCTTCCTTCAGGTGTCCAGCGGTACGGCGCAACAGCTCGCTTGTGAACACCTCCCCGATCTCCACCTCCCCCAACGCCGCCTGTCCATGGATCGGCGTGGCAATGCAGAGGGCCAGGAAGGCGCGCTCGGTGTCCTCACGCGCTGAGAGCACCTTGCTTGCCCCCGACCCGCGCTCGCCCATCCGACCGCCTCCACCCCCACCGCGTGAGGCGCCGTTTCTCATATCGGCGCCCACGGGCTGTCCGGCCGGCGCCCCACCACGGGCACGACCCTCCAATCCTCCTCCTACTCCACCCTGTCCCACTCGAGCGGCCAGGAGCGTCTCGGCCAAGCCCTCGCTCAACCCGAGCCTGCCCGACACCAGCCGCGTCAAGTCCATCCGCATCGCGCTTGGCGGCAAGCCTTCGAACACCGGTCGCAACTCCCCGATCATGCGATCCCGCCCCTCAGGACTGGTGTCGTCACCCGCCGCCAAAACCCGCTCGACTCTGAAGCGCACGAACGGCGCCGCCCCTGCGATCGCAGTCTCGATCGCCTTGGCTCCCTCGCGCTGAATGAGGTCGGCCGGATCAGCGCCGGCCGGCAGCTCCACCACCTTCAGCTCCAGGTTGCGACGAGCGGCCAGGCGCGAAGCCTTCAGCATCGCCTCCTGTCCCGCCTTGTCGGCGTCAAGAGCGAGCAACACCGTTTGCGCCATGCGCCCCAGCTCGCCGACCTGCTCGTCTGTCAGCGCGGTTCCCATCAGGCCGACCGCGTTTTGGAAGCCGGCCTGATGCAAAGCGATCACGTCGGTATAGCCCTCACACAGGATCACCTCTCCCGCCTTCGCAGCCGCGGACCTGGCCAGATCGGTCCCATACAGGTGTCGGCCCTTGTGGTAGATGTCGTTGTCGGAGGTGTTCAGGTACTTCGGCTTCTGGGAGTCCCTCATCGCTCGTGCGCCGAAGCCCAACACGCGTCCGCGCTGGTCTGCCAGCGGGAACATGATGCGAGCCCTGAAGCGGTCATACAACCCGCCCCGCTCTTGCGAGCGCTGCCCCAAGCCCGTCTCATACAGCTCCTTCTCCGAGAAGCCGCCCCGCCGCGAAGCAAGCAGCACGCGATCCCAGGCGCTTGGCGCATAGCCCACGCGAAACGCCTTCAGGATCTCCTCGCCCAGCCCGCGTCCCTCCAGATAAGCACGAGCCTGTGCGGCCTCCCCCGACTCCCACAGGTAGCGCTCGTAATAGCCGCTTGTGCGCGCCAAGAGCTCCCACAGTCGCTCGCGGCGCATCCTCCGCTCGGCTTCGCGAGAGTCCTCCTCCTCAACCTCGAGCTGGATCCCGGCCCTGTCGGCAAGCAACTCCAAGGCGCCCTTGAAATCGACGCCTTCGGTCTCCTGCACGAATGTGAACACGTCGCCGGAGGCCTGACAGCCGAAGCAGTAATAGACCTTCTCCATCGGCTCCACACTGAAGGACGGGCTGCGCTCGTCGTGGAACGGGCACAACCCCTCATAGCTGCGCGCCCCCGCGCGGCGCAGCTCGGTGCGTGTGCCCACGAGCTCCACGAAGTCGATCGCGTCGCGCACCCTGTCGCGCGAGTCGGGGGTATACCTGGCCATCCTCTCAAGGACGCTAGCGCGCCGGCCGATTGGCGGTCACGTCGACCGTCAATCGGTCGCGCGGCACCACCAGGTCCGTGTACTCCCTGATGCAGTAGCGATCGGTCATGCCCGCTACGTAGTCGGTGACCCGCTCAGCCAGATCCCCGCGGTCGGCCAGATCCTCGGGCTGAGCGGAGTCCTCGGACGCGGCCGCATCTTCCCGATCGCCGCCGCTCGGCAGCAGATCCGGGTGCTCGACGTAGTGTTCAAACAGCTTGCTCACCACATTGGCGATACGCGCGCGCTCGGCGCGCACCGCGGGACCCAGGTAGACATGCGCGAACATGAACTTGCGCAGCTCGTCCATCGCCGGTCCCGCCCGCGGTCCCTGCACGATGTCCTCGGCGCGCGACGAGTGCTCCACCATGTCGTGCACCAACGCGTCGATCCGCTTCGAACCGGTCTCCCCGAGCACTGCGATCGGTCCCTCGGGCAGATCTTGCTCGTCGAGCAGCCCCGCCCTGATCGCGTCGTCGATGTCGTGGTTGATATAGGCGACCCTGTCGATCGTCCTCACGATGCGTCCCTCCAAAGTGTCCGGCAACGGCGCGCGACCGGAGTGCCTGGCGATGCCTTCGCGCACCTGCTCGCACAAGTTAAGCCCGGCGCCGTCGCGCTCGAGCCGGTCCACGACTCTCAGCGAGTGCTCATAGTGGCGAAACTCCCTGCCAAAGCGCTCTTTCAAACAAGCGTCGAGCGCTTCCTCGCCGATGTGCCCGAAGGGCGGATGCCCCAGGTCGTGGCCGAGCCCGATCGCCTCAACCAGGTCCTCGTTAAGCGCCAAGGCTCGGGCCACCGTGCGCGAGATCGTGGTCACCTCCAGGGTGTGGGTCAAGCGCGTGCGGTAGTGATCGCCAAGCGGCGCCACGAACACCTGGGTCTTGTGTGTGAGGCGCCGAAACGCCTTGCAGTGAACGATCCTGTCGCGATCTCGCTGAAACGGGGTGCGCAGTCCGCAGTCCTCCTCAGGGTACGCCCTGCGCGCCGGATAGGAACGTGCCGCCAAAGGCGAGAGCTCGCGCTCCTCCATCTCGCGCCGAGCCTCGGCGAAGGCCGCCGCGAGGGGCTCCGTGTCGTTTGCGATGCTCACACAGCCGATTGTGGCAGCGCTTGCGGTTGGCTCTCCGCGAACGTCGGTCGCGGCGGCCTGCGATTGGTGGCGGGCATCAGTCGCACGTGCGCATGGTGCTCAAGTGTCTCGCTGACAGCGCGCTCCACCTGGCCCAGCACGCGCTCCTCAGCTTCGGGCGCCTCGCTCAAAGGCTTTGCCAACGCTTGGGCCATGAACTCGTGTGCCGGCTCGCCCAACGGGAAGGCCCCCGCCTCACAAGCACTGCACACCACGCCTCCCGCAGCGCCTGAGAAGCCGACCAGGTGCTCCTTCTCCCCGCAACCCGCACAAGCTCCCAGCTGGGGCGCCAGTCCCGCCGCGACCAGCAGCTTCAGGCGGAAGGCCAAGGCGCTTGCCCTCGTGGCCTGTGCCGGAGCTTCATCGAGCAAGGCCAGCTTGCGGCAAAGCAGATTGAACACGCCCGGATGGGGCTCGGATGTCTCGAACAGGCGTCCCACCGCGTCGCACGCCCTCGCCGCGGCGTCCAGCGCGTGCGCGTCCCCGCGCAGCCGCGCGTGACCGTCGAGAGTCTGCGCTCCTGTCACCGTCAGCAGCTCGCCCCGGCCTTCGTGCAGCTCGATGTGCAAGCGAAAGAACGGCTCCAAGCGTCCCCCGAAGCGGCTGCGAGCTCTGCGCACCCCCTTGGCGATAGCGCTCACCCGTCCCCTTTGGGGCGTGTACACGTGCAGGATGCGATCGGCCTCGCCATACCTCATCGAACGCAGCACCACAGCTTCGGTCTTGAGGAGTCCCGCCATCGCTCCGCCGAGTCTAAGATCGGGTGCGGCGGAGTTTGCCTTCAAGGACACCCCACTGGAGCTCCTCACGGTCGCCGAGGACTTGAAACGCAAGCTATACTTTATGAAGTAATGAACAGTACCAGGCAAATAACTGTCTACACCACCGAGCCTTGCTCTTTCTGCGCCCGCGTCAAGGGGCTCCTGAAGGCGCGCGGCCTGGAATTCTCCGAGGTCAACCTCTCCAAGGATCTTCCCGGTCGCGTCGAGCTGGCCGGGCGCACCGGCATGATGACCTTCCCCCAGGTGCTTGTCGGCGACGAGCTGTTGGGTGGCTTCGACGAGACGCTCAGCGCCGTGGAGAGCGGTCGCCTGGACGAGCTGCTGGCCGCCTAGGACCGGCGGGTACAGGTCTAACGATTCGGGGTGCCCTGCGCGCGTGTACGCGGGCGCGGTTGGCAACGCTCGCACACATAGGTCCCACGCCCTCCCACGACCATCTTCACGATCGTCCGCCCGCAGGTCGCGCACGGCTCGCCCTCCCGACGGTGAACCTGAAAACGGTCCTGAAACGAGCCCCAAACCCCATCCACGTGACGGAAGTCGTCGATCGTCGCCCCGCGCGCCTCGATGCCGGCTCGTAGCGCCCACACCAATGCGTCCCGCAGGCGCGCATACTGCTCGACCGTCAATCGTCCGGCGGGGCGCAGCGGATGAATGTGGGCCCGATGCAAAGCCTCATCGGCATAGATGTTGCCCACCCCCGCCATCCTTCTCTGGTCAAGCAGGAACGCCTTAACTGGGGCAGTACGTCCCCGTGCCAGCCGACGCAGATGCTCGGCCGTGAAGTCTGCGTCCAAGGGCTCCAAACCCAACCGTGCCTCGAAGAACGCGTTGAGCTGCTCTTCGCCCAACAACAACTCGCCAGTGCCAAAGCGACGCGGGTCCACGATCGCAAGCCGGCTCGAGCCAAGATCGATCCGCACCCGCACGTGGGTCTGCTCAGGGCTCGGATCGCACAGAACCGTGCCGGTCATGCGCAGATGCTGAGCCAGGTAGACCTCCTCACTCAAACTCCACACAAGGTACTTGCCACGCCGCCCCAGGCTCTCCACCACTCGCCCTGTCAGGGCGTCCTCCATTTCGGCGGGTGCGAGCGGTCTGCACCAACGCCAGTCGAGGATCTCGACGCGCTCCAATGTACGTCCCTCCACCAGGGGCGCCAACTGGCGCCTGATCGTCTCTACCTCCGGGAGCTCGGGCATGCAGCGCCCAGCATAGGGACGCCGGCACAGCTCACGCCGCCGGCGAGCGAGTCGCGCTGAGAAGAACCGCGGTTCAAACGGCTGCGCGCCAGGCAGCCAGCCTCAGACGAGTCTGCGCATCGTGCGCGCCTGGGCTCGTGGATGCGCCCCGAAATAGGCGTCCTTGAGACGATCCGCCGACAGATGGGTGTAAATCTGAGTCGTGGCCAGGTCGGCGTGTCCTAGCATCTCCTGTAGCGAGCGCAGATCGCAACCCCCTGCGAGCAGATGTGTGGCAAAGGTGTGGCGCAACGTGTGCGGCGTCATCCGTTCAGCCAAGCCCGCGCTGTGGGCATAGCTCTGGATGATCTTGTAAACACCCTGTCTGGTCAGGCGTGCGCCGCGATGGTTGACGAACAGGCTGCTCTCCGGGCGTGCCTTCACAAGGACCGGGCGTCCTCGCGTCAGATAGCGCTCCAAGGCGCCTACGGCGCTGCTACCCACCGGCACGATCCGCTCCTTTGAGCCCTTCCCCCGCGCGCGCAGCATCCCCTCGTCCGCGTCCACGTCGCCGACCTCCAAGGCAATCGCCTCTGAGACGCGCAACCCGCACGCGTACATCAGCTCCAGCAAAGCCCTGTCGCGCAAAGCGAGCGGCTCGGTCCCCTTGGGCTGCTCCAGCAACTCGGTGACCTGCTCGCGCGAGAGCACCTTTGGCAGGCGCATCAGCTTCGGAGGACTCCGCAGATCGGTCGTAGGATCGTGGACGATCAACTCTTCGCGGCGCAGGTGCCGATAGAACGAGCGCAGACAAGCTGCCTTGCGCTGCAAAGTCGCGGGCGATACGGGCGCTCGTTTCTCACCTCCTTCGGCGAGTTCCGCGAGAAAACCGGCGAGATCGCTGTGGTTGGCCTGCAGCGGCGAGACGCCACGAGCATCCAGATAGCGCCCGAACTGGGCCAGATCGGACTGGTAGGCGTGCAAAGTGTTGCGCGACAGACCACGCTCCAGCTCCAGATGGGCAAGGAAGTCGAGCGTCAGCTGCTCAAGGCGCTCGCTATCCGTATTTCGCCCTGGCTCGGTGTCGCCCACGCTTGAAGATTCGCCTCCGAGCTCCGGGCTCCTGGCGGTGCAAGCCGACTCTCAGTGACTGGCCCTGTCGCCTTCGCCGCTCTCGTACAAGCCGGCCAGCACGGTCCCGCCGGCGAGCGCGGCACCAAAGAACAGAGGGTCCTCGACGAGGGTGCGGCCCATAGTCCGCGACGGCAAACCGCCGGCGAGGTATCCGGGTAGGTCGACGTGAGCCTGCCGCCAGTCGTGACGAGCCATCCGAGCAGGACGATCCACGTCCAGCTCGAGCTGCAGCTTTGAAGGCGCTCGCGCCGAGCCGAACACCGACCCCAAGCTGGCACGCAGATCGGCGCCCGCAGGCGAGCGTATCCCAGCCGGAAGCGCCACCGTGACTGGCTCGAGCAGCATGTCGAGCACGGTCAGCGTGTGATGTGAGAGACCTCGATGACGGGGACGCCGATCCGTCGAGGACATGCGTGCAACCAGCAGAGTGCTGGCCCCCAAGGCAAGTGCCGTATGGGCCGAGTCCAGCGCGTTCATGCCGCCGTGGCCCAGCGGCGAGCTGGACCCCACGATCCCAGGCCCCGGTCCGCACACCGCCGCGTCCCAGCCGAGCGAGTGAAACCCGTGGTGAAGCGCACCGGCGGTGGTGATCGCCTCCAGCTCGCCGCCGTAAGCCGCTGCGGCGGTTATGTGCCCGGCGAGCAAGCCACGCTCGCGCAGCGCGCGCACGACCTTGGAATGCCCGCCCGGCAAAGCCCCGCCCGCGGTCTGCACATATCCCAACCGCGCCTCGGGTCGCGCCTGCGCGAAGGCCCAAGCAACGGGTGCAAGTTGGCCGTGCAAAGCAAGCACCGCCACGCCACGGCCCAGGGGCAACTCCAACTGAGGATCCTCGATCGGCTCCACCGCGTGCTGCAAGCTCGTGTAGTTGAGCTTCATCACATGGGCTCCCGCCTGACCTTCGCCTGACAGACCCCGCGTGAGGTTGGCGTGGACGATGTCAAAGCCGCCAGAGCCCAGACCCAAGTCGCGCGCCTGGGTGTTCACGATCAGCTCGTCACCCACCCGGCTTGCTCCAACCAAGCCCACCTCGGCGATCGCTGCTCGCTGCTCGCCGTCGAGGGAGACCGAAAGCTCCTGCTCGGGGCCGTCGGCGGCTCCCGCCTGAATGACGGTGGCTTGGCGAAGCTTCAGCACGAAGCGCTAAAGGCCGACGGGAGGAGAGGACCGCAGCGATTCATGCTCGATGGAGACATCCACGTCGCATTCGCACTCCGGCAAATTGGCGATCTCGTGCGCTCGGTCCACCATCCTGGCCGCCACGATCCGGGCTTGCGCCTCGCTTGAGACATGGAAGACAGCCTGCACACGCACCGCGGGGTGCGCCCCTTCACCGCTTGAGCCGAGCTGGTCGCTCACGAGCGGCCGGCGAGCTGGCGCTCGCCGTCGGGCCGCGCGTCCAGCTTGCGCAGCGCTGCCGCCACGAAATCGCTGAACAGCGGCGCCGGACGCTCGGGGCGAGACTTGAACTCGGGATGAAACTGTGAGGCGACGAAGAACGGGTGATCCTCGAGCTCTACGACCTCCACCAAACGCTCGTCCGGGGAGGTCCCGGAAATGGACAGTCCCGCGCTCTGCAAGCGCTTGCGCAACAGATTGTTGACCTCGTAACGGTGACGGTGGCGCTCGTAGACGACCGCTTCGCCATATGCCTCGCGAACACGGGTGTCTTCGTGCAACTTGATCGGGTCGGCTCCGAGGCGCATCGTGCCGCCAAGGTCCGCGACCTCCTTCTGCTCAGGTAGAAGATCGATCACCGGATAGGGCGTCTCGATATCGAACTCGGTCGAGTTGGCGCCCTCCATGCCCGCCACGTGCCGTGCGAACTCGGCGACGGCTATCTGCATCCCCAGGCAGATGCCCAAGTATGGAATGCCGTTCTCGCGCGCGATCCGAGCGGCCTCGATCTTGCCCTCGATGCCACGTCCGCCAAAGCCTCCTGGGATCAGGATCCCGTCTGCCTCTTCGAGCACCTCGCGCGCCGGGCGCCTCTCCTGCCCGGGGTCGGCATCGGTCGCCTCGGCCGGAGAGTGGGAAGGGTCCCCCCGCCCCTCGCGATCGCCCCCCTCCAAGTGCTCGGAGTCGACCCAGTCGATCTGAATCGTGGCGCCCTGCAACGCCCCGGCGTGGCGCAGGGCTTCGGAGACCGACAGGTAGGCATCCTCCAGTTGGATGTACTTGCCGACCAAGGCGATCCGCACAGTGCGATTTGCCTCCTCGGCCAGTTCGATCGGCTCCTGCCACTTGGACAGCTCGGGGGCGGGCGCCTCCATGGCGAAGTGCTCGAGAATGCAGTCGTCCACACCCTGGTCGCGAAACACGAGCGGCACCTTGTAGATGTTGTCCACGTCGCGGGCAGAGACGATCGCGTCGACCGGCAGGCTCGCGAACAGAGCGATCTTCTTGCGGATCTCCTGTGAGAGAGGGCCCTCCGAGCGGCACATCAGCATGTCTGGAGCGATACCGATCCGACGTAGCTCGTTGACTGAATGCTGAGTGGGCTTGGTCTTCAGCTCGCCCGCGTGGCCGATATAGGGGACGAGCGTGAGGTGGATAAACATGCAGCGTCGTCTGCCCACATCGACCGGGAACTGGCGGATCGCCTCAAGGAAAGGCAAGGACTCGATGTCGCCGACGGTGCCACCGATCTCGGTGATCACGAAGTCCACGTCCGCGGACTCGGCGATCAAGGAGATGCGCTGCTTGATCTCATCGGTGATGTGGGGCACGACCTGGACCGTGCCGCCGAGGTAGTCCCCGCGGCGCTCACGGCGGATCACCGTGTCATAGATGCCGCCGGCGGTCACGTTGGAGGCACGGGACGTGTTGGCGTCGGTGAAGCGCTCGTAGTGACCCAGGTCAAGATCGGTCTCGGCCCCGTCCTCGGTAACGAACACCTCCCCGTGCTGGTAGGGAGACATCGTGCCCGGGTCGACGTTGATGTAGGGGTCGAACTTCTGCAGGCCCACGGTCAAACCGCGCGAGACCAGGAGTCGCCCGATCGAGGCTGCCGCAATCCCCTTGCCCAAGGAGGACACGACGCCGCCGGTTACAAATATGAACCGAGTCTTGGCCGGAGCCTGTGCGTGGCGGTCAGAGTGAGGCGAGTTCATCGAGGTACGCCCCAGGAGTCTAGACCCCGCAGCAGCGGCAGTCGCTCGACGAGCTTTGTGATCGAGCGTAGCTCCCCATAAACCGTGATCGCGACGAGCACAGCAAGGGCGATCGCCTGCCCCAACGCGGATAGCGCAAGCACCAGCCACAGGCCCGCGAGCGCGCCCAACAGGTTGGCCCCGGTGTCGCCGAGCATGGCTCGCTCACGCAGGTCGTACAGGCCGGCGACCAGGGCCGGACCGACGAACAGGCCGAGCGCCCACAGCGGCCGTACGCTGGCCGCGCCGATCGTCAGACCGGCGCCCAGCAACACGAACACCTTGGTTGCGCGTCCCGGGCGCAGGTCCAGCAGGTTGAAGGCATTCGTGGCCAAGACCAAGACAGCGCTCGCCAACAACCAGCGACCGGTGGAAGGCTCTGCATAGCTTGTCGCGTACATGGCCAGCCCCAGCGAACCGACCGCCTTGAGGGCGCCTGTCGAGAGCTGCAGGCGAAGCACAGCTCGCCCGTGTCCGCGCCAGCCGCGGGGCTCTCCCCCAAGCGTGTCGTCGATGAGCCCGAGGAAGGCCACACCAAGCACATAGACGGAGACCATGAGCGTCTCCGGGTGGAAGACTGCCGCACCTTGGAGTCGCTGCAGAAGTGTCAACGGGATCAAGGCAACCAAGGCGCCCGCCACACTGAGCACGCCGAAGGGAAAGACGACGCTTCGTTCGCGGAAGTTGGACCTCACATGCCCCGCTTCGCTTAGCGCGCGCAGCAACGCGGGAGCCAGCAGGACCGCCGCCAGCGAGGCGAGCACGAAAGGGAGGGCATGCACGCCCGGAAGTTAGCGGCCTGAGCGGACAAGCGCGAGGCCGAACCTGAGCAGCATGGGCGGATGCACAGAGCCAAAATGCGGGCGCGTGGACTATTGGGACCGGGCGAAATCAGTGTTGGGCGAAGACCGTGTTGGCCGACGGCAGGAGCGCTTCGGCGGTCGGCTTTGCTCCATATGCACCCCGGTCGCCGGCGAGGGCGAAAGCCAAGGCGGTGCGCCCGGCGACCGTCTCGAGATCGTCGACGCTGGCCAGCTGTTCGGCCTTGTACCAAGGCACCTGTGACGGTTCGGTGCCGCTCAGCTCAACGCCCACGACCGGTATCCCGGTGGAGAGCGCTCCGGCAATCAAGCCCGACTCGAATTCGGCGGCGCTCTTGGCCGCTTCAGGGTTCATGCCGGTCGGATCGGAGCGGACCACCACGAGTCCTTCGAGCTTGCCCAGTTCACCATCGTTGGAGCTGAGCAAGCGACCTTGGACACGTTCGAGCAACTGGCCGCCCTCGACGAGTTGCTTGCCGATGCGCACCCCGAACTGTCTCACGAGTGTCGGGTCCGACGCCAAGGCGCTGTAGCGGTAGCCGCTTGCCTGGGTGGCCAGTCCGTTCAAGTCGAGCGGCTCGCCGATCGCCACGACTCCCTTGACGCTGCCGCCAGCCTCCGCCACCCCATCGCGGACATAGGTGTCGATCGTGTCTGAGGAGCCACCCAAGAAGACGAGGCCTATGCGCTTTTCGCTGAGAATGTCGTGTACGGCAAACGGCCACAGATCGGTGCCGAGCTGTTCGGCTTCGGAGAGCTTGCCGCCCACCTGTTCGAGGCTGTGCTGGGAGGAGCTAACTTCCGAGCGCAGGTTGTGCACGATCCCGTTCTGAGCTGAGGACACGAGGTTGGAGTCGCCGATCGCCACTCCGATCAGGACCCCCACGGCGAGTGCGAACAGGACGGCGGCAAGCGAGAGCGCGTGGTAGCGATAATCGAACATCGGGGGTTGAAGTCAACTGCCGCCGGAGCCGAACAGCAGTTGAAGCTTGAGCCATAGTAGATCGACCACGTCGCGCAAGGCGGGGGTGAGCGAGACGACCGCGATCAGGGCGATCAGCCCCGCCACGATCACCACGATCAGGGGCGCCAGTCCGGGCATGGGCCGGTACAGGCGGCTCACACCCTTGGCGTCGATCAGGATCTCCCCAATGCGCAAGCGCGTGAGGAAAGTCGAGGACATCCCCTCGCGGTTGCGGTCCAGGAACTCGACAAGGTTGAACTGGGAGCCGACAGTCACGATCAAACGTGCCCCCTTCTCGGCAGCGAGCAGCATCGCCACGTCCTGACTGGTGCCGGGTGCGGGCACCAGCTTGAAGGGGACGCCCAAATCTTCCAAACGCTTGCGTCCGGGGGCGCGACCGTCGGGGTAGGAATGGACGACCAGCTCGGTCTTGCCTTGGTGAGCGCCGAGTAGAGCCGTCTCGCCGGCGGAGTCCATATCGCCGACGATCATGTGGGGCGTCAAACCCGCCTCCAGGAGCGCGTCGGCGCCGCCGTCGACGGCCACCAGAACTGGCTTGGTGTCCCTGATGAACGACCTGAGCGCCTTCAGGTCGCGCTGGTGATCGACGCCGCGTACGACCACGAGCGCCGAGCGGTCACGAAAATCGGTGCGAAGGAGCGGCAGGTCGATCCGGCCGGAGAGCAGCTCGCGCTCCTCGCGCATGTGCGCGATCGTGTTGTGGGCGAAGCGCTCCAAGGCATCTCCTACCTCCAAGCGGCGGGCCTCGGTCTCGGCGCGCACGCGCGCCAAGTCGAGTACCTCCCCCGAGGCGAATGGACGACCCTTGTAGAGCACCTCTCCGCTCGCCTCTCCGGGTCGCACGCGCACGGTGACGGGATCTCCGTCGGAGAGGGAATGGAAGAGGGAATCGTCGTGCAAGTCTACGAGCAGGACGCCCGCCTCGACCAACAGTTGCGGCCCAAGATTCGGATAGGTCCCGCTCGTGGAGGACTTGCAATTGAGCACCGCCACCGCTCCGGCGGCGATCAGCTCCTCGGCGGATACGCGATCGATGTCGAGATGGTCGATCACGGCGATCTCACCCGCCAAGAGATGCCTGACCATGAGCTTGGTCTTGCGTCCGAGTCGCACAGACCCGCCGAGCTCGAATTGCGGCGCGGGCGAAGACCCGTAGACGGGCGCTGTCGTGCCAGGCGGCTGCCGGGTCGCGGCCATGTGAATCGAGGGTAACGCTTGGAACTGTCAGGCGGCGCGGCGCAGATCCTGCGCGTGCTGCCTTGCGGCGCTGTCGTGATCCTCTGCGCCGAGCATTCGCACCAGCTCAGTCACGACCTCCGGCTCGCCCAGCTGGGAGACGGTGGCAAGCGTGGGATCGGCCGAGGTGTCCTTGGCGATCGAGAAGTGGCGTGCGGCGAGCGATGCGATCTGAGGCAAGTGGGTGATGCACAGCACCTGGCGCTCGCTCGCAAGGCTCTGTAGCCGCTCGCCGACGGCACGAGCGGTGTGGCCGCCAACGCCTGCGTCGATCTCGTCGAAGACGAGCGTGGACTTGGAGGGTGAGCCTGCCTTGCCGCCCGCGCCCTCATGACAGGCGGAGGTGAGCGCGAGCATCACTCGCGATAGCTCTCCGCCGGATGCGATCTCGCGTAGAGGGGCGGCCGCAACGCCGGGATTGGGCGCGATCGTGAACTCGGCAGCGTCGGCGCCGTTGGCTTTCGGCTCGGTTGCCTTCAGGGTTATCTCGAACGTGGCGTCGCCCATCGCCAACGCTCCGAGCTGCTCGCGCACCGCGCTCGAAAGCCGCTTGGCGGCCTTCTTGCGGTTGGTTCGCAGCGCTTCGATGTGCTCTTGCAGCTTGGCTTGCTCGCCGGCCAAAGCTTGAGCGGTGTGCTCGTGGGCGACCCCTGCGCCGAGCAACTCGTCGCGGCGGGCTCGGGCTTGCTCGGCGTACTCTTGGACGGCTTGGATGGAGCCGCCGTGCTTGCGCATGAGGCGCTCGAGCGAGGACAGCCTGCCTTCCACTTGCTCGAGTGTGCCGTCCTCCTGCAGGGCGTCTTCGCTGTAGGCCTGGAGACCGCCCGCGATGTCCTGAGCTTCGATCGCTAGCGTGCTGCACCTGGCGGCGTAGGCGTCGAGGGCGGGGTCGATGCCGCCGATCGCGTCGAGCTTTGCGCCAGCCGTCGCAAGCAAATGGGCGGCGCCCGCCTGTTCTGAGGATTCGGGGGCGAGCGCCTGCAGTGCCGCGGCGGCCGCAGAGTGCAAGGACTCAAGGCTGCGCAGGCGGTCGCGACGTAGAAGCAGCGCTTGATGCTCCTGCTCCTCGGGTGCAGCGTCCTGGATCTCCGCGAGGTCGTGCTCCAACAGTCCGAGCTCGCGCTCGCGGGCGGCCTGCAGCTCGGCCAGACGCTCCAGCTCGGTCTCGTGGGCGCGAATCTCGTGGTAGGACGCCGCGCACGCTTGCAGGCGCTGGGCATGCGCAGCGGGACAGACTTCGTCGAGCATCTGCAGCTGGGAGCCCGCCAGGACGAGCTTGCGGTGCTCATGCTGGCCGTAGAAGGCGATCAGGCGCGCGCCCAGCTCGCGCAGGTCACCGACGGCGGCGGCGCGTCCGTTGAGATAGGCGCGTGTGCGTCCGTCGGCATAGACACGCCGAGCCAAGACGAGCTCTTCTAGCTCGTCTTCCACGTCGTCATCCACGCGCACGTTCTCGGGCAGCTGTTTGGCAAGTTCTTGGCGGATGTCCTCTGGCACCGAGAACACTCCCTCGACGTAGGCTTCCTTGGCGCCCGGCCTAACGATGCCGCTGCGCGAGCGGCCTCCCATCAAAAGATCCAAGGCGTGAGCAAGCACCGTCTTGCCGGCACCCGTCTCGCCGGTGAGAACGTTCAGGCCAGGGGCAAAAGCCAGCTCGGTGTGCTCAATCAAGAGCAGGTTTTCAACGCGCAGCTCGCAAAGCATGTGCGACAGGTGTACCAGCGACCACCGACGGATCGGCCCGCAGGTAGGCTTTGCGGCCTCGAAGCGTGCGTGCCCGCAACGGGCCGTTTGGGCCCCAGACGACTCGATATTGTGGGGTCGAGCGCAAAAGATCCGCCGGGGATGGCGGGTTCACTAAGAGGACGATCGGCATGGCGGCCAAGGATGCCCAACACTCAACTCGAGCCCGAGCGGCTCAAAGCGAATGCCTCTCCTCGGTGGAGCTGGCGGAGCGCTTGGACGAAGAGGTTCACAGGGCGGCCCGCCAAGGCACCCAGCTCAGCTGCTTGTTGGTGAGCCTTGAGGAGATCGGACATCTGTCGCAGACCTACGGCGAGGATCTGCCCGGACAAGCGCTCGCCTACCTCGCCAGGGCGCTGATTCTCCAGTTTCGTCGCTTCGACCGTGTCGGGCGTGCGAGCGACAGCGAGCTGCTCGTGATCCTGCCGGGCGCCGACGAGCGCAGGGCCGAAATCGTCGCGCGGAGAGCGCTCGGCCGGCTGCATTCGGTCAAGGTCGAGGTCGAAGGTCGCCGCGAGGCCCTGCGCATCTCGGTCGGGATCGCCGCTTGGCGCGACGGGCTGCGGGCCGCGGAACTCGTCTCTCAGACACGGCTTGCAGCACAGCGACGCGATCCGGAGGATGTGCCATTGAACGGCGCCTTTGAACGGACGGCGGACGGTGCGCGTGAGCTGCCGCTGAGACGTTCATAATCCCAGCCCGTGCTTTCCGGGTCCGAGCTGTGGCTGCTGCGTCTGATGGCCGATCGAGGCCTCGCGCTGCTCGACGCCTCCACGCTGGTGATGGTCGTGGAGGAGCGCAACGAGCTGCGTGTAGCCGCCGCCAGCGGACGGGTGTCCGTGCGCGTGAGAGTGCTGCCTTTGGAGGGCAGCGCACTGGGCGCCCTCTACGAAGCGGGCAAGCCGCTCTCGCTCGACAAACCGAGAGGACAGGAAGCGACTTGGTTGCACGAGCTGGGCTTGGAAGTGAGGGCTGTCCTGGTGGAGCCTTTCAGCATGGACGGGCAAGGCGGCGGACTGGTTATTGCCGGGCGCGAGGATGGCGGCTTTCGCGACCCCGACCGGCGTGCCCTGAACGCTTTCGCGGCCAGCGTCGCCCAGCGCCTCGCCGCCGAGCGCTCGGTGGAGATCGAGCGCTTGCGCTTCGGCATGGAGGCTCGCGAGCGCGAGCGCACGCGCTGGGCCAGGGAGATCCACGACGAAACAGTGCAGGGGCTCGGGGCGTTGCGTCTACGGCTGGCCAATGCGCGTGACCTGGGCGATCAGGCTGCTCTGAGCACAGCCGTGGACACCGTCTTGGAGGGTTTGGGCCAGGAGATCGACGGGCTGCGCCATCTGATCACCGAGCTTCGCCCCGCCGCCTTGGATGACTTCGGCTTGGTGCCGGCCTTGGAAGCGTTGGCCCGCAGAGCCCAGGCGATGGACGGCTTGGAGATCGAGACCCAGATCGGGCTCGCTGACGGCGACCGACGCTTGGACCCGGAGCTTGAGAGCACGATCTACAGGGTTGTGCAGGAGGCGCTCACCAACGTGAGCCGCCACGCGAAAGCGACACGAGCAACGATCAGCGTGAGCCAGCACGAGGGCAGGGTCACGGCGGCTGTGACCGACGATGGCGATGGGCTGCCTGAGGGCGGCCCATCGCGGCCGAGGACACCAGGAGAAGAATTGAAGGGCGGCTTTGGAGTGTCCGGCATGAGAGAGCGCGCCGAGCTGGTGGGAGGCGAGCTGGAACTGCTGCCCGCGGCGGGCGGCGGAGCGACGATGCGTCTGACGGTGCCTTTGGCGGGACGACCAGAGCCGGTCTGATGGCTACTCGACGAGGCCCAGCTTGCGCGCGTAGGCGGTGATCTCCGCGCGTGAGGAGAAGCCAAGCTTCTCGATCGCGCGCGCCCGATAGGTCTTGACCGTACGCTCGGCAACGTGCAATTGCTCCGCGATCTCCGGGTTTGTGTAGCCATTGGCGATCAGGCGCACGACCTCGCGCTCGCGCTCGCTCAACGCGACCCCCTCCTGCTGGGCTCCCTCGCCGGCCACCATGAGAGCGCCCAAGCGCGGGTGTAGGTAGTTCTGTCCAGCGACCGCCAGGCGGAACGCCTGCAAGAGCTCGGCCGGCTCGGCCTCCTTGAGCACATAGCTACGGGCTCCTGCCCTCAGAGCTTGGCGCGCGTACTCGGGATCCTCGCGCATCGTAAGGATCGCCACCGCTAGAGATGGATGGGCCACGAAGCACGTCGGCAGCGCCGCAAGGCTTGAGCCACCGGGCATCGTCAGATCGAGCGTGAGCAGATCCGGCTTGAACTCGCGTACTGCGCGGATCGTGGCGGGCACGTCGGCTGCCTCGGCCACCACCCTGAACTCGCCCGTCTCGCGCTCGAGTACTGCCCTGATCCCGTCGCGCACCACCGTGTGGTCGTCGGCGATGATCACGTCTATCGGCCGGTCAACGCCGGGAGCCTCGCTTGCCATAGATCGCTAACCGTACTGGCTCGGCGGGACAGCTTCCTTGTGGGAAAGGCGCTCCGCTCAACCCGGCTTGCGGGCTTGCACATCCCACGCGCAGCCCGATATGCCCCTTCAGGACTACACGAGTCGGCACTTTTAGGACGACACGATCGGCACTGTCCGCTCTACAGACAAGCGCCCTTATGGACACCATCATTGAGAGCGTGTTCGTGCCCTCTCTTCACGCATCGGTCCCGGTCGCTGCCATAGAGGACCCAAAGTCTCCAAGGCATGGCGGCCTTCGATGATTGCGTTCGGAATCGCGGCCACCTGGATCGCCATATCGATCGCGGGCGCGAAGGGGCTCATGCTGTTCGCACGCGCGGCCGCTTCGAACCAGTTCGAAGTCGATCCGAATCCGGTTGCGGCTCAGAATGGCCTCGGGCACGAGGACGCTCGTTGCCACAAAGCGCCGGCGCACACACCAGGGACGCAGCCATGAACGGACTCGTGTCCGGCCCAGCTCCCTCAGGCGCTGCTTCGTCGCGCTCGCGGGGACGGTTGCGCCTCCTCGACGGCCCAGCGGAGGCGCCCGCACGATCTTCGCCGCTCTTGGAGCAGTCCACCGCAGGAGATATGGTTGTCTCGCCGGAGCGTGGCCACGTGTTGGTGGTCGGGGTTGATGCCTATGCGCGAGCCCACATGCTGTGCGAATTGCGCGAGGTGTTGCCTGCCGGCGCCCGCTTCGTCGAGACCGAGGAGACGTGGCAGGCCTTGACGCTTGCGGAGGGTAGCCAGATGGTGGTGATCGTGGGCGATCTGAGGGAACTCTCGGGCGCGTCCCTGGTCCGTCTTCTCGCCCGCAGACAGCCCACTCTTCCGGTCCTGGCGGTCGCCGGCGAAGCTTCCTTGGCGCATCCCGACGCTGCAAGCGGATAGGACGCTCACGAGCGTCGATCCTGTCGATATGGCGCGGTGTTGTGGCATACCGTCGGCACCCCACCCTAGAATGCCGCACAGCCGGCGAGAAACAGTCGACCCACCGCTAGCCTCGAGGGGCGCCCTTGCTTCCCACGTCTTCCCGACTGCGGAGAATACTGCTTGCCTATACGGTCAACGAACTGGGCACCTGGTTCGGGTATGTCGCGCTGGCCTTGGGCGTCTACGACCACACTCACAGCGCGTTTGCCACAGCCGGTCTGTTTATCGCGCGAGGACTCTTGCCCGCGCTGCTGGCCCCGGTCTTGGTGGCCCGCGTGGAGCGCTTCGACAAGCGCGGAATGCTTGCCGGCCTGTATGCGATCGAGGCTCTGCTCACTTTGGCCTTGGCTGCCCTGCTTTGGCGTTTCTCCTTTGCGGGTGTCTTGGTCTTCGTCGCGATCGATGGCATCGTGGCCGTGGCGGCGACCGCGCTCGTGCGCGCCTCGACGGCGCGTGCCGCGGCGGCGAGCGTGGAGCCCGCGGAGCACGGTTCCCGGAATGGCAGTGGGAGCGACGCGGTCGCCGAGGCCCAAAGGCAGGCGAACGCGGCTCTCAACGTCGCCTTCATGGTCTCCTTGTGGCTCGGTCCCGCCATCGGGGGAGCGCTCGTGCATTGGCTGGGCGGGCCGATCGCGTTGGTGCTCGACGCCGCAAGCTTCCTGCTGTGTGCAGCGCTCGTGCTCGGCCTGCGCACACAGGCCGACGGCGCGGACGGTTCGACCCTCTCGCGCTTGCGCGCGGCATGGCAGCACCTGCGCGCCGTACCCGCGTTGCGAGTCCTGCTGATCACGGAGGCCGTTGCTGTCGTCGTGTTTGCTTCGGTCGAGCCAGTCGAGGTGGTCTACGCCAAGTCATCCCTGCACGCCGGCGATCTCGGTTTCGGCTTGCTGGTGGCCGCATGGGGTTTCGGGGCGGCGATCGGCGCGATTGCGTTCTCGCGCGCGGTCCATCGCCCACTGGGCGGCATGCTGACCGGCGGGGCGTTCCTGGTGGGCTTGGCCTACCTGGGTTTCGCCGCTGCTCCGGCGCTTGCGGTCGCCTGCATCGCCGCGGCGATCGGCGGCGCGGGCAACGGCATCCAGTGGCCGTCTTTTATCAGCGCGGTCCAGCAGCTCACCCCGGGAGCACTGCACGGACGATTGATGAGCGTAATCGGATCGCTCAACGCGCTTTGTCCCGCACTCGGATTCGCTTTGGGGGGCACGATCGCAGCCTTGACATCGCCGCGGATAGCAATGCTCGTCGCGGGCGTTGTGGCCGCTTGCGCGACTGTGGCCTTCATGCGTCTGCACCTGGGCAACCTGCAATCTACGGCCTCAGAGCAACCGGCCGCGAACCCCGAGCCCGGTTTTCTGTCCAGCCTCCCTTAAGTGCCGCGCCTTGTCGGTCGTTAAGTACGACAGACCGCTAAGGGCGTCATGGTCAATATTCCGCAAAGACATCTCAGCCGGCTATACATAGCCAGTCAGGCCGTGCTCCTGCTCGGGGCGCTGTGGGTCGCCGTGCTCAGCTCCTCCGCGAGCGATTGGCAGCCGCCCGAACTGCTTGCGCTGCTGTTCGTGCTGAGCGTGGTCGGCGAGTGGATGACGATCACGATCGGCAACCAGACCCTGTCCGCCTCGTTCATCGCGCTGGTCCTGGCGATGATCCTGCTCGGACCTGCCCCGGCTGCCGCGATCGGCATCGTGGCCGTGGTCGCCGATTCAGTTCACCGGCGCCCCCCCCTGACTGTGTGCTTGGCCAATCTGGCGGCCTACACGGTGTACCTCGTCGCCGGCGGTTTGCTGGCTCGCGCAATGATCGGCGATGCGCACGCCGCGGACAACCAGCAGCTGATCAAGAGCCCCACCTTCGCTTTGGTCGTGTTCGTGGTGTTCATCGCGGCCAACCTCTTGAACTTCGCCCAGATCGCGATCCAGAAGCGAGTCTTGGACGGCCGCGGCGTGATGAGCCAGGTGCGCACGCTCCTGATCCCGATGTTGCCTGGTCAGCTGGCCGCAGCTGTCTTGGCTGCCTTGCTGGCGGCGTCGTACACGAACCTCGGCTATCCGGTTCTGCTGGGCGTCGTGATCGTGATCGTGATCTTCCAATACCTGGCGATGGCCTTGCTGCGCTCCGAGGATCGCGCCGAGCAGTTGGAGGCACGCTCGGTCAGGCTCGCCTCGATGCAGCTGGGAATGCTCGCAACACTGGTCGAGACCTTGGCTTTGCGCGATCGCACCACCGCAAGGCACGCTGCGGCTGTGGCCCGTTATGCCCGCGCCCTGGCTCGCGACATGGGTTGCAGCGATGCCGATCAGGAGCTTGTGCACACCGCCGGGCTTCTGCACGACATCGGCAAGTTCGCCCTGCCAGACCGCATTCTGCACGCGGAGATCCTCTCTGATGAGGACTGGGCGCTGGTGCGACGCCATCCCCAAGACGGCGCCACTTTGGTGGGTCGACTCGACGGTTATGGCCCGGTCGCGGATGCGATTCTCTATCACCACGAGCACGTCGACGGCAGCGGCTACCCGGCGGGCCTGATCGGCAGCGAGATACCATTCGCGTCGCGGATCGTGGCGGTCTGCAGCGTGTACGACACGCTCACCGCGCGCGACTCCTATCGCTCTCCGATGATCCCCCAGGACGCGATCGCCGAGCTGCGCCGGGTCGCGGGGCGTCAGCTCGACGCCGAGATCGTGGACGCGTTCATTGCGATGCTCGAGCGTGATGGCCCAGTCACGATCGCCCATGGCGACGACGCCAACTTCGAGGCCGAGTTGGGCTTCGAGCGCCGTGCACGCGCCCTGGCCGCGCCCTGAGCGTCATCGGAGCGACGCTTAACGAACGAGGGCGTCCACATTGGACGCCCTCCCTCTGTTCGGCGGTCAACCTGCTGACCGCTCAAGTAATCAGCCTTTCCAGGACATCGGCTTGCGCTCCTTCCGTCGCTCAGGCGGATCAACACCTCCGCGCGACGGCCTCCATCCTCAGCCAGAGCACGATGAGTGTTGAGTAGGTTTGCTTAGCATAATATAGAGATTGGACGAATTGTCCAATTCGCCAAGTGTTTGCACGCCGACTTGCAAGTAGAGGGCTTTTCGCACCTCGGCCGACGGCTTTTCCCTGCAAAACTGCGCCTTTCTTCGCCTGAGCCAAGACGATCGAGCCGCCGGCGGGAACCTCTCGCGCTGTCAAGGATCCGACAGTGCCCGCAGGGTCAAACGTCCACAAAGGTCCTTGACCCTCAACCTTTGCCCGCAAACGACCGAAGCTTGAGCAGACGGATGCCCTGCCCGCAGACCAAGTGCGGGCAGCCGTCGCCCACCGGCGACAAGCGAAACCAGCGAGAACTAAAGAAAGAGGTCCACATGCCCGATCCGCAGAGCCCAGCTCACGAGCATCAGCTCGTCTTCACAAGCTCACAGGCTGCGCGCTATCTCGGCGTGTCGCTGGCCACGATCCGCCGCTGGACCGACGCGGGCTATCTCACCGGCTACAGGACACCCGGCGGGCAGCGACGCTTCTCACGCGAGCAGCTCGACGGCTTTGTCGACTCGTTGCAGCGGACCGGCGCGGCGCCCAAGCGCCACACCCAAGTCGCCTGAGCCCGCTCAGCGCGCCAGGCGACCGAACTTCTCGCGCAGCCGCAGGTAAAACGAAGACCCAGGAAGCTGGGCGATCGTGCCGGCGTCGTCGCTGAAGCGTGCGTCGATCTTCGCGCCGGGCGCCAGTTCGCCGACGGGACGTCCGTCAACCGAGAGATCGAGCGGCTCGTGCGAGCGATTGTGGATCTCCAAGCGATCTCGCGGAGCCGCCACCAAGGTGCGTGCAGTCAAAGAGTGGGGTGCGATGAACGAGACCACGAAGCCCTTCACGCCCCAGGCCATCACCGGCCCACCGTTGGCCAGGTTGTAGCCGGTGGAACCGGCCGGGGTCGCCACGACAAGCCCGTCGCAACGGACACTGCCAAGCTCGTGACCGTCGAGCACGTAGGCAATCTCGGCTACTCGCTCGCCAACCTTGCGATGGATCGCGACATCGTTGAAAGCCCGCTCTGATCCGCTCGAAGCGTCAAGCACTATCGCCGGCAGGCGCAGCAGCTCGAAATCGCCGGCCAGAGCGCGCTTGACCCCCTGAGAGAGCTCGTCGGGCTCGATTGTCGCCAGAAAGCCGATATCGCCGAAGTTGACGGCGAATACCGGTACTTGGGTGCCTGCGTAGCGGCGCAGGGCCCGCAGGATGGTGCCGTCCCCGCCGAGCACGATGCACAGGTCCACCGTGTCGTCCTCGGAGACGCCCACGCTTACGCCTTGGCGCTCGATCAAACCGTGCTTGGCGGTCTCCTCCGCATCGAAGCGCAGACTCGCGCCCGCCTGGAGCGCTCCGTCGATGAGTGTCTGGAGCGCAGCCGAGGTCTGGGCGGGGCGGCTGTGGGTGAGCACCGAGACGCTACGCGCCCCCCGGCCTTCGGAGGCGCTCAAGGCTCGACCTCGCGTGCCATCGCCTCCAGCTCCTCCCCACTCTCAGCTTGGCCAGGACGCCCGTGCTCGGCAAGCCAAACGAACGTCTCGAGGTTGCCCTTCGGCCCGGGCAGACCCGATGAGGCGTAGCCGAGCACGCCGGCCCCAAGCTTGCGGGCGGCCATGCCGACGTCGATGAGAGCGGAACGACGATCCTCGGCGGAGCGTACGACGCCACCCTTGCCCACCCGGTCGCGACCGACCTCGAATTGGGGCTTGACCAGCGCCAGCAGGTCGTAGCGATCCGCGACGCAGCCGAGCACAGCCGGTAGGACCTTGCTCAGAGAGATGAAGGACACGTCCATCGCCACCAGGTCTGGAGCGTACGGGAGCATCGCCGGCTCCAGCGCACGAGCGTTAGTGCGCTCCAGGAGCGTCACCCTTGAATCGGTGCGCAGCGTGTAGTCGAAATCTCCATAACCGACGTCGACGGCCACCACTTCACGGACACCGCGCGAAAGCAGGCAGTCGGTGAAACCGCCGGTGGAAGCGCCCACGTCCAAGCCCAGGCGTCCGGCGCAGGCAAGCTCGAAAGCGTCCAAAGCATTGGTCAGCTTGACTCCTCCGCGCGACACGTAAGGGGCCCGCGCTCGCACGTTCAGCTCCGCATCGACCGGAACCATTTCGCCGGGCTTGACCGCGGTGGGACCGCCTTCGCCGAAACTTACCTCGCCGGCCATCACCGACGCCGCTGCTCGGGTACGGGACGGAAACAGTCCGCGCTCGGCCAAGAGCGTGTCCAAGCGTTGCTTAGCCATGCCTGAAAGGTATCCGGTGAGGGCGTTCGCCCTGAGCTCGATGCGAACATCGGTTCGGGCAAATCCCAAAGATTCGGTCGTCTGTGATGGACGTCACACAAACATGTGTTCCCCTGGTGCATGATTCTTCTCGACCCGAAGTACAGCAGCATCCCTCCTCCCCTCGAAACGGCCCGCCTCCCCAGCGGGTCGTTTCATTTAAGGAGTTCCGAGAAGCTGCGGTCGCCGATCGCCGCCAGAACACGCTCTGCGATGCGCTCTCCGGTGAAGCCGATCTCCTTGTGAAGCAGAACCGGCTTGCCATGCGTGATGTAGCGGTCGGGCAATCCCACCCGCAATATGCGCGGCGGTGCGGTGCCCGCCTCGTTCAAGCTCTCCCACACCGCTGAGCCGAAGCCGCCCGCCAGTACACCCTCCTCGACGGTCACCAACAGGTCGTGCTCGGCCGCCAGTTGAGCCATCAGGCCGGCGTCGATCGGCTTGGCAAAACGGGCGTCGACCACTGTCACCGCGAGCTCCTCGGGCGCGAGCAGATCGGCTGCCTCAACTGCCTTGGCCACGCCCGAGCCGTATCCGATCAGAGCGACACGTCGACCGGCCGGAGAGACTGCCCCGCCTTCGCGCAGGATCTCTCCAGTGCCGATCCCGATTGCGTGCGGTTCGCCCGGCAACTCGACACCGAGGCCCTCCCCGCGTGGGTAGCGCAAAGCGACCGGACCATCGTCATAGAGCAGGGCGGTGTGCAGCATATTCACGAGCATCGCCTCATCGCGAGGCGCCATCAACACCATGTTCGGCAGGCAGCGCAAGTAAGCGATGTCGAACGCTCCGTGGTGTGTCGGGCCGTCGTCGCCGACCAAGCCCGCGCGGTCCATTGCGAACACCACGTTCAACTTCTGAAGGCAAACGTCGTGCACGATCTGATCGAAAGCTCGCTGCAGAAAAGTCGAATAGATCGCGGCAACTGGCTTGGCACCCTGCAATGCCAAGCCCGCCGCGAACAGGATCGCCTGTTGCTCGGCGATACCGACGTCAAAGTACCTGTCGGGCATCGCCTCCTGCAGAATGTTCAGTCCCGTGCCGGAGTTCATCGCGGCGGTGATTCCGATCACACGCTTGTCGCGCCTGGCTTCGCGCACGAGCGCTTCGCCGAAGACCTGCGTGTACTGGAGCGCTTTGGCGCTCGAGGCTTGTTTGGTCGAGCCGCTCACATCCGAGCTCGCAACGGGCGGCGTTGTCGGCATGCCATTCAAGATCGACTTCGGCTTGGCTGCGTGCCACTTCTCCATGCCCTCCAAGCCACCGTCCTCGGCCGGCGCGAAACCCTTGCCCTTGACCGTTGCGATATGCACCACGACTGGACGTTCCGCCGCCAAAGCCTCGCGCAGGGCCTCGCGCAAAGCAGCCACGTTGTGGCCGTCGATCACACCCATATAAGCCCAGTCCAACTCCTCCCACCAAAGTCCGGGCGCCCAAAAGGCCTTGATCGACTCCTTCAACTGCGGCCCAAGCCGTTCGAAGGCCGAGCCGATCCCGACCGGCAAACGCGTCAAACCACCCTCCACGCCGGAGCGGGCGTGCCATAGCTTCGGGTTAAGCCTGACCCGGTTGAAGTAGCGCGAGAGGGCACCCACGTTCGGAGCGATCGACATGCCATTGTCGTTCAGCACGACCACGATCGGCGTACCCAACCCTCCAGCCTGGCCGATCGCCTCCAAGGCAACCCCACCGGTCATCGCGCCGTCTCCGATCACCGCCACGACCTTGCCGTCGGAGCGCTCGTCGTCGAGATGACGCATCGCCTCCTTGATGCCAACGGCATATCCGATCGAGGTAGATGCGTGACCGGCGCCCATGATGTCGTGCTCTGACTCTGGGATCGAACAGAAAGGAGCCAATCCGCCGTATTGGCGGATCGTGTGCAGTCGAGCCCGCCGTCCGGTGAGGATCTTGTGTGGATAGGCCTGATGGCCAACATCCCAAAGGATCTTGTCCTTAGGCGAATCGAGCAGCGAATGCAAAGCCACGGCCAGCTCGCACGTGCCCAAGTTGGCGCCGAAGTGTCCGCCAATCTCCCCGACCGTGTCGATGATGTCTTCGCGGACCTCTTGGGCGAGCTGCGCCAACTCCTCCTCGGAGAGAGCCTTGAGGTCTTGCGGACCGTCTATGGAGTCAATGATGGTCAAGATGTTCGTGTGTAGATGAAGTCGGTGACCTGCTCCAGCTCAGTTGTGTCGGACGGGACGCCCGCACTTTCCTTACTGCCAGAAGTGGCAGCTTCGGCGAGGGCCTGGCGAGCGGTCCGGTGAGACTCCGCCGCCAAGGCCTTGGCTCGCTCGATCCCGAACTCGCTCACGTATGTTCGCTTGCCGTGTCTCTCATCGCTGCCTTGCGGCTTGCCGAGCGCTTCGTCGGTGCCGGTCACATCCAGGATGTCGTCGACGATTTGAAATAGCACGCCCAGCTCCGCAGCAAAACGCTGGAAGGCAATTGTCGCAGGTCCGCGCACGCCGGCCAAGGACAGCACGCATACGACCGAGGCTCCGATCAGCCTGCCGGTCTTAAGCTCGTGCAGGCGTCGCAGTCCGTCCGGGCCCGCCGGCGCGCTGCCGCTGACGTCCACGTATTGGCCTCCCACCATGCCGTTGACCCCGGTGGCACTCGCCAACTCCAGCGCTGCCTGAAGCACTCGCTCCGGCTTTGAGGCTTCGCCGGCAAGTAGATGACGGAAAGCCTCGGCATACAACCCATCGCCGGCCAGGATCGCGACGTCCTCCCCGAACGCCACATGACAGGTTGGACGCCCTCGCCTGAGTGCGTCGTCGTCCATCGCAGGAAGGTCGTCATGGATCAGGGAGTAAGTATGGATCAGCTCCAGGGACACCGCCAGAGGCATCGCCTCCTCGCGCGATAGACCAACCGCTTGGGCGGTCGCGAGCGCCAAGACAGGCCGGATGCGCTTGCCGGCTGCCAGCAAGGAGTAGCGCATCGCCTCCTCCAACCCCGCCGTGAGCGCGGCCTGCGAGAAACGCATGGTCTCCAGCTGACGCTCGACCTCTTCGCGCAAGTGCTCCGGATAGGCGACTCGCACCGGCGCAGCGCCCGTCGTCAAAGCAACGAGTCTTGGCCTGGGGCGACCTGTGAGACCTCGGCGCGCGCCTGACGCTCCAGTTCGGCGCTTGCCTGTGTCGCCAGCGACGCGCAGTCCTCGACCATCGTGGCGGCGGCATCGGCCGACAGCTCGCCCGAGCGCAACTGCTCGGCGGCGCGCTCCAACTGCTCAATCAACTCGTCGATCCGCTCCAGGCTCATGACTGTGCAGCATTCTGGCGCAAGTCGCGCAATACCGCAGCCAGCACACCATTGACGAACCCCGGAGCGTCGCTGCCGCAGAACGTCTTGGCGCTCTCCACCGCCTCCTCGATCGCCCCTTCCGGAGGGATCGGCGTATCGCCTGGCGCCACATCGGGATGCAACATCTCGATCAAGGCGACACGCATGATTGAGCGCTCCAATGGTTGAATGCGCTGTACCGACCAGCCATGGGCGTGGCGATCGATCGTCTGGTCCAGCTCCTCGGCACGGTCGGCGGCCGCATGAGCCAGAGCGAGCGTGAGCATCGACGCATTCGGCCCCAACGCGTCGGCCAGAGACTTGCCCGTGAGGTCGTGCTGGTAGAGCGCGAACACCGCGGCCCTGCGTTGCTCTGATCGGCGCACTGCGCTAGACCGCGAGCATGCCGACGCGATCGAAGCAAGCGCTCAGGCGGCCCGTCCGGCTCTCAATCGTGTGGCCCAGAGAGACCATCACGCCCGCGACATGTATTCGCCCGAGCGCGTGTCCACTCTGATTTTCTCGCCCACATCGATGAACAAAGGCACCTGGATCACCGCGCCCGTCTCCAAGGTCGCGGGCTTGTTGCCGCCCCCGGAAGCCGTGTCGCCGCGCAAACCGGGCTCAGTCTCGCTCACCGTTAGATCGACCGCGCTTGGCAACTGGATATCGGACGGCTGATCGTCGATGAACAACACGTCCACCTCGCTGCTCGGGGTGGTCCATCGCAGCGCTTGGGCGAACGTGGCTTCGGGCACCGCAATCTGCTCGAAGGACTCGGTGTCCATGAAGTGTGCGTCGGTCCCGTCCGCGTACAGGTATTGCATCCTGCGCGCCTCGGTCCTGACTGCCCGGAACTTCTCCCCGGCTCTGAATGTCCTGTCGATCACCGCGCCGTCGCTTGCCCGGCGCAGCTTAGTACGCACGAAAGCCCCGCCCTTGCCCGGCTTGACGTGCTGGAACTCCATGATCTTGAAGATCGTGCCCTCCACGTCGATGTGGTTGCCGTTCTTGAATTGGTTTGTGGTGATCACGGCTTGGGAGGGTAGCGTGCGAAAGCAGACGAGCGGGCCCGCATCCGTCCATCGCCTTGAGCGGTTGTCACTCGAATGATCGTCCATTACAATGGTTCGAGGCTTCAGATTTTGCCGTATTGGTCGGAACAATCATTAGCCCATGGCTGTCGAAGAGGACACTCTGTCGAGCGCGCTCAATTTCCGGCTGAGCGAGCTTGCCGAGGAAAGAGAGTCCTCCGGGATTCCTGACTCCTCAGGCTCACGCGCGGCGGCAGTACCGCATCGTTTCCTTGCGTTCTTGCCGTTGTCGATATTTGCCACGCTCGCGGTGATCGCCGGCCCGGTCGTCGTCGTGGCCGCACTCGTGCCGGAGCGCGGAATACTTTGGGAGATACTCGCGGTCGTATTGGCGGTGGCCGGTTCGCTTGCGGTTGCATCGGTGGGCACTCGGCTCTGGATGCGCTGGCCTCGCTCGAGAGAAGTGATCTTCGCCGAACTGATGCTCTGGGGCTGGGTGCGGCGTTTCCGGGCGGAGCGGCGCCTGGCCCGCACGCGAGACCTCTTCGAATCGGCTCGTGAGTCGGGCTCCACGGTCAGCATCGAGTTGCTCACGCAGCTCAGCGATCTGCATCAGGCGGTCGACCCGTATTTGCACGGACACAGCCGGCCGGGTCGCCTCTTACGCGGAGAAGATCGCGCGCGAGATGCGTCTCCCAGCGGAGGAGATCGCGCGCGTGGAGACCGCCGCGCTCGTGCACGACGTCGGCAAGATCTACACGCCGCCGGAGATCCTCCACAAGCCAGACCGGCTGACCGACAGGGAGTTCGCGATCGTCAAGCTCCACGCGCGTGACGGCGCCGAGATTCTCGCCGATGCCGGAGACCCGAGGCTCACCGCGATCGTGCGCCATCACCACGAGCGCCTTGACGGCAAAGGGTATCCCGACGGAATCGAAGCGTCCGAGATTCCACTGGGATCCCGGATCATCGCGGTGGCCGACACGTTCGATGCAATCACCTCGACTCGTCCCTACAGGCCTGCGCGCAGCCACAAGCAAGCCATCGACGTCCTCTCCAAGGAGTCCGGCACACAGCTCGATGCGAGCGTGGTCGCGGCATTCCTGGCCTGCTACGCGGCCCGCCGCCCGGTTGCCCGATCGGCATTCGCAAGCGCCGTGGCCGAGCGGCTCTTCTTCGCGATCAAAGTCTCATCGACAAATCTCATAGCCGGCTCGATCGCACGAACGCTTCCCGCGCTCGGGGTGGCAGGCGTGCTCGCCGCTTCCCCGACACTGCATCACGGCAGAGTCGATCGCCGAGATGAAGCCACCCAGACGGTTGCGCGCCTGAGATCGGGGTCTGCTTCGGCTGGAGCAGACAACGCCAAGACCGTCCCGCGAACCGGACAGCCGAAAGCCGGACAACCCCTCTCCGGCAAGCGCGAGAACCCACATGGGGGGATCGACCTTCCCAGCGCCAACGTCACAAGTCCGAAGACGAACACGACCACCAAGACCGATGTGAGCGAGCCGGGTGCTTCACCCGAATCGCACGCACCGTCGGCGCAGAACCCGGTCAAGTCAGGACCGGAACCATCCAAACCGACGACACCGCTCCCAATCCCACCGACCTCCCCGCCGACCGGTGTCCAGCCGCCGCAACCTACTCTGCCCATAGCCCCGACCAAATCTCCCGTTGAAATCCCCCCGACTCCTCCTGTGACGGTCTCAGTACCCAATACGCCTGTGCAGATAACGGTGCCCAGCGTTACGGTCCCTCCCGTGAGCCTCCCGATAGCTCTCCGCAAAGTCGACCTCCCCAAAGCCGACATTTCGAATGTCCTGCCGGGCGTCGATGTGCAAATCGGCGGCTAAACGTCGGTCGACCCCACATTCGCGAGGAGCCGGATTGAGCGCGCGCGAGGAGCCGGATTGAGCGCGCGCGGCGAGCCGGGCGGGTTCGCCCCCTATGATCGGCCCAACCGACCAAGGGAGCCTGACATGAAGGATCTGAGCGGCCACACCGCTCTGGTAACCGGCGCATCCGGGGGCCTGGGCACGCACATCGCAAAGCGCTTGGCTCGGGAGGGCATGAATGTGGCCGTCTCCGGTCGCCGTGAGGACGCTCTCGCTCAGGTTGTCGGCGAATTGGAGGCGCTCGGAGTCAAGGCGGGCGCCGTGCCGGCGGATCTGTGCGATCTGAGGACAATCGATCCGCTCGTGGAAGGCGTTGAAGCGACGCTCGGCCCGATCGACGTGCTGATCAACAACGCAGGCGTGGAGTCGGTGGGGGCTTTCACTTCCTACACCCGCGAGGAGCTGAGCTCGATGGTCGACGTAAACCTGACCGCGCCGCTCCTATTGACGCATCGGCTGACTCCAGGGATGCTGGAGCGCGGGCGCGGGCACGTGGTGTTCATCTCCTCGATGGCCGGCAAGGTCGGTCCCGCGTTCAGCGAGCCCTATGCGGCGACGAAGGCCGGTCTGGTTGGGCTGACACAGTCTTTGCGGGCCGAGTATTTGGATGCTCCGGTCGGTTTCTCGGTCGTGTGCCCGGGTTTCATCGCGGGCGACGGGATGTATGAGCGGATGGTCAAAGAAGGGCACCGCTCCAACCGCATGATGGGCGAGACCACGACCGAGAAGATCTCCGATGCGGTTGTGCGAGCGATCCGGGAGAACAAGGCCGAGATGATCGAGAGCGGAGCCCCCGTGCGTCCGATGCTTGCCGTCGCGCAGGTCGCGCCCGGGTTGGTGGAGCGGGTCGCTCCCAAGTTCGGCATCACCGAGCTGTTTCGCAAGGTTGCCGTCGCACGCGGCCGCGCTTAGGCACCTCCGCAGGTACCGCACCACTTCGCCTCGCGCGCACGTAGGGCACCCTCCGCCGGGCATGAACATCGTAAGCCGGGCATAGTGCGCGCGGCCGCGCGTGGCGCGACCCACCCAACTTCAAGCGGGCCGCGGGTCCGGCCGATATGGACCTATGAGGCAGTTGGTGCGCGAGAACGCCCTGTGCGCCTTCCTCGCGGGGACGGCCACAGCCACGATGGCCTGGCTGGGCCTGTATGGCTTTGTGTGGAGCGATTACGACGAAGAGGCGCGTCCGGCTTTCGACGCGCTCACGCACGGTCACGTGGCTGAGTTCTTGCGCCTCGCGCCGGCTTATGGCGGATCGCTGGTGGAGCGAGCCCCGTTCGCCCTTATGCCCTCGCTGTGGGGCGGGGGCGAGTTGGCTGTCTACAGAACGGTCGCGATCCCGTGCCTTTTGGCGGCGGCCGCACTAAGCGTGTGGCTGGTGGCGCAGATGCGATCGCAAGGACGCACGCCCCTCGCGCGGGCGGTGACACTGGGTTTGTGCGTCGCCAACCCGGTCACTTTGTATGCGCTGGAAATAGGTCATCCCGAGGAGCTCTTGGGGGCATGCCTGTGCGTCGCCGCGGTTCTGTTGGCGAGCCGCGAAAAATGGTTGGGGGCAGGTGTGCTGTTGGGCTTGGCGATAGCCAACAAGGAGTGGGCTCTACTTGCGCTTGGGCCAGTGCTCTTGGCGCTGCCTGCCAAGCGCCGACCGGCCTGCGTGGCGAGCGCGAGCGGGGTTGCGGCGGCTGTTTTGGGGCCGCTCGTGTTGGTCGGCTCCGGTGGATTCGCGGCCGGCACGAAGGCGTTTGCGTCGGCGAGCGGCGAAATCTTTCAGCCGTGGCAATTGTGGTGGTTCTTCGGGACACCCAACCACGTGGCGGCGCCGAGCGGCGCTTCGCCCGCGGTCCCGATCGGCGCTGCGCTGAGCACTCATCCTCACTGGCGTATAGCTCCGACGTGGATCTCCGGCGTCCCCCATCCGCTGATCTTGGCGGTCGGATTGGGGCTCGCGGGAGCCGTGTGGCTCCAGCGTCGCCGTAGGATCGGCACGGGCACACTCGGCGAGCGCGAGGCGATGCTGCTGTTGGCTTTGACGATGTTGTTGCGCTGCCTGCTGGACGACTGGGATGTCATGTACTACCTGCTGCCGTTCCTGTTCGCTCTGCTTGCGTGGGAGGCGAGGGGTCCTTCGCTGCGCCCACCCGTCCTTGCCCTGTCAAGCACCGCTCTCGCTTGGTTGAGCTTTCAGTGGTTGCCCGAACACACGTCCCCGGACGCCCAAGCAGCCTTCTTTCTCGCCTGGACCTTGCCGCTCGTGGGGCTGTTGGGACTGGCCCTGTTCAAGCCAGCGGCGCTAGTCGAGCGCGATAAGCGTCTTGGGCAGGCTCGTGAGCCGCTCGGGCCCGTGCTCGCCCACCAACGCTAGGTCCTCGATCCGCACGCCCAGACGCCCCGGCACGTAGACCCCGGGCTCCACCGTGACGATATTGCCGACGCGCAAAGGCGCCTCGCCGGCGGTGCGTGAGAGGCGGGGCGCCTCGTGGATGTCCATGCCCACACCATGGCCCACACCGTGCCCGAAGTGCTCGGCGTGACCGGCCCCGTCGATGATCGCGCGCGCCACAGCGTCCACCTCGCGCCCGCTGACACCGGCGCGCACAGTGCTCAAAGCCGCTTCCTGGGCGCTGAGCACCAACTCGTAGACCTCCTTGGCCTGCTCGTCGATCGCGCCGGTGGCGTATGTGCGGGTGCAGTCCGAGCAGTAGCCGTCCAGACGAGCGCCCCAGTCGATCGTGACCAGCACGTCGCGTGCTATCTGGACATCGCGCGGCTCGGCATGTGGCAGGGCCCCGTGCTCGGCCGAGGCGACGATCGATGGAAAGCTGGGCGCCTGGGCGCCGAGACGGCGCATCCGCAACTCCAGGTCGATCGCCACGTCCCGCTCACTGCGTCCCACCAGGCCGCCTTCGAGCAGTCCGGTGAGCGCCTCGTCGGCGACCTCGGCGGCGGCACGGATGGCCGCGACCTCGTGCTCGTCCTTGACCTCGCGCAGACGCTCCACGATCCCTGCGCAAGGCACCAGCTCCCAACGGTCGTCGAGCAGCTCTCGTAGCCGGGTGTGCTGCTTGACGCTCAGCGCCGCATCGTCGAAGCCGAGCCTGTTTTCGCCCTCTCGGCGCTGCTCGCCCAGCGCGCGCGCTGCAGCCTCAAAGAGATCGCCGGCGGCAATCTCGCGCTCGATGCCCTTGGGCACCTGCTGAGCCGCCTGGCTGACGTAGCGAAAATCCGTGAAGAAACGGTGCGGAATCTGCTCGTGGGCGGAGACTAGGAGGAGTCCGTTCGTACCCGTGTAGGCACTGAGGTAGCGCAAATTGACGGGCTCGCTCACGAGCAGACGCCCGACTTGCATCGTGCCCAACTCCGAAGCCAGGCTCCTCGTACGGGCCATCTCGCTCATGCCTGCGGCCCACCCAACTCCTCACGCAGGCGCGCGAGTGCCACGCGGTATCCCTCGATGCCTTGACCGGCGACCGAGGCCACGCACAAGTCCTCGATCACCGACACGGCCCGCCACGGCTCGCGGGCCTTGACGTTGGAGAGGTGTACTTCCACGGCCGGCAGAGCCGCCGTCGCCAAGGCGTCGTGGATCGCCCACGAGTAATGCGTCCAAGCGCCCGGGTTGAGGATGACGGCGTCGACCAGCTCGCCGAGATTGTGCAGGTGCTCGACGTACTCGCCCTCGAAGTTGGTGTGAAAGAAGCGCGTCTGCATACCCAGCTCCCCGGCGAAGCCTTCGACCTGGCGCTCCAGCTCGTCGAGCGTCAGCGTGCCGTAGTGCTCGGGCTCGCGCCTGCCGAGCATGTTGAGGTTGACCCCGTGCATCACCTCTATGCGAAACGCGGCGGCCATTGCTTGTCAGAGCCTACTCGTGGGCCTGCAGCTCAGTCACCGCGGCACGCAACTCATCCTTCGGCACATGGCAGCCGATGCGCGCATCGCCAGGGGCGCCCAACAGCACGAAAGGGACATGGGCGCCGGTGCGCTTCTTATCGCGCATCGTCGCTTCGATGATGCGCTCGACGTCCTCTCCGTCGAGCGTGACCGGCAAGCCGTGTGCAGCCAGGAGCTCGGCAACGTGGGCGCGTAGCTCGGGCAGGTTGGACAGACGCAGTGCGGCCAGCAGGCCGAGCCCGACAGCTTCGCCGTGGCGATAGCGCTCGTATTCGGTCACGGTCTCCAAGGCATGACCGACGGTGTGCCCGAGGTTGAGCATCTGTCGACGGCCGGCGTCGCGCTCGTCCTCGCTGACCACCGCCAGCTTGGTGCGCGCGCAGGCGAAGATCGTGCGCTCATCCAAAGGCTCCCCAGCGGCGACTGAACGCCACAGCTCTCCTCCCGCGATCAGAGCCGTCTTGAGCACCTCCGCGTAGCCTGCCGAGAACTCTGGGCCGGGCAGGCTGGCGAGCGTGTCGGGATCGACGATCACGCCGGCCGGCTGGTGGTAGGCGCCAACGTAGTTCTTGGCCTGGGCGAGATCGACGCCCGTCTTGCCGCCGTAGGCGGAGTCGACCTGGGCGACCAGGCTGGTTGGCACGTGGATAACCGGCACCCCGCGCTGGTAGGTGGCCGCGCAGAAGCCGGCGAGATCGCCGACGACACCACCGCCAAGCGCCACGACGTGGTCGGCACGCGTCATCCCTCCCGCCGCAAGCGCTCCCCACACCGACTCGGCACTCGCGAGCGTCTTATTGGGCTCGCCCGGCGCGATCTCAATCAGCTCTTGAACGCCGCCGAGCCGCTCGGCGTAGAGCCGAGCGACGTTCTGATCGGAGACGCAAAATGGGCGCGACGCGGCGCCGTCGCAGGGCCATAGGCCGTTGCGTGAGTACGTCTCGGGCGAAAGCAGGCCGCGTCCGACGAAGACCGGGTACTCGCCCGAGTCAGAGCTGGCCCATAGCAGGCGCGTGCCGGCAGGCGCTTCGCTCAGCCCGCACAGGGCCGGCAAAGCGCGCAAGCCGATCCGCGGCGCGGGTGCCGGCAGGATCGCGTCGGCCAAATCCTCATACAGGCCGGCACGCGAGTCATACAGCGCTAAGAACGCCTCGCGATCGGCTGCCAGCGGTCGCTTCTCTTGGCCGCCGCTGCCGCCACCCACACGCTTCCAGGCGACCTCCGCGTCGATATCGAGCATGACTGTCACGTGGGGCTTGAGCGCGGCGCGCACCTTGGGCGAGAGTACGCTGCCTCCACCGAGAGCGATAATCGTGCCGGGTTCAGCCTCCGCGAGCAGAGCGCAGGCGAGCTCCTCCTCTGTGGCCCTGAAGGACGCCTCGCCTGCTCGCTCGAACTCCTCGGCGATGGAGTGGCCGAACCTCGCTTCGAGCAGGCGGTCGCTGTCCAGCGCCCTTGTGCCCAAGCTCGCCGCGACTTCCCCGGCGACGGTGCTCTTGCCGGCACCCATGAAGCCGATAAACACGAAGGCCTTCTTGGGTGTCGCGTTCAGACGCGCCACATCGCTCGCTCTCAACCCCGCAGGGGCGCTGTTGAGGAAGGTCTCGAGCGAAGCCGCCTCGAGCTCAAGGAGACGGCCATCCGATTCGCTCGCAATAGGCCCCCACCGCTTGGCGCACGTCGTCGATGTGGTCGCCGCCGAACTTCTCCCGGTATGCACCGGCAAGCACGAGCGCAACCATCGCCTCCCCGACCACGCCGGCGGCCGGCACGGTGCACGAGTCGGTGCGCTCACGCAGGGCCTCGCCCGACTCGTGTGTGGCGATGTCGACCGAGCGCAGAGGCTTGGTGAGCGTCGGCAGGGGCTTCATCGCGCCGCGCACGATCAAGGGCTGGCCGGTGGTCATCCCGCCCTCCAAGCCGCCGGAGCGGTTCGTTTCGCGGTAGTAGCCCCGCTCGGGCGAGTAAAAGATCTCGTCGTGAGCCTGGGAGCCGGGCACGCCGGCGATGTGAAAGCCGTCGCCGACCGAGACGCCCTTCATCGCCTGGATCGAAAGGATCGCCATCGCCAGACGCCCATCCAGGCGCTCCTCCCAGGAGACGTGGGAGCCGAGACCAGGCACCAGGCCGAATGCCTGCACCTCGAAGACCCCTCCGAGCGACTCGTTGGCCTTGCGCAGAGTGTTGATCTCGGCGACCATCGCCCGTCCGGCAGACTCGTCCAAACAGCGCACGGGCGACTCGTCGACGTGCTCGAAATCGGCCAAGCTCAGCGGTCGGGAAGCGGCTGTGGTGGCCCTATCGTCCTCGGCCGAGGCGTTCGCCTCATCCTCGGTGGAGTCGCTCGCGGGAGCGCCCCCGGGCGCGTGCACCGAGGCGATCTGGATCACGTGTGAGCGAACCTGCACACCGAGCGCAGCCAGGAACGCCTTGCACAAAGCGCCACCCGCGACTCGGGCGGCAGTCTCGCGAGCGGATGCCCGCTCCAGAATGTTGCGCACATCGTTCTGCTTGTACTTCTGGGTTCCCACCAGGTCGGCGTGACCAGGTCGCGGCAGGTGCACCTCGGCAATCTCGGCGCCGTTCTGAAGCGGCCATGGCGACATGCGCTCTTCCCAGTTGGCGTAATCGCGGTTCTCGACCTGAAGGGCGATCGGACCGCCGAGCGTCAAGCCGTGGCGTACCCCGGCGGTGACCATGGCTTTGTCCTTCTCGATCTTCATGCGCCCACCGCGACCATGGCCCAACTGACGACGCGACATGTCGATGTCGAGTTCATCCTGGCGCAGCGGCAACCCGGCCGGGAGACCCTCGACCAGGCAGGTAAGACCGGGGCCGTGCGACTCGCCGGCTGTGATCAAGCGGAGCGTCATCTCCGCGTAGCTTATTTGCTTGGGCGCAGCGGCCCTCAGCCGCGCTTGAGGAGCGCCGCGTGAGCCTTCTTGTTACGCACTCTTGCTGTTCTGGCCTGCGCGGCCACGCGGGCCACCTTGGCTCTATGCGCTGCGCGCGCGGCGCCGGCGCTGCCCTTCTTGGCGATGCTCACGATCTTCAGTTCGTATACGACGATCTGGCCGTCGGCTTCGACGTATTCCAGTTCCTCGGCGTGTCCCGCTTCGAGGTCGATCGTCTGGCATTCGGAGTTGCTCGGCAGGCAAGTGCCCGTCCCGTGCAAGATCGGCGGGACGATCAGCTTGAATACGGCTCCGCTGCCGTTCTCGGTGACGCGTTCGAAGGTGATGCGCACGTCCTCCTTGGAGGGGAACGGTTGTCCCAATTTCAGACTTTGGTAGGGAGCCAACGCGGCGGGCTGACCAGGAGTGGTCGAGGCCGGACCGAACAGGACGGAGACATCGTAGGCAAGCTGCGGCTTGGTGGGCTTCTTGGGAGTCGGCGCGGGAGTCGGCGTCGGCGCTTTCTGGGCGCCCCCACCGGAGCCCGAACCGGAGGAACCGGAAGAGGATCCGCCTGTGCTCGAAGAGCCCGATCCGCTTGATCCGCTGGACCCCGCGCTTGCGCCGCCGGCGTCAGCACTCTTGGCCGCGGGCGGAGTGGGCAGCGGCACGAACGGGTCGCGCGTAGGACCTTGGCTCTGATAGCGCACGCCGCCTGGCGTCTCGGAGACGGCCTCGTCGGGGTTGGCCGAAGCTACGGTCACGCCCAGCACGCTGGTGCTTGTCACAGGAGCGCTCGGAGCGCTCGCCACCGGGGCCGGAGCGGACGCGCTCGAGCCGCCCTTGACGACGTAGCCGACAGCCGCAAGCAGCACCACACCAAGCAACGCCACGAACGGCCAGAGGCGTCGAGAGAGCAGGTCCGTCTTTATCGACTGCAGAAACTCGGTCATGGGTTCGCCTTGATCACTGCCGGCGCGGTGGCGGGCGCCGCAGTTGTGGAGGGGCTGCTCGCCGCTGTCGTGGCAGACGGGCCGGCCGCGGTGGCGCCGGCCAGCGCCGATTGGCTGGCGGGCAGCACATACGCGGTGGCCGTGATCGTGCCGGTGAGCTGACCCGACTTCGGCTTGCCTGAGGCGCTTTGCACTTCGGTGACCGGGGAAAGACTGACGCTGTCGATCGTGAGCAGACGGCCGCTGACATGCAAAGCCCCGCTCGGAGTCTGCAAGGTGAAGCCTTCGAGCTGGTTGAGCAGCTTGTAGAGGCCCACGAAGGTGCCGTTGAACACGAACGTGAACGGCTCTTGGGTAAATTCGCCGCCGGCCGCCGCCGCCGGCGTGGCGCTGGCATCCGAGCTGGAGCCACTGGAACCACTGGCGCCCGTCGAGATCGAAGAGAACTGCACGTCACGACGATGTGTGGCCTTGTCGAGCGCGTAGATGAGCGCGGGCGTTTCGGGCGTGGACGGGACGGCCTGTCCCAGGCTCACGAGCGAGGCGTAGGCGGTCGAGTATTGGGCGCGCGAGCTGGCAGCGCTGTCCGCTTCGGTTTCGGCGCTCGAGACCTGCTGACGGGCCGCTTCAACTTCGGCGTTCACCTTCGAGGCCTGTTCGCGCTTGGGCGCGACGACCGTGAACCAAGCGCCCAGCAGCACAGCGAGCGCCACGATCCCGATCAACATGAGCCGGTCGCGCGTGGTCATCGGGGCACCGCCTTGCCTTGAGCCGAGACCTGCTCGTGCGAGCCGGCGCTGTGGGCAGCGGCCGTCGAGGCGCCACCGCTTGAGACTGTGGGGACGGGCCCCGAGGGCAGCCCCGCGAAGACAACCTGGGCTGAGAAGCTCGCGTCGCCGGCGCCACAGCCGCCGCCGGAGGCGCTCGCGCTCGCACTCGCGCTCGCACTACTTGCGCCGGACTGGGTGGAGCTTTGCAGCTGCACTTCGCTGGCCCCGTTCATCAGCTTCAGGCGTTGCAGTGCCTGAGCCACCACTGCTTGGCTGGTGGCGCACCCGGTGAGCGTGAAGACGGGCACGCTGCCTGCAGGTGTGCTGGAAGCCGGAGTTCCGCCCGCCGCCGGCGTAGCGGCCGTGCTGGTCGCGCCGGTGGTGCCTGCCGGGCCGACGGCGCCGTGCAGGCTCGCGAGTGCCGTGGCAACTGGCATCACGCGTCCCAGCTCGTGCAGCGCATGTGACCAGTCGAAGCGAGCTTGGACCAGCTGGGCCACTGTCTGAGTACGGCTGTTGGCCATCGAGACGAAGCTCGTATAAGGCGCGAGTTGGCCGGTGCGTGCCTTGATCGCTTCGGCCTGTGCACTCAGCGCAGCCGCTTGGCCTTTCTGGCTCGAGACCTGGTGGCTTGCGCTGCCGTACATCAAGATCAGGACGGCCAAGCCGGCCACCATGCCCAGCACGATCAAGGCGCCGCCGCCGGAGCGGCCGGTAAGCGAGCCGGCTCCTTGACGGTGCTCGCCGGGGATCAGGTTGACGGCCTTCATCGCGGCGCCTCCTCAACCGCTAGTCCGGTGGCGACAGCAAGTCGCTCAGCCGAGACGGCGCCCGCCGCGTCGTCGCCGGTCAAGCCGACGGTCTGCGGGGTGAGCGGCACCCTTAGCTCGTTCTGCAACGCTTGGGCGAAGCCCCTGATCTGTAGGGCCGGACCGCTCAAGACGACGCTTGCGACCTCGCCCCCACCCTCTTGAGAGCGGTGGAAGTCGAGCGAGTTGCGCACCTCGCCTGCAATTTCGCGCACCCCGGCCGCGAGCACCGGTCGCGCATCGATCTTGGGCCGCTCGGCGGCCGTTTCATAAGGCGCCTCGGCGGGAGCATGACTCGTTGAGTCCTCGGCAGGATCATACGAGGATCCTGCCGGCGTCTGGTAGGGCTCGCCGCTCGCCTGGGCAGGCGCTCCGTACGGTTCGCCCACGACCGGCACGGCCGCGTCAGACTCGTCCAAATCCACCGAGGCGAGCAAGTCGCGAGCTTCCTGCAACTTGATGCCGTGGCGCTCGGCGATCTCCGTGGCCATCGACTCAAGGCCGCCGCTGACCACGCGCGTGAACCGACACACCGTGCCCTCGGCGATAGCCATGTTCGTGAGCCCGCCCACGTTCAGGTACAGCACGCGTCCGGCGTGCTCCTCGTCGCGACGGTGAAGCGATCGGATCAATGCAAATGCGGACAGGTCGATCCCTTCCGGGCGCAGACCGGCGCCGCGGACGGCGCTGAGCAGACGTTCGACCATGTCGCGCTGGGCCGCGACGACGATTACGCGCTGGCGCGGTCCGCCGGGCGTGTCGATCACGCCGAGCGGATGGAAGTCGAGCACGGCGTTGTCGAGCGGCATCGGCACTTGGTCCTCGGCCTGGAAGCGCACGGCGGTCGCCAGCTCCTTGCGGTCGGTCAACGGCGGCAGCTCCAGGGTGCGCAGCACCGTGCGCTGGTTGGCCACGCCAACACGCACACGCTTGTCCAAGCGCGACTCGGCGAACATCTCGCGCAATGTGTCAGCCAATGCGCCACCGTCGAGCACCTCGCCCTCGCGCACGGTGTCGGGCGGCAAGGGCATACCGGCGGCGCGCTGCACCAGGATCGAGCCGTTGACACGCGCTTGCACGGCGCTCACGTAGCCGGGCTGGATGTCCAGCCCGACGAGCGTGGCGCCGCGACGCGAGCCGCCGCGACTCAGTTTCAAGGTGGGGTTTGCCAGCTCCAGCAGCTTGCGCTTGCTCTTCGGCTCGGGCGCCTGTGGCGTGGGCAGCTCCGGGGGAGCGTCGACCACGATCGAGTTGGGCCGGAGCAGGCTGAGGTTGTCGTCGGACATGTCGGTTCCTTGAACGGTCTAGTTGAGGAAGTGGTTGGTGTAGAGGTCGACGAGCTGGCTGCCCGCGAAGATCGCGACAAGCGAGCCCAAAGCCAGGAACGGTCCGAACGGCACCGCCGTCTTGCGTGCAGCCAAAGCGCCCTTGCGCGCCACGACCAAGCCCCCGAACAGGACGCCCGCGAATAGAGCGATCAGCATCGCCGGGGCGACGGCGCTGCCGAGAAACAGACCCATCACACCGGCGAGCTTGACGTCGCCCATGCCCATGCCGCCCGGGTAGGCCATCGCGGCGATCAATAGGGCCCCGCCGGCGGCAGCGCCGGCTATCAGTCGCTGCGGCTCGCCGCTTGGGTCGAGCGCCGTCCCGAGAACCAGGGCCACGATCGCGCCGAGCGCGGTCAGCTTGTTGGGGATGATGCGATGCTCGGCGTCGATCAGGGCGATCGGCACGAGCAGCAAGATGAAAGCCACATTCAAGGCGATCGTGGCGGCGCTACCGCCGGCCAGCACGGCGCCGACGCACAACAGCGCGGTGAGTCCCTCCACCAACGGATAGCGTCTGGAGATCGAGGCGTCGCAGTTGCGGCAGCGTCCACGCAAAAGCAACCAGGATAGGATCGGCACATTGTCATACGGCTTCACGGCCACGTCGCATGACGGGCAGTGCGAAGCCGGGCGCACGATCGACTCGCGTCGCGGCAGCCTGTATACGACGACGTTCAGGAACGATCCGATCATCGCTCCGAACACGCCTGCAAAGGTTGCGGTCTCCATGGACGGATGATCGGCGCGCGCGGCCCAGCACTTGAGCGCTTCTGCAATCGTTCACCCAATGTCCCGGACATCCGTCCATACGAACAGCAAGGGCGGCCATATGGCCGCCCTTGCAACACTGCGTTCGATCTCGGGCCAGCGGCCAAAACGCTGTTACCAGCTGCCGGATTTCGCACCCGAACAGCCCGTAGAAGGGCTGGTACATGTGCGCGTGACAAGACCAGTTTTGTTGGTGATCTTGAAGACATCTTTGGTCGTCGGCGATTCGACTTCGAGTTCGTAGCCAAAGCCGCTTTCGATTTCTTTGGCTTCCTTGAGGTAGGTGGCTTTGTTTGTGCCTTCGGAGGTCGGGATCGATTTTTCGTATTCGCCGACCTTCGTCTTGCTGACTTCGTTGTACTTGCCGTTGTTGTCGGTCGCGATCGACTCGATCGTCGTCTGGGCGGTACGGGCAAGCTCCTTGGCTTGGGCGTCGTTGGCCTTGCTCTTCTGGTTGAGGAACGAAGGAATCGCGATCGCGGCCAAGATGCCGATAATCAGGATCACGACGAGAAGCTCAATCAGCGTGAAACCCGACTCCCCCTTCGCTCGCAAATGTCGTTGATATCGCACCGGCAGCTCCTATGTTCGATCTGTGGGATGCCAGCGCTCGTATGTCGCCCGTTCGCGACCCGGCTGTAGGCCGTCGGCTTTGTCGTCGCACTGAGGTGCTTGCCGTATTCCGTGCCTGGCTTAGTGGCTATCGGCACTCCAAGCGCCCAAGCTTGAGCTTCGACAATTGGATGCAACATATTTTCCTAACCGAGAGCCAACATTGGCCGGCCAGGACAAAAAAAGAGGGGGCGGCCGATCGGCCGCCCCCTCTTACCAGTAAGTCTGAATCCGGAGCGAAACGCTGCGGATTCCCCGACTACCAGCTGCCGGATTTCGCTCCCGAACAACCAGTCGTAGAGCTCGAACAGGTTCGCGTCACTTCTCCGTTGGATCCACGCGTAATCGTGAACACGTCACCAGTCGCTTTGGAAGTGGAGGTGATCGTGTACCCGGTGGCGCTGGCCGCAGTAACGGCAAACGTCGCACTTGACGTTTCGTTGAGCGTCGGCTCAACCGCTTGGATTTCTGTCGTTGTGGCAGCAGTTTTAGAGCTGTTCAAGTATTCACCGTTGTGATCGGTCGAATACGTCTCCATCGCTGTCTCGCCGGTACGAACCTGCGACTTGGCGGCGGCGTCATTTGCCTTGCTCTTCTGGTTGAGGAACGAAGGAATGGCGATCGCGGCCAAGATGCCGATGATCAGGATTACCACCAGAAGCTCGATGAGCGTGAAGCCACCCTCATCTTTCGAGCGCTGGCGCAGTCGATATAGCATTGAATCCTCCTAGGATTCCGTTTTCTGGGCGCCAGCCCTCAGTTCAACCGTCTCTGTGACGATGCGTTCCTCTTGGTGAATGGTGAGATTCACCTCAGGGCCGCCGGCTTTGCCTTACACCCTCATGGGCGCTTGCCTTGTCCTGCGGTCTGGCTTGTCAGCGCGTACATCGACCGTTGGACTGAAGCGCTTTAGCGGTGCATCCTGCCTGGACACATTGCGCTGAAAATATCTCTCTGTCTCCCTCACGACCTAACCTGCGCTCGAGGGCGACGTGCTCTCAACGACGTTTGGCCGTCGCCTGTTCCCGCTGGAACTCCTGCGCGTCCATCCCCGTCAAGCGCTCGCCGCCGCCGCGACACCAGGGGCATGTCACCTTGGAGGAGAGCCCACCCAAATTGGAGATGACCTTGCCGCTGCCGTGGCATGCCATGCATACGCGCTGCTCGGCGTCGGAGTTGCCCTTCGCATCCCCGTCGGCGTCCGCCGTCGCTTTGTCGTCTGAGTCGCTCATCCACCCATCACCCTACCTACCCGCCCGACCTTTGGTCTGTATGGGTGCGCTATTCGCCCGTCACACCCACATGCCGTAAGTGCCTTTGCCCGTCCTCCATCTCCCCTACGGGTACGCCAGGGATGCCACTGGATTAGCGTTCTCGACGTGAGGACACCCAGAACCTTCCTGGCGGGCTTGGCGCTTGTCTTGATCACGGCGGGGGCCGCGGCTCTGCGACTGGTCGACCTGGGTGCCGTGCGGCTCGACCCGTTCTACGACGCGGCCGTGCGCTCGATGAGTCTCTCCTGGCACAATTTCTTCTTCGGCGCCTATGAGCCGGGCGGCAGCGTCTCGATCGACAAGCCGCCCGTGGACCTCTGGCTACAGGTAGGCAGCGTCAAGCTCTTTGGTTGGGGATCGAGCGCCCTGAAGCTGCCCGAGGCGCTGGCCGGGACGGCCGCCGTGCCTCTCCTGTACGCGGCACTCGCGCGACCATTCGGCGTCCTCGCCGGCCTGCTGGCGGCCACGGCCCTGGCGGTGCTGCCGATTGAGGTGATTACAGCGCGCTCGGACACTATGGACGCGGTCATGATGCTCCTGCTCGTAATTGCCCTGTTCGCGGCGGTGCGGGCGTCCGAGAACGACAGCACGGCCTGGCTGCTGACAGCCGCGGCGGCGTTGGGAATCGCCTTCAACGTGAAGCTCTTGGAGTCGATCGTCGCCGTTCCCGGCCTGCTCGTGCTCGTCTGTCTGGGCATGGGGCGCCGGGCAGCCGACCCGACACCGCACGAGGAGGCCATGCGGCACGAGGAGGCGACACCACGCGAGGAGGCCACACCACGCGAAGAGCCATTGCCTCCGCCGGGTCCGGGTCCAGTGACCGCGAGCGCGAAGGGCGTGCGGCGCCGATCACGCACGAGGTTGGCGAGCCAACTCGTCGCGGCCGGCGCCGTATATGCGGTCGTCGCCCTGTCGTGGTTGGGCACGACCCTCCTGTTCCCCGCACACGAACGCCCGTACGCGATCGGCTCCACTAACGGCAGCGCCTGGAACGCCGCCTTCGTCTTCAACGGCAGCGAACGCCTCAGCGGTAAAACAGTCGAAGTAGGTCAGTCCTCCACGCCCGCTCCTCGGCAGATTCGCGGCGGGCGCGTCATCCCGGCCGGCACGCCCATAACTCCCCCCTCCCCCACCCGTCTGCTCGCTCGCGGCGGCCAGTTGCCTGCCAAATGGCTCGGCTGGGAGGCTCTCTTGGCTTTGCTCGTGGGCATTTTCGCCGTCGTGGTTGTCCTGCGGCGCGGCGCTGGAAGGGTCCAGCGCGCCACCACGATCGGGATGTTCGTGTGGTTGGCGACCGGTCTCGTCCTGTTCAGCGTGATGGCGCGCCTGCACCCGCGCTATGTCGAGAGCTTCACCCCTGCCGTGGCCGGCATGTTCGGTATCGCCGTGGCCTTCCTCGCCGGCCTACCAGGCCGTGCGCGCCTGCTGGCCGTGCCCGTGACAGCTCTCTTGGCGATTCCGCTCGTCGCGAGCATCGAAGCGGTCGCCGACCATACCTCCGACGCCGGCAACGTCGGCGCGCTTGCCCCTGCCGAGCAGCGCGCCTTGAGCACCTACCTGCTCGCCCACCAAGCGCACGCCCACTACGAGTTGGCCGCCGGCGCGTCCACCAGCGTGGCGTCCTTGATCGTGCAGGATCAGCGCCCCGTCCTGATGCTCACCACCTACAACGGCCTGCCTTTCACGAGCGTGGCCCGCCTGCGGGCTTTGATCGCCCAAGGAGCGGTGCGCTATGCCTTTCTGAACTCCGTGTGCTCACGAGGCGCGCCCAAGACCAACGCCGGTTGCGCACCCGCCGCTCTTTGGATACGAGCGCACGGCGCCGACGTCTCAAGTCAAGCCGGCCTACACCCAGGCGTCCTGTGGCAACTTTCTTCGCCTTCATCCGCACGCCCGCGGGTGCGCGTGTCTCTCTCTGCTCGGTCTGCACGCGCGCCATCGCGCGTGCAGGTGATTAGAGATCCCGCTGAGGTTGTACCTTGAGCAGCGTGGACGCACCCGCTTCGATGCACATTCTCGTCGTCGACGACGAGGCTCCGCTGCGCGACACCTTGACTCGCTCGTTCTCCAAGGAGGGCCACACCGTCGAGGCAGTCGCCGACGGCGCTGAGGCGATCGCTCGCGCCGGGTCCGAACCCTTCGACGTGATCCTGCTCGACGTGGCACTCGGCGCCGGGCCCAACGGCTATGACGTGTGCCGCACACTGCGTGAGCAGCGCAACATCGTGCCGATTATCATGCTCACCGCTCTGGACACCGAGGCTGACGCCGTCCAAGGCCTCGAGGCCGGCGCCGATGATTATGTGACCAAGCCCTTCGGCCTCGCCGAGTTGCGTAGCCGCATCCGCGCCGTCCTGCGCCGTTCCGGTCCGCGCGCGATGGGACGAGAGGTGCTCAGCATCGGTCCAGTCACACTTGATCGCTCCCACCGTGAGGCGAGCGTCAGCGGCGAGCAAGTCAAGCTCACTTTCTCGGAGTTCGAGCTGCTCGGTCAATTGATGAGCGAACCGGGCCGCCTGTTCAACCGCCAAGAGCTCTTGCGCGCGATTTGGGGCGACTCCGCCTACCGCGACCCACGCGCGATCGACGTTCACATCCGTCACCTGCGCGAGAAGATCGAGGAGCGACCGGAGGAGCCGAAGCTGATCATGACGGTACGCGGAGCCGGGTACCGTTTTCAGGAGCCGTGATCCGCCCTCGGGTCTTGGGCCTGCGCCCGCGCGTTTTCGCCGCCCTGCTGCTCTCCAGCGCCGTGACGCTCGCCGTAGCCGCCTTGGCCTTGCTCTCGCCCTTGGAGCACCGCTTGCGGGCTGACGGCGAACGAGCTGTCTACACCGCAATCTCGGCCTCGCGCCCCGAGCTCGCCGAGATCGGTATCGAACCGGCCGGCGACCACCCCAACGCCCAAGAACTGGCCGCCTCGATCGCGCTCCTGCGGCGTCGTTCCGGCGCGCAGGTGACCGTGCTCGACAGCAAGCTCGAAACGGTCTACGCGCCCGTCAATCAAGACCTCGACGTACCCGATTACTACTCCCAAGTGGACCGAGCCTTGCGGACAGGGCGCGGTGTGCACAGCCTGATCGGCGACGAGCTGGTCGCCGCCGAGCCGATGCAGATCGGCAAGCAAGGCCCCATCGACGCGGTCGTGCTCGTACGTCGCCTCGAATACGTCAGCTCAGCCGTCCGCGTGGTCCAGAACGCTTTCATCGACGCCGCCGCCGTCGGTTTCGCCGTCGCTTTGTTGCTCGGTCTCGCGCTCACGACTACCTTGCTACGGCGCTTGGAGCACCTACGCGAAGCCGCAGGCGAGCTGGAACGCCGCGGTTTGGAGGCGCCGATCCACGTGGACGAGCGCCATGACGAGATCGGCGACCTGACACGCGCGTTCGCGAGTATGCAAGCGCGTCTGCGCCGCCAAGAAGAGGCCCGTCAAGCTTTCGTGGCGACCGCATCACACGAGCTGCGCACCCCACTTGCCTCCCTTGACGGCACCTTGGAGCTACTCGAAGACGACTTGCAAGCCGACCGGCTCGACCTGCAAGACGCGCGCGAGCGAGCCGTCCGCGCACGCGAGCAATCGCGGCGCCTATCGAGCCTCGCCACAGACCTGCTCGACCTGAGCCGCCTCGACGCCGAGGTCTCTCTACGCAGCGAGCCGGTCGAGCTGGGCGAGCTGTGCCGCGCCGTCGCCGCCGAGTTCGAGCGTCGTGCCGGCGCCCACAATGTGCGGATCGAGGCAAGTCCGGTCGCCCAAGCCTGCTGGGCGGTGGGTGATCCGGGCGCGGTGGCGCGAATAGCACGGATCCTGCTTGACAATGCGATCGGCGTCGCGCCCGCCCATTCGACCATCCTCACCGCCGCAAACACCGAAGGTGAGTGGGCGCAACTGACTGTCGGCGATTCGGGTCCGGGTGTTCCCGAGCCAGAGCGCGAGCTCATCTTCGAACGCTTCCAACGCGGCTCGACCTCGGGCGGGCACAGCGGCTTCGGGCTCGGCCTGGCGATCGGTCGCGAGTTGGCGGCACGCATGGGGGGCTCGCTCGCACTGAGCGCCGAGTCATCACCAGGCAAGGACAAGCGCGGCGCCAGCTTTACACTGCGCCTGCCCGTGGCCCATCTCGATCAGGAAATTTCATGACAGACCTTGCGCCCACGCTCGCAGCGGTCTCCGCGCTCGCACGCGAATCCGGGCGGATCTCCCTCGACACCGAGTTCATGGGCGAGGGCCGCTACCGAACGCTCCTGTGCCTGATCCAACTCGCTGTGGCCGACACGCCTGCCGGCTCCTCCATAGATTCAACGAGCAGCGCCGAAGGTGCTCGAACACGACAGTCGGAGCGAATCGAGATCGTCGACCCACTCGCCCCTGGTCGCCCCGATGGCGTCGGCTCCAAGCCGCTCGGGGACGCCGGCGAGCCACTCGCGCAAGTGCTGGAAGACCCCGCCGTCGAGGTGGTTGTGCACGCCGGTCGCCAAGACATAGCGCTTCTGCGCCGTGCTTTGGGATGCGACGTGCGCAACGTATTCGACACCCAGGTAGCCGCCGGCTTCGTGGGGATGCCCGCCCAGTGCTCATACGACACGCTCCTCTCAGACCTCCTGGGCGTGAAGCTCGCCAAGAGCGCCAGCTTCACGCGCTGGGACACACGTCCGCTCTCACCCGAGCAACTCTCCTACGCGCGTGAGGACGTCGTCCACCTGAGCGCCCTCGCTACCGAGCTGGAGCGCCGCTTGGAGCTGTCCGGACGCTTGGCCTGGGCGCGCGAGGAGTGCCAGTTCCTGGAGACGATCAGCGATGAGCGCAACGTCGACACGATCTTCGCCCGGCTACCGCGCATCAGGGGCATGAGCCCCGCCTCGCAAGGCATCGCGCGCGAGCTGGTGGTTTGGCGCGAGCGAACCGCCGCCGCCCGCGATCGACCCGTCCAAAGTGTGCTCGGCGACGCGCCTTTGGTCGAGATCGCCAAGCGCAAGCCCTCCTCCGCGCGCAAGCTCGAAGAGATCCGCGGTGTCGGCCAAGGCAGTTTGCGCAAAGGCGGCGAGGACCTGCTCGCCGCTGTGCAGCGCGGTATTGCCAACGCCGGAGAGCCGCTCGCCGGCGGCCCTCGCCCCGCCCAGCCCCGACCGCAAGACGCGCCTCTGATCGCGCTCTCGGAGGCCTTGGTGCGAGCGCGAGCGCGCGAAGCCAACCTGGCCTACGAGCTGCTGGCCTCGCGCGCCGACCTGCAGGCCATCGTCGCGGGCCACCGAACCAGCGAGCGCGCCGACGTCCGTACCTTGCGAGGCTGGCGCTTCGAGCTGGTCGGCGAAGAGCTGCTGGCGTTGCTCGACGGGAAGGTTTCGCTTGCGGTGAGCGACAGCGGGGTCCATGTTGCCGCCACGTCACCGTCACCCTGAGCCTTGCCAAAACACTTTGCGCGCGCCTTGGCGCGCTTAGGGTCCTAGGGGGTTCTATTCGATGTGGTTGTAAACCGTGAACATCGGCATGTACATCGATACGACGATGAAGCCGACGATTGAGCCGATGACGATGATCATGATCGGCTCCAGGATCGAAGTGAGCGCTTTAACCGACGCTTCGACCTGATCCTCGTAGAAGTCCGCGACCTTGCCCAACATCGCGTCGAGGGCGCCGGTCTCCTCGCCGACACCCACCATATGGGTGACCATCGTCGGGAAGATCGAGGTCTTGGAAAGCGGCTCGGCGAGCGTGCCGCCACGCTTGACCGAGGCGATCACCCCGTCCATCGCTTCCTCCACAGCCACGTTGCCGCCAGTCTTACCGACGATCTCCAAGGCAAGCAGAAGTGGCACACCAGCGCTCATCAGAGAAGACAGTGTGCGAGACCAGCGCGCCACCGCCACCTGCTGGACAATCGCGCCGATCTTCATCGGCACGCGTAGACGGAAGCGATCCCACTGGGGTCGACCCCACTTCGATTTCTTCCACTTGATGAAGGTGAAGGTCGCAAGGCCCGCACTCGCGAACATTGCCCACCAGTAGCCAACAACAGCGTGAGACATTGTCACTGAGATCTGTGTGATGGCGGGCAGTTCACCGCCGAACTGCTTGAACACACCGGAAAACACAGGCACCAGGAAGGCAACCAGGGCCATCATCACACCGACCGCGAAGGTGATCACGAGCGTCGGGTAGATCATTGCCGAGCGGATCTGTCGGCGCAGAGACGCTTCCTTCTCCAGCTGGTCGGCGACCTGCATGAGCGCGCTCTCCAGCAGACCGCCGGCCTCGCCGGCTCGGGTCATCGCCACGAACAATGGATTGAAGACCTTGGGGTGGGCTTCCATGGCCCCGCTCAACGAAAGCCCCGCCTCGACGTCCTTGCGCACCTGGACGACCGTCTCCTTGAGGAACTTGTTCTCGGTCTGTTCCTCAAGGACATAGAGCGCCCTGAGAATCGACAGGCCCGAGGAGATCATCGTCGCCAGCTGGCGAGAGAAGACGGCCAGCTCGCCGGCCTTGACGGTCTTCAGAAAGCTCAACTCGATCTCGCGCGAGGCGTGCTTGTCGGCGATGTCGAGCACGATCATGCCGCGCGACTTCAGCTGATTGGAGACCGCTTCCTTGGAGTCCGCGTCGATCTCACCGCGCGCCTTCACGCCGGCAAGATCCATCGCCTTGAAGACATATGTGCTCATGCTTCACCGCCCTCAATCCATGTCTCGTTTGGAAGGCACCGTCTCCTTCGACTGTGAACCCAGGTGCTCATGCGGCCATCGCTCCGGCGCCGAGCAGGCGTCGCAGCTCCTCCGGGGCTTGCGAGCGCGATTCAGCCTGCTTTTGCGACACCTTCCCGGTGCGCACCAAGGAGACGAGCGCCGCGTCCATCGTCTGCATCCCCTGAGCCGAGCCGGTCTGCAGCACCGAGTAGATCTGGTGGGTCTTACCCTCGCGAATCAGGTTGCGCACAGCAGGATTGGGCACCAGCACCTCGCAAGCCGCGACGCGACCTGAACCGTCCGCCGTCGGCAGGAGCTGCTGAGTGACGACACCTTGCAGCGCGACCGAGAGCTGTACGCGCACTTGACCTTGCTGCTCGGGCGGGAACACGTCGATGATGCGATCGATCGTCTGGGCGGTGTCTTGGGTGTGCAGTGTGGCGAACACGAGGTGCCCCGTCTCGGCCGCAGTCAAGGCAGTGGAGATCGTCTCCAGGTCTCGCATCTCGCCGACCAGGATCACGTCAGGGTCCTGGCGCAACGCGGCCTTCAAAGCGTCCCCGAATGACTGTGCGTCTGAGCCCAACTCGCGCTGATTGACCAGGCACTTCTTGTGGGCATGGAGGAACTCGATCGGGTCCTCGATCGTCATGATGTGCTCCTCGCGAGTCATGTTGATCTCGTCCAACATTGCCGCGAGCGAGGTCGACTTGCCCGAGCCGGTAGGACCAGTCACCAGCACGAAACCGCGTGGCTTGCGCGTCAAGTCGTGCACGATCGGAGGAAGCCCGAGCTGATCAATCGATGTCAACTCGAAGGGGATCAAGCGAAAGGCGGCTCCGATCGCCCCACGCTGGTAGTAGGCGTTGACCCTGAAGCGAGCGTGACCCGGAATCGAGTAGGCGAAGTCGAGCTGCCAATTGGTCTCGAGACGCTGGCGCTGGTCGCCGGAGAGGATCGAGTAGACGATCTCGCGCGTGTCGGTATCGGTGAGCAAGGGGTAGCCATCCAGTTGCACGAGGCGACCGCGCACACGCACGGTGGGAGGCGCCCCCGCCGCCAGGTGCAGATCCGAGGCACGGCGCGATACGACCTCCATCAGGAGATCGGCGAAGTCGATGTTCATCCTCTGGCCTTTCGCTCAGCGCTCGCGCGGAAGTGCACGTGGGCTCTCATGGGCGACTTATCGGCAGACTGGCGGCGCATCTCAACTGCTGCCGATCACGCGTGCTATCTCGGCGATCGAAGTCAGGCCTTGGCGGACCTTATGCAATCCGTCGTCGCGCAGCAGGCGCATGCCTTGACGGACCGCCACGTCACGCATCTCCTCCGAGGGACGGCGCTCCAAGGCCATCGCGCGGATCTCTGAGGAGACAGTCATCACCTCATATATCCCCAGCCGCCCGCGATAACCGCTGCCGTTACAGCGCCGACAACCGCCCGGCTCGTAGGCCTCCAGGTCCACGAGAGCCTTGTATCCGTTCTCGCGCAGCACCTCGGCCGGGACGATCGTGCGCTTCTTGCAATTCGCGCAGAGCATTCGCGCCAAGCGCTGGGCCAAGACGCAATCCAAGGCAGAGGCCACCAGAAACGGCTCGATCCCCATCTCAACCAATCGCGTAATCGCCGAGGGGGCGTCGTTGGTATGCAGTGTGGAGAGCACAAGGTGCCCGGTCAAGGCCGACTCGACCGCGATCTGGGCGGTCTCGCGGTCACGGATCTCACCGACCATGATCACGTCGGGGTCGGCGCGCACCATCGCGCGCAGTCCGGTCGCAAAATTGAGTCCCACCTTTGTGGACACCTGTACCTGCGTGATTCCGTCCAGCTGGTACTCGACGGGATCCTCGACAGTGATGATGTTCTTCTCGGGCGTGTTCAAGGCGAGCAGGGCGGCATACAAAGTCGTGGACTTGCCCGAGCCGGTCGGCCCGGTCACGAGTACCGCCCCGTGCGTTTCGTGGAACGCCTTCTCGAATCGCTCGCGCTCAGCGTCAGCCATACCGAGCTTCTCGAGCTTCATCACGACCGAATCCTTGTCGAGGATTCTCATCACGATCGACTCACCGTGGACGCTTGGGAGCGTGACCACGCGCAGGTCGATGTGGCGCCCTTCGACGGTGAGGCTCACGCGGCCGTCTTGTGGCAAGCGTCGCTCCGCAATGTCCAGCTCGGCCATGATCTTCACACGCGACACCACTCCCGCAGCCATACGCCGGGGGACCGTCGTGATGTCCTGCATGATCCCGTCGACACGCACCCTGACGCGCACCTCGTGTCCGTCAGGCGCCATGTGCACGTCCGAGGCGCCCCGCTCGACGGCCTGGGCCACGATCTGATTGACGAGCTTGACGACTGGAGCGTCGTCGGCGGTCTCGCGAAGATTGACGATCTCGGCCTGAGAGTCCTCGGCCTCCTCGACGGAGCTCTCGCCGGAAACCACATCCTCCAGGCGCGCCATGCGCGAGATCAGATCGCCGATCGCCTCGGGCGAGGCGACCGCCACGCGCACCTCATAGCCGGTCATGATCGCCACGTCGTCGACCGCCAAGACGTTGGATGGATCGGCCATCGCGAGCAACAGAGTGCGCTTATCCACGAAGGCAACCGGTACCGCCTGGTAGCGCTTTGCGGCTGTGTTCACGACCAGATTGGCGGCGCCCATGTCCACCGGAAACGCTTCGAGGTCGAGATGGTCCAAGCCATAGCGCTCCGCAAGCGCCCGGGCCAAACCGTCCGGGGTGATCGCCCCGCCGGTGAGCAGAACACGCTCGGGCGTAGTGCCTTCGTTGCGCGAGGCCTCGATCGCAAGATCGACCCTCTCACGCGGAGCCAGGCCCATTTCCACGATCACGTCGGTCAAAAAGCGCGAGGATGAACCCCGGCGACTCGGCTGTGTCACTCCAGGTGGCAGCTCGGCCGCCTCGGGTATAGGCGAATCCGGCTCCAGCGCGCTGTATGGGTCGTCAGGTGGTCCACCACGAGCATTCAAGCCACCGCCGCCACCAAAACCCGTGCTCTCGGCGAGCTGATCTGGATCGCGACGCTCGAGCTCGACGCTGACCTCAGGGGCGCGCTCGCCGAAGAGACCTTCCTTGTCGCGCAGACCGTTGGGGGGAGTGCTCACCGACCCCACCGCGAATCTGTGCGCCTTGGTTTATGTAAAGCTGAGCCCCGCCCCGCGTCGCATTGCCTGCAGTGGAGCCTGCCTTCCGGTCCACCGTTCAAAGCTGAGAGCGCCCTGGGCGAGCAGCACCTCGAGACCGTCGACGGTGACAGCCCCCGCGCGGCGTGCCGCCACGAGAAGAGGCGTGGGACCGTCGCGGTAGACCAGATCGATGACATACGCATACCCTCCGACCTGATCGGCGTTCAGGTGGAGTTGGTTGAGCGCGTCGGTCTCAGTGGCCGACCGTTGCAGTCCAACAGACGTGCAGTTGACGAGCAGGTCCGCTTTTATCGGCCGCTCAACCGCACGCGCGCCGAACTGTTGGGCAAGGGCAAGCGCACGCTCGGGCGTCCGGTTCCACACCGAGACCTCCCGGGCTCCCGCGTGCATGAGTCCCCAAACAACAGCACGCGCACTCCCGCCGGCGCCAAGCACGAGCGCACTCAACCCATGCGGCGAGCGATCCACACGATCAAGCGCCGCGACCAGACCCGGAGCGTCTGTGTTCTCGGCTTCGATCGTGCCGTCGAGGCCGAAACTGAGCGTATTGGCGGCGCCGATAGCCCGTGCCGCCTCACTCGCGTCGTCGGCAAGCTTAAGCGCGGCCTGCTTGTGAGGAATCGTCACGTTCGCCCCCACGAACCCGCTGGCACCGAGCGAGCGCACGGTCTGCTCAAGGAGCTCGGGCGCGAGCGGCAGGAGCTGGTAATCCCAATCGTCCATGCCAAGCTCCGCAAACGCGGCTTCGAACATCGCCGGCGAGCGGCTGTGGGCCACCGGCCAACCGATCACACCCAGCCGCTTCATTTCTTGTGGCATGTTGGCACACGCCCACCGTTTTTTTGCAGCGCTTCGCGGTAAGCGGCGGCGTTGCGTTCAAACTGGGCATAGCTCGTTGAGAACACCTGCTCGCCACAACCGTCGGCACCCGATACGTAGTACAGATAGGAGACTTTCGCCGGATGCGCGGCAGCCGTGATCGCGGCCGCGCCCGGGTTTGAGATCGGCGTCGGCGGCAGGCCTTGATGGGTGCGAGTGTTGTAGGGCGAGTCGCTGGCCAACTGAGATTCGGTGAGCGGGTGGTTGAAGTCATGCAAGGCGTAGCGCAAGGTGGAGTCCACGCCGAGCGTCATGTGCAGGCGCAATCGGTTGTACATGACCGCCGCCACCAGCCGACGGTCATGTGGGATGGCGACCTCGCGTTCGATGATCGAAGCGACGATCAGCAGTTCATAGGGCGTCACGCCGAGCACCTTGGCGCGATGGACCTCTCCACCTCCGAAATTTTCACCGAAGGCCGTAAGTTGCTCGGAAACCAGTCGTGATGCTGGTGTGCGCGCGTACAGTTCGTAGGTGGCTGGGAACAGGAAGCCTTCCAGGTTGGGGGTTGTGGCCGGAGCGCCATAGTGAGCCGGGTCGAGTTGAGAGCTGTGCTTCGAGGCCACCAAATAGCTGCCCGTCAGACCGGCGGAGTGCGCAAGCGCGGCAATCTGTGCGCGAGTGAAGCCCTCTGGAATTGTCAGCTTGACGACGGCCGGCGGCGGTGGTGCCTTCGGCGTCGCTTTGTGGCGCAAGAGGAGCACCGCCGCACCAGCGATCCCACCAAGGACGAGAACAAGGGCGAGCAGCGCGCCTATACGAGCGGCAAAGCTACGCGGCCGAGAGATGTGGGGTCTGTGCAAGTGAGGGCCATGCAGGTGTGGGCTATGCAGGTGTGGGCTATGCAGGAGGGATGCCGATCGGGGACGCGCGTCCACTGCCGGCCCATCGTCAGGCGGAAACTGGATCGAGGCCGTCCGATCTGGTGCGTTGTCCCCAATCTCGGGTTGTTGCACAGCGGTGGCGGGCGTAATCTCATGTGGCTCGTCAGGAGTCGGATCGGGCTGGGCTCCTTGGGAAGAAGACGGATCGAAAGAAGACGGATCGGTAGAAAGCGGATCGGCTGGGAGCGGCTCGAAAGCGGGAGGCCCGACGGATGTCGGCTCGAAAGCAGGAGGCTCGGAGGGCATAGGCTCGAAAGCGGCCTCCTTGGGCCGAGTCAACTCCGAGCTAGGCGGTTCGCCCGGCGGCGGAAGCGGCGGCTCTGATTGAGCAGGCGGCGACACTCCAGCTCGCTCAAGACGCCGCCGTTCGCGCTCCTGACGGGCAAGCTCGCGCTCCTGCTCGCTGCGCTGCCCTCCCCCGTTTGCTCTGCGATCCCTGGCCAAGCGCGTGACCCTACTAAGGGCGGATCTCAAATCGCGCCAGCCACCCCTCGAGCAGGACAGCGGCGGCGCGCGAGTCCTCGCTCGTGCTCATATTCCCCATCGAGGCGGCGATGCGAGTGGTAAAGCGCTCGTCGAAGAGCTCGACCGGCACTTCCTCTCCCAGTCGCCGCGCAAGCGTCTCGGCGAATGCACGCGTCTCGCGTGTTTGGTCTGTGTCCTCCCCTCGCAAGGACAGCGGTAGCCCGACCACGACTCGCTCCACATCGCGATCGGAGACGAGCTGGCCGAGCGCGCCAAGGCCGCGGCGACTGGCCGGCTTGGTCACGGGCTCGATCGGAGTGACGATCGTGCCCGTCGGGTCACTCAAGGCGCAACCACAGCGCGCGCTGCCATAGTCAAGCGCCAGGACTCGCATCGTCTCCCAGGACGATCGTGCCGTGACCTACGATCAAATCGCCCGCGTACAGACAGGCCACCTGCCCAGGGGCGGTGCGCTCCACCTGCTCGAGCATGTCAAGTTCCAGGCGCCCGTGGGTACCAGCCGGTGGTTGTCCCTCGACCCTGCACGGGAGTCGCTGCCCGCGATAGCGCACCTTCACCCGATCGACGCACGATCCGTCACGATGCAGCGTCACATCTCTCACACTCACCCGGTTGGTGCGCAGATGCTCGCGCGAGGCGACCGTGATGGTGTTGGCGCGCACGTCAGTTGCGATTACATATACGGGGCCCTCTACCCCAGGCATCCGATTGACTCCTTGCCCATCGATGCCAAGCCCATGACGCTGCCCGACTGTGACCGTGTGCACACCGCCGTGCTCCCCCAGCTTGCGCCCGTCGAGGTCGAGGATCGCGCCCCTGCGGCGCTTCAAGCCGGCGTGGCGGGCCAGAAAGTCGGCGCTGCTGGTTCCGGCCAAAAAACACAAGTCCTGCGAATCAGGGCGTTGTGCCACCTCCAGTCCCGCCTCCTCAGCCAGCTCGCGTACCTCGGGCTTGGTCAAATCGCCGAGCGGGAAACGCAAGCGCGCCAACGAGCGTGGCGCAAGTGCCGCCAGCGCATAGCTTTGATCCTTGCGCTGGTCAACCGCCATCCGCAGCAAAGGCTTTGGGTCGGGTGGCTGAACCTGATCGAACGAACCCGGTCGCCGCTCGCTGCGCGAGACGTCGTAGTGCGAAGTCTCACCTGTCTGCCAAACGCGCGCATAGTGGCCTGTGGCGAGCGTATTCGCTCCCAGACGGTCTGCCAGTTCGAGCATCGCGTCCAGGCGCACTGTGCCATTGCAGCGCACACACGGGTTCGGAGTGAGACCAGCTGCGTAGCCCTCCAGCCAGCCCTCCACCACGCCTGCCTTGAACTCCTCGCGCAGATCGATCGAGAAGTGCGCCATACCCATGTCCTGGGCGATCTCGCGCGCCGAGCGCACGGCCTGCGCTGAGCAGCAGCTGCTCTCGCCGTCGTTCTCCGGATCGGACCAAAGCTCGAGCGTCACCGCTACTGCTTCACTGCCCGTTTCGCCGACGAGCAAGGCCGCCACCGCACTGTCCACCCCCCCGCTCATCGCCACCAGCTCGCGTCCCCGCGCTGGCGCCAGCATTGCCTGGGTGCGCGCGGCCCAGCCGAGCGCCCTGTGCAGAGCGTCGGCGGCGAGTTCAGCCGCGTGGAGCTTGGCGTGACTCAGACCGCCCAGCTCGGCCGCGATCTGAGGAGCGCCGAGACGGGCCGCCTCAAGCAGGCTCGCACCGCGCACCAGCTGGATCGTGGCGCTGCCGGCCGCTATCGCCGCGCCGCAACCGCTTGCATCGAAACCGGCGTCGATGATCTGCCCGTCGGAACTACCGCGATCCACCTCAACGGAGATGCGGATCAAATCGCCGCATGCGGCCCCTCCGGCGGCTCCCGTGCAGGCTTGCTCGGGCGTGTGGCCACGTCCGAGCGGATTTTCCATGTGCTGAGCCAGCGCCTCGACGGTCATCCAGTCGAGTGTAAGGACCTGAAGGCGCTTGGCGAGTTTCTCCCCGGAAGCCGCTTCAGTGCGATTGCGAGACCGGAGTTCGGCTCCGGCCGATCAACCTTTTGCTTCGCGAGCTTCGCTTACGGCTTGCTGCAAGGAGAACACGTCGGTGAGTCCGGTCAGAGTACTCACGACCCCTTGACGGTTGACGATCAGGATCGTGGGAGTCTGATAGACGTGCACGACTTCGGTGATCTTCCCGAACAGACCCACCTGACTGGCCAAAGCCGCGTGGACTGTAACGGTGCCTTTCGAGCCACCCGCCAGGGCATCCGCCTGCAGTAGGACCTCGCGGTCGACGCTCGACTTTGGATCCCAAAACACGAGCATCACTGTCTTGCCTCGGGCAAGCTCGGCTTCGACGGCAACCTGCTGAGGACTGCGCCCGGGATGGGCTTTGGCGGCGTTTTGGTTGGCTGACTTGGTGACCCGTACGTGAGTCTTCGTTACGGTCCTTTGCGTGGCCGCGTGGGTCACTGTCCTGTGCACAACGGTGAGCGACTTCTGTACGGCAGCGGAGGCAGTGCTCGTGCTCGACCCGGTGCCGGGTGTCTGTGTTTCCTGGGAGGCTTCTCCGGACTTGTGTTGCAGTTCTTGAGCGTTTCGCTGCGAGGTGGCGACCGCTCCATGAGCTTTGGCGATCGCGCGAGTCAACCCTTCAACACCGGGAGCCGCCCCGTGATAGATCGGGGTAGCGGCCGCGGCGGCCTTCGCCTCGGCCGCGGCGTTCGTCGAAGACGAAGCGCTCGCAATACCTGCTGAGCTGGTTGCGGCGGGCGCTTTCGTGGGCGCCGGTCCGCTCGGGCTGGAACCGGGGCCGTGTGAGCGCAACGCCACTGCCCACACGAGTCCGAGCACCGCAACGACCGCCAGAGCGATCTGATATGGACGGGAAAGTTGGGCCACCGCCCTTCACTTCGGCAGATTTGCCCGCCGAGTTGAACGACATCTCTGCTGATGGACGTCGCGCAAGCCCGATTTCACCACTCGGCCCGACGTTTTCTAGGCCAGATCCCGCAAGCCTCTCAAGGCGGCGTGCACCACCTTGTCTGTATCGAGCGTCTCTTGGTTCCCGGCCTGCATATCCTTCAGCGCGGTCTCGACCTCGCCAACCAACGCCACATAGCGAGCACCGAGCCGGTTGGCCTGTCCGAGCTGACCCTTGAGCGAGCGGCCGGCCAACTCCATGACGGCCCTCAGTCCGGCGGAGCGCGCCTCGTTCAAAACGGCGAATGCGGCCGCCTTGGCAGGCGCGCTTGAGGGATCTCCCCCGTCCACGAAGCCCACGTACAGGTCAAGCGCATGCCCTCCGGCCGGTGGCGGGCTGCCCGCGAGCAAGATCCGCTCAATCCCCGCGGCCCATCCGATTCCGGCGGTCGCCGGCCCGCCGAGCTGCTCGACCAACCCGTCGTAGCGCCCGCCTCCGCCGACGCCGCTCTGTGCGCCGAGCGCGTCGCTCGTGAACTCGAACACGGTGCGCGTGTAGTAATCGAGGCCTCGCACGAGCGTAGCGTCCACTTGGTAGAGCACACCTGCGCGATCGAGCAGTTCGCGCACTGCGGCGAAATGCTCGGCGTCCTCGGCGTCCAACTCGTCCAGTAGACGTGGCGCTTCCCTCATGACCGCGATCGTGCCCTCGTGGGCGGAATCGAAAGCACGCAGCGGGTTGAGCTCGATGCGCTCCCTCACCTCTGCTGAGAGCTCCGCTTCATTGGCGCGCAGATATGTCTGCAGACGTTCGCGATAGCGCTCTCTGCTCTCTTTTCCGCCGAGGCTCGAGAGGCGTAGATGCACGTCCCTCACTCCGGCCTCCTCCAGCAGCGTCCCAAGCAGCACGATCGACTCGGCGTCAAGCGCGGGATCTTCGGATCCGAGCGCCTCCGCGCCCACCTGCCAGAATTGGCGGTAGCGTCCGGATTGGGCGCGCTCGTAGCGAAAGAAGCTCGACAGGTACCACAGCTTCACCGGCTGGGGACGCTTGTGCAGACCGTGCTCCACGTATGCTCTGCACACAGGCGCTGTTCCCTCGGGGCGTAGCGTCAGCGAGCGCCCGCCTCCATCGGTGAGCGTGTACATCTCCTTCTGCACGATGTCCGTCGAGCCCCCGACGCCGCGAGCGAACAGCTCGGTCGCCTCCAAGGTCGGCGTCTCGATCCGCTCGTAGCCTGCCCCCTCGAGGATCGAGCGTGCGCGATCCTCAAGCGCTGTTCGCACAGCCGCCTGCTCACCGAGCACGTCGAAAGTGCCGCGCGGCGCCTTGATCTGCTCGTTTCTCAACTCGTGCGCGCCCGTTGCGCGCCCTCCGGCTCCCTCGCAGCAGCAGCGCGGAGCTCGCTCAGGAACGGATTCGTGTCCAACTCGCGCCCGAGCGTCGTCACTCCCATGTGGCCCGGATAGACGACCGTGTCGCGCTCAAAGCGTCCCATCAAATCGCCGATCGAGCGCTCCAAGGTCGTCCAGTCGCCTCCCGGAAGGTCCACGCGACCGACCGAGCCCTGAAAAAGAACGTCACCGGAGAGCAGCCCACCGTCCAGCGCGTATGTGACATGACCAGGACTGTGACCAGGCGTGAAGAGCACCTCGATGTCGAGACCGGCCAGGCGCAACCGCTCGCCACCCTTGACGGCCTGCTCAGCCTGCCAATTCTCGAACGGCCCGAAGCCGGGCATCGTCCATTTCATGATGTCCGCGAGCACCACGGTCTCCATCTCTGGGCAATAGACGGGCGCGCCGGTCGCTTTCGCAATTGGCGCCACAGCGCCAATGTGGTCGAAGTGGCAGTGGGTAATCAGGATCGCCTCGATCTCCGTCCCCAGGTCGCGGGCGGCGTTAAGCAGGCGTTGAGGCTCTTCGCCCGGGTCGATCATCACAGCGGTGCTCGCCTGCGCGGAGGAGCGCACGATGTAGGCGTTCTCCTGAATCGGCCCCACCGAGAAGGAGCGCACGTCGATCATTTCGAACTCGCCCTATCCGCCTTGGCCTCGCCTGCCTTGGCCTTGCTAGCCAGTCTGCGTTTGTACAGCCACGTGTCCGTGTAATAGCTGATCGGAACGTACGCGATCAGGACGATCGGGAACAGGGCGATGGCCTCGTTGGGCTTTTTCAATAGCAAAATGCTGATCAAGAGCATCACCACCGCGGCCGCCATCGCCCGGTAGAACGCGCCTCGCCACGTCGGCTCTCGTTCAAGGCGATCGACTCGCTTGTCCTTGGACCCCCCGGCGCTCGCTTTGCCGGTCTTCTCATCGGTGGTGGGCTTGCGCCCGGTACGTCCGCGCGACTCCACCACCCCGGCCGCGTTGCCGCGGTGCTTGGTCTGCCGCTTGCGCTTCGTCTGGGCCATCTCGCGCCTGTCTGGTCGTAGTTAGGTCAAGTGAGGCCCCGCCCTGCGCGGGGCACCTAGAACCCTAGTGCGTTCTCGATCGTTTGCGCCATCGGATCGCCACCGACGAATACGAGCTCGTCAGGAAGTCCCTCCAAGGCGGCCCGCGGCGCCAGGCCGACAAGCTCGACCCGCGCGATCTCGCTGTGCTCGCGCACCGCATCGACGATCGCCCTCAAAGGCACCTCGAGAGGTCGCTCGACGTTGGTCGAGACCTGAGGTGTTGTATGTCGTGAAGGGGTGTCCTGCGCGCGTACGCGCGCGCGCGCGGGGGACACCCTTTTTCGTGACTCCACATCCACATCCTCATGCTCTCCTCCGTCGGCATCCTTGCCCTCTTGCCGGGCGGCACCTAGGGGAACACCAATTGCCCGCACCCCGGGCAAACCTTGCGACCCGCCCTCTCGGATCATGCTCGCAATCCGCTTGGCGTCCTGCAGCGTCGCGGAGGCCCCCAGCTCCAGGTTGAACGCGACAAGGGGCTCCCTGGCCGCCACGAGCGTCGCGCCCGCCGTCGGGTGTAGGCGCGACGGGCCAAAGTCGGGGCGCACTTCCCCCGCACCGAGCCGCTCGGCCAGACCTTGCATGCCGCCCCTGCGCAGCTCCGCGCGCGTTCGGCCTTGAGCCAGCTCTCCGTACAGGAACACGGGCACACCCAGGCCCTCGCCGACCTCGTGGGCAACGACCAGGGCCTCCGAGCAAGCCGGGCCCCGCTGAGTCCTGTCGAGGTAGACCAGCGGGATCACATCCACCGCGCCCACGTGCGGATGGGCGCCGATGTTCGCGCGGTCGCGCCCCTCGCCAACGTCTATACGTCGAATAGCCGCCCGCGCGCCCGCCACCAGGACCTGCGAAAGCTCACCTTGGGCGCCTGCCAGCGTGAACACCGAGCGGTGGTGGTCGGAGTCGGAATGCACATCGAGAAGCCGAGAAATCGTGCCGACCCTGAACGCCCGAGCTACAGCATCTATCGTCGCCTGGTCGCGCCCCTCGGAGACATTGGGGACGGCTAGAAGGAGCTTGGTCAGAGTCATCGGGGCGGTCTCTGCAAGACCGGAGGGCTCGAGCGGAACATCTCGCACGAAAGGCTAAACTCCCCGATCCCGCCGGAGTAGCTCAGTTGGTTAGAGCAGCGGAATCATAATCCGCGTGTCGGGGGTTCGAGTCCCTCCTCCGGCACTGTCCTTTGAGGCCCGCAGGCTGTTCTGTCCGGCGACATGCCAGGTCACCGGGCCTCTAACATCGATGTGGTTAAATGTGTAGGGGTCCCGCTGCAAGTAGCTACTTTTCCTCAAACAGCAAACCACTGCTCACCGCAATCCGGTTCCACACATTGATGGCTGTCATGGCAATTGATCAGATTGGCAAGCTCCTCCGCGGAATGACCCGTCGAGACGAGCGCGATCCATCGGCGCGAGAGTTCTCATGACGAAGACCACGCCTGCGCCGGTCCACTTGCGGACACCCACACGTCCTGTCCAGGCGCCAATATGAGCTCTCCAGGTACTCGCACCAAGACCGTCTCTTGGGCGCAGTGGCTCAGTCTGAGTTGGGCGATCCCTTCGTGTCCGTGGTAGCGCATCTCGACCACGATGGCCTGAACCGCATCAGCTTTAGGCTGCGGATGTAGTGTGATTTGCTCCGGTCGCAACAGCAGCTGAGCGGGTCCATTGGCCTTCGCTCGCCCGTTGACCCGGAGCGGCACTGTCCCAAGCGCGCACACGGCCAACTCGTCGTGGATGACAGCCGCGAGGATATTTGCCTCTCCGATCGACATGGCGGTATGCAGGTCTGGAGGATCGCGGTAGAGCGAGCGTGGATCGGAGCTGGCCAGAACTCGCCCCTCCCGCAACACGGCAATTCGGTCGGCGAGTGCCAAGGCCTCGTCTTGGTCATGCGTGACCAAGACGGTCGTGGTAGCCGCGGACGCGAGGATCCGCGCGACATCTCGGCCGAGCTCGGCGCGCAAGGAGGCGTCGAGGGAGCTGAAGGGCTCGTCGAGGAGCACCACGCTCGGACGGATCGCGAGCGCCCGAGCGAGGGCCACTCGCTGCTGCTGCCCACCGGAGAGTTGGTGTGGGTAGCGGTGCTCCAGGCCGGTTAGGTCAACCAGCTCGAGCAGCTCCGCCACCGTGGAGCGCTCAGCGCGGGAAATCCCGAAGCCGACATTCTTGTGAACGGTCAGATGTGGGAACAAGGCGCCGTCTTGTGGTACATAGCCGACCCCTCGATGCTGGGGACGTACGCTCCGTCGCCCATCATCGACAACCAACCCTCCGATGGAGATCTCTCCTCGGTCCAGCCGCTCGAAGCCGGAGATCAAGCGCAGCAGGGTTGTCTTGCCGCTCCCCGAGGCTCCAAGTACCGCGGTGATCGAGCCCGGCGGCACAGTCAGGTCGATGTCGGTGAGGACGGCCGTTGGGCCAAAACTCTTGGCCACGCCCTTCAACTCGATTGCGCTCATGCGGATGAGCCCCAGACGTGCCTGCGAACCCAGACAGTTTTCATAGCGGCGCAAGCTGAGGTTGCAGACCTCGATCGCGGTCGAACCACAGAGCGAGCACCGCGGCCGGTACGGCGGCCAGAGCGATGATCGCAAGCGCGTAGGGCGCGGCAGCGCCGTAGGCCACCTCACTTTGGTAAGCCCAGAACTGAGTGGCAAGCGTCTGCACACCGATCGGGGCTAGCAGCAAGGTGGCCGTCAGCTCGGTAACGGCGAACAGGAACACCAGACAAAACCCTGCCAGCAACCCTGGCGCCAGTAGGGGGAGCGTAACGCGCAGAAAGACCACGACCGGACCTCGCCCCAGGGATTGCCCCACGTCGGCCAGGCGCGCGGGCGCCTGGGCTACCGATGCTCTGATGCAGACGAGCGCCAGAGGGAAGTGCATGATCGCGTAGGCCACAATCACCAAGGCGCTGGTTTGATACAGGCCGAAGGCGTAGTGGGTGGCGAAGTAAACAAGGCTCAAGGCCACAACAACCCCCGGGAGAGCAAGTGGCACATAGGTACTTCGCTGGAGGTTCAAACGCAACAAACTCGAGCGCCGGAAGGCAATCAAGGCCACCGGCAAGGCCAAGACAACCGCGGCGCTCGCGCCCAAGGCGCTGTAGATGAGCGAATTCCAGGTGGCCTGACCCAACGTCGCAGCGGCCGGCAGGGTCGTATGTTGGCTTTGGGCTATCCAGTACACAACGGTTGCGATCGGAAAGCCGATCGCGAGGACGATCAACCCACAGAGACCAACCAGCACAGGGGCTGTGATCCATCCAAGACTTGCTCGTACCGGAGTTCGAGAGGGCGCGGTGCGAGTTGCGGTGCGGGAGGGCACGATCCCGTCGGCGGCCAGCACCAGCAAGGCGAGACACACCAGGGGTACCGACAAAGCCGCCGCTGCACGACCGTTGAGCTGGAACTCCGTGAAAATCTCGGTAGTGAACGTCTCGTAGCGCACGATCTCGAACGTTCCATACTCGGATATCGTGGTGAGCGCCACCAGCACGCAACCGCCCAGAATCGCGGTGCGGATCAGCGGCAAAGTCACCTTTACAAAGGTCTTGATGCTTCCCGCTCCGAGACTATGAGATGTGTCTTGCATCGCGGGGTCGGAACGGCGCAAGGCGGCGGCAACCGGCAGATAAACAAGCGGATACGTACCGAGAGTCATCACTAGCGTGGCAGCCGCCAAGCCGCTCATAGAGGGATAGGCAGAGTGCCAGGCGTAGCCGACCACGTCGTCTGGGATCGCAACCGGCAAAACCAGCAGTACCGTCCACAGGCGCCTTGCCGGCAATTTGGTGCGCTCGGTGCACCAAGCGGTGATTACTCCCAAGCCGGCAGCCAGGACAGCAACCAAGAGTGTGAGAAGCACAGTGTGGCGCAGCAGGAGAGCCGAGCGCGAGCGGAACAAAACCCGGTGGATTTCACTCCAACCGGCGCTGTGGGCGTCCAGTGCGAGCAGAATCAGTGGCGAGAGCAGCAGAGCGGCGATGAACGCGCAAAGAACGACGACCGCTCTGCCCTGCCCGGCGCCGCGGCGATACAGGCGCCTCGCTTTAGCTCTTGGCGCATTCCGAGCGTGCGTCCCACCGAGACCTCGCCCAGGAGACTTCTGGATGGCTCCGGTGGGCGCGCTCACGATTCTCCGTGACTCAGATCAGCCCGGCTTCTTCGAGCAGGTTCTTGGCGTCCAGGCCTGTACCGAGCTCGGCTGGAGAGAACGACGACGGTTGCAACTTGCTGAGCGGCGTGAGTTCGGGATCGGCTGCTATGCCGCCACGAATTGGATACTCGAAGCTGTCGCTCCGTGCAAGCACCTTTTGCCCGGCTTCGCTGGTCATGAACCGCACGAGCTCCTGCGCGGCTGCCTGATGCTTTGAAGACTTCAATACACCGACGCCTGAGATGTCCTCGACGTAGCCGGGATCGTGTGGAGCGAAGTAGGCGATGTTCGCTTTCACAGCTCCCTTTCCAATCTCGGCCAGCAAGCGATAGTAGTAATAATGGTTGATCAGGCCGAGCGCGCTCACACCCTGACTGATGTCGCGCGTTATCGTCTCATTGTCGGGCACGTTGTCGTTGCCGGCGGCGTTGGTCTCCAGGCCGATCAACCAGCGCAGAGCGGCTTTGTGTCCGTAAGCATGGTCGATCGAACTCACGATCGGCCACAGGTCGGTCTCCGCTGGCGCGATCTCGATCTTTCCGAGCCACTTTGGGTCGGCCAGTTCCATCACCGACTTTGGCAGTTGCGATGGCTTGAGCTTGCTCGTGTTGTAGATCAGAACGCTGATCCTGGCGGAGACTCCAACCCAATCCCCATTCGCTGCGCTGTCGCGTTTAGGGACGCCGGCGAGCGCTTGGGGGTCAACTTTGACAAGCAATCCTTGATCGTTTAGCTGTTCAAGCCAATTGGAGTTCTCCGTATAGAAGACGTCGGCGGGCGAAAGATCGCCCTCCTGGGTGATCTGAGCGGTGAGCACGTCCTCGTCGTTGTTGGCCACCCTGACTTTGATGCCTGTTTGCTTAGTGAACGCGGCTATCAGGGCGTCGGTCGTTTGCTCATGTTGGGCGCTATAGAGCGTCAGGGTCGTAGATGGACTGTTCGAGCTCGCCGCAATTCCGCACCCAGCGACGAACACACTTGCCAAAGTGAGAAACAATGTCGGCCATACCACCCTCGAGGCGCCCCATGACATAGGCCTGACGATTGCCGATCGAACCGCCGAGGCCACTCTGAGCGCTGCTCGATAGAGCGCTTTCTGTCGCACCGTGTAATCCTCCAAAGAACCTGACCATTCAACCTTTTTGACCCTGCGGTCGAAAACCGTAGCATGAGTTAGGTTTCCCTAAGTCCACTTCCCCGCAAGCCGGGGACGCAGGGCGCACCGCGGAAGCCTGGCAGCTCGTCGGCAAGAAACCTTGCAACCCTTCCTATGCGACACATCTTGCAGGCGAACCTGATACTTTGACCCGCGTTCGTGCCGAATCCTTGTCCTCATGGGGCCAAGGAGCGGGGGACCCAAAGCAGCCGAGTGGCTGCGGGGGCGAATCGCCACAGTTGTGGCGTAGCGCGCTAGCGCGAGCCCGACAGCTAACCCCGTAGGCACCCTGAGATAAAACCGAAAGGATGCTTTTCACATGTCGGGATCCCTGCGTGATCTTGCTGCTGTCGACCCATGGGAGGCTTCGCTTGTCCGCTCGCGTGCGCGCCGCGACCGCGCCGCCGGGCGCTCCCCCATGCGACTTGCCAACATGATGGACGCACGCCGACGGCTACCCTCGCCGCGCAATCTCGCCGAGGAGGAGCCGTGGGAGCTCTCGACGCTTCGCTCGCGCACCCGTCGCAAGGCTGCCGAGCTGCAGTTCGTGCCGACCGCCACCCGCGCTCGGCGCATCTCTCTGGGCACGCTGATCGCGCTCGCTGCAGGACCCGCAGCCGGTCTAGCCGACGCGAACGGGATCGCGCAGCCGGCTTCAGGTCCCCCGTCACCGGAACCGCCGACCACGACCGAACACCACGTTTTGCTGGAAAACGGCAGCGAAGGCCGCCAGGTGCAGCTGCTGCAGGAGAAGCTTGGGATCGCCGCGGACGGCGTATTTGGAGCAGAAACCGAAGCCGCGGTGCGCACCTTCCAGGCCGCTCACGGCCTGGAAGTGGACGGCATCGTGGGCCCGCGAACCAGCGCCGTGCTGGCCGGCGAAACTACGTCGGTGACGGCGCTTGCGGACACCGCCGAGACCGCCTTCAGCTCCAGCGTGAGGGAGGCCGTCAGCGATCCAACTTCGAGCGCCCCCTCCGCCGGCACTGAGACCCACGCAAAGAGCGTGACCACGAATCCTGTCGTTCGCCTGCAGGAAACGCTCGGGGTCCAGGTGGACGGAACGTTCGGACCGGAAACCGAGCGCGCCGTGCGCCACGCGCAGGCGCTGCATCACCTACACGTCGATGGCGTCGTAGGCGGGGAAACATGGAGCGCACTTCGGATCAAAGAGCATGCGGTTCTGCATGCGGTCAAGCCACCGCATGCGACACACCACACGAGCACACACTCGACCGCAGAGCCCGCGGTACACAGCGAAGCGGCTCCTCCAGCCCCCACGAGCCGCGCCAATGCGGTGAGGCGCCTGCAGGAAGCGCTGCATGTGCAGGCCGACGGCACGTTCGGCCCGGAAACCGAGGCCGCCGTAAAGCACATACAAGCTGCGCGCGGCATCGCCGTCGATGGGGTCGTAGGACCGGAAACGTGGAGCGCGCTTGGGATCGACGAGCATGCCACCCTGCATCCGCCTCACGTCGTCTCGCGTGGCTCGGGCGGTGAAAGTTCCGGAGGCTCCAATAGTGATAGCGCCGGAGGAGGAGAATCGTCGGGCGTGGTGGAACGTGTGATCGCGGCCGCCGATGAAATCGCGACCCGCCCGTATGTCTATGGCGGGGGGCACGGCTCCTTCGAGTCGACCGGTTATGACTGCTCGGGGTCGGTGTCCTACGCCCTGCATGGCGGTGGACTACTCAGCTCCCCGGAGGATTCGAGTGCGCTTGAGTCCTACGGCGAAGCAGGCCCGGGCCGCTACATCACGATCTATGCAAACGCCGAACACGCTTGGATGGTGATCGACGGGCGACGCTTCGATACGGTGGCTCAGCAGGAGACGGGCACGCGCTGGTCGGACTCGATGACCTCCACCGCTGGTTACGTGGTGCGCCACCCAGCCGGGTTGTAGTCCGCTCGGAACGGTGCCCCACGCGCGCGCGTGGGGCACCCGCCGCCGCGACGTCCAACACCCACGCCGCGCCCGCGATGATGGGCTCGCGCAAAATACCGTCCCAAGCTCGCCCTAGCTTGAAGTGCCTCACCTGAAAACCGACACGGGAGGCACGAATGCTCGCTCGGGCGCGAACGTTCACAATCGAAGGGCTCCACGCGCGCGCCGTCAGCGTGGAGGTCGACATCAGAGCCGGACTGCCGGCATTTGCGATCGTCGGTCTAGCCGACGCGGCGGTGCGCGAGGCGCGCGACCGCGTACACGCCGCCGTGTTGAACTCGGGCTTCGAGTTCCCCGCTAGGCGCATCACCGCGAATTTGGCGCCGGCGGATGTGCCGAAGATCGGGCCCGGATTCGATCTGGCGCTCGCATGCGCCGTGCTGGCGGCCAGCGGGCAGATAGCCCTCGAGCTGCTGGACACACATGCACTGTTCGGAGAGCTTTCACTCGACGGCGAGGTGCGACCCTGCCATGGCACGCTCGCCGTCGCCGAGGCTTGCCGGAAGGCGGACATGCGAATGCTCCTCTTGGGTCCGGGCCGGGCACAGGAGGCGACGCTTGTCGACGGCCTGAAAATCGGCGTGGTTGAGCGTCTATGTAGCGCCGCGCGCGTTCTTGGCGGTGGTCCCCCGGACCCGTTGCCGCGACCGGGCAGAGTCTGCGCCGTGCGCAGTCCACAGAGTGGACTGGACCTGAAGGACGTACGTGGACGACATGACGCGGTCGAGGCTTTGACCGTCGCCGCCGCGGGGGGCCACAACAGCCTTTTGAGTGGGCCGCCCGGGACCGGCAAGACAATGCTCGCCCAGCGCTTGCCTTCGATTCTGCCGCCGCTGCGCCGCGCCGAGGCGATCGAAGTGATGCGTATCCACAGCGTGACGGGCAGGCTGGCGGGTGCCGAGCTGTTCTCGGAGCGCCCCTTTCGAGCGCCTCACCACACGATCACGACAGCGGGCATGATCGGCGGCGCCCGGCGTGGCTGGATTGGGGAGGCGGTACTGGCACACAACGGAATTTTGTTTCTGGACGAGCTGTCAGAGTTCGCCCGCCCCACTCTGGAGGCGTTGCGCCAGCCGCTTGAGGATGGACGAGTGGCGATCGTGCGAGCGCGCCACTCAGCGGTGTATCCGGCTCGCTTCATGCTGGTCGCAGCGACCAACCCATGCCCCTGCGGATATGCCGGCGAGCAGGAGCGGTGCAAGTGCAGCGAAGCCGATCTGGCGCGCCACAGACGCCGTCTGAGCGGGCCGCTACTCGACCGCATCGACCTGTTGTTGGGCATGGAACGCTCTGGGGCAGACCAGCTCACGCTGGCGCCCTGGACCAGCTCGGCACATGCTCGAGAACGGGTCATCGAAGCTCGCGAGCGCCAGGCGGCGCGCCTGGCCGAGACCGGGATTCTCGTGAACGCCCAGATGGACACGGCGATGCTGCGCAGATACGTAAAGCTCGACGAGGACGGGCACCTCCTGCTCAATGGCACGCACGAGCGCGGCACGATGAGTGCGCGAGGCCAGCACAGGGCGCTGCGTGTGGCACGCACGCTCGCCGACTTGCAGGGTTGCGAGCAGGTGGAAGCTGAGCACCTCGCGCGTGCTCTATCTTGGCGCCCTGAGGCGGGCTTGAATAGCCGCAGAGCAGCATGACCGGCGTCTGTCCACAATGCGAGCGGCGCGCTTGGCTACTCGACGAACTGGCCGTGCGCCTGGATTTCAGAGCGCGCGATCTCTCATGTCTTTGGAGTCTGCTGGAACTCTCAGACCGCGATCTGATCGATGCTGTCAGCGGCCGGCGACGCGACAAGCTGCACGAGGCATGCGAATCGTGGGAGACCACGAACGAGCAGACCGAGCCGGATATTGAGCGGATCTGCAAGCACCACACTGCCTATCCGGCGTGTTTGCGCAGCGATGCGCTCGCTCCACGCACGCTTGGCGTGCGTGGAGGACTCGACCGGCTGAACAACGTACTCGCACGGAAGGTGGTGGCTGTCGTGGGCACACGCAGGGCAACCGACTATGGGATGGAGCTGGCCCGAGGACTCGCGCGGGGACTTGTTTCGTGCGGGTTGACAGTTGCCGGTTGTGTGGGCGACGGGATAGCGAGCGCGGTGCAGGCCGGCGTGCTGGAAGCCGGTGCTATGCCGCTGGGTGTGATGACGGGAAGTCTGAGACGATGCTCACCAGCGTGTCATGAGCCGCTCTATCGTCGCATGGTCGCGACAGGTTGTGTGATCTCCGAGCAGGCGTTCTCGAGGCATGCTCGCCCTCAAAGCTGGTGGAGCCCAGCCGCCCATCGAACGCTCGCCCTACTTGCGGAGTTGACGATCGTGGTCGAGGCCGGCGAGCATCCTCGCGAGCTCGCGTGCGCGCATGTGGCGTGGACTCGCGGCAGGTATGTGGCGGCGGTGCCTGGGCGAGTCACCTCCCCCGCCTCGAAGGGTTCCAATGGGCTCTTGATGAATGGTGCGAGGCTCGTGCGAAGCACCCAGGACGTACTCGACGTGCTCTACGGCGTGGATGGGCCGCAAGCAAGCGATCGAGGCGAACCTGTCGCCTTGGAACCACAGCTTGCGAAGGTGCTCGCGAGCGTTGGAGGCGGCAAGGACACCGTGGGCAAGCTGGCAGAAGGCGATATCGAGCCGGGGCAGCTTGCCCTGGCTCTCGTGAAGCTGGAGCTGAAGGGGCTCCTGGTACGAGGCGACGGAGGTCGCTACGTGCCCATGGGGCCTTAAGGTGCAGGCGTGCAGCCGCAACCGAGCACACATGAGGACCAACAGATAGCCACACCAGCGACTATGCGCGAAAGTGCGTCGGATCCAGGCATCGATCGTCCCGAGCTGCTTGCGATCGCTTGTGGAGGCGCATTGGGAGCGTTGGCGCGAGTCGGCCTTGCCCAGGCCTTTCCTGTAAGTGCAGGCAGCTGGCCTTGGGCTACATTCGCAGTAAACATGGCGGGCGCGCTGATGATCGGGTATTTCGTGACGCGCCTGCAGGAGCGGCTGCCCGTCTCCACGCTGCGCAGGCCTCTGCTGGGGACCGGTCTGTGCGGGGCTTTGACTACGTTCTCGACCGTCCAGATCGAGCTGTTGCGGATGGTCGACCAGGACCGTATCGGCCTTGCGGTCGGATACCTGCTGGCAAGCGTGATCGGTGGTTATCTGGCCGTGTTTGCCTCATCGGCAGCGGTGCGCCGCGTCAGGACACTCGTGTGAACTCGGCAAACAGGTCACGATGGGATCAAGGCGGCAGTCGAGGCATGGTTGGTTCCACGACAGGACGAGTCCCGTGAGCGCGGAGGCATGGATCGGCGTCGCGCTCTTGGGGAGCATCGGATCTATCGCGCGGTTCCTGCTCGACGGCACTGTCTCTCGGCGCGGCTCCTCGAGCTTTCCGTTCGGGACGTTGGCAGTGAACGCCAGCGGTGCACTCGTCTTGGGGCTGCTGACCGGATTTGCACTGTCAGGCGAAGCCCTCGTGCTCGTTGGAACCGCGACGATCGGCTCCTATACGACCTTCTCGACATGGATGCTCGAGACGCACCGCCTCGGCGAGGACGGACAATCACGCGGGGCTGCCCTCAACGTGATCGTGAGCGTGATCGTGGGCTTTGGGGCGGCGCTGTTGGGCAAGTGGCTCGGCGGAGTCTTGTGATGGAGGACGCTTTGAAGCTGACCACCTACTTCGGCGAGCGCAGCCGCTTGAGAGGACGCTTGCTCGCCGACGAGTTGCTCGACATCCACGCACGCCGCGAAGTTCGCGCCAGCGTCTTGTTGCGCGGCGTGCAGGGGTTCGGCGCCAAGCACCGCAAGCACAGCGACCGGTTGCTGACACTCTCCGAAGATCTGCCGTTGGTATCGGTCGCGATCGATACGGGAGAGCGCATCGAAGGGCTTATGGAGGAGATCGGGACGATTGGACACGAAGGACTGATCTCGCTCGAGCGGGGCAGCCTGATCAGTACTGATGACGCTATAGCGGATCTGGCCGACTCGCAAGGGGGAACGGTCAAGCTGACCATATACGCGGGACGTCACGAGCGCGCAAACGGCACACCCGCCTTTGTAGCTGTGTGCCAAATGCTCCACGACCAGGGCGTAGCCGGGGCAACCGTCCTGCTCGGCGTCGATGGCACGATGCAAGGTCAACGTAGGCGCGCCCGCTTCTTCGGGCGCAACACGAACGTGCCACTCATGGTGATCGCCGTCGGCGAGGTTGAGCGCATCGAACGCACACTCGAGCACCTGCGGGCGCTCCTCGTCGATCCTCTGTTCACGATCGAGCAGGTGCGGGTGTGCAAGCGGGACGGCTCTCTCTTGCAGCACCCCGAGGATCATTTTGCGCCGGCTGGACAAGGCAAGCTAGAACAGAAGCTCACGGTCATCGTCTCGGAGGCCGCTCGCCATGGCAACAGATCGGTCTACCTCGAGTTGGTGAGGCGTCTGCGCCAGGCAAGGGCGGCTGGTGCGACGTCGATGCGCGGAATATGGGGCTTTCACGGTGATCACGCACCCCACGGTGACCGTCTCCTGGCGCTCCACCGCCACGTTCCCGTAGTTACCGAGATGATCGACAGGCCTGAGCGCATCGCCGAGCTGTTCCCCATCGTCGACGAGCTCACCCACGATCGGGGCCTGGTCACGAGCGAGCTCGTACGCGCCAGCTCCGCCTACACGAAGCGCCCCGGCTATAGGTCCGGCCGACACGATCCTGGTCTATAGTTAGCCGCCGCGCGGCTGTAGCTCAGTTGGCTAGAGCGTCTGCTTGCCATGCAGAAGGTCGAGGGTTCGAGTCCCTTCAGCCGCTTCGCAAAGGCCCTGCAAGTGCAGCCTTTCGTAAGGAATCCCCCGTCCAAACATCCAAGGACCCATCGCAGGCACCATGACCGCTCCGTCCTTGACCGGTGGATGCCTGTGTGGCGGCATCCGCTTTGAGCTCACCGAGCCGGCAACGGACGCCGGCTACTGTCATTGCACGCGCTGCCAGCGCCGAACCGGTACGGCCGCCTCGGCGCAGGCGCGAGTCGACACGCACACGCTGCGAGTTCTCCAGGGAGAAGGTTTGCTCAAATGCTGGCGCCACCCCGACGGCGGGCACGAGAAGTGCTTCTGTGGCGAGTGCGGAGCCCACCTATTCAGTCGCAGACCCGAGAATCCCACCTACATCAGCGTGCGGATGGGCGCCTTCGACGGCGACCCAGGCGTGAGGCCCGCCTGGCGTTCATTCGTCGACTATGCCGCACCTTGGGAGCCAATCCCCGACGACGGACTGGAGAGACTGCCCGAGGCCAAGCACCGTAACCAGGACACTCACAACACATAGATCAATATTCAGGCCCAATCCAGCAAGCACACTCAGGCCTCCCACTGCAATGGCTCACGCACCCTTCAGCGAGTAGACCACGCGCCAAGCACGGAGCACGGGCACTAGCAACACAGCCAGTGGGCCGGCTGAACGGAGCAATTGCCTACTGCTGGGCTTCATGTCGGCAGTCATCACACTGTCCTTTGAAAGGTACATAGCAACCATGGCCGCAAGGATCACCGAGTGGCGAGCACCTTGACGCAGTAAACAAACCTCGACAGCAGCTCGGCTCAGTACTTCGTCAATACGCTGGACGGCACTCTCTAGAGACCCATAATGCGCGATGTAACTGTTCTCCTCATTGGCTCTATCCTCGGCAAGATCTCCATAGCTGTCGAGTAGCGTCGCAGCCAGCGAAAACCACGGAAAGTAGGCCGAGTAAACCTCCGTCACATAATCGACAGGAGAAACAGGTTCAGCCGCGATCGCCATCAGCGCAAACACTGTCAGCCAAGCACTGGCAGCGCCCGCCGTCTCATACCATCCAATCTCGCCGGTTACCTCACGTTGACACTCTACCCACGCCTTTAGTATCGCCTCCCGTAACACCAAGTTGAGCTCGTGGTTGAGGCCTTGCACTTGCGCAAGAGCCGCAGCACGTATCAGTAGAGGACGTACAGCATGATAAGAAGGAAGTCCAGTGCAACCATAGCGACACGCCTCGACCAGTTTGGGTAGATATCCGCCATCGTCTTGCCACGGGTGGTATTGAAAATAGTCAGAGAGAGGCTGCGTCGTATCGACAGCCTCCACAAGAGCGCGGTGAAGCTGTCTCCCATTGGCGATGCCCACGTGAGCTCCCCGCTCGATCGTACTATCAAGAAAATCCGCCATGATCTCGTAGGCCACAAGCAATCTCAACAATCCAGGGCAGCGGCGTGTCGTAATGATCCAAAACAAGGCCGCTCCATCGGTATTTGGGCGCTTTTGCTCAAGCGCCACAAGCGCATCTTCGCGAATCGTAGCGTCAGGTATCTCCGCAGCCAATACTCGCCATCTTTCAACCTCGCGTAAGACTTGGCGCAGCCCCCACACCAACTCTCGCGCCATCGCTATTCCCAGGGCCCATGTCTGCTCTATCGCACTGCATGTAGCGACATAGGCCTCCCCAGACATAAAGAAAGACAGACTTTTGGTGTTTAGTCTTGCAACGCCGGTTTGACCCGTGCCGCAAGGTAGCCAGGCAACGCAACCATAGCGAGCGCAACGACCGAAACGATTGCCAGGCAAACGATCGCGATAGGGATTGCTATCGAATAAACCACAGGAAAACCAGTCACGCTGACGAGGGCATGACTAAGCACCAGCTGCCCATACAAGCCAAAGGCTGCGCCGATCGAACATCCCGCCCCCATCAACAGCATCGTCTCCCAAAGAAGCGCCCGCCACAACTCCCCTTGATCAAAGCCATCGACCTTCATGCCCGCGAGCCTTGGGCGACGCTGCCAGATCATCGCGCCCATAGCGGCCGCCATGGCCAACGCCGCCGCGACAAGAACGAGAGCAGCTATCTGCGTTAGCCGCGCAAGTCCTTGGCGCTGGGCAGCAACATCGTTCTGTTCGTGTCGAGCTGCCGTTTGGATCGTAAGGCTGCTAGTGGGCCCAATAACAGACTCGACCGATGCCATACCTTGGGCAGTCGATATTCCTGGCTTGAGAATGATTTGGTAGGCACTGAGATCGGCACTCCCCCACGCCTTCGCGTAGTCGTCAGGATTCATCACGATCGCGCCAGGCGACCAACCAAGATTTGTAATTATTGCAGCCACTCGAAGCCTCGTTGGCTGCGGTGAGGCCAACACAAACCTATTCCCTACCTGAAGACCACGTTCACGTGCGAGGGCTTGAGAAATCGCGACCCATCCACCAGCAGCGAGCCTCGATCTGGCCCGCGTTGGTTCGCCTGCAATAACCTGGTCTTGGGGGAAACGAAACGTATCGCTCTTCGGCGGAGCAATCACGAGAACACGTCTATCGCCGACATCCAGGAAACCACCCCGGTAAACACCGACGTGACTTACTTGAGATAGGAGTTCAAGCCTTTTCTCATACTTGTTTTCGAAGGGTATCGTGGCCATCGTCGTCGCGCCTCCGGTCGGCGATACCCACAGAGTGGTACCACGACTCAGGTCGACGGCAGCACGGTGCAGACCCGTGCTCAAATTACTTTGGGCGCCCTCGATCGCCACGCTCCCGAATACGGCAACGGCACCTGTAGCCGCGATAGCAAGAGATCGTGAACGAGTGGTACTGGACATCAGCTCGATGAGCGCAATGCGTGGAGCCACACCCCTCGTGGGTCTCTGGAGCCGCTCGATCAGCCAAACGGCACCAGTGAAGGCTGCAGGCATAATCAACAAAAGAGCAACCATCAAGCTAGTAAAAGAGATGATCGCAACACCCACGGTATGTACCCCGTGAATCACCGTCACCGTGGTCAACGCCAGACAGCCAACACCCGCTATCAATACCATCGCACGTCCCGTACGCTTGGGTGCCCTGGAGATTCGCGGTCCCAACGGATGATGACCGAATATCTCGTCTCGCAGCGGAATCATGACTCCAATAACTGCCGCCAAAATACCGCCTGCCGCAGCGATGATCACGCTCTGCCAACTCACAATGTGCAATGCGCCTACCGGAAATGCCAAAGCGAGATAACCCGGTTCCGCCTGCAATAGACTTCTCGACAGCAGATCGCCCAGTGCAAGACCACCCAGTACGCCGGCCACCCCCAAAACCAGCACATCGAACAGCATCACCTCCACAATCTCTACAGGCGTGTACCCGTCTAGACGTAGATCGGCGATCAGACTACGACGCTGAGGAACGGTAAGAAGCATCGCGTTAAATGCAAACAGGAAGCCCACAAGGGCGCTAAGAGCTGAGAACATTTGGGTCGACTGTGCAGTCGGCCCCTCCGCCTGACCAAAAACCGTGGCCTCGAAGTTGGCGGGCAATACATTGAGCTTGCCGGCAGCTATGTGTTCGAGAGCTACCTTGACCTCATGATCGTGACCGGCACGTGGCTCGACCAGCACGCGATTGACACTGCCTTGCATCCCGGTCAAGTCCTGGGCTAGACCAAGCGGAGCGATCACAACCGGGCTGTCGATCAGCTCGCCGACATCGCCGGCTTGCAGGATCACCGCCGCCAGCGTCTTTGTGCTGGTGTCGCCGGACTGAAGACGCAAAGTCTGCAATGGGCCGGCCCCAATCTTCCGAGCGATCGGTGCCGGCAGAGCCAATCCCTGCTGCCTCGAGAGCTGCGCAGCGCTGACGTGCGAAAGCACACGACCTTGCAAACTCGAGAAGCCTGGACTCAACCCGATCAGGTTCACCGAAACGCGGCCGCTGGGGCCTACCACGTATACGTCGCGCTGCAGCACCGGGGCGGCGGCACTCACTCCCGGCAACTGCTGGATCGTGGAAAGCATCCGTTCTGGAAACCCTTGCGGATCGCGTGCCTCCAATTGCAGCCGGGCCTTGCCAACAAGCCCATCCGTCAGATGGGTCACCGACCCGGCAAGACTCGTATTGGCGACCTGCGAGGCGAACAGGAGCGCTACGCCCACCGCGATGCCCGCGACTGCCAGTAGCTCCTGGACGAGGCGTGCGCGCAGGCGCACCCGATAGAGATAGAAGATCGTGGACGGTCTCATCGGCTCTCAGAAAAAGGCACTCAGGTCGCTCGGCACAGACGACCATCAGTCAACCGCATCGGATTCTCCCTAGCGGATGGGTTGACACACTCCCTGGCCTGGGTGGACAATTTGCGCTTCCCCAAGCAGATAACCTCGCGCGTCGGGCGCGAGCTCGACACCGGGTCACCGGCCGACCAATATCTCCGAGCGATTCATTTCGCATGAAACGGCGCATAGGCGCGGTCGGGCTCGTACTCAACGAGCTGGCCGTCGCGCAATGCGTGCACTTGGTCGGCAAATGCCGCCGCGCGCGGGTCGTGCGTGACAAGCAGCACTCCCACCTGGCGTTCGTGGCATATCTCGGCGAGCAAAGTGAGCACTTCCCGTCCGCGATCGGTGTCGAGACTACCTGTGGGCTCATCTGCCAACACCAGTCGCGGCTGCGTGGACAGCGCACGGGCAATCATGACCCGCTGACGCTCCCCCATCGAGAGCTGCTCGGCTCGCTGCCGGGCGCGTCCGTTCAACCCTAGCCGCTCCAGCAAAGGCGCCACATTGCGCTGGGCCTCGCGCCGCCCCGAAGTCGCAAACAGCTTCAAAGCCGCGTTGTCATCGGCCCTCACCCCAGGAATCAGGTCTAGCGACTGGCGAATGAAGCCAAGCTCGGAGCGTCTGTAGTGCGCCCGCTCGCGCTCGGACAGACTCGACACCTCACGACCGTTGACGATCACGCTGCCACGGTCAGGAACCAAAAGCCCGGCGATCAGCATAAGAAGTGTCGTCTTGCCGGAGCCGCTGGGACCGTAGAGGGCAACAAGCTCGCCTTCGCCCACCGAAAGGCGAATGCCGTCGACCGCTCTGATGATCTCGCCATCGCCCACCCGATAGTGCTTGACGACATCGTCGAGCTGCAACATCAGCAAAAAACTCCAGCCATGTCGCTCAGTATTGCTCGCCTATCCGGCTCGAACGCGCAAGCAGCCTCAACACGTTGCAGCCCGTATCGGATTTCGATGCCACCACCCCCCGCCTCTTCCATCTGACGGACTAATCCCGGCTGCGGACAATACTCCAAAACGCCGCCCAAATCGACCGTGCAACCGAATCGTCTATGAAGAGGGAGCCCGGACGTCGCCAAGTCGAGCCCATACGCGAACTTCAACGTTCGCTGCCGGTTGTATCGACCGAGCTCGGCTGGCGAAACGAGTCAGAGACACTCTTCCGGCGGACCCGTTTTGGCTGGCTGCGTTAGGCTCCGCAATGCATGGAGCCAAAACGATGAGCCTGATACGCCTCGACCAAGACGGACCTTTGGTCGTGCTCAGCATCGACAGCCCGCCCCTGAACCTATTCGATCAGGCCTTGATGGGCGAGCTCTCCGAAGTAGTCGATCGCTTGGTTGCCGAGCCACCTAGAGGCCTTCTGATCAGGGCCGAAGGTCGAGCCGTCAGCGGCGGGGTCGACGTGCACGTGTTCGAGGACCTCTCCCCCGAGCAGGCCGCCGAGATGTGGGTGAGCCTGCTCGACTTGGTGCACCGCGTCGAGAGTCTGCCCTTGCCAACGGTGTTCGCCGCCCACGCCTTGTGCTTGACGGCGGCCTTCGAGCTGTCCCTGGGATGTGATCTCCTGCTCGCCGCCGAGTCGGCGCGTTTCGGGCTGGTAGAGACGGTAGTGGGACTAACGCCAGCCATGGGCGGCACCCAACGCCTCGCCGAGCGTGCCGGACCAGCGCGGGCGCGCGAGCTGGTGATGACAGGCGAGCTGTACGACGCGGCCACCTTGGAGCGCTGGAACGTCGTCAACAGGGTCTTGCCCGACGCAGGCTTCGATCAGGCCGCGCGCCAGTTCGCGCACAAGCTTGCCGTTGGTCCAACACGCGCCCATGCCGCCACCAAGGCGATCGTACGAGCCTGCTTGGATCAAGGGGGTGCTCAGGGGGCAGACGAGCAGGTGCCGCGCTTGGCCGGCGACCTGTTTGCCACCGAAGACCTGAAGGCGGCGGTACGCTCCTTTCTGGAGCAGGGCCCCGGCCGCGCCAGTTACACGGGCAACTGAGCGGCGCCTCAGACGGCGACCGGCCGGTATTCGCGCGAGGTCGGGTCTTGCTCGAGCAGGCCGACGACTCGCAACGTCTTGACATAGCGGTGGGTTGTCGAAGGCGACATCTCCAGCTCTTTGGCCAGATCGACGATCGCTCGCCACGGTCTTTCCGGTCCGAAGCAGGAGAGGATGGCGAGCCCACGCAAGAGCGAGTGCGAGAGCTGCGGGTCGGCCAAGGCGCTCGTCAAAGCGAGCTGAGTCGCATTGTGTAGGGAGCTGTAAACCGGATCCCCGCTAGGAGTGACATGGGCATTGTCGAGCGCCGCCGCCAGCAGGCTCGAAAGAGTGCCGTTGCTGACGTAGCAGGCCGAACGGATCACTTGCTCGATCTGCGCCGGAGACAGTGAGATCGCAATATCTTGATCCTGTGTCATGACTCTGATTCCCCAATCTAAGTACTACTTGACATGGATTCATATGTGACCTGTTGGACGGATCCAGGCCCTTACTCCGAAATGTCCCAATGGGCCAATCTGGCTATATATATGAGATTCGGGCGAGCCACCTCGGCAAGCTGCCCTAGACAATCCATTTTCGATACTACCCAGGCAGTTCATTTAACATTCGGGGGTCAATCACTTGCATGATTCTGGTGCGTAGCACGCCACTTGCTTGGATCACACTTGCGACAAAAAATTGTTCCGGTCACGCATTTAGGACGATCCTAATTCCTCTCGCAGGGCATTCCCGTATTCCCTGGGTGCCAGGGATCAGATCGGCGACAACACCAAACTCGGTCGATTGCCGTCCGGGACCGACTCTGTGGACAAGCCAATCGAAGGCTCCCCTAAGCCACCGATCCGATCCAGGGCGCCCCCTAAGCCACCGATCCGATCCGGGGCGGGCTCTGATAGACCCCCTTTACATGGGGGCCACCACACCCAGACACCGGACCGCCCAGCGTGTCCTGCTTGTGGCCCTCGTCCTGATCTTGGCTGCTCTGCTCATCTTCGCTGTGAGCCGTCTGAATCTGCCCCACGTAGCCAATGTCTTGATCTCGGCGAGCCCCGGCTGGATCGTGGCGGCATTCGCCCTGATGATGCTCTCGCTCTTCTTCCGTGCGCTCTCCTGGCGCGCGATCCTAAGTGCCGCCCTGCCACACACCTCTATATCGCTGGCGCCCGTGGCGCGGGCAACGATGATCGGCGTGATGGCTTCCGCCGTACTGCCCGGAAGGATTGGCGAGCCCACGCGCGTCGTGGTCCTCTCCCGCCGCCTACCCGGTCGAGCGGCTCGCACATTCCCTGTGGTAGCCGGCACAGTGCTCTCCCAGACGCTCATCAACCTCGTGGCCTTGGGCATTCTCGCCGCGGTCACCTTTGCGAGCGTCCCTCTGCTCCACGGCCATGCCTCCGCCTTGGAGGCAGTCCTGGCCGTGCCCGTGTTCTTGGCCCTGCTCGTATTCGGGGCTCCCTTTCTGCTGCGTTTGGCCCAACGCTCACGCAGCCTGCGCATCCGCACTGGCGCGATCGCCCTTGCCGGACTTCTGCGCTCAGCGCAGCGCGGCCTCGTCGTGTTTGCCACCCCGCGCTATGGAGTGCCCGCGATCGGCTTCCAATTGTTCGCCTGGGCTTTGCAGTGGAGCTCCTGTTACATGGTCGTGCTTGCCTTGGGCCTCAACCCCAAGGCGACGCCCATCACGGCCGCGGCCGTCCTCCTGGCAGTGAATGTGACCGCCGTAGTGCCCGCCACGCCCTCCAACGTCGGGGTCTTTCAAGCGGCATGCCTGGTCGTCCTATCCGCCTACGGCATCGGCGCTGGCCCGGCCTTGGCCTACGGGATCATCTTGCAAGCGATCGAGTTGCTCACCGCACTTGTGCTGGGCGTGCCGGCTCTGTTGCGCGAGGGGATGACTTGGCAGGACATTCGTCGTGCACGAGCCGATCCGGAAGGACAAGCCAAACCGGAAGCACGAGCCGAACCGGAGGGACAACCCGAACCAGAGGGACAAGCCGAACCAGAGGGACGAGCCGAACCGGGCGCACAAGCCGACCCAGAAACCAACTTAGGAAAGCAAGCAGAACCCGACGCGCAAACCGATCCTGATGCACAAACCAAACCGACGTCCCCGCCGCCTAGCTGACCAGCGCCCGCACTGACTGTCGCAGCGAATGCGTCGTCTGCAACACGGCGGTCGGCTCATAACCACAGTGGGCCATACAGTTCTCGCAGCGGGGGTCTTTGCCCCTCCCGTACTTGCTCCAGTCGGTCGTCTCGACCAGCTCCTTGTACGTGGAGGCATACCCGTCTGACATCAAGTAGCAAGGACGCTGCCACCCGAACAGGGAATAGCTGGGGATCCCCCACGCGGTGCAATCGAATTCGGCCTTGCCTTCCAGAAAGTCCAGGAACAGGGGGCTGTGATTCAGGCGCCACCGCTTGCGTCTGCCTTCCCCGAACGCCTCGCCGAACAGCTCGCGCGTCTGACGCACGCCCAAGAAGTGCTCTTGGTCGGGCGCCTTCTCATATGCGTAGGCCGGTGAGATCATCATTTCGTCGACTTCGAGGTCGTCGTTGAGGAAATCGAGCACGTCGCGCACCGTCTTAGGCGAATCGTGCGTGAAGAAGGTCGTATTGGTCGTCACCCGAAAGCCCGCCCCCTTGGCCGCCCTGATCGCAGAGACCGCCTTGTCGAACACTCCCTCGCGTTCGACTGACGCGTCATGGCGCTCACGCAGACCGTCCATGTGGATCGCCCAAGCGAAGTAAGGGCTTGGCCGGAAGTCTGAGAGCTTGCGCTCCAAGAGGATCGCATTAGTGCACAGGTACACGAACCGCTTGCGCTTGATCAGCTCGCCCACGATCAGGTGGATCTCGGGATGGATCAACGGCTCGCCGCCGGCGATCGAAACCATCGGCGCGCCACACTCTTCGATCGCCCCCACTGCCTGCTCGACGGACATGCGCTTGCGTAGAACGTGCTCGGGGTGCTGGATCTTGCCGCACCCGGCGCAAGCCAGGTTGCATTGAAACAGCGGCTCCAGCTCGACGATCAAAGGGAACTTCTCACGCCGCGCCAAACGCTGGCGCATCAGATACCACCCCATGCGTGCGCCCTGTCTCATTGGAACCGACAAAATGCCCTCGCTTGGTCGTTGGGGTCAGTCCTCACCAAAGGATAGATCGCGGATCGGCTCCCCGCTCCCGAGAACTCAAGCATAGAGCGTGATTTAGACCTACTCGCGATCTTGCCACGCCACACCGTTGTCGAGACAAAGGGCGACTCCACCGCAGCCGAGCCCCCAGTTCACACTTCATCGACCCGAAAGCAGACTCTCGACGCCGTGCTCGCTCACAAGTCCTTCAAAGGCCGAGGCGACTCGTCGCAACGACAGCGCCGCCCGTCCGGCGCCGGCAAGCGTCAACAACGGGCGCGTGACCTCGCGCGAGGGGGTGTCCGCAACCACCCTGATGACCGCGAACGGCCGACCCCTGGCGGCGGCCGCGAGCCAGGCCGACTCCATGTCCACGACGATCGCCCCGCGTTCGCGCAACTCCACGCGCTTCTCGCCATGGGCGATGCGTGCCACCGAGACGACTACTCCCCTGCGCACGGCGATGCCACGGCGCTCCAACGCTTCAGCCAGCGGCTCGGCCGAGGGACAGACAAGCCGCCGATCGTGAGGCTGCTCGCCGTCAAGCAACGCCTCGGCGATAACCACGTCGCCGGGCTCGCAGCCCTCGTCGAGACCGCCACAAACGCCCATCACGACAAGCGCCGCGGCCGGATCGCTTTGCAGCTTCGCGACCGCCGCGTGCGAGCGCTCTCGACCCATTCCGGTCTTATGGACGCGCAACCTGCGCGCTCCCGCGCGGATCGCAAGCGCCTCCAAACGCAGCGGCGCGGCCACCAAAGCGTCGCTCATCGCAGCGCCTCCAGCGCCGCTGCATGACCGCTGAGAACTGCGCTCTCGAGCGTGGCCGGCCAGCCCGTGTCGGTCCAGGCACCAGCCAGCACCAACCCCTCCACCTCGGTGCGCGCAGCCGGGCGCAGCCTCCCGGTTCCAGGTCGTGGCGCAAAAGTTGCCGCGTGCTCTCGACTCACGTACACGCTCTGCACCTTCGCTTCGCGAGCCTTGGGAAACAGCTCGCCCATGGCCTCCACATAGCGCTCGCACAGCACGTCGGCTGCCAGACCCATCTCCGCGACAGCCCCCGACAGCGAAATCGCCAAGTACTGCCCCCCGTTGGATAGTCCTGCCGCGTCGCTGCGATCGAATAGGTATTGGACCGGCGTCCCCACACCAGCCGCGAAGTCCTGCTCGCACACACACCGGTCATACACGATGTGCACGTTAATGATCGGCGAGGCGCCCAAGCCCTCCCAGCGCTCCGCCCTAGCGCCCAAAAGCGGCGCCAAGAGTCCCCCCGCCCGCTCGTGGGGGAGCGCGCAGATCACCGCATCGGCCTGCAATTCTTCGCCACCCGCGAGCACCCGCAGCGTGCCTGCCCGGTCCACAGCCTCAGCCCGCACACCCAGCGTCCCTGCCCGGTCCACAGCCTCGGCCCGCACACCCAACCTCACCTCGACACCCGCCTGCCTCAACGCTCGCTCAGCGGGGTCTCCGAGCGTCTCCTGCAAGGGGCGCAAGTGAAAGCCGATGTCACCCGCATCGTTGCCGTCAAGCAGTCCGGTCTGCAACACGAACGCACCCAACGCCAACGAGCCCTCCGCGGCCCGCAAGTTAAGCGTCGGCAGCGCGATCAGGTCCCACAGGGCCGCCACGCTTCCCGGCCCCTGCCCGTGCTCTGCCAACCATTCTCCCAGCGTGTGTCGGTCCAAGCGCTCCCGTGCCGAGACTTCATTCAGATCGAGCCGGCTGAGCGCTAGCGCCGCCCGTGCAACGCCCACCCGCCCGCGCAACGAAAGATGCCGGTAGCACGCCAGCGCACCAGCCAGATGCAGAGGCGCCGGCAACGTGCTTCGTCGCAGCATCATCGGCTTCATACCCGGGCTAAGAACGGGTATCTCAAGGCGCGCTTGGATCGACACGCGCGCCCTGCTGCCCAGTCGCTCCAGCAGCGCCCTGTAGGCAGTGCAGCAACGCAAGAACACATGCTGGCCATTGTCCAGCCATAGGCCCTCGCGCTCGAAGGAGTAGGCCGCCCCGCCCAAGCGCGGCCTTACCTCCAGCAGGATGACTTGGGCGCCCCCATCGGCGCAGTCGAGCGCGGCCACGATACCGGCCAAACCCCCACCGAGCACGACCACCCGGCGCCCGTTCACATGCTTTGGCTCTCGTGCCTCCATCGCGCTCAACCTCAGATCCTGGCAGCGCCCCAAGCAAGCCGGCAGGCCCGCTTAACCAAGCGCTGCCTTCAGGATGCTGCGTCCCGCCAGCCACAGCTTCTCCCAGATCGGCAGCGAGACCCTTTCCATGCTGGTCCTCTGCGGATCCTTCTCGATGCGCCTGAGCAGGCGGCTATAGATGTTGGTCATCGCCAACACGCAAGCGCCGCTGCGCCGATCCAACAGCGGCACCAGCTCCAGGCTGCGCTCGAACCATTCGCCGGCGCGGCGCACTTGGAAACGCACGAACGCATCCAATTGACCCTCCTCGCCCTCGAAGCGACCGTCCGTGCTGAGTTGGTAGCGAACCAGGTCCTCGCGCGGCATGTACACCCGTCCGTTGCCGGCGTCTTCGCGCAGGTCGCGCAGGATATTGGTCAGCTGCATCGCCACACCCAGATCGTCCGCCAGCGAACGAGCGCGCTCGGGCTCCTCCGAGCCGAAGATCGCCAAGCAAAGCAGGCCGATAGTGCCCGCCACGCGCCGGCAATAGCCGAGCAGATCATCAAAGCTCTCATAAGTCGTGCCGCGCACATCCATCCGCACTCCCTCGATCAGCTCCGCCAAGGCATCCAAGGGCAGCGAGAAACGGGCATCGGCGTCTGCCATCGCCACGATCACCGGATCGGCACTGGCCATCGACAGTTCGCCCAGGGACCGCTCGGCCACGTCGAGCAGCCCGAGCTTCTCCTCATCGGCGAAACCCCCGTCGCCGATGTCGTCGATGCGTCGCGCGAACGCATACACAGCGCAAGTCGCACGGCGCTTCTCGCGCGGAAGCAAGCCGATCCCGTAATAGAAGTTGGCGGCCGCTTTGCGCGTCACCGCTTCGCAGTGCGCATAGGCTTGCTCAGGGCTCAACGGCGACTCTCCGCGAATACGCGCCCCAACGCCCATACCCGCCGCGTGCGACTGGCGTGCGGAGCACCCGCCAGCACGTCAAAGCCGGCCCGCTCGATGGCCTCGACCGCCGCGACACCGCCCGCCACATACCCCGCGACCGCGAGCTTGGCTCGTCCGGGCACACTCCCCACCAGGGGCGCGCCGGCGCTCAGGAGCTCGCGCACACGCGTCGCCTCGAAGCGAACCGTCTCGCGCACTGCGGATCGGACGCCATCCCGGGCACCGCTCGGAGCGGGAGCGCCGACACGTACGACCTCACCCTCCCCCTCCTCACCCGCGTGTACCAGCAAGTCGCTCAGTTGCTCATGGGAGGTCCCGAACCTGGCGAGGTCCTCAGCCGGCAGATACAGGCGTCCACGGGCCACGTCTTCGGCGAGATCCTGCAGGTGCTCCACCAGCTGCAAAGCAGTACACACCCGGTCGGAGAGCGCCAACCGGGCCGGAGTCAGCAGACCAAACACTCTCAGTACGAGCTCACCCACCGGGTTGGCCGACAGCTCGCAGTAGTCCTCCAGCTGTTTCCACGTCTGATAGCGCCTCATGTGCTGGTCTGTGCGATTGGCCTCGATCAGGCGCACCAGCGGCTCCCGTGGCAGATCGCATTCCACGAGCGTGCTCTGCAGAGCCCTCAACAGCGGATCGTGGGCTTCGCCGGCGTATGCGCGGTCCAGTTCGCTCTCCAGCCAGTCAAGTGCGGCCAGGCGCTCGCCACTGTGCTCGTCCCCGATTTCGTCGGCCAATCGCGCAAACCCGTATACCGCCAGCAGGTGCTTACGGTCGCGCCCGGCGAGCAAGCGCGCGGCCACCGAAAAGTTCTCACCGCCACTCCTGGCCATCACCTTCGCCGCTTCGGGAACCTCGGGCGAAGCCAGATACAGCGAAGCCGTCTGCATCAAGCGACGCCCGCCCGCCCTGTCGCTCCCAGACAACGCCCGAGCGCCATCACCGGGAACACCAGGCGATACAGGTGGTAGTTGATGTAGTAGTCGGATGGGAATCCGGTGCCCGTGTATTGGGGCTCATCCCAGCTGCCATCCTTGCATTGGGTCTCCACCAGCCAAGAGATGCCCCGCTCCACGGCCCGCGAACCTTCTCCGGGCGCCTGTGGTGGCCCTCCGGCGCCCTGCGAGCGCTCCCCGACACCGCCCGAGGCCTCGCCGGCCGCGTGTAGTGCCAGCAGTGCCCACGCGGTCTGCGAAGCCGTGCTCGCCCCCCGTCCGATCCACTCGGGATCGTCGTATGAGCGCGGGTCCTCGCCCCATCCCCCGTCTTCGTTCTGGTGTCCCTCGAGCCACCTCACCGCACGGCGGATGCACCGCTCGGACGGCTCCACACCGGCGGCGATCAGGGCCGGCACGACCGCGCCCGTCCCGTAGACATGGTTGACCCCCCATCTGCCCCACCATGAGCCGTCTCGCTCCTGGCGCTCGCGCAGCCAGCGCACAGCCCGCTCGATCTGCGGCTCTCGGGCCTGCCCGGCCGCGGCCAGCATCTCCACCGCGTGCGCGGTCACGTCGGCGCTTGGCTCGTCGATCACCTCACCGAAGTCCAAGAACGGCAACTCGCGCACGAGCGCCCTCGTGTTGTCCGCATCGAAAGCACCCCACGCGCCGTCTGTGCTCTGCATCCCCTTTGTCCACGCAAGCGCCCGGTCGATCGCGTGCCCTGCACGGATCTCCAGGGACTCTCCATGCGTCCAACCGGGGGGTTGTGTGTTGTCCGCTGAGGGGTGACTTGCGCGCGCGCGCGAATCACCCCTCAGTCGAAGCAATGCCAACACGACCTCCGCGGTGTCATCGATATCCGGATAGTTGTCGTTGGCGAACTCAAACGCCCACCCTCCTGGTTTCAACCCCGGCCTGGCCACGTGCCAGTCGCCGATCACCCCAACCTCCTCGTCGAGCAGCCACTCGCCGGCGCGCACGAGCGCCTCATGCTTGTCTGGCAAACCGGCATCGCTGAGCGCGACCATCGCCAGCGCGGTGTCCCACACCGGAGATTGGCAAGCCTCCAGTCGGCGGCTCGCGCCTGTTGCGGTACTCGCCCCGGCGGCCTCGACCGAGCCGTTGCCGGCAGAGGAGCCCATGGCGCCCGGCGCCCTGTCGTCCGCTTTTCCTGCTCGACTTTCGATCATGAATGTGTCGATACCTTCGATCCCGCGGCGCATCAGCGGATGCTCGAGCGGATAGCCACCCAGGTGCAGCGCCATCAACGAATACACCCAAGGCGGCTGGATACCCCCCCACGACCCGTCCGCCTCCTGCCGGCGCACAATCCAGCGCTCTGCTCTCCCCAGCGCAAGGCGACGCACCAAGCGCGGAGTATGGCGCTCATAAGAGCGCAGAACGCGATCCAAACGCGCCAACCAGCGCCCGCGCGTGCTCTGCGGCACAGCCGGACGCCAAGGCTCAGCGCCGTGCAGCTCGACCAGAGAAAAAGGGAGCGGATGGTGAGGACGGTGTGCAATCACGACCGACAGAGCCACGATCGTCTGTCGCGCCCAGCAAGCGAAGTCATAGATGTTGAGTGGCACCCGTGCTCCCAACAACACGATCTCCGGCGGCAAAGCCGGCACCTGCTCCCAAGGCCACAATCCGAACAGCGCCAGCCAAACGTGCGTGAAAACACGCGCCCGCTCGATCCCACCCTCGGCGCGGATGAACTCGGCGGCCGCCCGCATATGCTCGGCCTCTGGCTCCTCGCCGGCCAGGCGCAACGCCCAGTAGGCCTCGATCGTCGTGGACAAGTCGCCAGGGCCTCCATGAAAGTTGGCCCAAGTCCCGTCGTCTCGCTGTTGCGAGCGAATCCAAGCGGCCGAACGCTCGGTCTCCCCGCTCTGCCTGATGCCCAAGAACTCGCGCAGGAGCATGTCCTCGGCGTCCATCGTCACATTCGTCTGCAACTCCCCCTTCCACCAGCCCGACTCGTCCTGCAGGGAGAGCAGGTGCTCGCAGGCACGCTCCAACGCCAACTGCGCCTCGCTGACTGATTCGGCGATCTGCATCGACATGGGCGTGAAGGCTAGGTGGTTTTCCCTGAGGACATGGGGACGAGCACCTCCGGATGGGCGAGCGTTATCACGTGTTCCCGCAGCACCCGCTCCGAGATCGTGACAGGGACGGTGGATGTGAAGCGGTACACCACCAGACCGTGAATGTCACGGCTTTCGCTCAAGCGAAAGCCTGGGGCCGGAGGATTCTTAGCCGACGCGCGCAAGGGGGCGTAGCCGGTCTCATCCACTTCGGTGACCCTCACGTCGGCGCCACGTGCAAGATTTCCCAGTCCGGGCAAGTAGTACTCGAGCGGCGCGGCACCCAGCTCAACGGTCGTGATCGCACGCGCCCCCGTTCCCTTTTTGAGCACCTGCGCGACACCGTTCCAATCGCCCCTTTGCAAGCGCGGACTGAGGTTCACATCGACGGTGAGCACCAAGAAAGCGAAGGCCACCACACACGCCAAGACCAAGCCCGTGCGCCCCGTGCGCTGTGCCACGATCACGATCGCAAGCAGTGCGCTGAGCGGCACCATCGCAGCCACCAGATTGCGCGGTGCAAGGTAGTCGGCGCCGAGGATGGCAAGCACGATCGGGATCAATACCCCGCATGTGCTCACCACAAGCGCGATCAGTGCCCCCCGCTCCTCGCGCGGAGTGAGCGTGCACCACAGCCCGTACACGACCCCCGCTCCGATCGCCAAGGCCACCAGCAACTCCACGCCATGCCCAAGCGCCGAGCCGGTATAGCCGGTCAGGTAATACTGCGGAATCGCTTCCAAGCGGCTCGCCAAAGCCCATTCGCCGATCCACTGGGTGCCGTGTCCGCCTTGGGCGAGAATCAGCGGGATCAAGGCAACCCCCACGAGCGCCGGCAGCGCCAGCGCATAGAGGACACGTGAGAATCCTCTTGGAATCGCCACCCACAAAAGCCACACACCCATCGGCAAGAGCAGAAACACCGCGAAGTAGTGACTCAGCAACGCCAGCGACGCCGCCACCGCGAACTCGATCATGCGCCTCCTGCTGGGATCGCTCAGGGCCCGCAAGAAGCACAGAAAAGCAAGCGAAGCCGTGAGCACAAACAGACCGTAGGCGCGCGCCTCCTGGGAGTACCAAACCAGTAGTGGATTGCTCGCCACGAAGGCGGCCGTCGCGATCGCCACGCGCCGGGTATCAGGTCCTTGCAATTCACGGCCGATCGCCCAGGCCACGGGTACCGTTGCAACTCCGGCCAACGCCGAGAGGAGCCTCAAAGCCACCGCACCAGTGCCCAGCACACGCGTAATCGCCCACTCCATGACGTACCACAAGGGCGGAGTGTTCTCGCTGTGCACCACGTTGTGCAAGGTGGTTCCCAGCGAGGCTCGCAGGACGTGTACGGGCGTGAAGGCCTCGTCGTACCACAAGCTCTGCCGACCCAGCGTTCCAAGGCGCAGAGCCGCGGCCAGCAAGGTCAGCGCCGCAAGCGGCCACCAGCTGGGCAGCGTGCCGGTGCGCGTCTTAGTCGGTGTGTGCGGCTGGGCTCCCCCTCGGAGCGCCGCCGCGCCGGCCGAGGCATCGCTCACGGACGACCGATCGGCAAGGCAGGCGTCGGCGGCGAGCCGGCGGGCGGCGCATGCAGCCCGCACAGACCAGCTTGCGCCGGCTCGCCGAAGCAGGCGAAGCGATGGCGGACGATGTCGACCGTCTCAGGCGCGAGGTAATAGCCACCGCTGACTTCCCTCAACCCGCTGTGCACCGACCCGACGAGCACGAGACACACTTGGGTGTGTTCGTCGGGCCCTCCGGGCGACACGTTGCCGCACACCACGTCGCGCGTCGTGTGGGTCTTCACATCCTGCTCGGTATTGATCTCGTGGTAGTCGTGGTGGGTGGCCATGCGCCATGTCAGATCGTCGGCGATGATCCTGTGGTTCACGTGCGTCTGCTGGACCACATCGTTCACGGTCGCGACTGCCAAGAAGACGCCGAGCAGGATCAGGATCGTGGTCTCCGCCAGGCGCAGGCTGCCAAGTCCGCGCTTTTCGCGCTCGAGTGGGCGCGCCCACTCGGGTAGCCACCCAAACGGCTCTCTCGCCGTGCTTGCCCCTGGCTCACTCATGCCCGCGCTCCAGATGGTCGGGGTTCCCGCGGAGACTCACGAGACTGGCGCCAGCAAAGGCGCGATCTGATGGACGATGAACAGAGCTTGCACCACGAGCGTGGCCACCAATAGGCGCCGGTCGCGCCCGACGACGGCCAGCGGCAAAGACCACAACGTGTACCAAGCCAGCAGCCATGTGCTCGTCACAGCAATCGCCAAGAGGGTCCAGCCGGAAGCCGCCACCCAGTCATAGCCTCGCCATGTGCGCCACATGAGATGCAGCACGATCAAGACGAGACCGGCCTTGAGCAGGTCGTGGTCGATCGGAAACACGCCCGGCTTGCCGAGGAGGTGGGCAATCTCGGTGGGAAAACTGTCGGTGGACACGAACGCCGCGTCTCTGTTCAAGGCCGAAACGATGTTCACGCCGTGAATGCCGAACACGATGTAGGCGAGCAGCGCGCACCCGAGCGCCGCCCCAAGCGCGCCAAGCAAAGGCGCGAGTCGGCGACGGGCCAGCAACATGAAGGGCAGCAGGGCGATCCCCGTGGCCTTGACGAGCGTGGCGCCGATCACCGCCGCTCCAGCCCATCCTTCCCGGCGCGAACCGCGCTCGGCGGTCAGCGTGAGCGCCACGGCGACCATCATGAACAGAGTCATGATCAGATCGTTGTGGGCACCTCCCATCGCATAGATGACCCATAGAGGATTCACGCCCACCGCAATCAGCGCGAACTTTGGATCCAAGCCGCGCAGGCGCGCGCAGCGCCATGTCAAAAAGAGGGTGCCCGCACCCGCCAAGAGCGCCTCGAGCTTCATCCCCCACAGCGCCCCCGTCACGCCGAGCACCGCCAGCGGATAGGAGAGCAGCGTGTAAAGCGGGCCGTAGGCCGTCGCCACCTTCTTCCAGTCTTGGCCCACATAGTGGTAGATCGGGTCGCCCAGGATCGCCTGCGGCCCGTGCAGATAAGGGTTAACGCCGTGCACCACGCCCATCCGCGCGTAGGCGATATAGCTGAACACATCGGTTGAAATCAGGATCGGCCCCGCGAACACGATCAACTGCAGTGCCACGGTCAAAGCGATCGCCCAGCGCGAGGAGATGCGCCGAGCCAACAGGAGCATCCCTCCATAGGCACCCGCATAGGAGATCAAGGCGATCAGGAACACCCGATAGCCAAGACGCTCACCGATACCGTCCAGCCAGCCGGCGATCGACGGCGACTTGGGGATCAGCGGCGAATGGCCGACCGCCGCGTCGAGCACGATCTCGATCGTGGCCGCCAACAGCACGAGCGTAAACACGCCGGCCAGAGCCGGCACCCACGCACGCCGACGACCCTCGTCGCGCGCATCGCTCAAACCCAGCGGCTGCTTTGCCGCGATCGAACTCATCGGGCCCTCGGGACGCTCAACGCTCGATGCTCAACGTTCGAAGCTCAACGTTCGAAGCTCAAAACATCAAGCGCACCGGTCATCTCAAACACGCGCTGCACCGGCTCCTGGCCGGGTATGAGCACAAGCTCATACCCCTGCTCACGGGCACGTGTGTCGGCAAGCAGAAGCGCCCTAAGACCGCTCGAATCGATGAACGCGAGTCCGCGCAGGTCAATCGTGATGCGTGCCGGCGCCTGCTCGTCGATCGCCGCCAAACTCTCTTCGAGTTGGCGCACCGAGGCCAAGTCCAGCTCCCCGCGCAACGTAAGCATGGCGAGGCCCTCGACAAGCTCACTCGACACCTGAAGGCTCCCGGGCTTCGGGGAATGCCCGCTCATGACCGGGGACTCTAGTGCACCCGGACGGCCGCTCGTTCACTTGACCCGACCCATGCCGCCCGCTGCACCGTCTCCCAGAGGTCCGCTTCGACCCACCCGGGGACAAGCTCAGCCAAGCGAAGTCCAGACCGTCTTGGTCTCCAGGTAGGCGTCGAGCCCGTCATGGCCATGCTCGCGTCCCAGACCAGAGGCCTTGAAACCGCCGAACGGCGCCGCGGCATCCGATCCACCCCAATGGTTTATGTAGACCGAGCCGGCGCGCAAGAGCGCGGCCAAGCGGTGAGCATTGCCCACGTCGCGCGTCCACACTCCGGCGGCAAGCCCATACTCGGTGTCGTTGGCACGGCGCGCCACTTCCTCGATCGTGTCGTAGGGCGATGCGACAAGCACAGGACCGAAGATCTCCTCCCGGGCGATCTTCAAGTCATCGGAGGTGGCGCTGAACAAGGTCGGCTCGACGAACCAGCCGCCGCTCTCCGACAAGGCCACCGAGCCGCCCGTCACGAGCTCCGCGCCCTGCTCGCGGCCGGCGTCGATGTAAGACATCACACGGTCGCGTTGCTCGGCAGAGACGAGCGGTCCAAGCTGAGTGGCGGGATCGAGGCCCGCGCCGAGCCGGGTCGCCTTGGCGCTCTCGGCGAGCGCGCTCATGATCTCATCGAAGCGCTCCGCGGGCGCGAACAGGCGCGAGCCGGCGTTACAGGCCTGCCCGGAGTTGAAGTAGATCGCCTGGTAGGAGCCCTTCACGGCAGCCTCGATGTCGGCGTCGGGCAGGATCACGTTGGGGGACTTGCCACCCAGCTCCAAAGTCATGCGCTTCAACGCCCGCCCGGCCTTGGCGCCGATCTCGCGGCCCACGGCGGTCGAGCCGGTGAAAGCGATCTTGTCCACATCGGGATGGTCGACAAGCGCCGCACCCGTCTCGCCGTCGCCGGTGAGCACGTTCAAGACGCCGGGCGGGAAGCCGACCTCAAGCGCCAGCTCGCCAAGGCGCAAGGCGCTCAGTGGCGTCTGCTCGGCCGGCTTGAGCACGATCGTGCAACCGGCTGCAAGCGCCGGACATATCTTCCAGGCGGCCATCAGGAGCGGAAAGTTCCAGGGCACGATCTGGGCGCATACGCCGACCGCTTCACGACGCGTATAGCACAGCATGTTGGGCGCAGTGACGGGTAGGACGTTGCCCTCGATCTTCGAAGGCCAGCCCGCGTAGTAGCGCAAATGGGCGACGGTACCGCGCACATCAACGTATTGGGCCAGCTTGACCGGCTTGCCGTTGTCCAAGGACTCGATCTGGGCCAGTTCCTCCTGGTGGCCCTCGATCGCGTCGGCAAGCACGTTCATGAGCCGTCCGCGCTCAGACGGCGGTAGCGATCCCCAAGGGCCGTTCTCGAAAGCCTCGCGTGCCACAGCGACCGCGCGCGCGACATCCTCGGCGCCGGCCTGGGCGACCGTGGCAATCTCCTGGCCGGTGGAGGGGTCGAGCGTAGAGAACGTGCGCCCGTCTGCGGCCTGCACGCGCTCTGCGCCGATCAACAGGTCATGGGCGCCTGAGATGAACTCGCGCGCTGCGTCTCCGAGCGCGTCAGGGAGGGTCGGCTGGGCAACGGTGTTCATCGGATCTCCTTGTTCGGCCTGGGGAGCCTCGAGCGGCGTCGGGGAAGGCTAGAGGGATTGTGACAGCGCCACGCCGGCACGACAGGCACGGGCCCACCGTCACGCACGATCAGGGCGTCAGGACAATCTTGAGTGCCTCGCGGCGGTCGTATAGAGCGTATGCCTCCGGAGCCTCATCCAAGCTCATGTGATGTGTGACCAGGGGTGCGGGGTCGAGGAGTCCTGACGACATCATCGCCAGGACCCGATCCACGTGGGCGAGCACGTTGGCGTGCCCGGCGCACACGTGCAGCGACTTGATCCAAAGCAAACCCATGTGCACCTCGGCACGCTCGGCGTACACACCGACGGCTTGCACAGTGCCGCACTTACGGGTCAAACGCAGCGCAAGGTCGAAAGCGCGGGGATCGCCGACAGCATCGATGCACACGTCCACGCCACGAGCTTCCGTGACCTCACGCACCACCGCACGCGGGTCTCCCTCGCTCAGGTGGACTGCCTCGGCGCCAAAGGACTCGGCCATGGCCAAGCGCTCGGGCACGGTGTCGATCGCGATCACCTTGGAGGCGCCACAGGCGCGCGCGGCCTGCACCGCGCACAGGCCGACCGGCCCAAGCCCGAGCACGGCCGCCGCGTCGCCCGGACGCAAACCGCTATCCACCACCGCGTGAAAGCCGGTGCCCATCACGTCACCCGCGAACAAGGCCACCTCGTCGCTCATGCCGGCAGGGACCTTGCGCAAGACGAGATCGGCAGCGGGGATCAAAGCCCGCTCGGCCTGGGTGCCCTGAAGCGAACCGAGCGCCGCCCCGTGGCCAAACGTGCGCGAGGAATCGCACTTGTGAAACCAGCCGCGTCGGCAGAAGTAACAGTGCCCGCAAGCAGTCTGAAAGCAGCCCAAGACCCTGTCCCCCACCGCCACGCTCTGGACCGCACCGCCAACCGCCAGCACCGTGCCGACGTACTCGTGGCCGATCGTGAACCCCGGCTCGATCTGGACGCGGCCGTGATAGATGTGCAAATCCGAGCCGCACACGCCGGTCGCCTCGATCTGCACGACAGCATCGCCGGGCTCGGCGATCTCGGGCTCGGGGACCTCGGCGACAAGCACCTTGCCCGGCTCTTGAAAGGTGACGGCTCGCATCGACCCGGAACCCTATTCCGTATGCTGCCCGAATGTCCGACGTATCGAAGGCGGTATTGATCACAGGCTGCTCCTCGGGCATCGGTGAGGCCACCGCCAGGCGCTTGGCCGGCCAAGACTGGACGGTGTACGCGACCGCCCGACGCTTGGAGTCGATCGAACACTTGGCGAGCGCCGGCTGCAAGCTGTTGCAGCTGGATGTCACAGACGAAGATTCGATGCGCGCCGCCGTGGACACGGTGGAGCGCGAACAGGGCGCGGTGGGTGTGCTGGTCAACAACGCCGGCTACTCCCAGGGCGGCCCGATCGAGCAGGTTCCCTTGGAGTCCGTTCGCCGCCAGTTCGAGACGAACGTGTTCGGCTTGATCGCGCTCACCCAGATGGTTTTGCCTGCGATGCGCGCCCAGCACTGGGGCAAGATCGTCAACATCGGCTCGATGGGAGGCCGACTAACCTTGCCGGGTGGCGGGCTCTACCACGCCACCAAGCACTCCTTGGAGGCGATCAGCGATGCTTTGCGCTTCGAGGTCAGGGGCTTCGGTGTGAATGTGGTGCTCATCGAGCCTGGCCTGATCACGACCGAGTTCGGAAAGACGGCGGTCGGCACGGTCAACGACGCCGACTCGGCCGGGGAGGCCGATTCAGACCGCCAAGCGCAGGAGCCACAAAGCGCGGGGCGCGAAGGCGGCAATCCTTACAAAGAGTTCAACGCAAAGCTCGCGGCGATGACGGCAGGCATATACGAGGGCCCGATGCGCCACCTTGGCGGTGGCCCCGATGTCGTGGCCAAGGCGATCGAGAAGGCGATCACACGCCGCAAAGCGCCTTCGCGCATGTTGCTCACGCCTTCGGCCCACCTCACAGTCTTCCAGCGCAAAATCCTTCCTGACAGGCTGTGGGACGCGATGTTGCGAACCCAGATGCCCGAGCCACGCTAGGACGCCGCCGGGCGGCGCGATACTGCGTCCTCGCTCGTTCGTGTGCGGAGCACACTTCACTCGCTGCGTCCTTACCGATCGGAGATCGACGGGATATCCGATCGGCCAGCATGCCCACCGATGCCCTAGTCGCACGGAGAGGGACGACTACTCAGGAGATGGCGAACGTCTCGACCTGACCACGGGGGCGGCCAACCTCGAAGCCCTGGGCATAGTCGACGCCGTAGTCGCGCAACAGGCTCATCGTGGGCTCGTCGCCGACGTACTCGGCGATCGTCTGCTTGCCCATGCCCTGAGCCACTCCGACGAGCGCCTGGACGACCAGGCGGTCCTTGTGGGAACTGGGCAAAGCCTTGATGAAATCGCCGTCGATCTTTAGGTAGCGGAATGGGAGCTGCTTGAGGTATTGAAAAGAGCCGAAACCGGCGCCGAAATCGTCCAAGGCAACGGAGCTGCCGAGCGTGTGGACGCCTTCGCAGAATTTCTGCGCGCGTCGCATGTCGCCGATCGCGGCGGTCTCGGTGACCTCGATGACCAGCCGCTCGGCGGCAACCGCGTGGCGGACCAGTTCTCGCTCGATGTGGGAGAGCATGCCGTGGTCTGTGATCGAAAGGGCCGAAAGGTTGACGGCGACCCGTGCGCCGCTGTCTGCCAGCTCGTTGCCCATCAAGGCCACTACCTTGCCGATCACCATGCGGTCTATGTCTTGGATCAGCCCGTAGCGCTCGGCTGCCGGGAGAAAGGCGCACGGTGGCGTCAGCGTCTCCTGCGGGTCGTCGGCCAGCCGGATCAAAGCCTCGTAGTGGGACACCGCTCCGCTCTGCAAACAGACGATCGGCTGGTAGTGCAGCACGAACAGGTCCTCGCGCAGAGCCCTACGCAATCGCTTCAGCCAAGGCCGTGGATGAAGTCCCGCGGGCGAGGAGAGGTTGGCAAGACGCGCCGGGTAGCGCCTATGGGGATGAATCGAGCTTGGCCCTTCCGCACCGACTCCGCGCAGATCGCGGGCCTTGATGAGGAAGCTGGATGTGGCGTCTGTTGTGGAAGTTGGCATCGGGCTAAGTATTCGCGGATACTGCTCCGAATGCCGGTCCGCATACGGGATATGGAGGTTTTCGACCCAAAGCTGCGGCGAACCTCCCCAAAAGTGCGCAATCCATGTCAAAAATCCTCACAACAGCTGACGAGCGATACGGCTCGAAAGGGCGACCGAGGGCGATGCAAGCCTCAACGCGCCGGCGCATAGGGCCTCCTGGCCCGGTCTGAGACCACCAAAAGCAAGGCCAAGAGGACGAAGTTCATAACGACCGAGGAGCCGCCGTAGGCAACAAACGGAAGTGTGACCCCGGTGAGCGGGATCACACGAGTGACACCCCCCACGATCACGAACACCTGCATCGCCACAACGAACGACAGCCCGACGGCCAGCAGCTTTGAGAACGAGTCGCGGGCCAGCATCGCCGTCTTCAGGCCACGTGCGACGAACATGAGATAAGTCAGTAGCAGAGCGGCGGCTCCCGCCAGTCCCAGCTCGTTGACGATGACCGCGTAGATCATGTCGCTTTCGGGCACCGGCAAGATCGGTTCGCGGTGATGGGGCAAGACCAGCAGGGATTGGTCGAAGCCGGTCCCGAGTAGGCCCCCGTCAGCCTGCGCGAACAGCGACTGGGCCAACTGATAGCTGCCGCCGCGCTGTTCGTAGAGCGACTTCTCAAAGGGATGTTCCCAGGCGAGCACGCGACTGTGGACGTGACCGACGTGATTGGCCAAGAACCAAGCGCCAACGCCGAAAAGGAGGAGCCCGATCAAAGGGAAGGAGAGGCGCCCGGTCGCCACGTACAGGAGCGCCAAGAACGCGCCATAAAACATCAGAGAGGTGCCCAGCTCGCGCGTCAGCAAAAGCGTGGCCATCGCCGCGCCCCAGATCACGAGCATCGGCCCGAACTGCTTCATCGGGGGCAACGTCAACCCCAATACGCGCCGGCCGGCCGTGACCAGGATCTGGCGGTTGTCGCGCAGATAGCTCGCCAAGAAGATCACGATCGCGACCTTGGCGAACTCGGCCGGCTGGAAAGAGACCGAGCCAAAGTGGATGTCCAGGTAGGCGCCGTTGACCTGCTCTCCGATCACGGGGAAGCGTGGCAGGACCGCCATCGCGATGCCGACCGCGGCGATCGTGTAGCGATAGCGCTCCAGCACACCGATGCCCTCGCGTCGCAGCCACACTATGGTCGCCGCGAACAGGACCAAGCCCAGCACCATCCACTGAGCCTGTTGGCGCGCCAAGGACGGATTGATGCGGTAGACCATCACGATCCCCACGCTGGCGAGCACCGCCGCCAGCGGGAACAGGTAAGGATCCGCGTGGGGCAATGCGAAGCGAATCACCAGGTGCGCCGCCAAGCACAGGCCCAAGAACAGGAGCCCGTAAGTGAGCGAGAGGCTGGAGGCGTGGTTGAGCGTCACGTTCGTGGACGCGCCCGCGGAGCTGTTTTCCTCTTGGATGAAGATCGCCGTGAAGCCGGCGGTGACAAGCAGAGCGGCGGGAATCAGGCCGAGCAGCTCGCGATTGCGGGGCTTGAGCACGGATCGAGCGTATCGGGGTCCACGGCGCGCCACGCCCACCAGGCAGGCTCCATGGACGCACTCTCCTCCCCCATCCTGCGCGGCCCGGCCGGTGCCCCCGCTACGCTTCGCGCACGGCTGGGCGGTATAGGACGGCGCCTGCCTTTGGATGCGCATGAGCTTTTTGCCCGCGACACCACTCGACGATGAGCGCCCGCCGTCCCTGGCACGGGGCATGTGGGCGCGTTTCGCGATCGCGGGGATCCTGATCTTGCTACTCAGCGGCGCGGCGACCGCGACAATCGCCTTGACCAAGCTCAACCACATAGCCAACGAGGTCTTCCCCAAGGGCAACCAGATCCATGTCGCCAAGGGCATCGTGGAAGCCGCCTACAGCGGCGAACCGCAGACCTTCATGATCCTGGGCTCCGACAGAAGGGCCGGCTCCAAAGACGCGTACGACCGAAACGACCCGCCGCACAGCGACACGCTGCTACTCGTGCACTTGGACCCCAACTACGGCCAGATCTCGGTGCTTTCGGTCCCGCGCGACCTGCTCGTATCGATCACGACCAAGAGCGGGCAGACCTACTATCCGAGCAAGATCAACGCCGCTTACACGATCGGCAGCGCGGAAGGGGGAACGGACCGCGGTGTGGAACTCACCGCCAAGACGATCGAGCACCTGCTGCACGTCAAGATCAACGGCGTCATCGACGTGTCCTTCAAGGGCTTCAGAGACGTCGTAGACACACTGGGGTGCGTGTACGTGAACGTGGACCATCGCTATCTACATCAGAGCGAAGCCACCGAATCGGGCAACTACTCCTCCATCAATCTGGAGCCCGGCTACCAGAAGCTCTGCTATGAAAACGCGCTCAGCTACGTGCGCTACCGCCACGGCGACTCGGATTTCGTACGTGTAGCGCGCCAGCAGGACTTCCTGCGAAGCCTGCGCGAGCAGGTCCCGGTGGGCAATCTGGTGGGCGAGATCGACACGGTCTCAAAGGCCGTCGGCAAGGCTGTGACCACCACGTTCCACTCCTCGGCGGGGCAGTTGATCGAACTCGCGAAGCTCGCGGCCTTCTCCCAGCAGAAGCCGCTGCGTCAAGTCAAATTCCAGGTGTCAAGCGCAAACGCGATGATCAGCGGTGTCAGCTACGTGACCTCGACCCCCAGCCTCATAAAAGCGACGGTCAAAGAATTTCTGCATGGCCACGAACCGCTGCAACTGCCCAGCTCTGGCTCCGTGCACCACCACCACCACGGCTCGACGAGCGCTTCCAATGCCTCCTTGGACCTCTATCCGGTCGCGAGCTCCGCCACCGCGATGGCCGTCACCGCCGCGCCAAGCGTGCCATTCCCGTTGGAGTTCCCCTCCGTGCAGACCGGGCCCGCTGTCCCCCAAGAAGTGCACGTGTACACGCTCACGGACGAGCACAAGCACATCCACCACGCCTATGTTGCGGTATGGCAGCAGAACGGACTCGGCGGCTACTACGACGTGGAGGGCATGGACTGGGTCAACATCCCACTGTTCGCCCATGCTCGCGTACAGAAGATCGGCGGTCGCACCTATCTGCTGGTGGACGACGGCTCGCACATCCACGACATCGGATGGCGCAGCGGGAAAGTCATCTACTTTGTGACGAACACGCTGCTGGAGGATCTCTCCAACTCGCAGATAATCGCGATCGCGCGCGCCACCCATCGGTTGCACTAGCGTCGAGCGGCCGGCCGGCAGCGCCCGCCCAGACTGAGCGATGCAGCACTCGCCACACGCTTTCGAGCACGTCGTGGCCGATACCGGGAACCCTCAGGCCGCTGGACTTGCCGCCGCGTTGTCCAAGGCGGCGTTGACGAGCGCGTCGGCGTGAGCGTTCTGGGCGCGCGGGACCGTGCGCACCTTCCAGGCATCGAAGCCGCGCAGAGCGGCCAGCGCCTGCTGATGGAGAGGCCGCATCGCGGGGTGCTTGACCTTGTAGAGACCTTGTACCTGCTTGGCAATCAGCTCGGAGTCGTTGACGACCTCCACTTCGCTTGCGCCCACAGCGCGGGCGCGCTTCAAGCCAAGCAGGAGGGCGCGGTACTCGGCCACGTTGTTGGTGGCCGTGCCCAGAAGCTCGGAGGCCTCGTCGAGGATCTCCCCTTCGGGGCTGGAAAGAACACTGGCGGCCGCTGCGGGTCCGGGGTTGCCACGCGAGCCGCCGTCGACGTGGACCACCACCTTCATGGTCTTCTCCGTTCAGGCGTCCGGGAGGATCGCCTCTCAGGCGAGGGCGCCAGGACCGCCGGCACGCCGTCAGGAACCGTCAACGAGCGGCGGTAGATCACCCGGGACACGGGCACGGCGACGGTCTCGAACCACACGACGCTGCAGGTCGCTCTCGGACGGACGAGAACCACGCGCACGCCGGTCGGCCTCGCGCCGGTCGACGATGACGGTCACGTTGTCGTCGTTCTCGTAGCGCTTGACCAGCTTGGAATAGAGCTCATCGGCAAGCGGCTTGGGGACCACGCAGTAGATCATCGACTTAGATCGTACTAGGCAAGCACGCGTCAGGCGAGCGCAAGCAGAGCGAGCGCGCCGTGCTCGTCGGCGCCCGCATTGGCTCGACGGTCAAGCTCAGGCAGCTCCTCCAGCTCCATACCCTGCCCTACCAGCTGGGCGCCGGTGGCCTCGTCGCCCAGATCGACCTCATAGCGGTACCAGCACAACTCCCAGGCAACGACGACAGCCACCCTGCTGCCCGAGTCCTCCAAGACACGCACAGTCACCTCGGGGGCTCCCAATGAGCGAGCAACGCCCGCGATGCGTCGGGGCTGCTCACCCGCGTTGAAGACCTCGATCGCACGAGCCATCTTCAACTCGCCGCTGCTCGCCAGCTCAGGCTGGGCTTCGCGCGGCGCTTGCTCGTCGAGATCGCCCGCGTCGCTCCACTGTCCCACGTTGGGCGCGCCGTCTTGCACCGAGTCGATATAGAGCTCCTGCTCATAGGTATCGGAGCGTGCGATCGAACCGCCCTCCAGGAAGTCGTAAAGACCATCCTCGGAGAGCTCACCCTCCGCGCCCGACGAGCGATCGGCGGTGGGTCGCGCCTCGCGTCGCGTGGGACGCTCGGAGGACTCGCGTAATTGGCGCAGACGCCCGAGTAGCGAACCGGCGCGCCGTGCGCGGGTCGGACGGACCGAGAGAGCGTGATTATCGGCCTCGCGCAACCAGCCCTCGGCCGACGCCCTGGGCACGCACAGCTCGCACACCGTGCGGCGCTGGCCGCCGGCGAGGAACACGTCTGGATTCTCCCCACGCAACAGGCTCCGGCCGCATACATCGCAGGCGACTACAGGGTGCGAGGTGACGATTGCGCGCGTTGCCATCGGCCCATCAGAGTAGCCGGAGCGGCGTGCTCGCGCGGCGCGCCCGATCTGAGGACCCTGCCGGAGAGCCCCTCAAGCGTGTGCGGCCGGGCGAGCTTCGTCGAGCTGCTCGAGCACCTTTTTGGCCAGTTGCGAAGGCGCCGGCTCGTAGCGCAGCAGCTCCAGCGTGTAGTCGCCTTGACCCTGGGTGATCGAGCGCAGGTCGGGCGCGTAGGAGAGCATCTCAGCCAAGGGAACCTCTGCCTTGATCTCGGTTGTGGTCCCCGCCGGCTCCATCCCTTGAGGGCGCCCACGGCGACTGTTGAGGTCGCCGATCGCGTCGCCCACGTGCTCGTCAGGCACCGATACGCAGACGAGCATGACGGGCTCCATCAGGACCGGCCGAGCTTGGGCGAGGGCCTCCTTCATGGCCAGCGCACCTGCAAGCTTGAAGGCAAGCTCAGAGGAATCCACGGCATGGAAGGAACCGTCGACGAGTGTGACTTGGACATCCTTGACCGGATAGCCGGCCACCGGTCCCGCCGCCATCGCCTCCAAGACTCCCTTCTCGACGGCTCCTATGAACTGGCTTGGGATCGCGCCCCCCTTTATCTGGTTGACAAATTGAAAGCCGGCGCCCTGGGGCAATGGAGCGAGCTCGATCTCACACGCGCCGAACTGTCCCCGCCCTCCGGTCTGCTTCTTGTGGCGGCCGCGACCTTTCCCCGGCGCTCGAATCGTCTCTTGATAAGGAACACGCGGAGGCTTCAGCGAGACCTCCACGCCGAAGCGGGAGCGTAGGCGCTCGACGATCACTTCGACGTGCATCTGCGAAAGTCCGGCGACAATCTGCTCGCCGGTCTGCGGATCTCGGTGCAGGTCGATCGTGGGGTCTTCCTCGCGTAGGCGTCGCAAGGAGCTGAACACCTTGTCCTCCTCGCCCTTGTCTGCTGCCTCCACAGCGAATGCCATCACGGGCGATGGCAGACTTGGGCGCGGCATCTCCAAGGACTCTTCGCGACCGGCCAGCCAGTCACCCGCATGCGTGTCTTTGAGCTTGGCCACGGCGCCCATGTCACCCGGGCCAATCTCTGACACGTGCTCGCTGGACTTGCCTGAGAAGACGATCGGTTGGCCGATGCGCTCGCGAGTTTGCGAGCGCGTGTTGTGGGCATGGGTGTCGTGGCGGAGCACACCCTGGTAGACACGCACGATGTTGACGCGTCCGGCATAGGGGTCGGCGCGGGTCTTGAAGGCATAGGCGAACAGCTCGTCGTGCTCGGAGGCCGACAGCTCCACCTCGCCGATCTGTAGCGGCCCGTGGCTCAACGGCGAGGGCAGGTCCTCGACGATCGCGTCGAGCAAACGCGAGGTGCCCAGATTGCGAGTGGCCACACCGCAGGTGACCGGGAAGAGCTTGCCGTGATTAGTGCCCTGTTTCAACGCGGCCGCGATCTCTTGATGGGAGATCTTCTCTCCGTCCAGGTAGCGCTCCATGAGGACATCTGAGACTTCGCAGACCTCGTCCATCAGACGGTCGCGGTAGGAGCCGGCCATCTCCATCTGGTTGTCGGGGATCGGCACCTGCTCGAAGTCTCCGCGTCCGCTCGAGCACTGGCGGAAGGCGGTCATGTCGAGCAGGTCGATGACACCTTCCATCTCGCCGGAGCCGAGCGGAATCTCGGTGGCGATCGCGTGCGGGCCGAAGGCCTGCTTGAGCGCGGTCAACGTGTCAAAGAAATCGGCTCGATCGCGGTCGAGCATGTTCACGAACACCAGCCGGGCGGCGTCGAGCTCGGCCGCTCGCGCCCACATCCTGCTTGTAGTCACCTCGACGCCGTTGACGGCGTTGAGAACGAAGATCGCAGACTCGCAAACGCGCAGGGCTGCGAGCACATCGGCCACGAAACTCGGATCGCCGGGCGTGTCCAGCAAGTTGATCTTGTGCTCGTGCCAAGCAGCGGCGCTGAGGGTCATCGAAATCGACATCTGACGCGCTTGCTCCTCGGCGTCGGAGTCAGAGGCGGTGCTGGCGTCCGGCACCGAGCCGAGCCTGTTGAGGACCGCGGCCTCGAACAGGAGCGCCTCGTGCAAAGAGGTCTTGCCCGAGCCGCGATGACCGACTAGGGCGACGTTGCGAATCCGATCGGGAGTCGGGCGCATGTCTCTCCTTGCTGAACGCTCCCAGCAAGATACCGCCGATCGAAACTTGCGCCAAGGGTTGACCTCAGCGGACCGATGTGACTCCCATGGCTAGCCCTCGAAAGAGCCGTCTTGCATGCGCCCGCGCAGGCGCAGAACCGCCTTGGTGTGAAGCTGGGATATGCGCGACTCGGTGACGCCCAGGACCTCTCCGATCTCTCGAAGCGTGAGGTTCTCGTAGTAATAGAGGGCGATCACGAGCTTCTCACGCTCGGGCAAGGAGGCGATCGAGTCCGCAATGCGATCCTTCAGGTCACCCATATCCAGGGCGCGGGAAGGGTCGGGCGCGTTGGGGTCCTCGATCGTGTCCATCAAGGAGACCTGATCGCCGCTGGAATCGGAGACGCTCCACAGCTCGTCCAAGGCCGCCACCGAGGAGTGGGAGATCGCCAGCAGCGACTCGTGGAACTCGGGAACCGTGAGCTCCAGCTCGGCCGCCATCTCCTCATCGGTCGGCGTGCGCTGAAAGCGGTGCTCAAGCTTGGTGTTGGCGCGCTCGATTTCGCGTGCTCGGGCTCGGACCGAGCGGGGTACCCAGTCGATCGAGCGCAGCTCGTCGATAATCGCGCCCTTGATGCGCGTGATCGCGTAGGTCTCGAACTTGATCTCGCGCGAGGGGTCGAAGCGCTCAATCGCGGAGATCAGGCCTACGAGCCCATATGAGACAAGATCGGCCTCCTCGACATGCGGCGGCAGGCCGGCCGCGGTGCGGCCGGCCACGTACTTGACCAAGGGCGAGTAGGCAACGACAAGCCGCTCGCGTGCACGAGGGTCGCCGTCATTCTTATAGCGCCGCCACAGTTCGCGTAGCTCGATCGCTTTGACGTTCGTCTCCAGGGTCTTCTCCCGCCCGATCAGGCCCGAGGGTGACTGCGCGCATAGGCGCGTCTCAATCTGGCGGACTCTACCCGAGTGTAGACCTGGGTTGTCGAGATGCTCGAGTGGCCGAGCAACTCCTGGATCGTGCGCAAGTCCGCGCCGCCGTCCAAAAGGTGGGTCGCGAAGCTGTGACGCAGGGTGTGTGGGGAGATCCCGCCGGCCACGCCGACCCGACCCACCCACGTGCGCAAGCGCCGGCGCACGTCGCTGGTGCCAAGCCGCCGTCCGGATCGGCTCAGGAACAAGGCCCGTCGCTCCTCGACATGTTGGCCGAGATACGCCGGCGTCGGCCCCCCGCTCGCGGAAGTAGCCGGCTGCGGTTGGGCGAGCACGGGACGAGCGCGCTCCAAGTAGTGACGCAAGGCGCCCAGCGCAATCTCTCCGGCAGGCACGAAGCGCGTCTTTGAACCCTTGCCCTCGACCCTGAGCTGCTCGGCTTCGTAATCCACGTCTTCGATGTTCAGGGACACGATCTCCTCGGCGCGCAAGCCACAAGCGTAGGCGAGCTCAAACAGGGCACGATCGCGTATGTCAAGCGGTCCGCTCCCGCCCCCGTAGGGGATGCCGTCAAGTAGACGAGCGACTTCAGGCGCCTTCAGAACCTGGGGCAGATGAGAGCCACGACGCGGAGTGGCCAGCAGATCGGCCGGATTCTGCTCGATCAGGCCATGCTCGCGCTGGCTGCGAAACAAGGCTCGAATCGAGGCCAGCTTGCGCGCCACCGTGGCGGGACTCAAGCCCAGACTGGAGAGGTGGGAGATGTAGCGTCGTACCTCTCGCGCATCCACCGCGGAGGGTACGCCCCCGCGTGCCTCTGACCACAAGGCGAATTGGAGTGTGTCGATCGCGTAGGCCCGTCGAGTGCGCGGAGCTGTGTTTGTGCGCAGCAGATCTTGGTCCAGCTGCGCGAGCGCGGCTTGCCACGGCTCGCTCGGGGTTGGTGGGCTGTCGGCTTCGCTGGAGCTCATCATCACGGATAATTCGCCGTATCCGTCAGGCGCCCTGCCAAAGCACCGGACTGAATCAGCCCGGAGGTGCCAAGGTCGGTGAGGATTTTGAAAGCTTGGAGTCAAGTATCGCGGCCAGCTCGTACCAGTCGCTCGCGGCGAGCACATCCTCAACCTCGCACAGCTCCGCGTTCCATGGGTGCACAATCGTGGCGCTCGCTATCCCCCGCTCAAGGGCGGCGCCGATGTTCAAAGGGGAATCGTCGATCAGTAGCTCGATATCAAGCTCCACGCAGCGAGAGACCTTGTCATAGGAGCAGCACAGATCGTCAAACGGCAGGCCCAAGCCTTCCAACCAGCGTGCTGTCGCCTTGGCGCACCCTTGGGAACGATGAGAGGTTATGTGGATGAAATGACCCTGCTCGCTCCAGGCGCGCACCGTCTCTACCGCACCCGGATAAGGCTCGCCGGTGAGAATCAAATCGTCGCTGTGGCTCTCCTCGATACACAACTGCAACTGATCGGGACGCAAGCGCGTGATGCCCCATGTGAACTGCTCCTCATAGGGCAACTCGATGCCGAAGCGGCGGAGCGAGATCTCCGAGAGCACGTCCCAATAGTGGTGCAGAGTCGAGTCGATGTCGATGGCGATACGCACTGAGTGGAGTAGATTATTGACTGATGGCCGGCGTCGACACTCTCCCGAGGACCGATCGACGACAGCCCTACGGTCCGACGGGACGCTCGGCCTGGCTGGAAGTCGACTGGCGCGAACATCAGCACTGGATCACGGTCGCGGGAACCCCGCTGAACGTGATCGATTTGGGCGAGGGCGATCCAATTGTCTTCGTGCACGGCCTGTCGGGCTCTTGGCCCAACTGGCTGGAGCAACTGCCTGTGTTCGCGCGGAATCACCGCGTGATCGCGATGGACCTACCGGGCTTTGGTCACTCACCGATGCCCCAGGAGCACATCACGATATCCGCCTACGCGCGCATCTTGGACGGTCTCTTGGAAGCGCTCGGGATCAGCGCAGCGACAGTCGTGGGCAATTCGATGGGCGGTTTCGTCTCGGCTGAGCTTGCGATCGCCTTCCCTCAGCGGGTCGAGCGTCTGGTGCTTGTGTCCGCGGCGGGCATCAGTACTTATGGCCACCGCGAGGTTGAACGTATTGAGCCATATCTACGCCGCCTTGCTCCAATGATCGCCGCGTATACAGGCTGGACCGCTGCTCGCTCGGATTGGGTCTCGCGCCGACCGGGGCTGCGCAACATTACCCTCGGGATGGTGACCCGCCATCCGAGTCGGCTGCCCGCGGCATTGGCGGCCGAGCAGTTGCGCGGCGCGGGCAAGCCCGGATTCATCCAGGCTCTGCGCGCGAACATCGACTATCCGATCGCCGAGCGACTCCCGGAGATCGCCTGCCCCACGCTGATCGTGTGGGGCGCCGAAGACAAGGTCATACCTGTCGGCGACGCAGACATGTTCGAGCAGCTGATCCCCAATTCGCGCAAGGTCATCTTCGAGGGAACAGGTCACATGGCGATGCTGGAGCGCCCCACCGCTTTCAACCAGTTGCTCGACGCATTCGTGGCCGAGCAGCCCGTCGCCGCTTCCTGAGACTCAGCTTGTAACGGCGCCTTGGGCGGCAGAACCGACCAACTTGGCGTACTTGCGGATCGCCACGTCGATGTGCTCGTCCGCCCGCGGGGGCTGCTCGTAGGAGGCAAGACCCGCGGCGATCTGCTCGTCACTGAGGGCTACATCGATGCGGCGGCCATCGACGTCGATTGTGATTTCATCGCCATCTGAAAGCGCGCCGATCGGGCCGCCCCGAACCGCCTCGGGGGCCACATGGGCGGCCATAAAACCGTGAGTGGCGCCAGAGAAGCGCCCGTCGGTGATCAAGGCAACGCTCTCGCCGAGGCCCTCGCCGACGATGGCAGCTGTCACCGCGAGCATCTCACGCATCCCCGGACCGCCCGCCGGTCCCTCGCCGCGGATGACGACCACATCGCCCTCTTTGATCTCGTGTGCGAGCACAGCCGCCATGGCGGCCTCCTCGCCGTCGAACACCCTTGCCGGGCCGACGTGGCGACGACGCTCGTGGCCTGCCAGCTTGACCACGCATCCGTCGGGTGCCACGTTGCCTCGCAGAATTGCAAAGCCACCGGTCGGCTTGAGCGGGTTCGCGAGAGGACGCACGACTTGCTGTCCGGGAGTCTCCTGTGCCTCCTGAGCGTGTTCGCCGATCGAGCGCCCGGTGACGGTGATCTCCTCAGGGCGCAGCACGCCTGCTTCCTGCAAGCGCTGAAGCACGAGGGGCACCCCGCCTGCCTCGTATAGGTCGGTGGCGACATATTGCCCACCTGGTTGCAGGTCGCACAGCAAGGGCGTGGCCTCGGAGATCGCGTCGAACTCCTCGATCGTGAGCGGGACGCCCATTTCCCGCGCGACGGCGAGCAGGTGGAGCACGATGTTGGTCGATCCTCCGCTGGTTGCGCCGGCAGCGATGGCGTTCTCCAAGGCAGGCTTGGTGATCACTTCGCTCGGACGCAAGCCTCGGCGCAACACATCCATCGCCAGTTCGCCGCACTCGACGGCCACCTTCAGCTTGCGTCCGTCCTCGGCCGGCACCATCGAGGAGCCCGCCGGTGAGATGCCGAGCACCTCGAAGGCCATCGCCATTGTGTTCGCCGTGAACTGTCCTCCACAGGCGCCGGCGCCCGGAGAGGCCACCTCCTCCAACTCGTGCAGCTCCGCCTCTGTGATCTTGCCGGCAGCGTAGGCTCCGACTGCCTCGAAAACCTGTTGGATCGTGACATCGTGGCCCTTGTAATGACCCGGACGGATCGAGCCGCCGTAGAGCATCAGGCCTGGGATGTTCAGCCGCGCCAGGGCCATCACCGCACCTGGGATCGTCTTGTCGCAGCCAGAAATCACGACCAGGGCATCGAACGCGTGGGCCGAGGCAACCAACTCGATCGAGTCGGCAATCAACTCGCGTGAGACCAGCGAGGCCCGCATCCCGGAAGTCCCCATCGTGATGCCGTCGGAGATCGCGATCGTATTGAGCTCCATCGGCGTGCCACCGGCCGCCCTGATGCCCTCCTTGACCTTGGCGGCCAGCACTCGATTGTTGAAGTTGCAGGGCATCGTCTCGATCCACGAGTGGGCCACCCCGACGATCGGCTTGGCCAAATCCTCAGCGGTGTAGCCGATCCCGTGCAAGTAGGCACGCGCGGCGGCCCGCTCGGGACCCTCGGTAAGGGCTCTCGAGCGGTGCTTGAGATCGAAAGTCGCTGAATCTGTCACAGCGCCGGAACACTACCGACGCGACGAGGCGCCCGCCTGGGCGTGGCCGAGCGCTCGCGTTCCCAACTCGCCAAGCGAGCGAGATCGCGACGCACCTTGGCGACCCGGATCTGGCGTCCGGGCAGGTGCATGTTGGCCTGCTCGATCAGACCCCGCTCGTCGGCTGTGAGCCGGATCCACTTGGCGAGCACGTCGTCGGAGTCCGGCAACCTGGGGCTGCCGTAGGGACGAGTCTGGTCAGGGAACTCTACGCAGTACTCGCCCACAATGTGGGCGCCGTCGGGGACATAGGCGAGGATCGGCTTGTGCGGATAGACGAGATACGCATAGGTGCGCTTCTCCGCGGTCCCCCACACGCGCATGAAGCCGAGTTCGCGATACATCGCCCACTCCTCCTCGTTGACGCACGAGCGCAGCAGCTCGCGTGCACGTTGCTCGGCGCGCAGTTCGCGCCCGGGGTCATAGTCGGCAAGTGTGTGCACGTGGCGCTCGCGCAGGCGCCTCGGCAAGGATCGCAAGGCGGCCGGCACAGCGCTGCGCCTTGCTTGTTGTAGAGCGAGGATCGAGAGCAGCGCCAGCAACACGATCGAGAGCGTTCCGAGGGCAAGCATCGGGCGCGAACCTCAGGATGCCACGCGCGCGGATCTGGCGCAGCGGGCAAACGTGGGCGACGGCGGGCGCATCAGCGACCGCCTGCAGCCCTGGGGAAGAAGATCACGCGCTCTGCGTCGCTGGGAACTTCCTCGAAGCTTCGAACCAACTCGGCTTGACGACGCCCCGCCTCACTCGAGGTGGGCACGGCGGCCCACATACCCGCGTCGAGCTCGCGACGGAAGGCTTGCAGCAGCTCGGCGTGCTGCTCGGGCACCGCGACATCGCCTTCGGCCAGCACCACCTCACCATGACCGGGCTTGACGCGCAACAACCTCATGGTCAGCGATTATGACAAACCGAGCTCGCCCCGAACGCGTTCCAAGCCGATCGCGTCGACCGGCCCAGGGCCGTGTCCCACGTCGCGCAGGCCATGGGCGACCGCTTCCCCTGTCAGGGCACGCGCGGCGAAGGCGGCTTGGAGCGGTGCGCGTCCGAGCGCCAGTTGGGCAGCCAAGATCGAGGAGTGAGTGCAACCGGAACCGTGGGCGGCGCCGTCGGGGTGACGCTTCCCGGGGATACTCACAATTCGCTCGGGCTCTCGCGAGTCGAGGAAAAGGTCTGTGGCCTGCTCGCGGTGGCCACCTGTGAGGACGACAATCTCAGGGCCAAGTTCGAGCACTGCGCGGGCCAGAGCCGGCGCTTGGTCTTGCGTTGCGGAAACGCCGTCCACGAGCGCACGGGCCTCGGGCATGTTCGGCGTGAGGATCGTAGCCCGAGGCAGGATTTCGGCCACGAACGCGCTCTCGGCGTCGAGGTCGAGCAAGCGGGCGCCCGACTCGCTGACCATCACCGGATCGACGACCACGGGGATCTCGCCGGGCAGCTCGTCGAGCGCGGCGGCCACCGCGCGGACCGTCGGCGCGGCGCCGAGCATCCCCACCTTGACGGCATCCACACCGATGTCGGCAACCACCGCGCGAACCTGAGCCATAACGATCTCGGGCGGAATCGCATGGACGGCCTCCACACCCAGCGTGTTCTGGGCCGTGATCGCGGTGATCGCGCTCATGCCGTGCACCCCACAACGCGCAAAGGCCTTGAGATCGGCCTGAATGCCGGCCCCACCGCCCGAGTCCGACCCGGCGATGGTGAGCACGCGCGGGGTACGGGCTGAGCCTGGCATAAGAGGCCGCCGGAGTCAGACGGTGCGAGGGCGCTTGCGCGCCGGGAAGATCGCGTAGCTGCCGATGGCCGTGACCAAAAGACGGTCGTCTTCGTGGCGTACCTCGCTGCGCAAAACCGCATTTGTGCGATTGCGTCGGTCGAGCTGGGTAGTGCACACGATCTCGCCCTCGACGGCGGTCTGGATGTAGTTGATCGAGATGTTGAGGGTCGCGATGCGCTCCTCCTCGCCGGTGTGAGGCCACAAGGTCGAGCCCATGCAGTAATCGACGAGGGCATAAGTCACGACGCCCGAGAGCAACCCACCGGCGTTGATCAACTCCGGACGTATCGTCAGCCGGACGGTGTCGGGGCTGTCCCAACGCATGCCCATGAAACCGCTGACACCGTCGATCCCGAAACGGGCGCCATCGGAGCTCCGCTCGACATCGGCGGTTGCGGCGGAGGCGGTTGCTCCACTGGGATTGTCGGGGGCGTCGTTCACGGGCGGGTGATGCGAGCGGAACCGCCAGGATATCCCCAGCCCAGGCGCAGCCTTATCCAAGCCCAAGACTGTATTTGCGCTCTATCGAGCAGACGCGCTTGCAAATTGGCACATCTGTGTCTATTTCGTCATATTTCTCGCCCTATGGTCATACGATGCCGTCCACAAGCCCACCCTCGCCTGGTGCACCGGTCCCACGCGATGGACGTCGCGCCTTGGGCGCCCTTGGCGAGGATCTCGCGGTCGCTCACTTTCGCCGCCTTGGATTCGTGATTGTGGCGCGTAACGTGAGGACTCGCCACGGCGAGATCGATCTGATCGCCTTCGACGGCCGCATCTTGGTTTTCGCCGAGATCAAGACAAGACGCGCAAGCAACCGCCGCAGAGGTCTGTGTCCGGAGCATCAACCGCTGGCTTGGCTGAAGCTCGGCCAACGCACCCGCATAAAGCGACTGGCGTGCGCCTGGCTCTACGAGAGCACCCACGCCCGTCCCAAGGCCCAATCGATCCGCTTCGATGCGGTCGGCGTGATCGTCGACGGTTCAGATCGGCTATTGCGCCTCGATCACATCGAGGGGGCTTGGTGAGCCGATGGCAGAAGCGACACGGACAGGCCGTCGCATGCCAAGCGACCCTGCCGGCCCCCGCGCCATGTGGTGGCCCCGCGGGAAGGTTAGAGCGCTAGCTGTCGGTAGGCCAACGACTGAAATGACATGCGGTGCAGCGGCGAGACGCCTTGGTGTTCGATCGCCTCGCGGTGCACTGGCGTCGAATAGCCGACATGTTCGGCAAAACTCCAACCCGGATGCAGCTCGTCGGCGTGGTGCATGTAGCGATCGCGCGTCACCTTGGCCACGATCGACGCTGCCGCGATCGCAGCGCTCGTGGCGTCGCCGCCCACAATCGGACGTTGAGGCCGCTCGAACTCTGGTACCGCGAAGCCGTCGATCAGACAGATCACCTCATCCGGGATCCCGCTGGTGACGCCCCGGATCGCGTCGCGCAAAGCTGCCAAGTTCGTCTTGTGCAGGCCCCGCGAGTCGATGCCCCGCACGCAGCGAGAGACGACGGTCACACGCGAAGCCGCACTCAAAACGAGCGGGTAAAGCTCCTCGCGAGCCTCGGCTTTGTGCTGCTTGGAGTCATTCAAGCTAGCCAAGGCACGAAGCTCACGGGTGGTCAGTCGCTCGTAGTCGAACAGGACTCCGGCGGCCACGAGCGGCCCTGCGAGACAGCCGCGCCCCGCCTCATCGGCCCCAGCGACCAGACGCGCACCGAGAGCCCGGTCGAAAGCGAACAGCCGCTGTCCGCTTTTGCGACGTGCACGACGCCGCGCCGCTCGCTTGGAATACGGAGCCCGCGAAGAGGGACTAGAGGAAGCCGACGCGGTCGGGAGGCCAATAGGTGGCAAAGGCCCCTCCGATGATCCAACTTCTGGGAACTGGTCCCCAGAACCTGCTGTCGTCCGACTCGCCACGATTGTCACCCATCATGAACCAATGACCGGCGGGAATCTTGATCGGCGTCGGAAAATTGCACTCAGAGCCGCCTTCGCATGGGTTTATGTAGGAGTCTTTCTCTCGCTTGCCGTTGACGTATGCGTGCCCTTCCTTGATGTAGAGCGTGTCGCCCGGCCCTGCCACGATGCGCTTGATGAAGTTCACGCTCGCCTCCTGCGGCTCGGGCGAATCGCAAGCAGCTCCGCCAGGAGTGACCATGTGAGGAGCAGGTCCGCAAATCTGCTGTTCGGCGTCCTTGGGGGGGTGGAACACCACGATCTCGCCTACGTGAGGTTCGCCGAAGTGCATGCCGATCCGATTCACGAGCACCCTCTGGCCCACCTTCAAAGTCGGTTCCATCGAGCCGCTCGGAATCCTGTAGGGCTTGACGATCCAAGCTTGGATCGCGAGCGCCAAGCCGATCGCGACCAAGACGATGACGATCAGCTCTACGACCGAGTTGGTCTTGGACTTGGGTACTTCTCCGCCCGGCCCGGAGCCCGACATCCCACCGGCGCGCTTGCGCCCGGCACCTTTCGCCGAGGCAGGGTCGGCGCTCACGCCGCCGAGTCGCCGCCGGCAACATCGCCGGCGTCGGAGGGAGCAGGCTCGTCCTTGTCCGCCTTTGCCTGAGCTGTCGCGGCAACGTCGGCCCCCTCCTCCACGAAGGCCTCCCCACCCGACTCCTGGCCGGTAACGGGCTCCGCCCCCAGAGTCTCCGACAGCGTCTCCCCGGCGGTCGCGCCATCCGCGTCGGTGGCCTCCTCGGCGCCATACAGAAGCCCCGATTCGACAGCTTGCTCCGGTCCTGTGTAGCGACGCTCACGCACACGAGCACGCTTGCCCACGCGGTCGCGCAGGTAATAGAGCTTGGCCCTGCGTACGTCGCCCCTGGCGGCTACCTCGATGCGCTCGATCTTGGGCGAGTGCACCGGGAACATGCGCTCCACACCAACGCCGAAGGATTGCTTGCGCACGGTGAAGGTCTCACGTGCACCATGACCTTGGCGCTTAATGACCACGCCCTCGAAGACCTGGATGCGCCGGCGCGTGCCCTCGATCACCTGGAAGTGCACCTTGACGCGATCGCCAGGCGCGAAGTCGGGGACGCGGCGCAGTTGCGCACGCTCGATGCTTTCGATAACGGTGCTCATAAGAAGAGGGCGTCGTGTGAGTGCAAAGTCGCTGCACTCGCCAACGCGACCGCGAATGGTAGCGAACGGCGCACGGGCAAGCGTAGGCAAGCTCCTATATGGCTCGCCGGCCGCGACCGCGGCTTTGCTCCAGACGCCACTCCCTGATGCGCTCGTGATGGCCGGAGAGCAGAACATCAGGCACGCGCCAGCCCCGATATTCGACCGGTCGCGTGTAGTGCGGATACTCGGGATCGCCCCCCAAAACCTCACTAAACGACTCCTCTACCGCGGAGTCGGCGTGACCCAAGGCTCCGGGCAACTTACGCATGACGGCGTCGCACACCACCATCGCTGCAAGCTCTCCTCCGGAGAGGACATAACGTCCGATCGAGAGTGTCTCGCTCGCGAAGTGCTCGACGACGCGCTCGTCGAAGCCCTCATAGCGCCCACACAGCAACGTCAGGGCCGGCTCGGCGGCGAGCTCCCGCACGTACTCCTCGTCCAAGCGGCGTCCACCTGGTGTGAGCGCGATCACGCGACGATCGCTACGGATCCGCGTCGCGTCGACCCCGTAGTGGGCGCTGAGGGCGGCATCGATCACATCGACGCGCAAGACCATGCCCGCACCCCCTCCGCAGGGCGTGTCGTCAACCTGCCCTCCGCTTAGAGGGGTGTGCTCGCGGAAATTGATGCAGCTCAGTCGAGACCCCGTGTCGAGCACGTTGCGCATATGGCGCTGCGTGGCAAACCAGTCGAACCACTCGGGGAACAAAGTGAAGACGTCGATTTCCATCATCCCGCCTCGACGACTTTGCCGGCGGCAACGCTCACAACGGCTCCCCCAAAAAGCCCATGTCCACGTCGATTCGACGCGCGGCCGAGTCGACCCCACGGATCGCATCGCGCACCATCGGGACGAGCAGCTCAGACGCTCCGCTTGAGTGCTTGTCCTGGCTTTGGCCGGCCAATCGCACCTCCAAAGCCTCGCACGAGGGCAGCTCGACCATGCGGAGGACAGTCCCGACGCGACGCTCGCCGTCGAACACCTCGCAACCCTCCAGTTCCCCGGCCCACCACTCCCCATCCTCCAGTTCGGGCGCCTCGGCGAAATCGACGGTCAGCTCTTGTCCTCGCAAAGCCTCGACCGCACCGCGACCTTCGATGCTCTGCAAGCGTATGAGCGGATGCTCGTCGGTACCGGCCCGCCTGACGATCTTCACACCACGACCATCCACCTTCACGATTGCTCCCAAAATGAGCAGGCGCGGCTTGGGTCCTGTCACGTAGAAACTTCCGTCCAACCCGTGCGCGCGCCCCACACGACCGGCCGACAACGCATTCGAAGGCGCCTCTCGGCCCGCGCTGTCCTGCTGCGCGGCGCTCTCCTCGAAGGGCTGGTCCTCAGAGTTCGCGCTCAACGCGCACGCCTCAATCGACGATGTCGAGGAGTACGCGGCGCTTCTCGTTGACCGCCGCGGCCTTCACCAATGTCCGCAAAGCCTGCGCCGTGCGTCCTCCTCGGCCGATCACCTTGCCGTAGTCCTCGTCCGCTACGCACAACTCGAGCACAACCGTTCCGTCGTCCTCTTCGAACTGCTCGACCGACACCTCTTCGGGGCGATCGACCAAGCCTTGGGCGAGATACTCGAGCAGCTCCCGCATGACCTCGCCGGACATCCGGTCACCCGCAGCGCATGACGCTAGGAGATGCCTTGGATTCTCAGCAGCTTGGCGACCGTGTTCGAGGGTTGCGCCCCCCGGGCCAGCCAGCTTTTCGCCCGCTCCTCGTCAATCACGATCGTGGAGGGGTTCGTCTGAGCGTTGTAGTGGCCGATCGTCTCGATCACGCGCCCGTCGCGCGGGGAGCGCTGATCGGCGACGACGACACGCCAAATCGGGTTCTTCTTTGCGCCCACACGCGTGAGCCTCAGCCTTACCGACACAGTTTCCTCTCTGATGCTTACGAAAAAATTCCTGAAATCCAGCCTCAGAGCTTAGAGGGTGGCGCAGTCGGCCGCAGGCCGACGAGCCGGGCCCTCTATTTTTGGCTTTCGACGGTCCATCTCCCGGGCGCTGTCGTGCGGGTGCAGAGGCGGCGCGGAGCGTCAACGGGCTTGTCGCATTAGAGCGCCGATATCCGGCATCTTGCCGCGACCGACCTGCTTCATCATCTTGCGCATCTGACCGAATTGCTTGACGAGCTGGTTGACTTGCTGCACGTTCGTCCCCGAGCCGCGCGCGATCCGCAACCGGCGCGAACCCTTGATCAGCTCTGGACGCGTGCGCTCCTCGGGCGTCATCGAGAGGATGATCGCCTGCACCCGATCCAGCTCGCGCTCGTCGACCTTCATCCCTTTGAGTTGGGCGCCGGCGAAGCCAGGGATCATGCCGAGCACGTTGGTGAGCGGTCCCATGCGACGAATCGTCTTCAGCTGATCCAAGAAATCGTCGAGACCGAACTCGTTGCGCCTGAGCTTGCGCTCCAGCTCGGCTGCCTGGGTCTCATCGAACTGACGCTCGGCCGTCTCGATCAAGCTCATCACGTCGCCCATGCCAAGAATCCGCTGGGCGATGCGATCGGGATGGAAGCGTTCGAACCGATCGAGCTTCTCTCCCGTGGAGGCGAACAGGATCGGCTTGCCCGTGACTGCCTTGACGGACAGAGCCGCGCCGCCGCGCGCGTCACCGTCGAGCTTGCTCATCACCACACCGTCGAACTGGACCGCCTCGGCGAACTGCTCCGCGACATTGACAGCGTCCTGGCCGGTCATGGCGTCGACGACGAGCAACACGTCGGTCGGTTTGACCGCGTCGCGAATCTTCACGAGCTCGGCCATCAGCGCCTCGTCGACGTGCAAGCGCCCGCTTGTGTCGACGATCAGGACGTCCTTGCCCTCTTCGACGGCCCGCTCCAAAGCCCAGCTCGCGATCTGCACCGGATCGCGGTCGGGGTGGGTGGGGTCTCGGTAATACACCGTCGCTCCCGCCTGGGCCCCGACCTTGACCAGCTGCTCGACCGCGGCTGGGCGATACACGTCGCAGGCAGCCAACGCCACCGAAGAAGAGTGCTCCTCGCGCAAGTAGCGCGCAAGCTTGGCCGAAGCTGTCGTCTTGCCCGACCCCTGCAGGCCCGCCATCAAGATCACCGTGGGCGGACTTGAAGCAAAGCGCAGGCCGGCCGGCTCCTGCTCCGGGCCGCCGATGGGTGAGCCTCCCATCAATTCAGTCAGCTCGTCGGCGACGATCTTCACCACTTGCTGGCCGGGGTTGAGCTTGCCGACAATGTCAGCGCCCATGCAGCGATCCTTCACATCGGCGGTGAACCGCTTGACGACCTTGAAGTTGACATCCGCCTCGAGCAAAGCAAGGCGGATCTCGCGCATCGCCTGCTCGATGTCGCCCTCAGTCAAGGTGCCGCGCTGGCGCACGTCGCCCAGCGTGGCCTGCAGCTTCTCCGCCAGAGACTCGAACATCACTCAGGCGAATCTGGCTTGCTGCGCCTGGCGATCGCCTCGCCGATACCGCCGAACGCCTCGGCAAACTCGGAGGGGATCACGAAGACCTTGTTCGAATCTCCTTCGGCGAGCGAAGGCAGCATCTGCAGGTATTCGTAGCTGAGCAGCTCGCGTGAAGGTTTTCCCTCGTGGATTGCCTTGAATACCGTGTCAATCGCCTTCGCTTCGCCCTCGGCGCGCAACACCGCCGCCTGTCGGTCACCCTCGGCGCGCAGCACCACGGCCTGCTGCTGACCTTCGGCGGTGAGGACCTGCGCCTGCTTCTCGCCTTCGGCGGTCAGGATCGCCGCACGGCGGTCGCGCTCGGCACGCATCTGCTTCTCCATTGCCGCCCTGATGTCCTGCGGCGGGTCGACCGACTTGATCTCGACTCGATTGATGCGTATCCCCCACTTGCCCGTTGCCTCGTCCAGCACCACCCGAAGCTGCGTGTTGACACTCTCACGGGCGGTAAGCGTCGCCTCAAGCGAGAGCCCACCAATCACGTTACGCAGCGTCGTTACGGTCAGCTGCTCGATCGCCTGAAGCGGATTGGCCACTTCGTATGTGGCCGAGCGGGGATCGGTGATCGTGAAATAGAGAACCGTTTCGATCGCCACGACCACGTTGTCTTCGGTGATGACCGATTGGGGGGAGAAGTTGACCACCTGCTCGCGCAAATCGACCAGGGGCTTGACCCTGTCGATGAACGGCGTCACGATCGTCAGGCCCGGTTCAAGCGTCCTGCTGTAGCGCCCGAGGCGCTCGACCACGCCCGCGCGCGCCTGTGGGATCACACGAATGGTGCGGGCAGCCGCAAACAACAGGAACAGCACAAAGGCAGCTACAACGATCAAAGCGACCATAAGGTCAGATTGCTCCTTCTATTGGGATCTACTCAAGAGCCTACCTGTGTGGCCTCTCGGGCCTGTATGCGTGGTCTCTCGCGCATAGCGAGCAAGGACTTCGGTGGGCGGCTCAATGCATCACCAAAGCCGTGGCGCCCCTGATTTCGACGACTTCGACGCGTTCGCCCGGATCGAACACTTGGTCTTCGTCGAAGCTGCGAGCCGTCCATACCTCTCCGTCGATCTTCACACAGCCGACCCCCTCGTCGTTGGCGATCCGCTCCAAAACGATCGCCCGGCGTCCGATCAGAGCGGCGGCGCCCGTCCTGATCGAGGGCGGCAACCTGCGATGGCGCTGTGCGATGGGCCGCAGCGTCGCGAATACGATGCCGGACGCCACCAAAAAGACGATCGTCGAAAGCAAGACGCCAACGCCGAGCAGGCCGACGACTCCCGCAAGCGCAGCTCCAGCAGCAAACGGAGCAAGATAGAAGCCGCCCTGGTGCATCTCGCCCACTCCAAGCGCACAAGCCGCTACCAACCATAGAATCCAAGCGCCCATGTCTTTGATTATGCCTCGGCAACCAGGGCCCGGGCAAAATCCTCGGCATCGAATGGGCGCAGGTCCTCAAGCTGCTCTCCGATACCGATCAGCTTGACGGGCAAACTCAGCTCGCGGGCGATCGCAAGCGCAATCCCTCCGCGGGCGGTGCCGTCGAGCTTGGTCAGCACGATTCCGCTCACCCCGGCCGACTCGGCGAACATGCGCGCCTGGCGCAACCCATTCTGGCCTGTGGTGGCATCCACGGTAAGCAGCGTCTCGTGGGGTGCCCCGTCCAACTGTCTCTCAAGGACACGCCGGATCTTGGCCAGCTCTGCCATCAGGTCATCCTGCGTGTGTAGGCGGCCCGCGGTGTCGACGATCACGACATCGATCTCCTTGACTCGAGCTTGGGCGACCGCCTCGAAAGCGACCGACCCCGGATCGCCGCCCTCCGGTCCGGTCACGATCTCGCACTGGGCCCGCTCGGCCCAGCCTTCGAGCTGCTCTGTGGCGGCCGCGCGGAACGTGTCGGCCGCACCGAGCAGGACGCTAACGCCGACCTCGTTGCGTAGGTGCCAAGCGAGCTTGCCGATCGTCGTGGTCTTGCCGGTGCCGTTGACGCCCACCATGAGGATCACCGTCGGCTCAGCGCGAATATCGATGCGATCCTCCTCGCTGCGCGCCGTCTGCGCCAGCAACTCGATCAAGCGCTCGGACAGCTCAGGCCCACTGGTGAGACCGTCTTCGCTTGCTTCACGCTCGAGCGTCTCCACGACCGACGCGGTCGTGCCCGCGCCCACGTCAGCCATGATCAAAGCCTCCTCCAAACGTTCCCAAGTGTGCTCGTCGAGTGTCGCGAACAGCGTCGCCTGGATCTCCGAGCCAAGCGCTTGCCGGGTCTTCGACAGGTTTTCGCGCAAGCGCTTGAACAAACCCCGCCTACGTTCGCCGCCCTGCTCGGCTCGCGCGCCGGCCGAGGCCGGGGCAGACCCGTTGGTTATGAACAGCTCAGACCAGTCGCGCGGCATCGCCTATGCGACCGGAGCGACCTGGGGCGGATCCTCGACTGGGGAGACCCTCGCCACAGACCCTGTGTCTGCCACCGACGTTGACGTCTGTACCACGGCGACGTTCGACTGCTCCTCGCCCCGGGTCGCCTCGGGCGAGCCCTCGACCGGGGACACCTGTGGCACACCCTCGTCCTTGGGCAATCGTCGTGAGAGCACCTTGGAGACCCCGTTGTCGGCCATCGAGACGCCATACAGCCAGTCGGCCGCCTCCATCGTGCGCTTTTGGTGGGTAATCACGATGAACTGCGCCCGACCTGCATAGCGACGTAGCAGCGTCAGGAAACGGTCGAGGTTGAGGTCGTCGAGCGCCGCCTCGACCTCGTCCAGGACATAGAAAGGGCAAGGCCGCGCCAAGAACACCGAGAACATGAAGGCAAGCGCGGTCATCGACTTCTCCCCGCCCGAGAGCAAGGACAGGCGCTTGGTGGACTTGCCGGCCGGGGTGATCTCGATCTCGACTCCCAACATCTCCTCGGCATCCTGCTCATGTTGCTCGGCCTCGAGCTCGGCGTCGGCCTCGGCGTCGGACTCCTCGCCGTCCTTGGGCGCGGGCTGACCGCCCAGGACCGACCGCGGAGCTTGCTCGTCCTTGACCAGTCGCAGGCGTCCGCTGCCTCCTGGGAACACGTCTCCAACAAGCTCCTCGAAGTTTCGCGCCGCGGCCGAGAAGGTCTCGTTGAAAGTCTCGTGTATCTGGCGATCCGTTTCGCGGATCACAGACTTCAGCTCACGCAAAGCCGTCTCCAGGTCGGTGCGTCGCTCCTCGAGCTCCTCGACGTGAGCGATCGCCTCGGCGTACTCCTGGCCGGCGAGCGGGTTGACCGGACCGAGCTGCTCGCGCCGGCGTGCCAGACGCTCCACTCGCGCACGCAAGGCCTGTTCCTGCTCCTCGCCAAGCGGCTCTGCGGGCTCGGCCTCAACCATCGAGGATTCGGGATCATCCGAGTCGGAGCCCTGCGCCGCATCAGTCCCCGGCAAAGGTAGCTCTAGTCGCTGTGAGACCTCGCGCAACTCCTCCTTGGCCTCCGCCGCCTGATCGCGCAAGCGCTGGGCCGCAACCTCCGCGCCGGTCACGGCCTCGCCCTCGACCCTCAACGCTCCTTGGATCTCGGCCTCCTCCTGAGCACACGCTCTGAGCTCGGCCGATACCTGGTCGCCCTCCGCGCGATCCTTGCTCAACAGCTCTTCGATCTGAGCCAGCACACCGTCCATCGCCTCGGCGGCGCCGGCCAACGCCGCCGCCAAGCGCTCGGCGCGCGGAGCCAAGCCCAAGTCGGCGGCTCGCTGGGCGCGTAGGCGCTCGATTCTCCGGGCACGCTCGGCCGCCTCGGCCTTTCGACGCTCTGCTTGGCGGCGCTCGGCCGCCAACTCGCCCTGCAGCTCGGCGCGTCGCACCGCCAGAGGACCTTGCTCGGGAGCGGCCTTGCGCTGCTCGATCAGCCAATTCGCTTTGCGTTGAGCCTCCAACGCTTCCGCGAGAGCACGCTCACGCTCGCGCAAAGCGCCGTCGGCCCGGTCGCGCGCGCTGTCAGCTTCGCGCAACTGCTCGAGGGCACGCTCGACCGCCTCTCGGCATGCGTGCTCGCCTGCCACGACCCGCTCGCTCTCCGCGATCAAGCGATCGCGCTCGTTGCGACGAGCCAGGACCCGCTCAGCGCCGCCGGCGGTGACCTGGCGCAACTCTCCCCACGTCCCAAACAGGACGCGTCCCGAGCGCGTGCACGCCACACCCTTGAAGCCGGGCTTCACATCCTCCAGGCGCTCGACTACCCAAGCGTCCACCAGCAACTTGCGGGCCAGTTCAAGGATCGCGCCCGATCCGCTCACAAGACCCGTCAGGTGCAGCGCTCCCGGAGCAGGCGGCTCGCCGGTATACGCGATAGGCGCCCCATCGATGTGTGGCTCGGTCGAGCTTGCCGAGACTTCCTGCTCTTGGGAGCCATCGTTCTCGCGGGCCGCCTCGCCCGCCAGCAGCGCCGCCCCACCGTCGGGGCCTACCTTGTCGAGCAGCGCCCGGGCCCCATCCATGTCGGCGACCAAGGCTGCGTCCAAGCGTCCCCCAAGCGCCGCGGTGAGCGCCAGCTCGTAGCCGGGTTGCACCCGCAAGGCGTCGCTCAAAGCACGCGGCGAGCCCGCACCCGAGCCGTGGATGCCGGCATGGCTGCGCAGAAACTGGTTGGCCGCCGCCAGCTCCGCTCCAACCTTGGCTGCCTCCCGCCGCGCCGTCTCGGCCTCGGCTTCGAGTTGGCGCAGACTTGCGCGGGCCTGCTCAGCCTGAGCGTCCGCGTGGACTCGCGCCTCGCGAGCCGCCTGCGCCTCGCTTTGAAGCTCCTCGGCACGCTTGATGGCGGCTGTGCGCTCCGCCTCCAAACCGGCGATCTCGCGCTCCAGCTCGTGCTCGTGCTCGCTGTCGATCTGCGCCAATGCTTGCTCTATCGATTGCACTCGAGCCTCGCTGGCCTGATCCTCGACGACCGGATCGCGCTCGGCTCCCTCGCCGCCGAGCGGTTGCTCAAGCGCCCCCAACTCGATCTCGATGCGACTCGCCCGCTGGGCCACGTTCGCTGCCGTGGCCGCCGCTTGCTCGCCGCGCATCTGAAGGCGCTCGCGGGCGGAGCGTGCCTCATAGGCACGCTTGGAGATCGAGTCGTGGCGCTCGGTGCGCTCGGCCAGGGCTTGCTCGGCAGCCGCTCTGCGGGATACCACGGCACGCAAGCGCGACTCGATCTGCTCGCGCGCGGCTCTCGCCGCCTGTACCCCTTCCTCGGCCTGGACCAACTCCTCGGTGCGTGCTCTGACCGCCTCGCGAGCAAGCTCGTAGCGGGCCTGCAGCATCTGGTGCTCCAAGCGCTCGTGCAACTCGGCCGCCTCGGCTTGGCGCTTCAGCGGGCGCAAGCGGGTGCGGGCCTCGCGCTCCACATCCAAGGCCCGATCGAGGTTCTCTTGCGTGCGCTCGAGCTTCAGCTGGGCTCGGCGTCGACGCTTGCGGTGCTTTCCGAGCCCTGCCGCCTCCTCGATCAAAAGACGCCGGTCGCGTGGCTTGGAAGTCACGATCGCCTCCACCCGACCCTGCGATATGACCGAATGGGTCTCCTTTCCGAGTCCCGTATCGGAGAGAACCTCGATCACGTCGACCAGGCGGCAGCGCGCGCCGTTGAGGCGATACTCGCCCTCACCCGAGCGATCGAGTCGACGCACGATCGAGATCTCGGCGAGCGGGAGATCGACCGTGCCGTCGGAGTTGTCGAGCACCAGCTCGACCTCGGCCGCGCTGCGTGCCTGCACGCCGCGACCGCCGCCGAAGATCACATCTTGCATCGACTGGCCCCTCACGGCCAGGGGCGATTGCTCGCCCATCGCCCACAACAAGGCGTCGGTGACGTTGGACTTGCCCGACCCGTTGGGGCCAACCACGACGCTCACGCCCCGCCCGAAGTCGAGTTTGGTGCGGTCCGGGAAAGACTTGAAGCCCTTCAAGGTGAGCGACTTCAGATGCACGCTGGGCCCTCTTTGACTACGAGTCCCGCATGGGCACGCAGGGCAAGCCGGACAAGGACGCAGGGAGCGAAGTGTGCTTCTTCGCACATGAGCGACCGAGGACGCCGTCCGGCGCCGCCGTGCGTGCTCATGCCTCTACGCCCTTTGCGAGGCTCTCCAGAGCCTCGTTCGCGGCCTGTTGCTCTGCGTGCTTCTTGCTGCGTCCGCGTCCTTTGCCCAAAGGACGCCCGTCGACCAAGGCAACCACCACGAACGTGCGGTCGTGCGGCGGTCCGTGCTCGTCGGTCACCTCATAGACGATCGTCTCCCCGCGCCTGGCCAGCTGCTCTTGCAAGGCCGACTTGAAGTCCAAGGGATGCTCCAAGGCGTCCTCGATCTCCGGCGCGAACGCCTCGACGACCGCCTCGGCGGTGCGCTCGTATCCGGCTTGCAAGTAGCAAGCGCCGATCACGGCCTCGATCACCGAGGCGAGCACGCGCTCGGTCTCAAGCAACCCCACAAGTCGCCCCTCGCCGTTCTCGGGCGCCACCGCACGCAGGCGGTCCCCCACACCCAATCGTTCCGCCACCGCTCGGCAGGAGCGCCCAGAGACCGCCTGCGCGCGGATCTTCGTCAGCCGGCCCGCTCCGAAGCGCTCAGCTTCCAGGCGCGGATAGAGGTGGGTGGTGACGGCCAAGGCCAACACGCTGTCGCCGAGGAACGCCAAGCGCGCATAGGAGTCGCTGCGCCGCTCGGTCCAGGAGGCGTGCGTGAACACCTGTCGCGCGAGCTCCTCCGGGAGCTCGTCGAGCAGCGATGTCAGCAGGTCCACCGACCCCTCCATGCGATCAGACATCCTCGCTCGAGTGTGCCACGACGAAGTCGACCGCTTGACCGACCGTCAGAATCTCGGCGGCCTGCTCGTCGGGGATGCGCACGCCATAGCTGTCCTCGAGCTCTTGCACGAGCGTGTAGAGGTCCAAGGAGTCGGCCGCCAGGTCCTCCTTGAAGCGTGTGGAATCGCCGATCTGATCGGGATCCAAATCGAGCTCGTCGGCCAAATGGGCCTGTATCAGGACGAACACCTCCTCGCGCGTCATTCGCTTGTGAGGCTAGCCGGATCGGCGGACACAGGAACGCTTCGCAGCGCACCGGCGTCCTTCAAGGCCGCGTGCGTGGCGCCCACGACATCCTGGCGCACGCCGCGCTCGGCGCGCAGGATCGCCCGAGCAAAGCCGCGGGCGGCGAAGCGCCCATGCGGGACCACCGCGAGGCGACGCAAACCAAGCAGATAGGCCCCTCCTTGGGCTTCGGGATCGATCTCGTCGCGAAAAGCACGCAAGCTCGGCCGCAAGAGCATTCCGCCCAGCTTGCCTCGCCGCGAGGAAAGGGCGGCGTCCCGGACCGCTCCGAGCACGGTTTGGGAGACACCCTCCATCAGCTTCAGGGCGATGTTGCCGGTGAAGCCGTCGCACACGATCACATCGGCTGCACCCCCCACGACATCGTTTCCCTCGACGTTGCCGACCCAAGCGAGGCGCCCGTCATCGGCAAGGCCGGCAAGCTGCTTACCCGCCTGCACGACCAAGTCGTTGCCGCGCTCGGCCTCCTCACCGTTTGAGAGCAGACCGACGCCTGGATTCCTCACGCCCAGCACCGCCGTCGCGAAGGCGGCGCCCATGAAAGCGAACTGGACCAGGTGATCGCTGCGAGCCTGCACGCTGGCGCCGACATCGAGGAGCGTCACCGGGTTGGCCAAGCCGGGGACCGGAATCGGCAAGGCCAGCGCGGGCCGGTGCACGCCGCGGGCGCGCTTGATGTTGAACAGGCCGGCCGCCAAAGCTGCCCCGGTCCCGCCCGCGCAAACAAGGGCCTGTGCGCGACCTTCGGCCACGGCCTTGGCCGCCTGCACGATCGAAGCCTCCGGCGCTTCTCTGACGGCGCGAGCCGGATCCGGGCTCTTGGCGATCGACAGCGGCGCGTCTACGACCTCGACGCAGGGTCCCAGTGGCGGTAGAGCTTCGATCTCCTGGGCCGGCCCGAACAGGAGCACACGCGCTCCACCATGGACCGCCTCTCGCACGCCGGCGACCACCTCGGCAGGCCCCTTGTCGGAGCCGTTGGCATCGACGGCTACAACCACGTCCTCGACTCGAGCGGAGCTTCCGCTCACGGACGACTCAGTCGTCGTGATCGTGCTCGTGGTCGTGACTGTGGGCCTCGGGGGCCACAACCTCACGACCTGCATAGGTGCCGCAGACCGGGCACACACGGTGCGGCCTGCGCGGGCTGTGACAGCGCGGGCACTCGTTCAAGGCCGGGGCGCTGATCTTGTGATTGGCACGACGCAAAGCCGTGCGGCTGTGAGATTGCTTTTTCTTGGGGACCGCCATCGGCCGAACAGGCTACCAGGCCGCGTTGGGCCTAGCCGTCCAGGACTAGCCGCCCAGGCCCAGCCGAGCCCCCAGGGACCCTCTAGGACTATTCAAGCTTCAGCTCGCTTAGCTTCGCCCAACGCGGATCGGGGCCGCGCTCGTGGGTGTGCTCGGGGCCGGCCTCGTTCAGGTCAACGGCACAAACGGGACACAGCCCGGCGCAGTCCTCGCGACACAGCACCTGGTTGGGCAAGGCCAAGACGAAGGCGTCGCGCGCCCAGGCCGCCAAGTCCAGGCGCTCGTCTTGCAGGTAGGGGCTTGAGAGCTCCTCTCCTTCACCCGGGCGGTCCACCTCGCGCGCGTCGACCCCGACCTGGCGAGTCGCGTCCTTCAGACAACGCATGCAAGCGCCGGCCAAGTTCGCCTCGAAGACAAGTCTGAGTGCGTATCCGTTGCCCATCATGCGCGACACGTCGAGCCTCACGGGGATCGCGTCCGGGCGCACCTGGTAAGGCTCGGCGCCGAGGCTTAGCGGGTCGATGTGCACCGCCAGCTCGAAGCGGCGACCCTCCCCCGCGCTCAAGAGCTGGCCGCCCAAATCGAGAATGTCTGTCACCGCAGGCATTCTCTCCAGATTAGTGAGCTGCTCCGCTCAGGCCAACTAGTGCAGCTCGCGCTTGAGCACCTTGCCGGTGGCGTTGCGTGGCAACTCATCCACGAACACGACTTCGCGCGGCACCTTGTAGCGGGCAAGGTTGTGCTTGACGTATTCCTTGACAGTTTCCTCGTCAAGGCTTGAGCCATCGCGCGCAACGACGAACGCCTTCAGGCGTTGACCGAACTCGGCGTCCTCTACGCCGATCACGGCGGCCTCCTCGATCGACTCGTGATCTGCCAGCAGGTCCTCGACCTCACGTGGGAACACGTTCTCTCCACCGGAGACGATCATCTCGTCGTCGCGCCCGTCGACGAACAGCCTGCCCGCGGCGTCCATCCGGCCCACGTCCCCCGTGCTCATCAACCCCGCGATGATCTCCTTGCCGCCACCGCCCGTGTAGCCCTCGAAGACCATCTCGTTTGCGACGAATATGCGCCCGTTGTGACCTTGGGGGACCTCGTGGCCTTGGTCGTCCAGCAACTTGACGACCGTCCCGAGCGGGGGGCGCCCGGCGGTGCCTGGCGCCGCGCGCAGGTCGGCGGGGGTGGCGATCGTCGCCCACGCGACCTCGGTAGAGCCGTACAGGTTGTAGAGCACCTCGCCGAATGTGTCCATCGCACGGATCGCCAGCTCTCCCGGCAGTGCGGAGCCACTCAGCGCGATGATCTTCAGCGCGTGGGTGTCGTAGTTTTTGATCGTCTCGATCGGCAGCTCGAGGATGCGCTGCAGCATCACGGGCACCACCGCAAGCGCTGTCGCCCGGTGCTCCGCGACAGCCCGCAAGGTCTCCTCGGGGTCAAAGCGCCGCCGCAGCACGACCGTCGAGGACAGCGGCAGCGCCAGCGTGAAGTGCCCGAACCCCCACGAGTGGAACATCGGTGCGGCGATCATCGTCGTCTCGCGTGCCTTCAGAGGGATCTTCGAGAACAGCGCCGCCAAGGGCAGCGGCGAATCGGGCTGTTTGCGGGCTGCCCCCTTCGGCGCGCCAGTGGTGCCGGAGGTGAGGATCACGACCCTACCGGGCTCCATCGGTGGGACGAGATCGGCCGTGCTGCCTTTCATGATCAGATCCTCAAGCGAAGGGTCCACCGGATCGGCGCCCGGCTCGCTCCACCCGACGAACCGAATGCGACCCTCGCCGCCGTCGTACACAAGGTTCGCGAAGTCTTCGTCATACACGAGTCCAGCCGGGTCCTCGCGACGCATCACATCGGTTATCTGCGGTCCCGCGAACGCAGTGTTCAGATACAAGGCGCTCGCTCCCAGCTTCGAGCATGCGAGCGTGGCCTCGATGAAGCCACGATGGTTACGACACATGATCGCGATGCTGTCGCCCTCTTTGATGCCTGCGGCGCGCATTTCGTGCGCGAGCGCATTCGTGCGCAGGTGCACCTCCTCGAAGGTCAACGTCCCGCGCTCGTCCACAATCGCCTCACGTTCGGGAAAGCGCGCGGCAGAGCCGATGTACGCAGCGGCGGGCGTGGGTCCCCAGCGCCTCAGGGCCATCACCGACCGCACGGCGCGATCCGGCCTGACCGGCGTGAGGATGCCTGTGCCAAGCAGCACCTTGGCGGCTTCCAGCTTGAATCTATTCGCTGAGCTCACGCGGGCACCCTACCCAAAAACAGGGCCGGTCCATCTGACACGACGGACCGCTCAGTTCACTTCTGCGGGTTCGTCCTTGCCCTGCAGGCGCTCTCGGCCGCGCTGCACCGCGGCAATGAACTTCGAAAGATTGACCTCGAGCGTGCCCAAGATCTCATCGGCGTAGTCCTCGGCCCCGAGCCTGATCTCGCGCTCGCGAGCCTGGGCGTCCTCAACGATGTCCTCGGCGGCACGCTCGGCCTGCTTGGTGACCTCCTCCTCGCCAACGAGCTTCTCCTGGCGCTCGCGCGCCTCCTTGACGATGCGCTCGGCCTCCTTCTTGGCCTCGGCGAGCATCTCCTGGCGCTCCTTGACAATCCAGCGAGCCTGCTTGATCTCCTCGGGGATCGTGGCCCGCATCTGGTCGAGGATGTCGTAAATCTCCTCCTTGTCGACCCTGACTTGGTCGGTTAGAGGCACCGGCTTGGCGTTGTGAACCAAGTCGTCGAGCTTGTCGATCAAGACCAGCACGTCCATCAGCGGTCACCTCCATGGAGCGTCCCGGACCACGATATATGAGCGGATTTGTCTCTCAAGATGGGCCTCACGTCAGCAAAGTTCGTCAACGTCGCAACTCTTCCTGCAAGCGCTCCGCCACCTTCGCCGGCACCAAGTCATCGATTCGTCCGCCAAATGTGGCGAGCTCCTTGACGCCGCTGGAGGAAAGGAAGCTGAATTGCGGGGAGGCCATTAGGTATACCGACTCTATCTCGGGATCCTGGCGGCGGTTGAGCTGGTTCATCTCGAACTCATACTCGAAATCCGAGATCGCCCGTAGTCCCTTGACGATCGCCTTGGCGCCTACACGTCTTGCGAAATCGACCACAAGCGTGTTGAACGGCTCGGCGCGCACGCCTGGCAGATCGGCCAGCGCCGCCTCGATGAACGCCATCCGCTCCTCGATGCCGAACAGCGTCTTGTCCTTGCGCACAGAGCGATTCACGACCGCCACCACCACTTCGTCGTACAACTGGGCGGCCCTGCGGATCACATCCAGGTGGCCGTTTGTGATCGGGTCATAGGAGCCGGGGCAGACGGCAATCGACTTGTCAACGCTCATCTTGATGCCCTGTGACTGTCAACGCTCATCGTGATCCTCTGTGACGTGGATTGTGATCGTAGTGTCGCCGTAGCGCTTGCTCTGCGCCACCGCCAGAGGCAGCTCCGCCGGCGCCCGCCGATCGCTCTCGACCACCACGCGCGCACCAGGTGCGAGCACCGCCGGCAAAAGCTCTGCCAGCTCGCCCGCCCACTCGCGCGCATGATCGTATGGAGGATCGACGAACACGAGATCGTACGTTTCGCCGGCCTCGCGTGCGGCGCGCAAGGCGCCGCGGGCGTCCCCCACACGTAGTTCGGCCTGCGATCCGGCCAGCCCAAGCGAGACCAAATTCGTCCTGATCGCAGCCACGGCGGCCTTATCGCGCTCGACGAACACGGCCCGCTCGGCGCCCCGGGAGAGCGCCTCGATACCGAGCGCGCCAGTACCCGCGAACAGATCCAAAGCGACAGCGCCGTCCAACCCGCCGAGCATCGAGAAGAGCGCCTCCTTGACTCGATCAGAGGTCGGGCGCGTCGTCGCCCGTCCTTTGGGGGATTGCAGGCGGCGCCCACCCAGACGCCCCGCGATAACCCTCATGTCGGCGTCCCCCTTGCCTTGCCCTCGAGGCCGGCCCACGCAGAATTCGGCCGCTTCGCCACCAAGACACTCGCCCGCTCAAGCGTGGATCGGCTGCAACGCCTCTGCGCCGAACGCTTCTTGGAGGGCCCCGCCCAGCAGGCCATACAGCGGACCCTCGAGCCCGGGATCGAGCGCCAAGATGCGCCGCGCCCAAGAACGCGCCCGCTCGAGCAGGTCTTCGTCCTCGGGCAAACTCGCGAACTTGAATTGTCCGAGTCCCGACTGCCTGGTGCCCACCAGCTCGCCCTCCTTGCGCAATCGCAAGTCGATCTCGGCGAGCTTGAAGCCGTCGGAGTGCTCAGCCAGAGCCCGCAGGCGCAGTGAGCCCGGAGGACCCGACATAAGACAAGTCGAAGCGTGCTCGCCGCGCCCCACGCGCCCGCGCAATTGGTGCAATTGAGAGATGCCGAAGCGCTCTGCATTCTCCACCAGCATGACCGTCGCGTTGGGCACGTCCACGCCCACCTCGATCACGGTGGTCGCCACCAGGACCTGAGCGTGGCCGGAGGCGAAAGCCTCCATCGCCGCCTGCTTCTCTCGGGGGCGCATCTGGCCGTGCAACAACTCCAACTGGAAGCCCTTCAGTTCGCCGGCCCGCAACCGCTCGAACTCGGCGCTGGCCGCGCGCACCTCACCCGGACCGTCACCCCCGGCGGCGCTTGAAGCCGGTGGACCCTCGCCCTCTTCGACAAGCGGGCACACCACATAAGCCTGGCGACCTTGCGCGAGTTGCTCGCGCAGCAACCGATAAGCGTCCTTACGGCCACTTTCGCCCACAACTATGCGCGTCTCGATCGGCCTGCGTTCGCGCGGCAATTCGCGCAACAGAGTCCTGTCGAGATCTCCGTGGCGCGCCAAAGCAAGCGTGCGCGGGATCGGGGTCGCCGTCATGTGCAGCGTGTGCGCCCGGCCCACGACGCCTGTCTCGCCCAAGCCCAAGTCTTGGCCAGAGGCCCCGCCTTCGCCGAGTGCCGCTCGCTGGCGTACCCCGAAGCGGTGCTGCTCGTCCACCACAGCAACGGCTAGCGCCCGAAAGCACACGTCGGGCTCGATCAACGCATGGGTGCCCACTATAAGTGCCAGCTCGCCGCTCGCCAGCTTGCCGAGCGTGTCCGCTCGCCGTCGTGCCGGCGTCGAGCCGCTTAGCAGCGCAACCGCGACCGACTCCTCTCCGAGCAGCCTCTGCACGGTCGCGAAGTGCTGTTCGGCCAGCGTCTCGGTCGGCGCCATCAATGCCGCCTGGGCCCCGTGCTCGACCGCGCGCAGCATCGCGTGCAGCGCGACGACCGTCTTGCCGCTTCCTACCTCGCCCATCAATAGTCGCTGCATGGGACGCTCGCTCGCGAGCTCCTCTTCGATCGTGGCGATCGCTTTGCGCTGGTCCCCTGTCAGCTCGAACGGGAGGCCCTGCTTCAACCAGCGCCCGCTCAAGCTTGGCGGCTCGCACAGAGCAAGCGCCCGCGCTTCGCCTGCCCTGCGCTCACGGCGAGTCAAGAAAACGAGTTGGGCCAGCAACAGCTCGTCGAAGGCCAGGCGCTTGCGCCCTTCCAGGGAAGCGTCGGGCCCACCGCCAAAATGCATCGCCGCGAGCGCGCTCGCGCGTCCAGGTAGGCCTTCGGCCACACGCAGCTCGGCCGCGAGCGGCTCCACCACCTCGCCCAAAGCACTGCCGTGCTCTTGCACGAGCGCCAATATCTGGGTGGAGCTGACGCCCTCGGCAGCCGGATAGTGAGCGACAGATCCGCCTCGCCCAGGGACAGCGCCGCCTGGAGCGAGGTTCGCGCTACTCCGAGCCGTGTCTTCCCCGCCGTCAGAAGCGTCCTCGCGCGATCCGAGGGCGTGATGGGAAACCTTGAAGCGTCCACCCTTCTCGGCCTTGCCGTGCAGTACAAGGTGGGCGCCGACCGGATAGCGGCTCACCAACCAAGGCTGGTTGAAGAACGTGGCGCGCATCGAGCCCGTCTCGTCGAACACGACCGCCTCCACCAGCCCGCGCATACCCCGCCGCCGTACCGGGCGCCCGGCGATCGAGCGAACCTCGACGAGCACGGTCGCCTGCTCGCCGGCTTGCAGCTCGGCGACCGTACGCGCCTCGCGACGATCCCTGGGCATATGCTCGAGCAGGTCCCCCACCGTGTCCAGTCCCAGCGCCGCCAGACCCTCCCTCGTCTTGGCTGTCTTGTGTGCAAGCGGCGAGGCCAAGCGCGAAGGGCGAGGCCAGCGCACGGGCGCGTTCAACATCTGGGCATGGGTAAGACGCTCCGCGGCCGCAAAGCCAACGGGAGACCAGTCGCCTGTGCTACTCGGCGGCGAGCAGCCACCAGTAGGCGGGCTGACCACCGTTGCGAAGCTCGAGCTCGACATGGCCGTCCATGATGCCCTCCAGCTCAGACAGCTCCAACGGGGCCTCGGCGCCCGCAAGCACACTCACCAGCTCGGCGCTGGAGGCCAGCTCCGCCAGCACCGCCGCCAACGTCTCGCGCGGCTCGCCCCAAGCGACAACCTCCTCTTCGACGAAGCCCACCGCCTCGCCCTCGCCGAAGCGTCCTTGCGCATCCGCCCGGGCCGCCTGGGCTACCGCTCCGGTACGCAACGCCGCGAGCGCTTCGTTCATGGCCTGCGCGTTTTCACGAACGTTGCGGTCGCTCTCGAGGGCAACCGCAACCGCCAGGCCCGTCTGTTGAGTCGTGGCCGGCACGACCACCACCTGCTTGTCGGAGAGCTCGGCAGCGCGCTCGGCGGCCATTACCACGTTGGCGCTCCCAGGCAGCACCACGACCTCCTCGGCCGGTACCTCGTGTATCCCCGCCAGCAGCTCGTAGGTGGAGGGGTTCAGGGTCGGCCCGCCGTCGATCGTGTGAACGCCGAGCTCGCGATACATCTGCATGAGCCCGTCCCCACTCACCACCGCCAAGGCGCCGCAGCGCACACGCTTGGCCTGCTCGTCGATCGGCTGGGTAAGTATCTCCCCGATGGGGTGCCCTGCGCGCGCATCCGCGCCCGCGTGTGTCGCACCGTTTTGAGCAAGACCATTTTGAGCCGCACCGTTTTGAGCAAGGACGTTTTGAGCCAGACCGTTTTGAGCCAGACCGTTTTGCGCAAGGCGCCGCTCACGCTCAGTCACCTGGACGCGCATATCGGCCACATCGAGGTGCGAAACCTCACCGATTCCTTCGAACAGCGCGGTCGCCCGCTCGGGCTCGTCGGTGTGCAGATGCACCTTCAAGGTGCTCGGGTCGCCCACCACCAGAACCGAGTCGCCGAGCCGCTCCAGCTGAGCGCTGAAGCGTGAGGACTCAAGGTCGGTGCCGGTGACCGCGAAATTGGTGCAGTAGCGGTAAGTGCTCGAGCTGTGCTCGGGGTGCGTGATCTTGGCCGGCGCGTAGTGCTCGAGCTCAGGAGGCGCTTCATCGCGCAAGGCCGCCACGACCCCGGCGAAGATCACTGTCAGGGCGTGTCCCCCGGCGTCCACCACACCGGCTTCGCGCAAGGCCGCGAGCATCTCGGGTCCGCGCTTGACCGAATCGATGCCCGCCTCAACCGCGCACTCCAACGTCTTTGCGATCGCCAGGTCCTGCTCGCGTGGCTCGGTTCCCGGGCCGAGCCGCCCCGCGTCCTCGCTGTGGGCTACGTCGGCCATGATCCCGTGGGCCATCTCGCGAGCCACGGTCAAGATCGTGCCCTCGGCGGGCTCGCGCACCGACGCGTAGGCCTTGTCGGCGGCGTTGGCCAGCGCCGCGCCGATCAATGTGGCGTCGATCAGCTGTCCGGGCCGGCTCACGAGCTCCTCCGCCGCCCCCCTGATCAGCTGGGAGAGAATCACACCCGAGTTGCCTCGTGCGCCTAGCAAAGCCGCTCGGGCAACCGACTGCACAATCTCCTCGCGACCGATCTCGTCGATCGTCTTGGCCGAGTTGCCGGCCTGCAAACGGTCCAGCTCGTCAAGTACGGCCCTCAGCGTCAGCACCATGTTGTCGCCCGTATCCCCGTCTGCAACCGGGAATACGTTCAGGTCATTGACCTCCTTGCGGCGGGACTCGAGGTGTGCCAGAGCACCGGCTACCGCCGCTCTGAACCGGATCAGGTTCGTATCACTCACAAAGCCACTCCTCGCCGACACAGACTATCCCTCGCGGGGGACGGTCCAGGAGGCTGTTCAGAGGGCCTTGGTGACCTTGCCGGCCTTTAGACAACGAGTGCAGACGTATACGCGACGGGGAGCCTTGCCGATAAGGATCTTGACCTTCTGCAGGTTGGGATCGAAGCGGCGCTTGGTGGCGACCATCGAGTGACTGCGGCTGTTGCCGAACGCGGGACCCTTCCCGCAGCTGTGACATACCTTGGCCATGAGGCTCGGCAGTGTAGCTCACGGAGCAACGACCGTCGCTCCGTGAGCTCTGAACAGGCGCGCCGGCACCGCCCGCCGCGCACCTCAGAGCGATCGCACCCGTGCCTCGCCCACAAGTTGCCGACGCAACTCAGCCATCCGCACCACGGCTTCGGCAGCATGACGTCCTTGATCGCGCTTGCCTCCACCGGAGCGCGCGAGCGCCTGCTCCATCGTCTCACAGGTGAGCACCCCAAAAGCGCACGGCACGCCAGTCGTGAGCGATACCTGTTGGATTCCGCGCGCCGCCTCGGCGCACACGAAGTCGTAGTGGTCGGTCTCGCCTCTGATCACCGCACCAAGGCATGCCACACCGGCGAAGCGTCCCGAGTCGGCAGCGTAGCGCGCCGCCAGCGGTAGCTCGAAGGCACCGGGCACGTCAAATACCTCCACCTCGCTGCCTGCTTGCCCGAAAGCCGCACGCGCGCCGTTCTCCAAGCGCTCGGCCAAGTCCTCATAGAAGCGCCCAATCGCGATCGCGAACTTCACCGATCGTTCCCTCCAGTGCGCCCGTCCTCTGCTCGCTGTGGGCGACCTTCGGGCTGCTCACGCTCGCGGTCGGTCTCGCGCTCGGAGTGCAACAGCTCTGCGTCCAGATTAAGTCCTTGGTGGTGGAGGATGTGGCCCATGCGCTGGGCCTTGGTGCGCAGGTAAGCCTCGTTGTGCTCGTTGGGGGCGTGCTCGATCGGGATCTGGGCGCTGACCGACAGGCCGTAGCCCTCCAAGCCCTTGATCTTCTTGGGGTTGTTGGTGAGGATCCTGATCGAGGAGAGTCCGAGGTCGACCAGGATCTGCGCTCCGATGCCGTAGTCGCGCAGGTCAGCCGGCAGACCTAGGCGCTCGTTGGCTTCGACGGTGTCAAGACCGTCCTCCTGCAGGCGATAGGCCTTCAGCTTGTTGAGCAGACCGATGCCTCGGCCCTCTTGGGACAGATAGAGCAGGACCCCCTCACCCTCTCGCTCGATCATTGCCAGGGCAGAGGCGAGCTGCTCGCCGCAATCGCAGCGCAGAGAGTGGAACACATCGCCTGTGAGGCACTCCGAGTGAACACGCACGAGCACGTCGTCGCGGCCGGCGACGTCTCCCTTGACGAGCGCCACGTGGTGCTTGTCGTCGACGAGCGAGCGATAGCCGACCGCCTCGAAGTCGCCGAAGGTCGTCGGCAGGCGCGTCGAGACGACGCGCTCGACGAGCTTGTCGTGGCGGCGACGGTAGGCGATCAGCTCGGCGACCGTGATCATCTTCAGCTCATGGCGAGCGCAGTAGGCGACCAGGTCCGGGACGCGGGCCATCGTGCCGTCGTCGTTCATCACCTCGCAGATCACACCGGCCGGGTTCAAGCCCGCCAAGCGCGCGAGGTCCACCGCGGCCTCGGTCTGCCCGGCCCGCTCGAGCACGCCGCCGGCACGGCTCTTGAGCGGAAACACGTGTCCCGGTTGGACCAGGTCCCGGGGGGCGCTCTCAGGGTCGATCGCGATCTGGATCGTGTGTGCGCGATCGTGAGCGGAGATGCCGGTGGTAACACCTTCCCGTGCCTCAACCGACACAGTGAACGGCGTTTCGAAGGAAGACTCGTTCTTGGCGGCCATCAGATCGAGCCCGAGCTCGTCGCAGCGCTCAGAGGTGAGCGACAAGCAGATCAGGCCACGCCCCTCCTTGGCCATGAAGTTGATCGCCTCCGGAGTCGCGAACTGGGCCGCCATCGTGAGATCACCCTCGTTCTCGCGGTCCTCGTCGTCGCAGACCACGACCATCTTGCCCTGTCTGATCTCCTCGATCGCCTCCTCGATAGTCGCGAACGGCGTCTTTGTCTTCGACGTGCTCATATCCGGGCCTCCATCAGTCGCTCTACGTGCTTGGCGAGAATGTCCACCTCGATGTTGACCCGATCCCCAACCTGCGCCCCTCCGAGATTCGTGTGGGTGAGCGTCTCGGGGATGAGCGATACGGAAAAGCCATCCTCGCTCAACTCGCTCACTGTCAGGCTCACCCCGTCCACCGCGACCGATCCCTTCTCCACCAGGTAGCGCGCCAAGCCCTCCCCAGGACCGGCTTCCAGCTCGATGCCCAGCACCCGTGCAAAACCCTCCTCGTGGATGCCTTCGATCGTTCCGGTGCCGTCGACATGCCCTTGGACGATGTGCCCACCCAGGCGCCCGTCGGCGCGCAGCGCCAGCTCCAGATTGACCGGGGAGCCACTCTGGAGGCTCTCCAGGGAGGATCGCCGCAGCGTCTCGGCCATCGCCTGCGCCTTGAAGCTTTCCTCCCCGACGGAGGTCGCAGTCAGACAAACGCCATTGACGGCTACCGAGTCGCCCTCCCGCAGCTCGCGTGCAAGGCGCGTTGAGACCTCGAGCGTGGCGCCGTCGGAGCCCAACTCCACGTCGCGTACGCTGCCGATATCGGCGATCAAGCCGGTGAACACGGGTGCCTCGTCACCACTCGCGCAAGCGTGCCGATATCAGGAGGTCCTCGCCGACCCGTGAGCAGTCGAGCGTGAGCGCGCGCATGGCCTCGGAGATGCGCTCCACTCCCTCCCCCTCCAATGGGTCGCGTGCGCTGCGCCCACCGAGCAGGATCGGGGCAAGGAACAAGCGGATCTCGTCGATCTCGCCGGCATCCAGGAATGCACCGGCGAGATGAGGCCCTCCCTCCAAAAGCACCGACGCGATGCCCTCGCCACCCAACTGGTCCAAGGCGGAGCGCACGCGCGCGGGCTCGTTCTCGCCCGTGGCGACGAGCACCTGGACGCCGGCCGCCTCCAAGGCATCGGTGTCTGCCCTTGCGGCTGCCCGCGAGACCACCACGGTGAGCGGAATCTGGTCCACGGCGCTGACCAATTGCGAGGCGATCGGCAGGCGGGCGAGCGAGTCGAAGACGACGCGGCGGGGCTGCCGCGGAAGCTCGGCGAGGATCCCGTCGGGTCTGGCAGTCAGTTGGGGGTCGTCCGCCAAGGCCGTCCCGATTCCTACGACAACCGCGTCGACCGAAGCGCGCCAGGTGTGGGCCAGCAGGCGGCTTTCCTCGCCGCTGATCCACTGGGAATCGCCGGCCCTGGTCGCGACCTTGCCGTCCAGGGTCATCGCCGACTTGAACAGAACCCATGGCCGTGCCACGCGAGCGTGCTTGCGAAAGGCCTGGTTGAGCAAGCGCGCTCGCGCCGCCAGCTCGCCGTCGGCGACGACTACCTCGACGCCCTCGTCGCGCAGGATGCCCAGGCCGCGCCCCGAGGCCTTCTCGGTGGGATCGTCGGAAGCCACGACGACCCGTCCGATGCCCGCCTGCATGATCGCGTCGGTGCACGGGGGCGTCTTGCCTTCGTGGCAGCAGGGCTCAAGCGATACGTACAAAGTGGCGCCGGTCAGGTCGGCCGCGCCGCATGCCGCGATCGCGTTGACCTCCGCGTGTGGGCCGCCGAAGCGTTCGTGGCGTCCTTCGCCGAGCACCTCCTCGTCGCGTGCCACGACGGCGCCCACGACGGGGTTGGGCTTGACGTTGTGCGCGCCCTGCTCGGCCAGCTCGATAGCCCGCCGCAGGTGTGTTCGGTCGGTGTCGGTGGTGATCGCCATGCGCTGATCAGGATAGGCCCTCGGGCGTCATACCCGGCCTGAGCAATGTCCACCCCGCAGCCGATAGACGGTCATCTGCGGGCCTGGCCTGCGAAAGGAGAGCGGGTAATAGTCAAAGCTCCAGTCGAAGTTGAATCCGGGCGGATTGCTGCCCGGAGAGTAGGGCGAAGCTCGATAGGCGGCTTCTGCTTGAGCAGCCAGCGCGCGGTAGTAAGCGACCGCCAAAGGGGCCGCTGAGGGGTCGGCGAAGGCGCGACCCGACTCGGTCGAACCGGTGATCACCCAACAGTACCCTTGGCGCTCGTACCAGCCGATCAGTGACGGTGCGAGTGTCGTCTCGTAGTTCTCCAAGGCAACCGGATGAGCGGTCTGCGGCGAGAGCGTTCCGTCAGGCGCGATCACCGATTCCAAAGACACATACTTGCGCCAGCGCTTGGCGCCGGTTCCTTCCCGCAACCAGGAGTCGAGCACGACCGGCTCCAGCACGATGCGCGAACCACGAGGGACGTGCGCGACCATCCAGGCTCGGGTCAGGTTGCGTGTGTCGGCACGCGCAAGCGCGAGGTCATTGTGGACGCTGTAGAGGACTCCTTGGGCGAGCAACAGGATTGCGATCAAGGCGCCTGCCAGCACCGTGCCTACGCGCGCGCGCGCAGGGCGCCCCTTTTTGTGAACAACACCACCATCGCCCTCGACGGTCGAGCGCTCACTTGCGGCGTCTGGGTTTTGTCGCGCGTCAGAGGAGGATTCCCTGCCCGCCACGAGCTCGAGGAGCAGGAAGGCGAAGTAGGCCGCCAGCAGACACGCGATCGGGAAGATCGGCAATAGCCAGCGCCCGAAATATCGGTCCTGGAGGCCCATGAACGCCAGGAACAGGATCGGCGCGGGCACGAGCAACCAAGCGACGCGCGGACGGCGCAGGCAGAGCGCGAGGGCCCCAGCCAACGCCGCCAAAACGGGGACCCATCCGAGTCCCCAGGTGAACGACCACAGGTAGTAGACGAGGCCGCCTTGGCGGGGCGCGCCGAGCTTGCCTTGGGCTTCCTCGGAGAGGCTCGACTGGTGAACCAGTTCGGAGTGAAAGCGCTGGAAGTCGAGCAGCGCATATGGATTGGCAAGCAGGAAGGCGCCCAACGCGCAGAGGCCGGCGGTCCCCAGGCCGATGAGGACGCGCTTGCCGGAACCAGCCGATCCCTCCAGGTAATGAGCGGCGGCGGCGGCAACCAAAGGCACCACGACAATCCCGGCTGTGTACTTGCTGGCGCAAGCGAAGCCGAGCCCTACCCCCGCGATCGCGTAATCGCGGACCCGTCCGTGACGCAGAACACCGGCGCTGCCGAACAGGGAGAGCGTGAGCGGCAGAAGCGTGGCTGCGTCGTTGAGCGCCAGATGGCCGTAGTACACCGGCAGGAAGGCGACCGCCTCCAAAGCGGCCGCCAGCAAGCCCACACGGCGGTCGAACAGACGCGCTCCGAGCAGGTAGAGCAGCCACACTGAGCCTGTGCCGAGCACGGCCACGGTGACGCGCGCGACCAGGAACACCTCGCCTGGGTGCAAGGCGTACTCGTGGGTGAGCGAGTGCCCGCCCCCGAACCAGAGCACGAACACGAGATGCAGGGCGTAGGTGAGCGCGGGCGGGTTGACGAAGTACTCGGGGTTGAGACCGTGCGAGGACATCGCCACGGCCTTGGGCACGAAGTGACCGGCTTCGTCGATGTTGTAGACGTAGGGCAAGCCCTGTTTGATGCCCCACAAGCGCAAGCCGAGCGCGCCGAGCAGGATCGCCCCCAGGACCGGCCACGCCCAGCGACGGGCGTCCGCCCCCCGCTCAGCAGTTGCCATAGACCGCGTAGTAGCGGCTCGTGTAGATGCGGTGAAATCCCTTCAAAGGCACTTGGTCGCGCGGATCGTCGCCGAGGTCCACGATCGCCTCCACGAACACGGCTTCGCCGAGCGGATAGACCGCGACGCTACCCGCTTGGATACGACGCTTGAGCTCAGCTGCTCCCTTGAGCGCGTCGGCGCTGGCTTGGCTACGGGCCACGATCTCGCGCTGGCCGGTGCTGTCGAGGATCCATCGTGCGTCGGGAATCAGCTTGTTGTTTGGCAAAGACAGCAGAGGACAGCGCTTCAGCTGCGCTTTGACGGCCGGGCTGTGCAAAGCGGCGGCGAGCCCCTCGTGGAAGTCCTCGTGGTCGGCGAGCGTGGTGCGCAGGCTGGAAAGGCTGAGCGTGCGAGCGGCGGAGGCGCCTCCATAGAGCACAAGCAGAGCCGCTCCCACCATCCATACACGTCGCAACGCGGTGCCCCGCTCGAGCATCGACCAGCCCCCGATCGCCAGCCCGCAGAAGACAAGCATCACTACCGACGCGCCGATCATGTAGCGATCAACGACCGACGCGCCCGCCGCGCCCTCGGCTATGAACACGAACAGGAGGCTCCCGAGCACTACCAAGAGCACAAGCACACGTCTGGGCGCCAACCAGATCGCCAGCAGGATTCCAGCAAGCGAGCCGAGGACCACCGGTAGCTTGTCGATACGCACGGCGTAGGACCAGGTCGAGGAGAGGACTTCAGAGAATTTCTCGGTGCGCCCCAATTCCGCGGCCAAGCCCGAGGTCGAGTGCAGCGAATACAGGGGATTGCCCGTGACGAGTCCGTCCACGCCGATCCACACGATGGGCGCGATCGCGGCCAGGCCCAGGTAGCGCAGACGCGTGGCGTTGTCGGCAGGCCACGCGCACCACAGCCAGTAGACGCCGCTCAAGAGCCAAGCGTCTGGACGCAAGAGCCCCGCGGCCGCCAGCAGCAGGAACACCGAAGGCCCACGGCGAGGGCGCTCGATCTCCAAAGCCGTGGCCCACACCACCAAGGCGACGTAAGAGATGTCGAGGTAGCCCTGAGCCGCGAGGTTCTCGACAAAGAAGCGGCTCAAGACCAGCAGACCCGCGAGGGCGCCCACGACCGGGCCGAAGCAGAGGCGTCCCAAGCGGTACACGCCCGCCACCAGCGCCACGAAGGAGGCGATCGAGCCGAACACCATCAGGCGGGCGCCGCCCTGGCCGAAAATTGAGCAGAAGGCACCGAAAGCGATCGCCAAAGGGTGCTCGGTGGGGCCCCGATAGACACTGAAGTCGGGCATGTGCAGGTGCAGGACGTCGCGCCCCCACAAGAGCGCATAGAAGGAGTCGTAGGTGGGATAGGTGGGGAAGGCGAAGTAGCCGACCAGCGCCAAAGCGCACATCGCGGCAAAAGCCAAGACCGCCCAGCGAGAGGCCGGGATTGCGCGCAGCCTTTGGTTTATCGGTATCCGTCCGCCCCGGCCACCCGGATCGGTACGCGTCAAAGTCGCGCTTGCCATTCGGCTGTAGAGCCTAGAGGGGATAGGCTTTCGCCGGTGAAGCTCATCATTCAGATCCCCTGTTTCAACGAGGCTGAGCAGCTGCCGGCGACGCTGGCCGACTTGCCGCGCCAGGTCGAGGGCTTCCAGGCCGTGGAGTGGCTTATCGTCGATGACGGCTCGACCGACGAGACGATCGCCGTCGCGCGGGCACAGGGGGTCGATCACATCGTGCGGTTGACCAACAACAAGGGCCTCGCGGCGGGTTTCCAGGCGGGACTGGACGCTTGCCTGAAGTTGGGCGCGGACGTGGTCGTTAACACCGACGCCGACAACCAGTACTACGGTCCGGACATCGTCAAGCTGGTCGGGCCGATCCTCAGGGGCGACGCCGACATGGTGGTGGGCGACCGCGAGGTCACCAACATCGAGCACTTCTCGGGGCTGAAGAAGCGGCTGCAGCACCTTGGCTCTTGGGTGGTGCGCCAGGCGTCCTCGACGTCGGTGCCGGACACCACGTCGGGCTTCAGGGCCTACAACCGCGAGGCCGCGATCCAGATCTTGGTGGTGTCCAAATTCACTTACACCCTGGAGACGATCATCCAGGCCGGCAAGCAACTTGTGGCGATCGATCATGTCCCCGTCAGAACCAACCCGAAGACGCGCGAGTCGCGCCTGTTTCCCTCGATGGGTGCCTATGTGCGGCGCAATTCGATCTCGATCTTCAGGATCTATGCGCAGTACGAGCCGTTGCGGGTGTTCTGGAGCCTGGCAGCCGTGATCGGCGTGGCCGCGCTGGGCGTGTGGATTCGCTTTGTGGTCGCCTACGCGGAAGGCAACGGCAAGGGACACGTGCAGTCGCTGATCCTGGGCGCGGTGCTGTTCATCGCGGCGGTCGTTCTGTGGGCTCTGGGGGTGATCGGCGACCTGTTGGCCGCGCAGCGGGTGATGACACAGAAGACGTTCGAGCGGGTGCGCCGGATCGAGCTGCAGCTCGGGGTCGAGCCCTCTCATTACGAATCGAACCAGACCGGCCTGACTTCGGGCCCAAGGACCGCCGGCACGACAAACCCGGTTGGCGCAAACGATGCGCTCGGCTCGCGCGATTCGCCCGGCCAAGCTGAGAAGATCGAGGTATGAGCAGCGGCGGCGTCACGGTCTCTGAGGATGGGATCGTCACTGGCAATACGTACGACAAGTACGGCTCCACCAACCCGCTGGTCAGGCGGATGATGGGCGGTTTCGAGAGTGCCCTCGACGATCTGCTCGAGGCGGCCAGCCCGATGTCGTTGCTGGACGTGGGCTGCGGCGAGGGTGTGCTTGTGCATCAATGGGCTCAGCGATTGGAGCCCGCGCGCGTGGTGGGCATCGACCTGGAGGAGCCATCGATCCAGGCTGGGTGGACACAGCGCACGGCGCCAAACCTGGAATACAAGGTGATGAGGGCCGAGAACCTGCCGTTCGCCGAGAACGAGTTCGACCTGGCATGCGCGATCGAGGTGCTCGAGCACGTGCCCGACCCGGAGCACACGCTGGCTGAGATGGCCCGTTGCGCGGAGCACCGCTTGCTCGTGTCGGTCCCGAGGGAGCCGTTGTGGCGGATGCTGAACATGGCGCGGGGCGCCTACCTGAAGGATTTGGGTAACACGCCGGGACATCTGAACCACTGGTCCAAGCGCTCGTTTGTGAAGCTGCTCTCGCGTTACGGCAAGGTCGTCGAGGCGCGCTCGCCGTTCCCCTGGACGATGCTGCTTGTCCGCCTCTGAGCGAGCATCCGGCCAGCACCAGTCCTCCGGCCGGGAGCCCGAAGCATCCGTAGGCGTTTCATCGGCGTCCGTACCCGCTACCGAGCAAGGTGAGGGCGGACGCTCCTATGGCAGTGGTGCGCGATTGCTCTCCATCGGCATCGCCAGCACGGGCTTGCTGACGTTCGCTTACTTCTCGATCGCGAGCCACGTTCTGGGCGAAGTGGAGGCCAAGCGATTGGACCTGTTGTGGTCGATCATGTTCGTGATCATTTCGGTCATTTACAGGCCAATCGAACAGTTGCTCAGTCGCACGATCGCCGACCGCAGAGCACGAGGACATGCCCAGCATTCCGTGAAGGTGCCGATCGCGATCCAAACCAGTTTCGCGCTGGCTTTCCTGATCGTGGCCCTGGCGTTGCACGATGTGCTGATCGACGACGTGTTCGGTCACTACGCGGCGTTGTATTGGGTACTGGTGGTCGGTACGTTGGCTTATGCCGCCAGCTATTTCGCCAGGGGTTGGCTGGCCGGGCACGAATACTTCGGTCTGTTTGGCGGACTGGTGCTGATGGAGTCGATCTCGCGGCTCTGCTTCGCGCTGGCGGTGGCGATCGGCCTGACTAACGGGCAGACCGCTGTGGCGCTGGGAATCGCGGCGGCGCCGTTCGTGTCCCTCGTTGTGGTGCCGGCGGCGTTCGCGAGAAGCGGCGCTCAACCCGCCGAGCCGGAAGGCGCGCCGAAGATGGAGGAGCTGGATGCCGCTTTGGCCGGGCCGGGGACCGAGGGAGTCGAGGAGGCGGTGGCCGCCGATGAGCTTTCGCTACGCAGGGGATCGGGCTTTGCTTTTGCGGTCTCGGGCGTGATGCTCTCCGAGCAGACACTGCTGAACGCGGCGGTGCTGACCGTCGACATCACTTCAACCAATGCGGCTCTGGCGGGAATCGTGTTCAACGTGCTGCTGATCGCGAGAGCGCCACTGCAGCTCTTCCAAGCAATCCAGACTTCGCTGTTGCCCCACTTGACTGGTCTGGAGGCGACCGAGGGCCATGATGCGTTCGCGAAGGCGATCAGGCTGACGGTGATGGCGATCGTCGCCTTCGCGTTGGCGGTGGCGCTGGGGCTGTTGGCAATCGGCCCTCCGGTGATGAAAGCGCTGTTCGGCCAAAGCTTCGAATACGGGCGCGTGGGGCTGGCACTTATCGGCCTGGGCATGGGCATGCACCTGACTTCGGGCGCGCTCAACCAGGCGGCGCTGGCACGTAATCAGGCACGCACCGCCGCCTACTGTTGGATCGTGGCGGCGATCGTGTTCGTGGCTTGGATGCTGGTACCACTCGTAAGCGAAGAACTGTTGCGAACCGAGATCGGTTATCTCGGCGCCACCTGCTTGCTGGCCCTGATGCTGGGCATCGTGTACCGGCGTGGTACCCCGGCCACACGTCGGGCTGCGCGCGCGCCGGCCTAAATACCCCAAGCCGGCGGCTCTCTCCCCCAAAGCCGGCGGCTCATTTCAACCGGACGTTGAGTGCCCTAGACCGCTCCGACGGCATCGGCGATCTCCCGATATGCGGTGGCCGGGTCTGGTGCCCCGAATACGGCCGAGCCGGCCACGAACAGGTTGGCGCCCGCTGCTCGAGTTGGGCCGGCGGTGGCGGGATCGATGCCGCCGTCGACCTCCAAACCGATCTCGTCGCCGAGAATGTGGCGTAGGCGCTTGACCTTGTCCAAAGAGTGAGCGATGAACTTCTGTCCTCCCCAGCCCGGATTGACGGTCATGCACAAGACCAGGTCGATTGCAGAGTTCAGCTCGGCAACAGCCCCAACGGGGGTGGCCGGGTTGATCGCGACGCCGACACCGGCTCCGCCTTCTCGCACCAAGGCCGCGACGTAAGCGGCGTGGGGCGTGGCCTCGGCGTGGAAGGTGATCGAATGCGCTCCGGCCCGCATGAACTCGGCGATGTGGCGCTCGGGACGCTCGATCATCAGGTGCACGTCAAGCAGGCCACCGACCTCCTCCACCTGCTCGCGCAAGGCACCCACGACGATCGGCCCCAGGGTGATCGAGGGAACGAAATGACCGTCCATGACGTCGACGTGGATCACGCGTGCGCCCGCGTCCAGAACGTCCGCCACTTGAGCGCCCAAGCGCGCGAAGTCGGCCGAGAGGATCGAGGGCGCCACGCGTACCTCGCGCAGAAGATCTGCTGTCGTCACGAGGAGATCATCTCAGGCGGTGCCTCAGATTGGCATCAACATGGAGTCGCCGCAGTTGTTGCACTTGAGAATCGCGGTGGAGGACATGCGCACGATCGTGGAGTGCTCACCGCAGTTGGGGCAGACCGAGGAAAGCTCGAAGCGGTGCAGGCAGTAGACACAGCGATAGCGACCGGGCAAATTGGTGGGACGCAACCAAGGCTCGGCGCAGTTGGGACATAGCGGTCCCAGGTTGACCTGCTCTTTCGCGGGAGTTGGATGCTCGCCCTCCATTCTCAGAGCCTACCCGTGGGGAGATCCTCTACTCGTCGCATCCGTGCGATGAAGAACCCGGCGGTGCGATCGCGGTGGGGCATTGTCAGAGCGGTCTTCGGCATGTGAGGGTGGGGATGGGATCGTTGTTCGTGCGTGACATCCTCGAGCGCGAATCCCGAGTTACGATCAAGGAATGATTCTATTTGTCGCTCGTTCTCGGACGCCGAGATCGTGCATGTCGAATAGACCAGCACGCCACCCGGACGGAGTGCGCCCGCGCCGGCGGTGAGAATCGCGGCCTGGATCTGAGCAAGCTCCTCGAGCTTGGCCGGCGTCAGGCGCCAGCGTAGGTCGGGACGAGCTTGAAGGGTGCCGAGGCCCGAGCAGGGCGGATCGACGAGCACACGGTCGAAGCGGTCTGTGGCGGCTCTGGCGAGGACCGCGTCAGCCACTTCGACCTGGATGCTTTTCGCTTTCAGGCGTTGGGCGGTCTCGCGCAGCTCGGCTGCGCGCGCCGGGTTGCGCTCGACCGCCACCACTTCGCCCTCATCTCCCATCAAGGCGGCGATGTGTGTGCTCTTGCCGCCGGGCGCGGCGCACAGGTCGAGCACGCGCTCGCCGGGTTGGGGATCCAAGGCACGGGCGACTAGCATCGCCGCGCGCGATTGGGCGAGGAGCTTTCCTTCGCGCCATGCGGCTGAGCCGTGTAGGTCGAAGGGGCCGTCCAGCACCAAAGCCTCGGGCAGGTCCGGGTCTGTGTGGGTGACGACCGCCAGGTCTCGCGCCAGGCTCGGCGGCTCGGCCAGGAGCGTGTTGACACGCACCGCCAGCTCGCCAGGCTCGTTGTCGGCCGCCATCAGGGCGCGCGTCTCGGGGGGACCCAAATCCTGCCACCACATGCGCGCAATCCACGTCGGGTGCGAGTAAACGATGGCGGCACGATCGGGTGTGTCCTCACGCAGGTCGCCGAGCAGCTTGGCGGCGCCTTCACGTGCCGCGCGCCGCAGGACGGCGTTGACGAGGCCGTGACCGGCGCCATGCCCGCTCTTGGCCAGCTCGACGCAATCGGCGACGACCGCACGGTCGGGCGCGCCGCTCAGGTAGAGCAGCTCGTAAAGACCCAGACGCAAGGCCGCCAGCAACGGGCGGTCCAAACGCTCGGCCGGCCTTTTTGCGAGCCGCTCGAGCACGTAGTCGAGCGTGAGGCGACGCTGGATCGTGCCATAGGCGAGTCGCATCGCCAAGGCACGGTCGCGCGCGTCAAGCGATTGAGCCTCGGCCTGTAGGACTTTGTCGGCGTAGGCGCCCTGCTCGAAGACACGACGGATGACCTCATACGCACACGCGCGTGCCGGCGCCACTGAGACAGTGCGGGTGCTTCGCGCCCGTTGTGGAGGAGATCCAGACTTAGCTGTCTTGGACTCCCCGACGTTGGCCTTCCCGGGTTGAGCCATCAGGCTTCCGGCAAGCCGTGGCCGCGCAGGAACGCCTTGGCCTCCATTGGGCGCTTACCGGGAGGCTGCACCTCCTGCAAGTCCAGCAGACCGTCGGCGCAGCCGAGCAGCAGGCGCTCGTTATCGGCGTATACGCCGAGACGCGCGGGCACCTCGGGCGCCAGTGAGGCGCGCCGTACGCCGAGCAATGTTTCCTCCGCCAGGGCCACGCGCGCGCCGATGTGGGGGTATAGAGCGCGGACGCGGCGCTCCAGCTGTGCCGCTGACTTTTCCGGGTCAAGCATGCGATCGTCGGGGCCGATCTTCTCGGCGTAGGTGACGAGTCGCTCGTCTTGCTCTGAGAAGGCCAAAGGTTCTCCCGCATCTAGCATGTCAAGCGCGCGGATGAGCAGTTCTCCGCCGAGGTCCTGCAAACGGAGGGCGAGCGAGCCGAAGTTGTCTTTGGCGGCGATCGGCTCGCTCTGGGCCAAGCACACGGGCCCGCTGTCCAGGCCTGCGGTGAGGCGCATGATCGAGACCCCGGTATGTTCGTCGCCGGCCATGATGGCGCGCTCGATCGGCGCCGCGCCGCGCCAGCGAGGGAGCAGAGAGGGGTGCACGTTGAGCAGCTCGTAGCCGGACAGCAGAGGCTCCTTGATCAATGCCCCGAAGGCACACACGAGCAGCACATCGGGGTTCACGCTTGAGATCAGCTCGTGGGTGTCGCTGTCGTTGACGCTCTCTGGTTGGGCCAGCCGTAGACCCAGGGCGCGCGCGGCGTCGGCCACTGGCGGCGCCGTGAGCTTGCGGCCACGTCCGGCCGGGCGGTCGGGGCGCGTGATGACGAGCACTGGACTGTGGGGGTTGGCCGTGCGCGACCGTGTCGGTGGCGTGCCCGGGTCATCCGCGTCTTCGCTCGCGAGCCACGCAAGCACGGCGGCGGCAAAATCCGATGTGCCGAGAAAGACGGTGCGCACTACGCCGCGCTGGCGGCGGTTACCGCTTCACGCATCGAGCGCATCGCCTGCTTGCGCAGCTCGCGCGGTATCCGGTCAAGGATCAGGATGCCGTCGAGGTGGTCGATCTCGTGCTGGATCACACGTGCCTCCAAGCCCTCGGCCTCCAGGCGCAGCTCCTGGCCCTCGACATCTTGAGCCCGCACACGCACCCGGGCCGGTCGCTCGACCTCCACATGCACGCCCGGCAGGCTGAGGCAGCCCTCCTCAAGCGCTTCCAGCTCCTCGTCGGCCCACTCGATCTCTGGGTTGACCAGGGCCGTGAGCGGATCGTCGCTGTATGCCTGATAGACGAGCACTCGGTGCAATATCCCGAGCTGAGTGGCAGCCAAGCCGATGCCCAGGGCATCGTGCATCAACTCCCCCATTCGCTCTATCTCCTGGGCCAAAGACTCGTCGAAGCGATCGACGGGCAGGGCCGTGGTGCGTAGAACCGGGTCGCCGAACTTGCGGACGTGGCGCAGGGCGGTGTCGCGCCTCGCGCGCACCTCGGGATCGAGCTCGGCTACGGTGGACGCGCCCTCCTCGGGCTCGACCTCCGAGTCCATGACCTCTTCGTCGCTCATTTCCGAAAGTCTAGGGCGAGCAGGCCGACTGGACTACTGAGGATCGACATCGACGGCGAAGACGACACCTTTGTGGGCGCGCGCATTGGCGACGCGCTGTACCGCCGCGCCGAGCAGAGCAATCGTCGCCTGGCGCTGCTCGGGCGGCGTCTTGACGATCAGTACCTGGCGCTCGCGTCCACGCAGGCGAAACAGGGCCGCCGGGCCGAGCACGCTTCCGGGCGAGCCGTTCAGAGCCGAGCGGATCGCCTCGGCCGCCGCTCGGGCGCGGCTTGTGTTCTCTGCGGCGCAAACCACCCGGATCAGACTCGCGAAGGGTGGATAGTCAAGCGCGAGGCGTCGCTGCAACTCGCCGGTCAAGAAGCCGTCGCTGTCGTGAGCCGCAGCGTGCAAGATCGAGCGCGCGTGGGGCGCCATCGTCTGCACCAGCACCTGACCCTCCCCCCCGCGACCGACACGGCCGGCCAGCTGGCAGACGAGCGCGAACGTTCGCTCCTCGGCGCGGAAGTCGGGGAAGCGCAGCGTGGCGTCGGCGTCGAGCACGACCCCAAGACCGACGTCTGGGAAATCGTGGCCCTTGGCGACCATCTGCGTCCCGATCAAAATACCGGCTGGAGCGTCCTGGAAGCCGGCGAGCAGTCGCGCGACACTGTTCTCCGAGCCGTCGCCCGCGACGGTATCGGCATCGAGGCGGAAAATGGGAAAATCTCCGTCGTCTAGGGCGACGCCCAGATCGTGTTGCAGGCGCTCGGTGCCGGTTCCGTGGCGGGCGACCGATGTGGAGCCGCACTCGCATCTGCGCGGAGCGTGTTCGCGGTGACCACAGTGGTGACACGCTATGTAGTCCGCCCTCGCTTGACTCCCAGCTCGGTGCAGGACGAGGGCTACGTCGCACTGGGGACAGCCCCATACACGTCCGCAGGAGCGGCAGGTGAGGAAATTGGACCAGCCACGACGGTTGAGCAGCACGATCGCCTTGCCTCGCGTACGCCGCACCTCAGCCAAGGCCTGTGAGGTGAGCGGATGCAGGCCCGGCGTCTGCTCGCGCATGTCGAGCACGTTCACTTGTGGCAGCGGGCGACCGTCCACGCGCCTGGCAAGTCGCAGCAGCCGCTCGCCGCGACGGGTCGACCCGGCGGGGGACGACTGCAGGTCGCCTTCTGGAGGGGGTGCGCCCCAAGCTGCGTGAATGCTCTCCGGGCGCGGTGTGGCGCTGCCGAGCACGAGCAATGCGCCACAATCGCCGGCTCGCCGAGCGGCCACCGTGCGCGCGTCATAGCGGGGATCGCCCTCGTGCTTGTAGGAGGAATCGTGCTCCTCATCGACCACGATCAGGCCGAGACGCTCGATCGGGGCGAATATGGCCGAGCGCGGCCCGACGCACACGCGCGCCTCACCCGAGCGCAGGCGACGCCACTGCTCGCGACGCCGGCCGACCGTCAGGCGCGAGTGCAGGACGGCGACGGTATCGCCGAAACGCTCAACGAAGCGTCCGACGATCTGGGGTGTGAGCGCTATCTCGGGGACCAACACGATCGCTCCTTGCTCGTTCGCCAAAGCGTCGGCGGCTATGCGCAGGTAGACCTCTGTCTTGCCCGAGCCGGTGATGCCCGCGAGAAGTCTCGTCTGCGATTCGCTTGACGCGAGCGCGTCGCGCAGCTCAGCAAGGACGATGTCCTGTTCGACTGTCAAGGCCGGCGGTTGGACCGTGCGGGCTCCTACCTGGATGTGCGCCGGGCGAGACGGGGCGACCCGCGGTTTGCGTCCGCTCAAGCGGCGCGTCGCCGCGGGCGGCAGCACCAATGAGAGTGCCCGGGCGAGCGTCGAGCAGTACTCCTCGGCGAGCCACCCCGCCAGTGCGACCAGATCGAGGGGAAGTGCGGGCGGACCTTCGTCCAAAGCTCGCACAGGGGCGAGCAGCTTTTCCTCGGAGACCTCGCTGCGGTCGGAGATCGCCGTCACGACGCCCAAGATCTGGCGCCGTCCGAAGGGCACCACGAGCATCGAGCCGACTCCCACACCGGCGTGCAGCCCCTGAGGCAGGCGATAGTCGAACGGCCCGCGCAGTGCGCGGGCCGTCGTCATCGGCTCAACCTGCGCGATCCTCGACGGTAGCGCGTCCTCAGGAGCCTCGGGGGCGACTATCGGCGGGGTGGGCGCAGGCGCAAGCGAGGAAGCGGACACCTCATAAAACTACGGGTGAGGTCGGTCAGACGGCCGCGCCTGAAGCCTGCAGGCCGGCGGCGGCACGAAGGGCCTCGGCCTTGTCCGTCTTCTCCCATGTGAAGTCGTGATCTTCACGGCCGAAGTGACCATAGGCGGCGGTCTTCTGGTAGATCGGGCGGTGCAATTTGAGCTCCTCGCGGAAAGCGCCGGGGCGCAGGTCGAAGTGCTCGTCCACCAGCTTGGCGATCTGTCCGCGACCGATCTTCTCGGTGCCGAACGTCTCGACCATGACCGACACCGGGTGAGCGACGCCGATCGCGTAGGCCACCTGTACCTCGGCCCTGTCAGCCAAGCCGGCCGCGACAATGTTCTTGGCCACCCAGCGCGCCGCGTATGCGGCGGAGCGGTCCACCTTTGAGGGATCCTTGCCGGAGAAGGCGCCGCCGCCGTGGCGAGCCATGCCGCCGTATGTGTCGACGATGATCTTGCGTCCGGTCAGGCCGCAGTCCCCCATCGGCCCCCCGATCACGAAGCGACCGGTGGGGTTGACCAGGAAGTTCTTGAGCAGCTTCTTCTCGTCGTAGAGTTGGGCCGGCAGGACCGGGCGCAGGACGTGCTCGAACAGGTCCGGCTTGATCAATGTCTCGGAGTCGATCCCGTCGGCGTGTTGGGTGGAGATCAGGATCTTTTCGATCTCAACCGGGCGACCGTCCTGATAGCGCACTGTCACCTGGGTCTTGCCGTCGGGGCGCAGGTAGGGCAGGACCTCGCCCTTGCGCACCTCGGCCAGACGCTTGGAGAGCTTGTGGGCGAGTGAGATCGGCAGGGGCATCAGCTCCTCGGTCTCATTCGAGGCGTAGCCGAACATCATTCCCTGGTCGCCTGCTCCGGCGACGTCGAGCTCGTCCTCGTCGGCGGGGTCGTGGCGTGTCTCATACGCGGCGTCTACGCCTTGGGCGATATCCGGAGACTGCTTGTCGATCGCGTTGATGACGGCGCAGGTGTCGCAGTCGAAACCGTAGGCCGCATTGTCGTAGCCGATCTTGCGGACCGTCTCGCGCGCGATGTCTTGGATGTCGACGTAGGTATTGGTGGAGATCTCGCCGGAGACGACGATCAAACCGGTGTTGACGAGCGTCTCGCAGGCGACGCGGCCGTAGGGATCGTCGGTGAGCACGGCGTCGAGCACTCCGTCTGAGATCTGGTCGGCGATCTTGTCGGGGTGGCCCTCCGTGACCGACTCGGAGGTGAACAGGAACTCTTTATCGGAATGTTGGCTCATGGCTTGGGGATCGGCTCCACGGGTTTCGCTTGAAGAAGTGACAGAAGTTTATTGACGACGCACTCAGGCGGCCTGCACACGTGTGCGGGTGCCGCGTTCGACGAAGTCGATGATCAGCGGGACGCCGTCCATGCCGTAACGGGCACGCAGGCGATTCTCGATGAAGTAAGCGTAGTCGCGAGTGACGCGTGCTCGCGAGTTGACTTGGATCGCAAAGCGCGGGGGACTCTCGCCGATCTGAGCCATGTAGATCAGCTTCAGGCGATGCTGCCCCGAGCCGCGGCGTGTGCCGACAGGCGGCTGGCGCGCCTGTACAGCCTCCGCCAAGAAGCGGTTCAGCTCTGGTGTGGGGATACGTCCGCGACGGCGGTCGCCGAGCGCGATCGCCTCGCCCAGGAGGCGCGTAACGTTGCGCCCACTCTTGGCGCTGGCGGTCAACACACGCGGGCGCAAGCGCAGCTTGGCGGCAACCACGGCGCGTTCGTGGTCGAGATCCTGCTCGGTGCCTTCGTGGAGATCCCACTTGTTGAGGACGATCGCCGTGGCACAGCCGGCCTTCATGGCCAGCTCGGCTACGCGCAGATCCTGCGAGGTGACGCCATCGGTGGCATCGCACACGACAAGGGCCACATCGGCCCGCTCAGCTGCCCGCTGGGAACGCAAGGTCGTGTAGTACTCGACCGAGTCGGACACCTTCGACTGGCGGCGCATCCCGGCGGTGTCGATCAGGATCAGCTCGCGGGCGCCTGCCTGCCCGTCGGTTTGGCCGGACGCAGAGGCGCCATCAGGCGCCTTGACGGTCAAGGGTGTGTCTATCGCATCGCGGGTGGTCCCGGCGACCTCGGAGACGATCACACGCTCTTCTCCGAGGAAGCGGTTGACCAGCGAGGACTTGCCCACATTCGGGCGACCGATCAAAGCGAGGCGAATCACGTCGTCCTCGGTTCGATCTTCCTCCGCGTCCGGCAATAGCTCGACGATCCGGTCGAGCAGGTCGCCCGTGCCCAGCCCTTGCGAGGCGGAGACAGCCAAAGGGTCGCCCAGTCCCAGCCGATGAAAGTCGGCGGCAAAAGGTAGATCGGAGACCCCGTCGCACTTGTTGGCCGCCACGATGCTCGGCACGGGAGCACGACGCAAGAGATCTGCCATCTCCTCGTCTCCGGGACGGATCCCGGCGCGAGCATCTACCACCAGGACCGCAACTTGCGCGTCGGCAAGGCCGGCGCGAGCCTGCTCGCGGATCGAGCCGGACAGCGGATCTTCGTCCTGGAAGTCAACGCCACCCGTGTCGATCAGCACAAAAGCGCGACCGTTCCACTCACACTCGATCTCGTTGCGATCGCGTGTGATCCCGGCCCGCTCGTGCACGACCGCCTCGCGCGAGCCCGCCAAGCGGTTCACAAGCGATGACTTGCCCACGTTTGGATATCCGACTATGGCGACCTTCTGCATCGGGAGAGTATGACCGCGATTGGGCGCTCAACCGGGTTCGACGAGTCATTTGTAAGGTCAAGCCTGGGCGGGTCCGCGGCCGGCAAGCTCTGCTATGTGCTCGACCACCTGCTCGATCGTCATCCCAGTGGTATCGAGCACGACCGCACCGGGAGCCGTTCGTAGAGGACTATGCGCGCGGGTGGAGTCGCGCTCGTCGCGCAGGGCTTGCTCGGCCATGACCGTCGCCTGATCCCCACCCAGCTCGGAGGCGCGACGGCGGGCGCGCTCGTTCGCATCGGCCGTCAGGAAGACCTTCAGCTCGGCGTCAGGCGCCACTACCGTGCCGATGTCGCGGCCCTCGGCCACCCAATCGCCGGAGGCGATCAACTCACGCTGCTTGGCCACCAAAGCCTCGCGCACGCCTGGGTCGGAGGCGACGCTGGACGCGGCCTCCGATACCTCGGGTACACGAATCGAACTGGTCACGTCATGTCCGTCGAGCATCACTCTGTCCGCGGAAGTCCCCTCAGTCGTTTCACCGGCGGCCCTTTCTGTCCGGTCGGAGGCGATCAGCTCAATTCGCGCCGATCTCGCGAGCGCGGCGGGGGCTGCCGCGGGCGCATTGAGCGCGAGCAGGCCGATACAGCGATACATGGCTCCGCTGTCCAGGTAGGTGAAGCCGAGTCGCCCGGCTAGCGCACGTGCAACGGTTGACTTGCCGGCTCCTGCGGGGCCATCGATGGCGATCAGCACGCGCTGGACGATAGCCTCGGAGCACTCCCGCTAGGCGCGCGAGGACTCTTGAGCAAGGAGTTGCTGGACTTCGAGGCCGCCCTCGGTCAAGGCCCAGGCATTGGGGGCTCCCCTGCCAGGCTCCAAGCCGACGTTGTGGACCAGGCCGAGCCGCTCCAGTCTCGCGAGCAGCTTGGATATCTGCCCCTGATCGACGATGCCCGCGGCGACTCCCACCTGACGGTTCGAGCATCCCGGGCTGGAACCCACCGACATGAGCACACGAACAGTTCGATAGGTGAGCCGCATGTCGAGCGCACGCAGCGGATTGCCGACAGGACGAGAAACGGAGGCCCTTCGGCGCGCAACCGGCCGGCTCAGCTCCCTGGCCGCCGCGGCTCGGCCGAGATAGGGCAGCACGATCATGCTCATCAACGGATTGGTCAACTCGAGTAGATCCTGCTCGGCCGGCGCGAATTCGTGCAGACGCGCGTGGATCACCGACAGCACCGCCCCCACGATGCCCTCGGCGCTCAGGGGAGGTGGCTCTGAGCCTCTTTGTGCTTCTTCGCGTCCCTCATCCACCGCATCGATCAGCTGAGCCAACACATAGCGCCGACGCTTCAGCGTATGCGACCCCGTACCGAGCGAGTCCACCACAAGCAGCCTGGCCAAGTCTGGGCGCTCGTCGAACAGCTCAAGTAGGGCCCTGAGCGCTGCCCTGCACCTCTCATGCCACTTGCGCTCGCTCCGGTACGCGGGCACGACCACCTCGGCAGCCTGATCCAGCGCGTCCTCGAGCGCTGCCAGCAAGCAGTCTTCACAGTCTTTGAAGATCTCGTAGAACGTTCTCCGGGAGACACCCGAGCGGGCGACTATGCGCGTAACCGTCAGTTTGGCGGCACCCTGCTCCGCCGCGATTTCGACTGTCGCCGAGAGCATCCGGGCACGCTGTATCTCGGCGACACGCTCGGCCGGAACTCGCTGCGGATCGACCTTGGTCGGGACGGGCACCGCCACACTCGACGGTGCCCGTGTTGGGGGTGTCATGGCTACTTCCCTTTACCGCTTTTCTTGTGGCCGGCTTTCTTCTGGTTGGGTTTCTTCTTGGCCTTCGCCTTGTGCTTCACACAACCCGTCACGCTAATCGGCGTGGACTGCTTCAACACGGCGCCGTTCTGTCCGGTGAACGCTGTCGGCATCTTCAGTTTTGTCGCGCACAGGTTCCCGTTTGCCGCAAGGGCTGAGAATGGGCCCTCGGGCAGCTTCAGCTCGAAGCTCGTGATCGGAACGTCAGGAACATTGCGGAAGGTGCTGCTTGTGATCCCGGCTTTGCTGATGAACGTTTCGCCGTGCAGGAACACGGTCACGCCATAGCCTTGTAGTACGACGACCAGTTCTGGGAACTTCGCGCCACCATAAGACACGAAATACGCAGGACCAGTCAACGTAACCGGCAATACCGGTGTGATCGCTGTCGCACTACCAACTCTGGAGTCTTCAGGACAAGACGCCGGGTTAGCTTCAAACGTCGCCGAAGGACAGGCCTTCTGCAGTGTTGTGAGCCTCGACGGTAGCTGCTTTGGTAGGTCCACCTTGACTGCTTTGACGTTTGATTGTGAGGATGCTTGGTTGTCTCCCAGTTCGCCTGTTGGGTAGAGGATCTTTGCGTCCAGGCTCGCCCCGTCCTTGCGTGAGGTCTTCCCTGAGGTTGAGACCTTGAAGTTCGGCTTGAACGTCAAGCTCCTACAGGACCCCATTTGGAAGTGGCTGCCGATAGGTACGCTTGCTCCTTCGCTGCTGGTGGCGGTGCCTGAGAAGCTTCCTGGTTCGCAACCTGTCGGGTTGAACATGAATCCCGGCTTGTCGATCACAGCATTGATAGCCCTGAGATCCGCGGGGATACCGTCGATGATCGACGGCAACGGATCCGTCGTGACCGTCAACTGGGTGGTGATCGGATCCACTTCGATCCTCGCCCTAACAACCTGTGTCCGCAACGTGAACGGCCCGACGACCAACGGAACAACGATGCTCAACCCGTACGGCGCGCCCTTATAACCACCGGTCAAATAGATCGGGGCGGGTGGTTGTCCCGGTTGGGGCACAACCAACGGGTACGGTCCAGGGCCGGCCTCAACGACCGTATGACCGATCTGCGACGCACTCGAACAAGTCCCTTCCGCGGCTTGCGGTTCAGGACACAACGGCACCTTCGAGATCATTCCAAGTAGTCCCTGTGGTGTCTTGAACTGCAATGTGCCGATCCGCTGCTGGCCGTCTTCGCGGGTCAATAGCAGTGAGAAGTTCGTGAACCCGCCGGCCTGATCGGTCGTCGAGCCCGCCGTCAAAGACGGGTTGAACGGGAGTGTGGGACCGGCGCACGCGCTGCCGCCGGTTCCGTGTGTGATCAGGAATTCGCTTGTCGGGAACGCGTCTTCTACGTCGGGCGTGGTCCATGGAGTGAAGTCGCTGCTGGTCGTGTATGACCCGCAGCGCAGTGGTGTCGCCAATGCGGCCTGTGCTCCTCCGCTGAAGCTCAGCTTGAAGTCCGTGAACGGCAACTCCGGCGTTTCGGTGAACGTAGTCACGATCCTACCCGTCGTTTCATCCAAATGAACATTTCCGACGAGCTTCAAGTTGACCCCTTCACCGGAAGCCGCGACCAGCAGCTTTAGGTTCGGTGGGTTGGATTGCAACACGTACACATCGCCTTCAAGCTTGTGCGCAAGCAGTGGCGTTTCGATCTGATCCGTACCCACCTTCGACGCAGACGGACAAGACGGCGCTGCTTCGGTCCCAACAGCGGATTGTTCTTGCTGGCACGCAGCCAACCCTGCTGCCTGTCCGGGGTTGATGACCATCCCTTCGGGCAGCGTCACCGTCGTGTTCTTGATGTTCGACATGGCCAGACCCTGCGGATCGGTCAAGCCGTCTTGGAGTACTTTCACGTCTACGGTCGCACCCGCGGGCGTGTCCGCGTTGGTCGTGTCCGGTGCGACACCGATCGATGGCGTGAACGCGAGGTGATCGCAGCCGCTCAGGCCTTCCGGGAGACCGGAGTTGCCGTGCGAGCGGAAGCTCAATTCGCCGATCCCGCCGTTCAACGTGCCGAGCGGAGCCCACGAGTCCGCTACCGCAGAGAACAGTTCCGGTCCGCGACAGGACGTCGGCAGTGTAAGAAACGGTTGACCGCCTGTGTTCACCGGCTCACACGCATTCGCTCCGGCGCTTTGAACGTATCCGCATCGCTGATAGTCGTGGCTGGGGTCTCCTGGCGATCCCCAGATCGTGATCGAGTTGTAGCTGATCGCCAACTGGATGATGTTTTTGACGTTGTTGCGCAGACCGTAGTCACTGCCGCTACGAACGATCGTGGCCAAGCGCGTGCCGAATCCGAAGAACGAGAATCCGAGTTCTGAGGGCACTCCCGGAGGGGGTACCAGGTTATAAACGGGGAGTTCCGCACGGAGGAATTCCCCGCCGCCTTCGGAGATCGGCACAGCAGTCGGACCAATAACGAGGTTGGCCACGTTCATACCGACCTGGGTCTCTGGAGGACAGTGGTTGACGTTGAATTGTGCGCGGGTGCATCGCGGTAGCACCTGCGGGTTGCCGATCAGTCCGGGCGGCAGATCGACGGTGACGTCGCGTGCTTCGCCGATCGGCGCTACCTCTTCGTTGTTCAGAAAGAACGAGATGTTAAGCGAATAGGGGTGCGAGCCGGCCTGCGTGTCCAGCGTTCCGTCGGGATTGCTGAACCAGCCATCCAGCGACTGCAGACCGAACCCCGGCTGTTTTGATTCGAAATCGATCGTATTAGTCGTGGCCGTAGGAGCAAGCGCTCCACCACCGGATACCGTAATTTCGTTTTCGGCCTCACCGGACACGTTCGCCGCGGCTTCCACGACGACATCGAGATAGTCTGGTTCCCCTGGAGGAATTGACGTTATGACGCTGGGATTGTTCACACATGTGACGACAGCGCCAAGCTGGCAGTTCCAAAACAACCGCCCTCCGCGGCTATAGCCGGCTTCGATCGCGGTCAGGCCCGCCGGCAACCTGTCGGTCACCGTGACCGCGCCGCTGCTGGGCGCAGCGCCGATGTTGTACACAGGGATCAATATGTAGCCCTTGCTTCCGGGCGCGATATGCGAAGGATAGGTAGCTGGAGTGACCCCCCAGCCGGGCGCGGCGCCGCTGGCCGCCAGCGATTGACCAGCGAAAAGCGCCGCGATAGCCACAGCCACGACCAGGCCCGCGACCAGCGACCTTCCGACCGTACGATTGCCGACCCCGAACATCATCGTCCCCCTGCCTTTCGTGCGCTGTGCCCGGTCTTCTTCGCCTTCGGCGCCTTGCCGTTGCGCTTTGCTTTTTGCTCGCCCTTACGGCGCTTTTTCTTCTCCAGCTTGTGTTTGCTCTTCTTCTTGGCGTTCGCCGCGGGCTTCGTGGGTGCGGGGAGGTTCCCGACGCCTGCGAACGTCACGCTCGACGGCGTCGCGAAGACCGGGGGCGCCCCTGGAGCGCCCTGACAACCGGAACCGGTGCACGCAGACGGCGTAGGCGGCACTTGGACGCCTATCCTCGCGTCGTACACGTCATACAGTTCGTTTTGATCCTGTTCCACCAGTTTCTGGCGAGTCATGAAGAACACGTCAGACCCATCCATACTCGCATCCAGAAAATACGACGCGCCCTGACTCACACCACCAGAGATCAAATACACACAGCCACTAGACAGACGACAGTTTCCGGCCCCGTCGCGCTCCCACTCGTAGACGTCGACGCGACCGTTCACATCCTGCGCGACCAACGGCATACTGCTCTCGAAGAAAACCCGACCACCATCATCCGAGATCGAACGCAACTGAAACGTATCGCTAAACGCGCTGACAGCCAGATTGCTGAAGGGCGCTATGAGAGCACCAACGGGATCCTGAATGGAAGATCGTGGTGGTTCTCCACTTGGGCTACAAGAAGCACAGGAGAGCTTGCCCGTGTCCGCCTCATACGTGTAAACCTCCCAGGTCGGTTCTTCCTGTTCGTCGAGGTTGTCGTATCCCGTGAGACTCATTCTCGACATGAACACCAGCGCGTGACCATCGGGCGTCGCCTCGGCGGTACGTTGTCCAACATTGGGACTCCAATCGAGCCAAGTTCCTTGGAACCCATACTTAAATTCCGGGTTTTCCTGGTAGAGGCCGTATTTTTCGGGGCCGAGTGTGGCGATGAATGTAGTGGTGCCGGCGTGCAGCAGATATAGGTTCGACTGGTTGACTGTGGCGCCGGGCGCGAGACTGCCCATGGCGACAACGTAGAGATATGAGGCGTCGTCGCTTGACGCCGCGACTCCCATGACTTCTCCCGCCGGCGTTAGATCGGTGGTCGAACCGCCAGACAGGTCGTCTTCGTAGAGATCGCCGCCCTTCACATAGAACACACGCGACCCGTCGGTCGAAGCCGTTTGGAACGTCGCGTGTTCCCCAACCAGAACAGTCGACGCCTCGTTCTCGCGCGCGTACAGTGACCCCGTGTTCAGATCCGTCCAGAACACGCGCGATCCATCGGCCGAGATCACATTCGTGGTGTTCTCCGCTTCTGTTTCCCTCAACGGGGGAGCACCAAAGGATGCGTTCGGGTCCGCTTCCCCACCCGGAAGGACGTTGACAAGCCGTAGGGTCCCTTCGGTCGATTCATACAGATTGTTCTCATGTTCACCACCATCGATCGCGTTCGCGGTCAACGCGTCATTCGCCTCGAAGAACAAATGCTTGGAATCCCGCGAAGCACCCGCATAGAAGCGCCCAATAGCATTTTCGCTTGGAAAGCCAGTCGCACCGGCGGCACCAAACCCTTCAGGACCGTTTTTCGGTGGCCTGTTGGGTGGCGTCACCTTCGAAAACGGCTGCAACGAACCGGTCGCACTATCCCGCACGTAGAGGTTTTCGTACTTAGCCGGAGCACCCGCAGACAAGGATTCGGTGGAAAAGAGCACACCGCTCGACAAGTCTTCCGAGAAGGAGACGAAGTACGGCGAAGCGAACCCTGGCGGCTGAACGTCGCGCTGAACCCACGTACCCGGACCTGAGCGGGTCGCAATAAACTCGTTGCCCTTGTTTATGCCCTGACTGCCGTTGCCTTCCGCGTTCGGTTCACCCACATAGGCGATCGCGTCCCCGTCCGCCGCGGCCCGAAACGGATAATAACTAAAGATCGCTTCTTCGGTTTCCTGAGCCGCGCCGACGGGCATATACAGTTCTTTTCCTTCGCTCGCGACAGGCGTGACCATTTCATATCCGCGACCGTCGGGAAGGCCGGGAGCCACCTGTGGAAAGGTCGAGAACACCTCATCCCCGCCCAGCGCGACACCATCTTCGTTTTCCACCACAACGCGGAAGTGGTAGGACGCCCCCGGCTGTAGCCCTTCGAGCTGCGCGGGCGCGCCCACTCCGCCGTTCGAGGCCCCCAGACTGACCACACTGGTCTTCGACCCGTATGCCGTGCTCGAACCGTATTCATAGTGGTAACTACTGAGCACACCGAACACTCGGACGGTCGCATGCAACTTGACGCTGGTGGTCCCAGCGTTGGAGATCGACTCGTTTTCGATCGTGACATTCGGCGCCGCCTCGACCGACGCGACACCACACGCCAAAAGCACCACCAGGATCGACGACAGCGCTATGAATACGCCCAAAACATCGCGAAACCTGACCAAGGCTCTACTAATCACCATGAGGCCTCCGTATACGAGCCCCAACAGATGAGGCGAGATTGACCGGAAGCCCAGACACGCCGAGCCCCCTCCCCTTCGAGGAACGACGAAAACCGCCCCCTATGGCGCGGCGAAAACTGGCCTGAGCGCGACCCGCTAGCGGGTGAAGCGCAAAACCGCGCTGAGCGGCAGCCCGGCCAGAGAGAGAGAGAGAGAGAGAGACGCGTCAGCGACGCTGACGCGTCCTATAACAGACCCGCAATCGACACACGGACTCTCAAACACATGATCCCCAAATGAATGCACGCGAAAAACAACTCCCTCTCAGAAGCGACCCGGTCCCTCTCCCAAGGTCCCCGTCAAAACGTTTAGCTGTCGACCACGCGGGCCAGCCCAAAACCCGACCTTATGTTTGTCCGGCGTCCAAAGAGGATTGCCGGGACATGGCTACTTTATACCCGGACTCGGACCTCTTGTCAAGCCCCATTGAGAGAAAGGCGTTTCAAGACTCCAGAAACCATGCCTTCCGCGCCGAAGCGTTCGCCTTAGCTCAGGAAAGTGCTCCGATGTCCTTCGTAAACCCGGGATAGGAAACGTCTGCGGCCTCCATCCCGAGCACCGTCACACCCTCGCGCGAGGCCAACCCGGCAACCGCGCCCATCATCGCCATGCGGTGATCGCCGGCCGCATCGATCGTGCCGCCCTTGAGCCCGCCAGTACCACTGACGACAAAGCCGTCCTCGAGCGCCTCGATCTGTGCCCCCAGCCCGCGCAAGCCCTCGACTGCGGTGGCGATACGGTCGGACTCCTTGAGGCGCAGCTCGTGGGCACCCCGCACCACCGTCTCCCCCTCCGCAAAACAACCGAGCAAGGCCACCAAGGGCAGCTCGTCGATCGCGAGCGGCACCTCCTCGGCCTCCACGGTCGTCCCCTCCAGAGCCCCGTGAGCCACGTCGAGGTCGCAGATCGGCTCCTCGGCCAGCAGCTCGCCGCTCTCCCCCTCCAAATCGCCGAACACGATGCCTCGCATACGCTTCACGATGCGCAGGAATCCGGTGCGCGTCCAGTTGGCGCCCAGGTCACGAATCAACAGTCGTGAGCCAGGCACAAGCACCCCGGCGGCGATAGCGAAAGCCGCCGAACTGGGATCGCTCGGCACGACCACGCGCTCCAGTACGAGCTCGTCGGCGTTGACGACGGTGACGTGACGGCCGTTGCGGTGGATGTTGACGCCGGCACGCAGGAGCATGCGCTCGGTGTGGTCACGGCTACGTGCCGGCTCCCCCACGGTCGTCGCGCCGTCAGCGGCGAGCGCGGCCAGCAGGATGCAGGACTTGACCTGAGCACTGGCGACCGGCAGCTCGTAGGAGATCGAGCGCAAACGCGCGCCTTTGATCGTGAACGGCGGAAAGCGATCCTCACGCGCAGTCAACTCGGCGCCCATGAAACGCAGCGGCTCCGCCACCCTGTCCACCGGACGGCGGCGGATCGACTCGTCCCCGTCAAGAGTGAAGCTGCGACCCTCCTGCGCCGCAAGCCAACCGGGGAGCAGGCGCAGCAGCGTGCCCGCATTGCCGACGTCTATCGGACCGGATGGCACGCGCGCCTCGCGTAGCCCCGTGCCGCGCACCGTGACGACCCCGTCGCGTTCGTCCACCAGAGCGCCGAGCGCCCTGACCGCAGCCAGCGTGGAGTCGGTGTCGGCCGCGTGCAGATAGTTCTCGATCCTTGTCGGCTCGGAGGCCATCGCCCCGAGCAGAGCGGCCCGGTGGGAAATCGACTTGTCGGCCGGAGCCCTCAGCTCACCGTTTAGCCCATTCGAGGGCTCGAAGCGCACATCCATAGCGTCCCTAACCCTACGAGCTCGCCAAGCGTTCGCGCTCTTCGCGAACTCGCTCGTTCCAAGCGACCAAAGCATCGGCGTCCTCGGCGTCGAGCGCGTCGCGCACCCCACTCAATTCCCTGATCGTCTCGTCGAGCGCCTCGGCGAGCAGGTCCGCGTTGGACATATATATATCTGTCCAGATCGCCGTGTTCGCTCCGGCCACGCGAGTGGCGTCGCGAAAGCTGGGGTTGGCTCCCACCATGCTCGTGCCGGTAAGTCCTCCCGTGGAGGCCTCAAAGGAGACCGAAGACTCCTCAACGGCGGCCGGTACTGCCCGCAGGGCCTGAGAGACCAAGATGTTGGCGAGCACGTGCGGTAGGTGGGAGACGCTCGCCATCAGACGGTCGTGGGCATCGGCCGCGATCACGACCGGCTTTGCTCCGATCTGCTCGATCAGCGCCGAGATCCGCGCCAGCGCGGGCGCCACATCGGTGGCGTGAGCGTCCTCGGCGTCCACCATGGGGGCGAGATACCAGAGCGCGTCGTCGAACAGGTCCTCGCGTGCGCCTCCCACGCCCGCAGTCTCGGCGCCCGCCAACGGATGGCCTGGGACGAAACGCGCATCGGAGAGCTCGCGCGCGACGTGGCGCTTGGTCGATCCGACATCGCTCACAACGCAACCTGGCCCGGCCGCCGCCAGCGTGGCGCGCACGACCTCAACAGTGTGGCCAACCGGAGTGGCGACGAAGACGTAGTCGGCTTCGCCAACAGCGCCCGCCACACTGTCGGCCTGTCGCTCGATCGCCCCCAACTCCCTGGCTCGCACCAGCGCGTCAGCGTCGGGGTCATAGCCCACCACGTGCGCGCCGAGACGACGGCGAGCGGCCAGGCCGATCGAGCCACCGATCAGCCCGACCCCGAGTACCGCGACCCTAAGAGGCCGGCTGTCCTTGCGGCCTCCCGGATCGCTCACGCGGTGCTGAACACCTTTCCTGCGAGCGCGGCGACACGCTCCACCGTCTCCGCGTACTCGGCGAAGTCCTCGGCCAAGAGCGCCTGCGGGCCGTCGCAGAGAGCCTCGTCGGGATTGGGATGCACCTCGACGATGATCCCATCCGCCCCGGCGGCGGCAGCAGCCAAAGACATCGGCGCCACCAAGGAACGTCGCCCGGCCGCATGGCTGGGGTCGACCACGACAGGCAGATGGGAAAGCTCTTTGAGCACTGGCACCGCCTGCAGGTCGAGTGTCGTGCGGTAGGAGTTCTCGAACGTCTTGATCCCTCGCTCGCACAACATGACGTCGCGGTTGCCTTCCTTGAGGACATACTCGGCCGCCATCAGCAGCTCGTCGAGCGTCGCCGACAGGCCTCGCTTTAGTAGGACCGGACAGCGCGAGCGCCCGATCTCGGCCAAGAGTGGGAAGTTCTGCATGTTGCGGGCGCCCACTTGGATCACGTCGGCCACCTCGAGCACCGCTTCCAGGTCGCGCGCGTCCATCAGCTCGGTCACGATCGGCAGGCCGGTGCGCTCCTTTGCCTCGGCAAGCAGGCGCAGGCCCTCCTGGCCCAAGCCTTGGAAGGCGTAGGGAGAGGTGCGGGGCTTGTAGGCGCCTCCGCGTAGCATCGCCGCACCGGCGTCCTTCACGACATCGGCGGTCTCGAGCAGCTGCTCTCTCGATTCCACTGTGCAGGGTCCCGCGATCAGAGCGAAGTGGTCGCCGCCGATCTTGCGTCCATCGATATCGATCACGGTGCGCTCGCCGTGGCGAATCTGGGCTGAAGCGAGCTTGTAAGGCTTGAGGATCGGCATCACCCTGTCCACCCCGGGCTGTCCTTCCAGGCCAAGACCTTCGATGTTCACGTCCTGCTCCACATCGCCGATCGCGCCGATCACGGTCAAACGGGCGCCCTTGATCGGGTGGGCCAGGGCCCCGGCGCCCTCGATCTTCTCGATCACCGCGCCGATCTCCTCCTCGGTTGCGGCCTCCTTCATGACGATCATCATTGCTTCATCCTTTCAAAATGTGGGGTAGTCGCGTACGCATCGACTGGTTGCGTGAGCTGGGCCTTTGAGAGCGGCGCTTGGTTCCTGGAGAACCCGGATGCGGCCTTGGCTGCCTCCGCTCACATGTGGAGACCAGGCCGAAGCGCCTAGCTAAATCGCCAGGCGCAGCGAAACGACCAATAGGACACGCGAGCACTCACTATTGCGAGCGCGGAGGCGGATGTCGAGTCGGTCGTCTGCATGATCGTCTACTCAGTTTGTAGCAGAGCTCACAGCACTTCCGCAAGGGCGTCCAGGAAAATCGCATTCTCCTCGGAGGTGCCATAGGTGACACGCAATGCCCCCGGCTTGCCCAAGGCGCCGCCGCCGCGCACGAGCACACCGCGCTCGCCGAGCCCTCGCATGACCTCAGCCTCGCGCGCCCCGACCTGCTCGGGGTCCGCGCCGGGGAGATCGAACCAGCAAAAATTGGCCTGGGACTCGGCGGGCTCGATCCCGAGCGCGCGCAGTCGCTCCTCCACGGAGATGCGCTCGGCGATCGTGCGCGTGACCCGGTCGGTGACGGCGTCTTGATGAGAGAGCGCCTCGACCGCCGCCACCTGGGCCACCGCGTTGCAGAAAAACGGCTGGCGCACCTGGTCGACCGCACGCGGCAACGTCTCGGATCCGCACAGGGCAAATCCGACGCGCAACCCGCACAAGCCGTAGACCTTGGAGAAGGTCCGCAGCAGGACCAGGTTGGGGTGTTGCGCCAGCAGCTCAATCGAGGCGTCTGGGTCCTCGAGCAGATTGAACTCGCAATAGGCCTCGTCCACGACGACGCACACGTGCCTGGGCACTTGGTCCACGAAATCGGCGATCTCGGCCAGAGGCAGCGCAGTGCTCGTCGGATTGTTGGGGTTGCACACGATCGCCAGACGCGTGGCGACTGTGATCTCGCGCAACATCGAGTCCAGGTCGTGGCGGTGATCGGCGTCGAGCGGGACCGTCACCGCCCGCGCGCCGGAGGCGGCGCTGAGGTGCGGATAGACCGAGAACGAAGGCCATGCGTACACCAGCTCGGCCCCCGGCTCAAGCAGTGCCTCGCCCAAGGCAAGCAGGATGTCGCAAGAGCCGTTGCCGATCGCGATCCGCGAGGACGGGACGCCGTAGCGCTCGGAGAGCCGCTCACGTAGAAGCGAATTGGTGGGATCCGGATAGCGGTTGAGGGTCGGCAGGGCCGTATTGATCGCATCGAGCACCGCGGGCAGGGGCGGCCAGGGCGACTCGTTGGAGGCGAGCTTGACCTTCGGCGCGCGCTGGGCATAGCCGCCGGCCGCCGGATAGGAGGGGATGCGCGCGATGCGCTCTGAGAACTCGATCGCCATGCTCCTCCTATTGTGCCGCCATCAAGTCGGCTCGCAGGGCCGCCGCCTCGCGTAGGTATACGTGCTTGGCCTCGTGTCCCTCGTCCGCGTAGTAGTGGATCAGAACGCGGATCACGCGGGGTAAGGAGCCGGGCACTGGGATCTCCCGCGCGCACAGCAGAGGCACCCGCTCGAAGCCCAGGGCCCGGGCAGCCACAGCCGGGAACTCGGCAGAGAGGTCGTCGGTAACGGTGAAGATGCAGCTCACGACCCGCTCGGGCGCGAGCGAGTTGCGCTGCATGATCTCCTCCATCAGCTCGCTCGTGGCGCTCAGGATCTCCTGCGCGTCATCCCGAGGAACCGAGATCGCGCCCCGAAGGGCATATAGGCGTTGCGGCATCGCGGCGATTCTTTCAGAGCCGGCTCGCGGAGTCGTCGCTCACGACCCGCGCCCAGGCCAACGCCTCTTCGACCGACCGGCGACGGGCGCCGCGGATTGCTTGCGATCCTCCGGACCTCCGCGCAGGCGTGCGAGCTCGGCCCCGCTGAGCCGTCGGGACGCACCCGGCGCGAGCTCGCCAAGCTTCAGCCGTCCGAACGCGATGCGCTCGAGTGCAAGCACGGGATGTCCGACGGCCTCGCACATGCGCCGCACCTGACGGTTGCGACCCTCGTGGATCGTCACTTCCAGCACTCCCTGCCCGGCCCGGCGCACCTGTGCCGGAGCGGTCATCCCGTCCTCCAAGCGCACCCCCGCGCTCAGCTTGGCAAGCGTGCCCTCGCCGACAGGCCCCCCACCCAAGCGCACACGATAGGTCTTGGGCACTTCAAAGCTCGGGTGCGTCAAACGCTGCGCGAGCGCGCCATCGTTGGTGAGCAGGATCAGCCCGCTCGAATCCGCGTCGAGTCGTCCCACCGGGTAGAGGCGCCGCGACTCGCCTGTGCCCTGCGTGACAAGCGAGACCACGGTGGGGCGGCCGTGGGTGTCTTGTGCGGTGCTCATCACCCCAAGCGGCTTGTTGACCGCGTAGACAACCGGTTGCTCAGGTCCTGAGACCGGGCGTCCGTCAACGGTCAGAGAGCACCGCTCGTCGACGTCTCGGGCCGGGTCGAGCACAACCTGGCCGGCGAGGGTCACCCGACCTTCGGCGATCATCGTCTCGGCGGCGCGGCGCGAGGCCACGCCCGCATGGGCCAGATACTTGGCTAGGCGCATAGGCTGCAACGATAGGGCTATGGATCTACAGCTTCTAGAGGAGACGCTCGCCGCGAACGGCCAACCCGCGTTCCGCGCGCGCCAGATATGGGAATGGGCCGCCAAGGGCGCTGAGGGCTACGAGCAGATGACGAACCTGCCCGGCTCCTTGCGCGAATGGCTCGATCAGAACGTGCCCTTCTCCAGCTTGGAGCTGCGTGAGCAGCGCACAGCGAGCGACGGCACCGTCAAGGCCCTGTTCGCAACCGCAGACGGACGAGCCTTGGAGGCGGTCTTGATGCGCTATCGCGACAAGCGCAACTCGATCTGCGTCTCCTCGCAGTCCGGCTGTCCGTTGACCTGCACATTCTGCGCAACGGGTCAAATGAAATTCGCGCGCAACCTGACGGCCTCGGAGATCCTCGAGCAGGCGCTCCATTTCAGGCGCATGACCTCGATCGATCACTGCGTGTTCATGGGCATGGGCGAGCCAATGCTCAACCTCGAGAACGTGCTCGCGGCCTGCGAGCGACTGCCCGATATCGGCATCACCCACCGCCGCACGGCGATCTCCACTGTTGGATGGATCCCCGGCATCGAAGCGCTCACAGCCCAGGACATGCCCCTGCGTTTGGCCCTCTCACTGCATGCCGCCGACGAAGCGTTGCGCAGCGAATTGATGCCTGTCAACGACCGTTACCCCCTGAGCGATGTGATCGATGCGTGCAGGGCCTTCTATGAGCACAAGCGAAGACGCATATTCGTCGAGTACGTGATGCTCGCCGGTGTCAATGACCGCTACGAGCAGGCCGTGGCGCTCGCGAAGCTGCTCGGTCGACGCGGGCCGGACGAACAGCCACGCATGTTCAAGGTCAACCTGATCCCATTCAACCCGACGGACTCGGCCTACGAGGGCTCCAGCCGTCAGTCGATCGCGGCGTTCAAGGGCGCCTTGGAAGCGCACGGCATCCAGGCAACTGTACGCCTCACGCGCGGGCGCGACATCGACGCGGCCTGTGGACAATTGGCCGCACGAGCGGCCTAGGGCGAGCCTGGGGAAGCTTCTACAGTTCGGGCTGGGACCCGCCGCCGGCCCTCGCCTCGCCTGCTCGCAGCAGACGGTCGCGCAGCTCGGATTCCTCCTCGGGACTGGGGTCCCACTGCCCGATGTCGGGCAACTCCTCGAGCGAGCGCAAGCCAAACAGCTTGAGAAATTGGGTCGTCGTGCGGTACATGACCGCGCCGAACTGCGAGCGTCCCGACTCTTCCACGAGTCCGCGCTCCAGAAGAGTCGAAGCGGCCGAGTCGGCGCTCACGCCGCGAATGCGGGTTATCTCGGGCCGGGAGATCGGCTGCAAATAGGCGACGATCGCCAGCGTCTCGGCCTGGGCGGGGGTCAATACCGAGGCTCGCGGACGGCTGAACAGCCGCCTGGCGGCGTCCTCTGTCTCGGGATCGCTGGCAAAGGTGAAGCCACCCCCCAGCTCTCGCAGATGAATCCCGCTGTGGCCAGGCGCGTAGCGTTCGGCCAGCTCGGCAAGCGCGGCGATAACAGCCAACTCCTCGGAGGCGGCAGCGTCGGAGAGCTCCTGTGGACTCAGCGGATCGGGCGCTAGGAACAGCAAAGCCTCGACGGTGCGCACGAGAGTCGGCTCGGGCTCGGGCAAACCCTCGATATCGAGAACGCTGACCGAGGGAGTCCCAGGGTCCTCGTCGCTCAAGGTAGCGTCGGTGGGCTCGACCCCTGCGCTGTCGAGCTCCTCATCCTCCGCGAGCTCCTCGGCCCGCTCTGACTCGACATCCGTGACAGACATGCCGTCTTGATCGGCAGATGACCGCTGATCCTCAAGCGCCGGCTCGTCCTGCCCCGGCTCCTCGCTCATCCGGTGCGTGCCTGTCGCGGCTCGATTCCGGCCGCATGGACGGCGATCTCGCCGAAGTTCTCACCTTGCTCCCACCACGCCTCGCCGCGCTTGTAGAGCTCCAAGAGCGCGAAAACAGTGACCGCGACAGTCATGCGATCCTCGCCTCTGACGGCCTCCTCAAAGGAGAAGTGGCCGCGCCTGAGTAGATCGCGTAGGCGGTCCAGGCGCTCGGCGACGGTGACGCGTTGGATCGAGATGTGACGCAGGTTGATCGTAGGCGGCATCCGCAGCAGACGCCCGATCGCCTGACCGAGCACCGCCGGATCCTGGGAGGAGTCCACCGGAGGCGCGACCGTCTTGCGCAGATGCGCCGGTAGCGGCGCGCTGCGAAAGCGAACGCCTTCCTCGCGCTTGAACAGCTCGAGGAGGTGCGTCGAGGCGGAGCGGAAGCGGCGAGCTTGCAACATCCGCTCGAGCAGCTCCTCGGCTGCCTCGCCGGGCTCGATGTCGAGCAGGTCTTCTCCGTCCTCGGCCAGCATCAGGCGCGACTTCAATTCCAGGAGCGCCGCGATCAGGACGATGAACTCGGTGGCCGTCTCCAGGTCCAGCTCGCCGCGTCCCTCGAGATGGTCCAGGTAGGCGAGCACCACATCGGCCAGCTCCAAGTCGAGCAAGTCCACCTCCTCGCGTAGAACCAGCGCGAGCAAGAGGTCGAAGGGTCCATTGAAGATCTCCAAGTCGAGGTCGAGCGCGGGGAGTGTCACGGGAGCTACCGTACCGGGCGCGGCGGACCCACACCCATGCATTCCCTCACATCGACGAGCGTGTCCGCGGCGATCTCGTGGGCGCCCGCGGCGCCCCTGGCCAAAACATCCTCCAAGGCCTGCTCGTCGGCTCGCAACTCGACGTAGCGCGAGCGCACTGGCGCGAGCATCTCCGTGACCGCTTCGGCTACAGCGATCTTCAGGTCGCCATAGCCGCGCGCCTCTTGCATGTCCGCTTCGACCTGCTCAGGCGCCGTCTCACTCGCGACGGCGAGGATTTCGATCAGGTTGGAGACGCCCGGCTTCTCCGGTGAGCGTTCGATCTCGCGACCGGAGTCGGTGACCGCCGACTTGAACTTCTTGAGGATCGCGGCGGGCTCGTCGAGCACGTAGACGGTGCCGAGCTCCGAGCCGCCGGTGGTGGACATCTTGCGGGTGGGGTCCTGCAGGTCCATGATGCGCGCGCCGACCTTGGGGATGCGGTGCTCGGGGACCACCAGCACGTCCTTGCCGGCACCGAAGCGGGTGTTGAAGCGACGCGCCACGTCGCGCATCAGCTCCAGGTGCTCACGCTGGTCCTCGCCGACCGGCACCTCGTGGGCGCGGTAGGCAAGCACGTCGGCAGCCTGCAGTACCGGGTAGACGAGCAGACCGGCGGACACCAGCTCGCGCTGCGTTTGGGACTTGTCGCGGAACTGGTGCATGCGCTGCAGACGCCCCAACTCCGTGACCGAGCAGAGCAGCCAGCACAGCTCGCTGTGCTCGGGCACGTCGCCCTGGCGAAAGAGGATGCAGCGCTCAGGGTCAAGGCCAGCGGCAAGCAGAAGCGCGGTCAGGTCATATACCGCTCGGCGCAGCTCAGCCGGGTCATACGCGACTGTGATCGCGTGTAGATCGACGATGCAGTACAGCCCTTCGCCACGATCCTGGCCGGCGACGAGCTGGCGAATCGCGCCGATGTAGTTGCCCAGGTGCTTGGTGCCCGTGGGCTGGATGCCGGAGAAGATGCGCACGCTAGAGAGACTGCCGGATAACCGGATGCTTCGCCGCCCGGACCTCGTCCAACCGGCGCACAGGGGTGGTGTACGGGGCGTTCTGGGCGATCTCAGGGTCCCCCGCCGCCTCGCGCAGGATCTCGGCGAGGGCCTCGGCGAAAGAGTCGAGCGTCTCCTTGGTCTCAGTCTCGGTCGGCTCCACCATCAAGGCCTCCTCGACCAGCAAGGGGAAGTAGACGGTCGGCGGGTGATAGCCGTAGTCGAGCAGGCGCTTGGCCAAGTCGAGCGTCTTGATCTGTAGATGGCGCTTCATCGGGCCGCCGGAGAGCACGAACTCGTGGAGGCACAGCCCGAGATCGCCGCCACCGACCTTCCCATCCCCTGGCGGGGATGGGGCATTGGTGAGGGTCTTATCGGGAGATGGAGGATCTGTTTGTGCGTTGGAGTAGGCAAGCGGGAGATGCTCCAGCACCCCCAACTCACGCAGGCGGGCGAGCAGGTAGTTGGCGTTCAAGACCGCCGTCTCGGAGGCGTCCTTCAGGCCTGGAGCGCCAAGCGAGCGGATATAGGCGTAGGAGCGCACGAAACAGCCGTAGTTGCCTTGGAAGCCGCGTAGACGCCCGATCGATTTGGCACCGGGCCAGTCTTCGACCAGGTCAAAGGTCGCGGAGGCGCCGCTTGCGCTCCCCCCGTTGGATGCCTCATGGCGCACGATCCTGGGGACCGGCAGGAACGGTTCGATGCGGTCCGACACCGCGATCGGACCTGACCCGGGGCCGCCCCCGCCGTGTGGCTGGGTGAATGACTTGTGCAGGTTGAAATGCACGATGTCAAAGCCCATGTCGCCTGGCCTGGACAGTCCCATGACGGCGTTGAGGTTGGCGCCGTCGTAGTAGAGCGTGGCGCCCACCTCGTGCACGACCTTGGCGATCTCTTGGATGTTGGGGTCGAACAGGCCGAGCGTGTTCGGGTTGGTCAGCATCAGGCAGGCCACGTCGGTGTCGGCCTTGGCGCGTAGGTCGTCCAGGTCGACACCCCCGTCCGGGTTGGTCGCGATCTTCACGACTTGAAAGCCGGCCATCGTGACGGTCGCGGGATTGGTGCCGTGGGCGGTGTCCGGGGTGAGCACCTTGTGGCGAGTCTCACCGCGCGCCTCGTGGTAGGCACGGGTGAGCAGCACGCCGGCAAGCTCACCGTGAGAGCCGGCCGAGGGCTGCAGGCAGACGTGCGGCAGACCGGACACCTCCGAGAGGGCACGCTCCAGGTTCCACATCAGCTCCAAGGCGCCCTGCGCGCGCTCGGGATCCTGTAGGGGGTGCAGGCGGGCGTGGCCGGACAGGGCCGCCACGCGCTCGTGCAGACGAGGGTTGTGCTTCATCGTGCACGAGCCGAGCGGGTAGAAGCCGGAATCGAGGTCGAAGTTGCGCTTGGAGAGACGCACGTAGTGGCGCACTATCTCCGGCTCTGAGACCTCGGGCAGGCGGGGCGGCTCGGCACGACGCAGGTGAGCGGGCAAGAGCTCGGTCACCTGCACATCGGGGACATCCAGCTCGGGGCATTGGAACGCCCGGCGTCCGGGCGCCCCACGCTCGAAGATCGTGGTCGCGTCTTCGCGCTGCAGAGGTGTGTCTCCTCCCCTGGAGGGGGGCCTCTGCGCACGCGTGTACGCGCGCGCAGAGTCGTCCTTCGCGCTCACACCGACACCTCCGCCCATGCCGACCGGACAGTGCTCATGCGTGCGCGCCCACCTCGGCCGCCCGATCGTCCTCCAGGCCGGTCCGCCCTCTACTTTCGGAGCTCACGCCATCGGCGACGATCGCATCGCCCAAAACCGTGACCAGACGATCGATGTCCGAGCGCGAGCGCCGCTCGGTGATCGCCACGAGCAGGCCTCCGCGATCCTCCTCGCGGCCCGTCAAGGCGTACAGGTCCGCGCCTGGATTGACGCCCGCGGCAGCGCAACGGCGGCGCACGGCGGCTACATCTGCGTCCAGGCGCACCGCGAACTCGCGCACGACAGGCTGAGAATGCAGTGGCGAGACACCGTCAAGCGCGCACAGCGCCTCGCGGGCATAGTAGGTGCGCCTCAGCAGGAGCTCCCCCAGCTCCACGAACCCGCGCCGACCCAGCCAGGAAAGGTAGACGACCCCGGCCAAGGCGTTGAGCGCCTGGGAGGTGCAGATGTTGGAGGTGGCCTTCTCGCGGCGGATGTGCTGCTCGCGCGTCTGCAGGGTGAGCACGAAGCCACGACGACCGTCCACATCGACGGTCTCCCCCGCGATGCGACCGGGCATACGCCGCAGATAAGCCTCGCGGGCGGCGAAGAAGCCGAAGGATGGGCCGCCAAAGTCGAGACGGTTGCCCAAGGATTGACCCTCCCCCACGGCCACGTCCACGCCGCACTCGCCTGGCGGGGCGAGCACGCCGAGCACGATCGGATCGACCTGGGCGACCGTGACAAGCGGCTCCCCACCGGTCTGCTTGGCGGCGGCGCACAGGGCTGCGGCATCCTCGACGGAGCCGTAGAAGTTGGGCTGGGCAAAGATCGCAGCGGAGGTGTCCTCGTCGATGGCGGCAGCCCAGCTGTCGGGGTCGGTGACGCCGTCGCGCAGCCCCACCTCGACCACTTCGATGCCGTAACCGTGGGCGTAGGTGCGCAAGGTGGCGAGCGTGTGGGGGTGCAGACCGGCGGAGACAACGAAGCGCGAGCGATCGTTGTGGAGCTTTGCCAGGTAGCCGGCGGAGGCGACCGCGCTAGGCCCCTCATACACCGAGGCGTTTGAGACGGGGAGGCCCGTCAGCTCGCAGATCGCGGTCTGGTACTCGAACATGACCTGCAGGCCGCCCTGGGATATCTCAGGCTGGTAGGGCGTGTAGGGCGTCAGGAACTCGGAGCGCTCCATCAGCATGTCCACGATCGAAGGCACGTAGTGGTCGTACATCCCGGCACCCAGGAAGCAGAGCTCGTCCTCGGCGCCGGCGTTGCGTGAGGCGAGCGCGCGCAGGTGCTCGTAGACGTCCTGCTCGCTTTGACCCTGGGGAAGATCCAGCGGACGGGCTAGCCGCACCGCCTCGGGGATCTGGCGCTCGAAGATCTCCCGCACGGAGGAGACCCCGATCGCCGCCAGCATCGCGGCCAGGTCGCTATCGGTGACTGAGGTGTAGGTGGTCAACTGGATTTGAGCCTAGCCGCTGCTCCGGCCGATTCCGGACCCCTGCCGCACGGCAACGGCGCGTTCAGCGGACTAGCCGAGGCTCGCGCTGTAGGTGTCGGCGTTCAGGAGGGCCTCGCGCTCAGAGGCCTCGGACATGCGGATCTTTACGAGCCAGCCCTCGCCGTAGGGGTCCTCGTTAATCGCGTGAGGTGCGTCAGCCAAGGCGTCGTTGACCTCAAGGATCTCCCCCGATAGGGGCGCGACGACGTCGGAGACGGCCTTGACCGACTCGACCTCGGCGTAGGGCTCGTCCTTGACCACGAGGGTGCCGGGCGTGGGCGGTTCAAAGAAGACGACCTCGCCGAGGGCGTCCTGGGCGAACCAGGTAATGCCCAAGACCGCCACATCGGGCTCGGATGGGTCGATGCGGGCCCAGTCGTGTTCAGGGTGGTACAGAAGGTCGTCTGGGTAGCTCACCTCGGCCATCGGCGCGGCTCCTCGTCTCGGCGTTGTGCTTGGGGGCGAAAGATATTCACATGGCGGGACAACCTTCGTTTCACGCTTTCTTCTCCACGAAAGGTTTCGTGTGAACCTTGGCGTCGCGCTGGCGGCCGCGCACGTCGATCTGCAGGGGCGTGCCTATGGCGATATGAGTGCTTGGCACGTAGGCCATCCCGATCCCGATGTCCAGACAGGGCGAGAGCGTGCCGCTCGTAACGACTCCGCCACCCACGACAGGGTTGCCCTGCCGAGCGATCCCGGGGCCGTCGAGCGCGAACGCGATCAACCTCTCAGCAGGCTCGCCGACTGGGCTCCTCGCCGGTTCCGGCGATGAGGTGGAGGTAGTGCCGAAGGCCGCACGCGCCTCGCGGATCGCCTGGGCGCCGATGAAGCCGGTGTTCTCACGACAACACCAGCCGAGGCCCGCTTCGATCGGGTTGCGATCGAGCGAAAGCTCGTTGCCGTACAGGTGAAAGCAGGCCTCCAAGCGCAATGTGTCGCGCGCGCCAAGCCCGGCTGGAGCGGCGCCACGGTGGCAGAGATCGTCCCATAGGGCCGGGGCATCCTCGGGCGCAAGCAAAATCTCGACGCCGTCCTCACCCGTGTAGCCGGTGCCGCACACCAGGACCTCGGTGCCTGAGAGACGACGCGCAGAGGCGGTCATGCGGGCCGGCAAAGGAGTGTCGGATACCGCTTGCACGATCTCGCGCGCCAGGGGACCTTGGACGGCGAGCATCGCGTAATCCTCCAGGCGATCGAGGACCTGGGCCTCGAAATCGCCGGCGTGCGACTGAAACCAGGCCAAATCACGCTCGTGGTTGGAGGCGTTGGTGACGGTCAGGTAGCGGTTGGACTCCAGGCGGTAGGTGAACAAGTCGTCCAGGACCCCGCCTTGCTCGTCGCTAAGCACGCTGTATTGCGCGCCTCCGACTGGGATCTTCGACACGTCGTTTGAGAGCAGCCTTTGCAGCAACGCCTCTGCCTGCGGGCCGACGGTTTCGATCTCGCCCATATGGGAGACGTCGAAGATGCCGCAGCGCTCACGCACCGCCATGTGCTCGACGCGCAGGCCCTCCGGGTATTGGACCGGCATCTCCCAGCCGGCGAAGTCGACGATCTTGGCGCCGGCTGCGACGTGGCGATCGTGCAGAGAGGTGCGCCTGAGCGCGCTAGGTGCCGGGGTCGCCACGGCGGGCAGGTTAGCGAGCGCGCCGGAGCGCCCGCGGCCGGCCTCCCGCCGCGGGCGCTCGTACCTCTGCGTGCCCTATCCGCCCATGATCGGCAACTCGAGCCGGTGCATGCACTATCCGCCCGTGATCGGCAAGATGGGGGTGCAGAGCGGGTGCTGCGGATGAGCCGGGTCGAGCGCGCTCAGCACATCGGCGTCGGCGATGTGGTCGTAGGGCATCGACAGGTGCTCGCCCTGATCGAGGATGCACTGGTGCTGCAGGGTGATGTTGGTCACGCCGGGCCCCGACAGGAACGCGGAGGTGTAAGGCGTGACGACCTCGTCGTTGGCAGACTCGATCACCGTGTAGCTGACGCCGGGCACGGTGTCGCCGCCGGCATTGAGCGTGGTCATGAAGGTGGAGCCCGTGAGCTGCTGTTCGCAGGCAGGACACGCCGCGCCCACGAATCCAGTCACACCGAAGAATTCGGCGAGCGTGCCGAGACCGTCGAGTGTGGTGCCGTGGTTGGACGGCGCGAGGCCGACGAGCGTATGAACCTTGGCGGCGCCACCGAGGAACTTCAGGTAGTAACGCGGCATCATCCCGCCCTGGGAGTGTCCGACGAGGTCAACCTGCGAGGCGCCGGTGGCGTTTAGCACGCGGTCGACAAACGCCGACAGTTCTTCGGCCGAGCGTTCGACCGGGCCGGTGGCGTAGACGCCGAGCGAGCCGGAGCCATCGAACGAGCCGTAATTGAGTGCGAACACGCAGTAGCCGTTGTTGGAGAGCAGCGGTGAGAGCGCTTGCCAGCTGTCGGACATGTCGGCGAACGTGCCGTGTACAAGAACCACGGGCCGCGGATGCGCCGCGCTCGGTTTGCACGACCAGTCGTTGGCCCCAGGCGGGCTCGCCGTGGGACTGACGTGTGCGTAGCCGAGCAGGCCGTTGTAGACGACGGGGAGCTGTGCCTGCGCGGAGCTCGACGCGACGGCCAGCGCGAGCGAGGCGAGCATGGCGAGCAACATGATGCGACGGTGCATGTCTGGCTCCTTTGGGTCGGTTGGATCTCACGGCTTTACCCGCCGAGCGCACGGGTTATTCCAACCACCGGAAAGGCTGTACAGGCTGCGGGGAACTACTTCAACGCAAAAACGGCGGGACGTCGATGTCGTCGTCGGAGATCTCCAAGGCCGAGCGCTGACGATCGTCGATGCGTGGACCGCGGTCGGGGCGTCCCGACTCGCGGCGCTTGCGGTCGCCGCGCACGGCGCGTCCGGGACGGTGGTCGAAGCCGGTGCCGATCACGGTCACCCGCACCTCGTCGGCCATGGCCTCGTCGATCACCGCGCCGAAGATGATGTTGGCGTTGGGGTCGGCCGCGTTCTGGATGATCTCGGCGGCGTCGTTGACCTCGAACAGGCCGAGGTCTTTGCCACCGGTGATGTTCAAGAGGATGCCGGTGGCGCCATCGACCGACTCTTCCAAGAGCGGTGAGGAGATGGCGGCGCGGGCGGCGTCGGCGCAACGTGCCTCACCGCTGGCGGTGCCGATCCCCATCAGAGCCGACCCGGCGTCGTGCATGATCGTGCGCACGTCGGCGAAGTCGAGGTTGATCAGACCCGGAATCGTGATCAGGTCGGTGATGCCTTGCACGCCCTGGCGCAACACGTTGTCGGCCTCCCTGAAAGCGTCGAGCATCGAGGTGCGCCGCTCCACGACCGCCAACAGCTTCTCGTTGGGGATCACGATCAGGGTGTCCACGACCTCGCGCAAGCGCTCGATTCCCTCGACCGCTTGGCGCCCGCGCTGGGAGCCCTCGAACTCAAACGGCCTGGTAACAACGCCGACGGTGAGCGCGCCGATCTCGTTCTTGGCGATCTCGGCGATCACAGGTGCGGCGCCAGTGCCGGTGCCGCCACCCTCGCCGGCGGTCACGAACACCATGTCCGCGCCCTTCAGGGCCTCCTTGATTTCGTCGCGCGACTCCGCCGCCGAGGCGAAGCCGACCTCCGGGTTGGCGCCGGCGCCGAGGCCGTGCGTGGACTCGTGGCCGATGTTCAGCTTGATGTCGGCGTCGCACATCGCGAGCGCCTGGGCGTCGGTGTTGGCGGCGATGAACTCCACGCCCCTGAGTCCTGCATCGACCATACGCGAGACCGCATTGGTCCCACCTCCGCCGACTCCCACGACCTTGATGACCGCCAGGTAGCTGCCGCCGCTCTCCATTATGTCCGAGCCCTCGAGTAGTTGTTTAAGGTTTGTCCCGCACTGCGGAGCAAACCGTCAGAATACGCAAGTTATGCAGGGAACTTCGCCCTGTCAACGCCAACCCTCACTCTCGCAACATTCGTTGCAGAACCGCTAACCCTCAACCCACCGTCGAGAATGGGCCTCCTGACGACGTAACCCTCAAGCGAAGGTTCAGCCTGCGGGGGCGACTTCGCCTCCGGTCGCGGAAGCGGTTTCAGAAGGGGCAGAGGTAGTTTCGCTTTCGGCTGTCCCCCCCGCTTCGCTTGCGCCCGAGCCCGTCGATCCAGTGGTCGTGGAAGCTGCGCTTTCGCCAGTGCCGCCTGTGGCGGTGGAGCCCGAGGAGGCTTCTTCGGATTCCTGAGAGCCGGTCGCGGTCGATGTGGATGTGGCCGCTTCCCCGCCGGCGGCTTCCGACAATCTGGTCGCCAGCGCCGCAGCGGTCGGATCGGCGCTCGCCGACGAAGATGCGCCGGCGATGGTGGCGGCGGTGGATGCCGCGGAAGAAGCTGAGGAGGACGAGGAAGCCGAAGATGAGGTCGAAGGAGCCGTGAACCCAGCCGCGGGGCGTTCGGGCAGGCGCACGTCGATGTAGAGCGCACCGGCCGCGTTGGGCGAGGCAAGCACACGGGCGAGCGACATCCACTTGGCGTGCGGGCGGGTTGAGTCCCCGAAGTAGACGAGCAACCCATTGCCCATCGCCACGGTGAGTCCTTCGGGGCCGTTGTATACGCGCGTCACGTGCTTGACGAGCGCCGGCGGAGCGGCTCCGAGCACAGTCACGGCTTCAAGCGCGAAGCCTTGGCTCAAGCGAGCGCCCGCGGCGGGCTCGATCGCGGAGGACACGAGGGGCAGCGCGCTCGACAGCCAAGCCGGCCCGAGCACCGTCCCGTCGGACGCCACCGCGGTGCGCTGCCCGGCGCTCTGTAGGGCCGCCACCGGCGGGCGCTCGATAACGGAGATGCTGACCGTGTGGGGAAGCTCGGTCTTCACGTGTACGGCCCCCACGATCGCGAACGAGGCCACGGCCGAGCGCAGAGCGGCCGCGTTGAAGTCCATCGTGGACATGCGCTTGGCCGCGTCATCCAAGGCATTCCTGATCTCGACCGCCTCGGTGCCGTGTACACCGGTTATGTGAACGTGGCGGACCGCCACAAAGGACGAGTCGCGCAACCACAGCCAGCCGCCCGCAAGCAGCGGCAAGACGACAAGGAGAGCCAAGGTTGCGCGCATGGCAATGCGGTTGCCCCTGAGTAGCTCCAGTGCCCTGCGCAAGCGGACCGCGACACCACGCGCATTACCGCCGCGGCGGTAGGTCCCGCGGCGCGAGAGCGGCAAGGACAGTTCCATGCGAGCTTGTTCGACCCCATCGGACAAACCCCTTGTCCGATCTGGGGTCTGCCTGTTTGAACCGTCCCGCGAGGAGGGTACACTGGGGCAGTCCGGGCTCCACCGATGAGGATGAAACGATGAGCGCGATCAAAGTCGCCGAGCGTTTGGGGCTGGTTGCCCTGCTGGTGATCGGCCTGCTGGCCGTGGGCTTTGGCGTTGGTCTCGGCAGCCTCGAATCGCATCTCTCAAGCGCTTCGGATTCCCGCGGGATGTTGCCAGCGACAAAGCTCACTGCACTTCCTCACCACACAATCGCCGACGGCACTTTGGCCGTCCGCGTGAGGCTTTCCGGACGGCCTGCCCCGTTCTCGCCACGCCCCACGTTCGAGCCGGCGGTAGCGGGGACATGGGCGATCCGCGGGGACTCGGAGATCTTCACCCCCGCCTCGACGCTCGATCCGTGCGCGACTTACACGCTCGCGATCCCGGCGGCCAGCACCGCCGTCTCACACTCCCCACTCGGCGCCCCCCGCAAGGTGAGTGTCAGCGTGGCGTGCCCCTCAGTGCGAGGCCTGCAGCAGATCCTCGCGCGACTCGACTACCTCCCCTACGAGTCGCACTCCCCCGAGCGAGCCCGTGCCTTGGAGGACGCGGCCGCGGAAACAGCCCAGACAGCGGCAAGCGGATCGAGCGCCACGGCCGACTCGGGGGAAGCGGCGAGCGGATCGAGTACCACAAGGGACTCCCCCGAGTCGGCGACTGACCCCAATACCGCGACGGATCCAAGCGAAGCGGCCTACGCCGCACACGAGTCCCGAGCCCATCTGGCCAGGCGAGTGGCCGCTATCGACGCTTTCGATCCAACCTCGGAGACGCCTCGCTCACGGATCGGCGACGCCCCGCCACTCGAATACGGCCAGATAGACGAGACCACCAAGGGCGCCCTGATGGTGTTTCAGAGCAACCACGAAATTGAACCCACGGGCGAACCCGACAAGGCCACCTGGACCGCCCTACTCAAGGCCGCCGAGAAGGACGAACGGGATCCCTCCACCTACACCTTCGTGACGGTGAGCGAGTCGATCCCCGAGACACTCGAGGTCCACAAGGGCAGCCATGTAGTTCTCACCACTCCCGCCAACACAGGCGTCGCGGGCGCCGAAACGGCCCAAGGCATCTTCCCGATCTTCTCGCGCTTCACCTCGACCACGATGATCGGCACCAACCCCGACGGCTCCAAATACAGCGACCCGGGTGTCCCTTGGGTCAACTACTTCAACGGCGGCGACGCCGTCCACGGCTTCCCGCGCGGCTCCTACGGCACTCCCCAATCCAATGGCTGTGTGGAGCTGCCGATCAGCACCGCCGAGACCGTCTACGGCATGCTCAAGATCGGCGACATCGTCGAGGTCAGCTAGCTGGTCCCGTGTGTGGAACATGCTCGATGTAGACTCGCTGGGCATGCCAACCAAGCGAATCGAGCGCCAGATCGACGATGCCCTCCTGGCCACGGCAACGACGGCCGGGTTCCTCTACATACGCCGGCGAGTCCGGCGCATGCTCTCCCGTCTCGCGCTCGCCGCGACGGTGACAAGCGGTTTGAGTGCGCTTGGGGCAGCCGGCGCCGTATTGGCGTGGCAGCGCAAGCGCACACAGCGCTCCTAACCGGCCTGCCACGCCAGTCGGGCGCTTTCGTCGCTGCTTAGGCCGCGACTCAGCCCTTGGCCTTGCCGAACTGGTCGTGCGCGGATCACCGGGGACTACGTAGTTAACCCTATTCCGATCTGCGGTCCTCCGGGGAGGACACTCCGATGGTGAGCCACTTATCCTGGTTCAGTGGCGAGAATGGAACCCAGGGCAAGATCGTGAGGCGCTGGGCTTTTCAGGCGGGCTTGCTGGGCATTTCCCTATTGGCCTTGGCTGCCTGTGGCTCAGGTGGAGCGGCGAGCGTGGCCAGCAGCCTGAGTCAGACCGCCTCCAGCCGTACAGAGGGAGCAGCAGCGAGCACCAGCGGTTCTCCGCCAACCGCCACGCAGGCCAAGACCGAGGCCCGGCCGTCAGAACAGACAGCGACCGCGTCGGCGCAAACAAAGTCGGCGACGTCAACCGATGCCGCGACTCCGACCACCACGGGCACCACACCGACGCCGACGCAGACGGTTACTCAGACCAAGACGGTCACCGCACCTTCAAATACGACGACCGTGACCACGCCCACACAGACGAACACCGTCGTCAAAACACAGACCGTCACCACCCCGACCGCGACGACCGCGACATCAACCAGCCACGCACCGGCGGCGGCAGCGGCAGCCGGCGCCGCGGCGGCCGCAAACAAAGAGCCATCCTCGGAATCGAAAGGTCTGCCGGGGTGGGCTTGGGCATTGATCGGCGCTGTCGTCGCCGGCGGCGCACTCTGGATCCTCACCCTGCTTCGCCGAGATCGAAAGGACAGCTCGCCAAGCGGCGGGACGGGAGGCCCGGGAGCACCGGGCAGCTAGCCGACGCCGCTGACGCCCCGCCTCTAGCATGAGCGCTCATGTGCCGCTGGCTCGCGTATTCAGGATCTCCGCTTCTACTCAAGGAAGCGTTGTATGGGCCGGCCAATTCGCTGATTGAGCAGAGTCTGCACTCGCGGCTCGGCGCCGAGACGACTAACGGCGACGGCTTTGGTATCGGCTGGTATGGAGCGTTCCCGACCCCAGGCGTCTTCCATAGCACCGAGCCGGCATGGAACGACAAAAATCTGCACGAGCTCTCCGAGCACATCAGCTCGTCGAACTTCTTCGCTCATATCCGCGCTGCGATCGGCAGCTCCGTCCAGCAGACGAACTGCCACCCGTTCCGTCACGACCGCTGGCTATTCATGCACAACGGCTTTATCAACGAGTTCGCCACGATCAAGCGGGACCTCGTGCTCGCTGTCGATCCGTCGCTTTATCCGCAGATCGCGGGACAGACCGACTCCGAGATACTGTTCTTTCTGGCCCTCACCTTCGGCCTGCAGGACGACCCGCCCGCCGCGATCGAGCGCGCTGTTGGGCTGGTGGAGGAGGTGGCAGCTCGTTACGGAATTGCCAATCCGTTCCAAGGCACGATCGCCACGACCAGCGGTGAGGTCATCTGGGCGTTCCGGTATTCGAGCGAAGGAAAATCGCGCTCGCTCTTCTACACGACCGACGTGCCGACGCTGCGCAAGCTCTATCCCAAGCGAGATCTGTACGAGGAGGTCTCCGAGGACTCACACATGGTCGTCTCCGAGCCACTTGGCGACATGCCGGGCGTGTGGAATGAAGTGCCCGAGGCGACCTGTCGGATCGTCGGTCAAGGCCACGACGAGCAGCGACCATTCCGCCCGACAGCTCCCTAATCTCCTCAGGCTCGCTCGCCGTCACCATTTCAGCTCGATCTCGAGCTCACGCTCGTCGGTCTCCACCTCCAGCTCGACCTTGAGCTGAAGCTCGTCGGGGACGTGAACGGTGAAATGCATTCCGCCGCGGTCAAACTCCAGGTCGTTGTGACGAGCGAGCATGTCGGCTAGAAGCCGTAGACGCTCCGCCACCTCCTCCCTGCTGACCGTCTCCTTCTGCTTGACCTCAAAGACGTCCACCAGACTCTCCCTTCGTTGTGGCTGGGTTCTCTGCATCATCACGAACGGTACTCGCCGGCGTTAGCCCGGCGCGTGTGTCAGCCGGCTTCGTCCTGTGCGAGCCAGGCCTTTGCCTCAGCCAGATCGCGGACGCGGAAGCCTTGGGCCTTCCCGGGAAGCAGGAAGGAAAGGGCACGCAGCGCGGGGCGTATCCAGTCCTCGTCGCTGACCACCGCTACGCGCTCATATGAGGTCGCGTGGCGCACACGAAAGCCCGCGTCAGCGCTCATCGCGTCACCCTCTACCTCACGGGCCGCAGTGCCGATCAGGTAGAGCAGCCGCACGTTGCGACCCGCGGCGATCTCTTGGCGCAACAGAGGCTCGACGGTCTCCTCCCAATCGTCGTCCTCGACCTCCCCGACCGCCTCAAAGCCGATCGTTCCAGCTGGCATGTCCGTAATCCTTCGCAACATGGACTGGGGTCCCTTCTCTTGGCTGGCATTGCGACATCGGAATTGAAGTCGACTCTCACCATAAAGCTTCCATGCCATCAAATCCAGTCTCGCAATCCGAATCATGTACTCAACGAGAACTAAGACAGTTGAACGCAGAGCCAGATTTGGTGGACGGGATCTGAGAACATGACCAACATGCCCAGAACGTCTGTGACTTCTCAAGGAGACTGGGTCTTGGCCGGACGGCGCTCTGTGCGGCGACGCATCGCTGCGATCCTCGCGCTCATCGCGCCCGCCGCGATGGCCGTAGTGGCCGCTGTCGCGTTGGCGGGTGACATTCCCATTGCCGTGCTCGCGGTCGGACTCGTCCTGTTGACGAACGCTGCGATCTGGTTCGCCTTGACCGAGCGCGGCGCGCTACGTGCGGTCGGTGCGGTGGTTGCGGTCCTCGCCGGCGCCGGCCTGGTCGTGGTGCTCGCGACTCACTGGCAGGGGCTGCTCGTGTTGGCCGCGCTGCTCATATTGCTCGCGCTGTTTGGGTTGGCCGCGCGCTACGCATTGGGGCGGACCGGAGACGCAGCGCCTGAAAGGATGACCGTCATACCGGTAGGTGTCACCGGCTCGGGAGCGCTGATCATCAACCTGAAGTCTGGCGGCGGAAAGGCGGAACGCTTCGATCTCGCCGGGGAGGCTCGGCGACGAGGCATCGAGCCGATCGTCCTACAGCCGGGCGATGACCTGCTCGAGCTAGCCGAGAGCGCCATCGCGCGGGGCGCAGAGGTCATCGGAATGGCTGGAGGCGACGGGTCGCAAGCGCTCGTGGCAACTGTCGCTGCAAGACACGACATTGCCCATGTCTGCATTCCGGCGGGAACACGAAACCACTTCGCGCTTGACCTCGGCCTGGACCGAGACGACGTCGTGGGTGCACTGGACGCGTTCACCGATGGCGTCGAGCGGCGCATCGATCTCGCGCGCGTGAACGACCGCGTGTTTGTCAACAACGCGTCGCTCGGCGTTTACGCGAAGGTCGTCCAGTCCGAGGCCTATCGCGACGCCAAGCTGGGGACGTGGACAGACATGTTGCCGGACCTGCTCGGCCCGAACGCCGAGGAGATCGACCTCGAGTTCACCGCCCCGGACGGGACCGTCTACAAAGATGCGCCACTGGTTCTGGTATCGAATAACCCGTATGAGCTCACACACTTCTCGGGCGCCGGCACACGCGAACGGATCGACACGGGCCTGCTCGGTATCGTGGCCGCCCGGGTGCGGGGCACCGACGTTTCAAAGCTCGTCGCGCTCGAGCTGGTTGGCCAAGCAGGGCGCTACCCCGGACTACTGTCCTGGTCCTCACCAGAGTTCGAGGTTCACTCAGGCGGCCCCGTCGAGATCGGCCTCGACGGCGAGGCGCTGGTGCTGGACCCGCCGTTGCATTTCGCATCTCTGCCCGGCGCTCTGCGTGTGCGGCTGCCTCGTGGCGCGGGCCTGTCGCCGGCGGCACGCGCGGTGGCACTCACGACGGAGAACCTGGGAACGCTGGTCCGGGTAGCCACGGGCCGGTGAATCGCGCAAGCACGGACTTCAGGCTCGATGACGGTCTGGTGGCTCGGAACCGGGTTGGCGTGTCGGCATTTGCCCGACGAAGAAAAGCGCGAGGGCCGCGATCAGGATCAGGACCGTAAGGCCGGCGCGGAGGCCGTCGAGGCGAGCTTGGGCGTTGGCGTCGAGCGCCGCCTGCGTCACCTCGTTGCTCGCGCCCGCTTCCTTGGTAGCAGCCTGAAGCTGCTTGTCGGACGTGAACGGGATGCCGGCTGACAACTCGGTGTTCACCTTCTCCTTGACGCTCTGCGGGACCGCGTTGTTCGTCTCGATGTGTGTCAAAAACGATGCCGTCAGCACGGCGACCAGGATCGACCCGGCGAGTGCCGTGCCCAGCGAGGCGCCGAGGTTGGTCACCGTGTTCTGTACGCCCCCCACCTCTGAGCTCTGCTCGTCGGGCACTGCTGAAACCGTCACAGCGCCGAGCTGGGACGCAAGCGCACCGATGCCGAGTCCGACTAGCAGCAGTGGAACGGTCACGATCTCGGCCCCCGCATCGACGTCAATTGCAGCCAGCAGCACCAGCAACCCGAGCAGATTCAAGAGGATCCCGACGCGTACAACCAGGCGCGGCGAGACATCCGGGAGGAGCCGCGGCACTCCCAGCGCCGCCGCCAGCAGGGTCAGGGACATGGGCATGATCCGAACCCCGGTGTCTATCGCCGACAGTCCCAGTGCCACCGACAAGTAGAGCGGGATCAGGAAGAAGACCCCCATCATCAGGAGGTACTGGAAGAAGAACATGATCAGCCCGCCGCGGAGCTGCTTGTTGCGCAACAGCTGCGGATCGACGAGCGGCTCCTTGCTCTGCGCGACCAGCCGGCCCTCCCAGTGCAGAAACGACCACACCAGCAGGAGTCCGGCCACTATCAGCCACGGCACTGGAGACATCCCGAACCACTGGGGCGCTCCCGACTTCGATACCACCCAGCCCCAGGAGCCTGACTTCAGCACGCCGAAGACGAACACGCCGAGGCCGGCGGCGCAAAGAAACGCGCCGATCAGGTCGATCTTCGGTCGGCGGTCGGGAGGGGCGTCCTCGGCGCGGCGTGCCAGAACCAAGATGACCGCCACGAGCATGACCTCACCGGCAAAGACCCAGCGCCAGGATGCATAGGTCGTTGCCAGCCCGCCGACAAGCGGACCGACGGCGATCGCGATCGCCCCGGCGGCCGCCACCAGGCCGTAAGCAGCGGGACGACGCTCAGCCGGGAAGTTGCCCGCAACCAGCGCGACGATCGACGGCAGGATCAGCGCGGCGCCGACGCCCTCGAGGAAAGACCAACCGAACAGGAGCACCGGCAGGCTCTGGGAGAGAGCGGTCGTAAACGAACCGCAGCCGTAGATGACGCAGCCGATCATGAATGCGCGCTTGCGGCCGATCAACGCGCCGACCTTCGCCCCGGGGATCATCAGCATCGCCATCACGAGCGTGTAGGCCGTGATCGCACCCTGGATCCCGGTTACCGTAGTGCCGACGTCCTCCGCGACTGTCGCGATCGAGACGTTCATCACCGAGCTGTCGAGCGCCATCAGGAACTGGCCTGCGGCCAGCGTCAGCAGGATCACCTGGGCACCGGCGACGGCGGTCTTCGTCGAAGTTGAGGCGCTCACGGCACTTAGCCTTGCAGCTATCAGCTGCGCGTGGCGTCGACGCACACGAGGAAACTCGCCCGAGGCTTCGTCGCCAAGCCTCAGATATACCGCCAACGGGATTCGAACCCGTGTTACCGCCGTGAGAGGGCGGCGTCCTAGTCCCCTAGACGATGGCGGCTTGTCTAGTCGCCGTCGAGGCTAGCAAAGCAAGCCGTCGAACACGAGGGCGGCCATGGCTACCGCTGCTGCCTCATCGCCGGGCTGGGGCGTAGGCGGACTCGTCGAGGCTCGGTGCGATATCGTCGCGACTTCGCACGCGGATGTGGCGGAATTGGTAGACGCGCGGCGTTCAGGTCGCCGTGTCCGTAAGGACGTGGAGGTTCGAGTCCTCTCATCCGCATTTTGCGGGGCGATTGCTCCTCGTTGGAAACCACCCCATGCACGGGCGGTGCGAGGTGAAACGAAGCCGCAATGCTGCCCTTATGGAGCCCGAGGGCATACATTGCAGAGCGCGCCGTCACGCTGTCCGGCGTATCCAAGTCGACCGCCCACTACTGGCCTCCTGGGTATCGACCCCTATCATGGGCCTCATGCTCCGGTTCCTGATCAGAGGTGGGCCGCTCAAACGACTCGCGAATGGTTTTCCGATCCTTGGAGCGTTTTTGGCCGCCGAGGTCGCTGCGATGGCTTGGACGCACTTTTCGAAGCTGAATAGTGCTCAACGTCGCCGGCTGATTGCTCTTCTCCGCCAATCACGAGGCAGGCTTCGCTCGCTGAGTCACAGCGAGCGAGAAGAGCTCGGCGCCATCTTCGCGGCTCTTGAGCCGCGCCTTTTCCTCGGTTCGGCCACCAGGCGGCTCAGCCCCGTGCCAGTGCCGAAGCGACTGCTTTACGGCCCCCGCGGCAGCGCCGCTCGAGCGGCAGCGCAGCGTCGCTGAGGTTACGGACGTCCGGCATAACCGCGAGGATTGCCCAATGCTAATTGAGGTGATGGCCTCCTCGGGTCGCGAGGTTCGTGACGTTTTCCGCGCCGCGACCGCGACGCATCGGCGGCTGCGAGACCATCTCGTGACGATTGTCGTGGCAACCGTGGGCATTGACCTGATGTGCGCGATCGTCGCGTTCATACTTGAGCGCCACTCCCAACAGACCGAGATCAAGACATTCGGCAGCGCGGCATTCTGGACAACTACACAGCTGCTCACCGTCTCCTCGCAGATCAAGAACCCAATCTCGACAGGCGGACGAATCCTGGACGTCTTCATGGAGGCCTACGCCATCACGGTCATCGCAACCCTCGCTGGGGCGATCGGCAGCTTCCTTCAGAAGCGCGGCGCGGAGATGGACGACAAACGCTGAGCCGCGCAAGTGCGCCGTAAACGCTGCCTTTCGCCACTCAGCCGTCGACAAGCAGGCCGTCGAGGGGCCCGAGTAGCGCCATCGACCGGCGCGAAACGCCGGAGAGCTCTCGCAGACGATGGGTTAGCGGTGCCCCGCGCTCTTGGCGCTCGCGTTGCTCGGTTGCGATCGGGCGCCAGCACTCGTCGATGACCGAAGCCGGCTCGCCGGCGACATCCTCGATCGAGCACTCCAGATGCTCGGCCCATAGTCGCAGCCGGGTCTCGCGTGCGATGGTGGCATTGCACGTGATGATGTTCATCTCGGTGTCGTTGAAGAACGAGTGCTCGTTGAGGTTGGCCGAGCCAACGGTCATCCAGGCATCGTCGACGATCCCGATCTTGGAATGGACATACAGCGGCCCGGTGAGTCCCCCGGTACGAGCTGAGATGGTGCTCGCCAAAAACCGACCGGCGCCGTTGTCGGCGCGAACCAAGACTCCAAGCTGGCCCCGAGTGGTGTCCGCACCGTTGTTCGGCTTTGCCGGCAGCAACACTACGACGCGAAATCGATCGCTTGGCGGCTCGCGAAGCTTGGCGGCGAGAATCTCGACCACTTGTGTCGACCATAGGAACTGGCTCTCGAGATAGACGAATGCCCGTGCCGATCGCAGCGCCCGTGTATATGCCTCCAGGATGCGAAAGTCTCCTTGGGGCATGAAGTCGTAGATCTTCTCGGGGACGGTGCGCACCACTTGAAGCTCCACGTCACCGGCTGGGCTTGGCGGCGGCGCCTCCTCGACCCGCTTGCCGGTGACCGCATGCCAACGGGCAGCGAAGTGCGCGCTCACATCGGCCACAGCCGGTCCACGCACTCGACTTGAAGCATCGTGCCATCCCAGACGGCCGTGCATCAAATGGTCGTTCGTGTCGAAGCGATCGCCGCCGAGCGAGGTGAGGTCGATCCCGCCGACGAATGCGACCTCGCCGTCGATGATGACGAGCTTCTCGTGGTGGCAATGCATTGGGCGCTCGTGGGAATCGAGCGCGCACTGCACACGTGTGCCGCGCGTGAGCTCCTCGCGCACGCCGCGAACGGCCGCGCGAGACGGCGTAAAGACGGACAGGGGCGCCCCAGCCCACAGCAGCACCCGTACGTCGACACGCTCAGCCAGCTCACCAAGCAGATCGCGCAGCCGAGTCGCTCTGTCATCGCGTGTCAGTCCGAAATCGGGCGTGATATGCCATCCGGCGATATGCACATTCGAGCGAGCGCCGACGAGCGCTTCGACGATGCGCGGCAGCGCCTTTCCCCCGTCTATCAACACGTCAAGCGCGCCGCCCGCGCGCGGCGGCGGGTCACCACGCGCCCACAATGTGCCGTTGGGCGCGGGATCGAGTTGATCGATTCGGCCAACGCGCCGCAGACGGCGGCGATGATGGACACCCATTGCAGCCTCGATGCCCTCCCCTACCAAGCTGTCCACTCGCTGCACCAAGGCTCTGGCCACGAGCAGAGTCTAGGGGTAGCTGCGGAGCGGAGAGCGCGTTTCCGGAGCTCGTTCTGACAACCACTCGCCTGCCGTGTTCGGGTGTTTAAAGCTGCTCGTCATGCCTACTGCCCGCTCGAGCATCGGGTTGGCCTGAGCAGAGCAACGAGAAGAAGCGTGATGGCTGTCAGCACAGTACCCATCGCCTGCTCGCATCGGGGGAGCCCGGCATGGCTATATGCTGGCCTACTCATAACGCCCGATAGATGGAAGTGAGCCGATGATCAGGCAAGTAGTCGACCGGCGCGAAATGCACAGATATGTCGAGGCCCTGCGCGAGCAGCTCGGCGCCCCCGAGCTGCATGACGCGGCCGCTCGCGCAGCGGACACGTTCGCCGGCCAGGGCGACCCGGTGGCCCAGCTGCGCGCGGCACTGCCGCCCGTCGCGCCCGGACTCGCCTCATCGGGCGGTAGGAAGACAGCCCAAGTCCCGTTCATGTCGCGCGATCCGATCCAGAGCCTGCTGCAGAGCACCTTGGAGGGCAAGCTGCGCGATCGTGGCGTACCCGGAGAGGCACCCGAGCATCGCGGCCCGCTGGGCTGGTTGATCCACCTGATCGAGTCGATCCTGCACCCAGTGCGCTTCGGCCCGGAGGACCCCAACTGGGTGATCGACGTGGCGGGAGCGGTGCTCGATCGCCTGGCCCTCGGCAACCACTCGTTCAACCAGTTACCGGCCGAGTACGAGATCGCCGAGAACGCCTACGTGGTGATCGCGGGCGACTGGGGAACCGGGCTTCCCCGGGCGCGCAGGGTGGCCGAGCACATGGCCGAAGAGGTCTCCAAGGCGCTCGCGGAAGGTCGCGAGGCGCACGTGATCCACCTCGGCGACATCTACTACTCGGGCTTGGAGCGAGAGGTGCACCATCACGTGCTCGCACCTGGAATGTGGCCCGTGACCTCTGCACAGGCCGGCGAAGGGGTCACCTCATGGTCGCTGAACGGCAACCACGACATGTACGGCGGCGGCTACGGCTACTTCAAGACCTTGCTCGGCGACGAGCGCTTCGCAAAGCAAAGCTCGGCCGACGGCAAGCCCACCAGCTATTTCCGCCTGCGCTCGCCTTCATGGGACATCGTGGGCCTCGACACCGCCTGGGACCCCAACGTGCTGTCGCTCGGCATGGTCGGCGTGCTCGAGGATCCCCAGGCCGCCTACGTCGAGCGCGTGGCCGGAGAATCGGAGCGCAAGCTGATGCTGCTCAGCCACCATCAACTTGTCTCGGTGTACGACACCGAGGACCTCGGCCCCATCTTGCCCGCGAAGCTCGCGCCCGTGTTGAAGGACGGGCGCGTCACCGCCTGGCTTTGGGGCCACGAGCATCGTTTGATGGGCTTCCAAGCAGCCGGCGGCGTGAAGATTCCGCGCTGCATCGGCCACGGCGGCGTGCCCGTGCTCATGACCCACACGCCCGAGGAACCCGTCCCCGCGCCGGGCGCCTGGCAGGAAACCGGGTTCTCCAAGTACCACGGCGACCACTGGGGGCGCATGGGCTTCGCCGTTCTGGATTTCGCAGGACCCCAGATCGAGGTGCGCTACCGCGACGAACAGGGAATGACCTCGCGCACCGAGACGATCGCCTGAGCCGAGAGGCTAATGCGTCGCTGCTTGCGCGTCCGGCAACCTCAAGCGCGCCCCTCGCCACCCTCCAACTCGGCGAGGATCGTAGGAAATATGTCACGAGCCGCATGCTTACCCATGAACACATCGAGATGGCCGTAATCGTCGAACACATGCAGCGCGGTGCGATCAGGGGCATGACTCGCGAACCAGGCGTGCGAGGCTCGTTGACTGTCTGCGGTGAAACACTTGTTGAGTACGCCCGCCAGGAACACGACGCGAGCGTCGGTGAGCGGCGCCTGGGCCGTGAAGTCTCGCGGCAACTGCGCATGATTTTCGACCGTGAGCAGACGACCGGCGCGCACACACTTCAAGATCTGTGAGAAGAAGGTGAGCGGCACCGCCGCAAACTCGCCCTTGAGCCATTCGTGGGTGGGTTCGTTGAGGTTCTCGTGGCGCCACAACGTCGGCTTGCTTGCGCCATAGGTGTAGCTCGACCACTTGCACACACTGTTCTCGCACTCGTGATGGTCGAGCTTGATCCAAGCGTCCACCAACTTGGGCACGATCCAAGGCGCGCCGACCCGCCCCCACTGAGGATCCAGATAGCCGAGAACCCTGGCGGTGGCCGGGATCATGCTGCGCAGCTTCAAGCCTGCAAGGCGAGGCACGATCGGATTGACCGAGACGGCGTTGGAGACGATCGTCTTCACCTGGGGCACGAGGCCGGCAAGCGCACTCATCATAAAGCTGGTCGATCCCTGACAGTGGATCACCGCCTTGATCGAGGCTGCGCCCGTGTGCGAGCACACGGTCTCCACCGCATACGGATGGTCATACACAGCCGCCTGGTCGAGCGTCCAGTGGTTGTGGGGAATATCGATCGAGGCGCGCCAGTTCTCCAACCACACGTCCCAGCCGTCCTCGACGAGCACGTCCACGAGGTTGCGCCCGCTGGGGGCCATGAAGATTTTGGCGCGCACCCCGGCACCGTGCACGAGCAGGACAGGCCCCTTGGTGGGCTCGCGCTCGCCGCGAACGTTGATCACGTTGCATTGCAGGCCGTCGCCCGCTGTGAACTCCACGACGCGCTCGGAGCGCTCGCTCACCCGTTGCCCTCGGGCCCGTATACGCTCCACAGCTCGCCAGCGAACAGCGCGCCGAAGCGTCCGATCGCGTCGACCCGGTGCGCCGGGTCGGTACGGAACGTGGTCAGCTGACGCGCGAAGTCGAGCGGATGGATGTGCAGGATGCCGCTCGCCAGGACCGTGGCGCCCGCGTCCTGCTCGGGCGCCACATGCCCTTCCAGCACACGAGTGAACAGTGTGGTGGTCTCCGACCACACATCGAGGCCGTGCTCGTGGAGCACTTCCTTGAAGCCGGTCATCGTCCGCGGCTGCCCATCCCCATCGGCGAACCGGAGCCGGTAGAGCATCCGCTTGCATCCAGGGCTCTCCTCGACAAACAGGTTGAAGATCCCCTCTTCTACCGACTGCCTGCCGCCGAACAGCTCCGCTTCGATCCAACCTTCGGCCTTCGCGGTGTGTTGCGCGTCGGAGATGAAGCGGTCGATGTCCTCGGTCGCGATCGTTAGGTGAAACATGAACGCGGTGCCCGCGTCCTTGCCGGCCCGGTAGCCACGATCGAAGTCGGACTCGCCAAGCGTCACATAGCCCTTCATCTCCTCGGTGAAGGCAAGTGAGACCATCTCAGTCCGGCTCCCGTCGTTCTTCCAAGATCGCATCCGCGAAGCGGTCGGCCAGCGCGGCGATCGTCAGCGAGGGATTGGGACCGACCGGCCCCGGCATGACCGAGCCGTCGGCGATGTGAAGCCCAGGTTGTCCGAACACGCGACCGTGAGAGTCGACGACGCCCTCATGTGCCGAGTTGCCCATGCGACAGCCGCCAAGCGAATGGACGGTGATCAGACGGTCCTCGTACCACAGCGGATCGTCGCGAAACTCACCCCCCATCTCCTCGGCCATTTCACGGGAGAACGAGTGCACCCGATCGAAGAAGTCGCGCGAAGGCCCCTCCTGGGAGAATGAAAGCTCCAGGCGTTTGCCGCCCAAAGTCATCTTGCCGCTCGGCACGTCGCGACCCATTCCCAACAGCGGCAGCACGGTCGAGGACAGCTCGCAGTTGCCGAACAGGCTCGAGATGACCGCGCCGATCTCGCTGTGGCGGTGGCGCGGATGGTGAAACAGCGAGCGCACGAACCGAGGGATCTCCTCGATCAGGTTCTTGGGTGCTTCCAAAGCCTCCAGCGCCCAACTGGCCACCTGCGGATAGCCGGCGTCCTCCAGGTAGAAGCCCCGCTTCTGCTCGGGCGACACTCCGCCGCCGCTGTCAAGCGCATCCGGCATACGGATCGCGCTCGTGATCGCCGGCCCGCGCGCGGCATCGACGACGAGCGGCTCCTTTTTGCCGTCGGCCCCACGCTGGGCGCAGTGAAACGCGAACGTGAGCAGATCGCCGTTGCCGGAGAAGCCGAGGCCGAGCTGACTCTTTGAGAGCCCGGGCAGGGCATCCTTGTTGAGCAGCATCAGCCGAGTCGTGCCGAGCGTGCCCGCCGAGAGGATCAGGTGCTTGCAGCTGATCGTGTGCACAGGCAGCTCGGAGGTCTTGACCGACCGCCCTTCGTCGTGCGGCTCACGACGGACGTAGTGAACGAGATAGCCACCGCCGTCGGCCGGCTCGAAGCTGCGCACCTCACAGCGCGTGCGCAAGTCGGCCTGCGCCCTCCAGGCGTCTGTCAGGTAGTTGTAGTCAAGCGTGTTCTTGGCCCCGTAGTTGCAGCCGATGTCACACTCCCCGCACAGCTGACAGGTTGTGCGTGTGCGTCCGTGCAAGTTGCCCTGTTCGCGGATCGGCTCGCCCGGCACCGCCGGTGAACCCTCGTTGGCGAAGGTGACGGCCAGCGGCGCCAGTAACCATTCGGCTTCTGAGCCGCGCTGTTTGAGGCGCTCAGCCGCGTCGCGGTAGGCCAGCACCTTCGGCGTTTTGTCATAGGGCTCCTGAGCGAGCGGGAACTCCTGTACTCCGATGCGTAATTCGACTCGCTCGTAGTGAGGATCCAGCTCCGCGCGGGTGACCGGCCAGTCCTCATAGCCGCCGTGGGCGAGGTCTTCTTTTACGAACCAGTGCTCGTCCTTGCGTATGAAAACGTTGGCGTAGATCAAAGACCCGCCGCCGAGACCGCTGGCGCAGACGGCATCGATCCCGTCGAAGGACCACACGTCAAACATGCCGTGCAAGCCCTCGCTCGGCTTCCAGAAATTCCGCTTGACCTCCAGCGGACTGCGAGGGAAGCTCTGCGGCGGATAATCCTTGCCGCGCTCAAGTACGCACACTTTCCAATCCGCTTGCGCGAGACGCGCGGCAGTAACCGACCCGCCGAAACCAGAGCCGACGACGATCGCGTCGAAATGCTCGGGCGCGCCACCGGGCGATGAGGCCATGTCGGAATAGTACTGGTGAATGGGATTCTGTGTAGAGACCCGGTTCGCCCCTACGGCTGCAAGGAAAAACTCAAGTGGCGAAGAGCGCCGCGCAGCTGGCTAGGCTTCACGACCGTGAAGACCAAGAACCTCATCCCCCTTACATGCGCGCTGGCGACGATCGCGTGTCCCGGCACGGCCATGGCGAGCAACCCCGCGCAGGCCGGCGGAGCGAGCCCTCAGACGGCGTCCCCGACCACGCCGACGACCCAGACCGCGCCCGCTGGTCAGACGACGCCCGCGGGCCAGACGACGACTCCGACCACCACAACGCCCACAACCACATCGCCCGCCCCCACGCCGCCGAAGCCGACCGTGCACACCCGTGTCACCGCCCTGCCCCACGACACGATCTCTAATGGGACCGCTCCTCTGCGGGTCAAGCTCTCGGGAGTACCCGCGCCGGGCTCCCCGGTGCCGATGCTGACGCCGGCAGTAGCCGGCAAGTGGAGCACAGTCGGCGACTACGTGTCCTTCCAACCGAAGTCCACACTCGAGCCGTGCTCCAGCTACACCCTGACGGTATGGGCTGGGACGACCGCCACCGGCGATCTGCCTTTGGGCGGCCGGCGCCGTCAATACAGGCTGAATGTGGCCTGTCCGGGACTCCAGGCCCTACAGCAAGCCTTGGCGCGCCTGAACTATCTGCCTTACGCGATCGACGCCTCGGACGGACGCAACAGCGGCAACAAAGCCGAGTCGCGCGCACTGGCGGCTCGCTATGCCTTCAACCCACCGGCGGCCACGCTCTCGCCGAACGTGCCCCACGCCCCGGGCCTGCGCTACGGATCCTTGGACCCGACCACGCGCGGCGCGCTGATGGTCTTCCAGGAGGGCCACGGCATGTCTCCGAGCGGTTCTCCCGAACCCTCGACTTGGGCTTCGCTGCTGGCGGCCGAGACGCTCGGCCACGGCGACCCGCAGCCATACACGTTCGTGACCGTGAGCGAGTCGATCCCCGAGACGCTCGAGGTCCACAGAGGCAGTCGGGTCGTCATAACCACTCCTGCCAACACGGGCGTCTCGGGAGCCACGACCGAACAGGGCACCTTCCCGATCTACGCTCGCTACACCTCGACCACGATGACCGGCACCAACCCGGACGGCAGCAAATACAGCGATCCGGGTGTGCCTTGGGTCAACTACTTCAACGGCGGCGACGCGGTCCATGGCTTTCCGCGCGGCTCCTACGGCACGCCGCAGTCCAACGGCTGCGTCGAGCTACCGATCGGAACGGCGGGCCAGGTCTACCCGCTGCTCGCGATCGGCGATCTCGTGATCGTCAGCTAACGACGGTTGACGCTGCCGCCGCGACCGCGCTGGACCAGCACGATCGACATCCCCATCCCGACCAGGAGCACACCGGCGAGGATCACCCAACGCAGGTCAAGGCCGGTGAAAGGCAGGGTCGGGGCTTTCGTGGCCGTGGTGGCCGCCGGTTCAGCGCTCGAGGTGGGTGTGGCCGATGTGGTTTCTTTGCTCGGGGTGCTCGACGTGGTCGTCGGGGCGGCTTCGCCTTTGGGTGTAGGCGTCGTTTTGGGAGGAGGCGTGCTCTGGCTGTAGCCGGTCGTCGCTTCGGCGGCCAGGGCTGTTGTGGTCCCGCCCACCATCAGGGCGAGCGCGAGCGGGAGTGCGATAAGCCCGCGGCGCGTCGTGCGGCGCCGGCGCAAGCGGCCGCTGCCGGCCACTGCTGCCTTTGCCGTGCTTGGCCCATCGCAGGCCGTGAAGTCGTTTCGCATAGTTACTATCTCCCGCGTCCGGTGGTTCGCTTGGGCTCCTCTGCGAAGAGCCCCTCATTTCCTTTGAGAGCTTTGCCAATCGCTTGGCGTTGCCGCGATCGCGTCAGTCTACTCGAGAACCCCTTTTTGCTCGGTGGCGGATTCTCCTGCATGGTGTTCCGCAAATCCCGTGGTCGCAAACACCAGATCGCTTCAAGCGCCCACCTTGACACGTCCTTGCAAGGTGCCCTGTTGCAGATGGGCGCGCAGAACCTTCTTGTCGAACTTGCCGACACTCGTCTTGGGCACCTCCGACACGAAGGCGAACTCGTCGGGCAGCCACCACTTGGCCACGCGTCCCCGCAGGTGCTCCAAAAGCTGCTCTGCCGAGAGCGAGGCGCCCTCGCGCACGACCACACAGCACAGGGGTCGCTCGGCCCAGCGCTCGTCGGGCTTGGCGATCACCGCCGCCTCGATCACGTCGGGATGGGCCATCACCTCGTTCTCAAGCTCGACCGAGGAGATCCACTCGCCACCTGACTTGATCACATCCTTGGAGCGATCGGTGATCTGGATGAAAGCCTGATCGTCGATCGAGGCGATGTCCCCCGTACGCAGCCAGCCGTCATGGAAACGCTCGGCACCTGCCTCGTCCTCGAAATAAGAGGCGGCAATCCATGGCCCGCGCACCTCGAGCTCTCCGGTGGACTCTCCATCCCAGGCGACCTCCTCGCCGTCGTCACCTACCAGCCTCGCCTGCACCCAAGGCAGGGGCTTACCTTGCTTGGCGCGCATATCCCAATACGGCTCGCCGTGGCCATCCGATTCGTCGGGGCGCGAGTAGGAGGCGACCGGACTCGTCTCGGTCATCCCCCACGCTTGAAACACGTTGACAGAGTGACGCTCCTCGAAGTCGCGCATCAGCTGACGAGGAACGGCCGAGCCGCCACAAGCAGCATTCTGGAGAGATGAGATATCGACGTCGTGCGTGTCGGCGTAACGCAGCAAATCCGCGAATATCGTGGGCACGCAGCCCATTATCGTCGGTCGCTCGGCCTCGATCAGCTTGGCCAAAGGCTCAGCTTGGAGAAAATGGTCGGGCATCACCAGGTCGGCGCCGGCCAGCGCGGCTGCGTGGGGAATGCCCCAGGCGTTGACATGAAACATCGGCACGACCAAGAGTGCGCGATCGCGCTGGGAGAGGCCAAGCGCATCCTTCATCAGGGAAGCAGTCGAATGAAGGGAGATCGAGCGGTGTGAGTAGAGCACGCCCTTCGGATTGCCGGTCGTGCCGCTCGTGTAGCAGAGCGCCGCGGCCTGGCGCTCATCGAGGGTGGGGTAGTCGTAAACGCCGGGGCCGGCCTCCTCGAGCAGCTCCTCGTAGCGCAGCGCGTCCGGCAGCGAGCCGACATCCACTGGGCGCGCGGTATCTCCTGGGCGGGCGGGATTCCCCGGGCGGGTGGGATTCCCCATAACAACGTAGTGGCGCACGCCCGTAAACGTGGGCGCCAGCTCTTGGAGGATCGGCACGAGCGAGTCGTCGACAAAGATGACGCCGTCCTCGGCGTGGTTGACGATGTAAGTCAGCTGCTCCGCGAACAGACGGACGTTGAGCGTGTGCAGAACAGCGCCGATGCAGGGCACCGCCATATAGAGCTCGAGGTGGCGCTGGTTGTTCCACGCGAAGGTCCCAACCCGGTCTCCCTGTTTGACGCCCAAACGATCGAGCACACGCGCGAGACGGTCGACGCGCTCGGCGACCTCGCCATAGCTGGCCCGCACCACTCCCGTATCAGTGAGCGTGACGACCTCGGCGCCGGGGTGAACTGAGCGCATCCGGTGCAGAGGATGCTGAAGCGTGAGCGGAAAGTCGTCTTGCATCAACCCTTCGAGCATCTCACTCCCTCCTGGTGGTCTGTACCCGTGGCATCAGGTCTTCATAGACAGTAGATGTGCGCTGAGCGACGTCCGACCAGTCGAAGGACAGCACATGCTCGGAGGCCTCGGTGACGAGCCGGTCGCGCAACTCGTCGTCCACCAGCAGCCGTTCGATCATTACCCCCAGGTGCTCGGCATCGCCGCCGTTGAAGCGCAACCCGACGCGCTCGCCGGCGGGGACCACCTCGCGCAGACCGCCCGTGTCTGCCACGATGCAGGGACAGCCCGAAGCCATTGCCTCCAAAGCCACCAGGCCGAACGGCTCGTACAAAGAAGGCACCACGCAGAGGTCGGCGATGCGATACAGCGAGTGCAGAGCATCGTCTCCGATCCAACCCAAAAAGACACCGCGCTCGCTGAGACCCAAGCGCTCGGCCTGTGCCTTCAACTCCGCCTCGTGCGTGCCCGATCCGGCCACGAGAAAACGTACGCCCGGAACCTTCTCGATGACCTCGGGCAGAGCATCAAAAGCCAGCTGAAAGCCCTTCTCATAGACCAGGCGCCCGACCAGCAGGACGAGCTTTTCCTCGGGCTTGGCGAACTGCAGGCGTAGGGCGTTCAAGTCGTCGACCGGGCGCAGGTCGGCCGGGTCGATGCCATTGGGGATAACGGTGATGCGCCGCTCGTCGATGTCGTAGATGTCAGCGGCGTGACCGCGCATGTAGTGCGAGCAGGTGATCACCGAGTCGGCCCGATTGGCCATCCAGCGCTCGATCGCGTGAATGTCGGACTGCGGCGGTTTGTCCACCCAACCCTGATGGCGACCATGCTCGGTCGCATGGATCGTAGTCACGTAGGGGACACCCAACGTGTCCGACAGGGTCGCGGAAGCGTGGGCGACGAGCCAATCGTGGCCGTGCACCAGCTCGTAGACGTGCTCCTCGGCGAGCGCAAGCCCAGCGGCGAGCATGTCTTGGTTCATCCGCTCCACCCACCCCAGGAAGCGGTCGAGGTCCTGTGGGAAACGCGGCTCGCACACGCGATGGACGTTCACGCCATTCTGGAGTTCGCTGGACGGGGACTCCTCACGCCCGCGCGTGAGCACGTCCACGACGGTGCCCTGGGCGACCAACTCCTCGGCGAGCTTTCGCACGTGGCGAGCGAGCCCCCCCTCGATCACAGGGGGATACTCCCAAGTGAGGATCAGGACGCGGCCGGGCACCGCCTAGACCCTACCTCGCCACCGCGCCGGCCGCCTCCGAAGCCCGGCGGTCGGACGACAGGCGCGCACGCATCACCTCTACAGCCTCGGGGTTTGAGTCGATCAACACGAAGTGACGACCCAGCTTGGCGGCGACCGCGCCCAAAGTGCCCGAGCCCGCGAAGAAGTCAAGGCACCAGTCACCCGGACGCGATGAGGCGCAGACCATGCGCCTCACGACCCCCTCTGGCTTCTGGGTCGGATAGCCGGTCTTCTCGGCGCCTGAGGTCGGCACGATCGTGTGCCACCACACATCGGTGGGCAGCTTGCCCCGCGCCGCCTTCTCGGGACCGACCAGGCCAGGCGACATGTAGGGCTCGCGGTCCACCTCGCTCGAGTCGAAGTGATAGGCACCGGGGTCGCGCACATAGACGAGGATCGTGTCGTGCTTGGCGGGCCAGCGCCGGCGCGAGCGTCCGCCGTAGTCGTAGGCCCAGATCAGCTCGTTGAGAAAGCATTCGCGTCCGAATATCTCGTCCAGCAAGAGCTTGCAGTAGTGGGCCTCGCGGTAGTCGATGTGAAAGTAGAGCGTGCCTTCGCGCGCGAGCAGCCGTCGCGCCTCTTCCAAGCGGGGCGCCAGGAAGGCCAGATAATCCCCGAACGAGTCGCTGTATGAGCTTTCGCCAAGCAGTCTGGTGGCGTAGCGACGTCCTTGAAATCCGGTCCTGTCGCCATCCTTGTCGGCGACGGTGCGCACCAGCTTGCGCGTCTGCTCGCGGCCCGTGTTGAAAGGCGGGTCGATATAGATCAGCTGGAACGAGCCATCGGCAAAGCGCGGCAGAACGTCCAGGCAATCGCCGAGCACGATCTCGTCGGTCGAAGGGCGCCGTGGCTCGTTCACGCCAAGCGAAGGCTAGAGCCGAGAGCCGACGAGAAGCTCCACCCACTGCGCAGGGAGGCGGCACAATGAGCGCCAGCGAGTCAAGGGCGCCCTCACAAGGGTGGCTCCTCCGGCCGGACCGGCGGGCGTGAGGAAGACCCCGGCCAGCACCGCCGCGCCGCCATCGCCGGGGGCCAGGCTCGCGTCGGGGCGAGCGATCGAAAGCGTGTGCTCCCCCGCCCCTAGATTCACAGTCAGCGGTGAGAAGGTGTTGTTGACCAGAGTGTTGCCCCCGAGCTGCCCTCCCAACGAGCCAAGCGGGCGCCCATCGACGGCGACCTGCACGGGGCGCATGACATCGCCTTGCAGCCAGACCTGCCACAGGCCCGCTCGCTGCAATCTGAAAGCAAGCCGCAGAACACCGGGCCGAGTCATGAGGATACGCTCGCCCGCCCTTGCCCAACCGGCGGGACGATGCAGATGAGAGCGCGGGATAGGCACCGTGATGAGCTGTGGCGCAAGTGCCGCCACCAGGCGCAATCTGTGTCCGTGGCGCCTGACCGTAGGCGAGCGCAACGCCCCTTCGAGTGCCCGCACACAGTGCGTACGCGCGAACGCCGCCCGGGTTGTGGCACGCGCGGCATCAGACTTGCGCAAGGAACCAGGCGCAGCAGTCAGGACCGCAGCGGACGGGGGCGCCACGGCGATCTGCTCGAGCGCCGGGCGTGACCCCGGCCTGCGGCCCCACACTTGGTAGTAGACGCCTTGCCACAGCAGGCGATAGGCAACCGGCGGGCGCACCGCCGTGGGATCGCGACGCGTCACGATCAACGGGTACGCAAGGAGCTTGGCCGGGGCTATCCGATTCAGTTGCACCGGGCGACCGTGCCCGCCGGAAGCGTCGGCAAGCAAGGGCGGCGGATAGACGAAATTGGGACCCCCCACGTCCATATCGCGCAACAGGTAGAGCGAGTATTCGTCGAAATCGGTGAACAAAGTCGGGCCGCGCCCGGCAAAGCGAGAGTCGATCGAGGCCAGCTCATCAAAGCGCGCCGTAGGGGCCAGATTGGAAGCGTTGTACTGAAGCGCATCGGAAGCGACCACACCACCGAGTAGCGCAAGCGCAAGCACTGGAGCGAGCAAACGCACGCCACGGGCTCCAGCCGCAAACAGCGCCGCGATTCCCGCCCAGGCCATCAGCACAACTACCGGGGAGGTGAGCATCAGAGCCTTCGCGTCGGCCCAGGTAGTCGCGGACGCTCGCACGAGCAACCACACGATCAGCATCGGAACAGACCAAAGAGCCAACTCGTAGCGACCGGTACGAACGACATTCCCCACCCCCACCAACGCCAACAACAAGACAAGCGCCACGAGCACCGAGGTGAGCGTCAGTCCGAGGCCGGTGGGCAGGATCTTGTAGCTGCCCCCCAGCCATACCCCCAAAAGCTGAGTGGGATGGAGCGGCGAGTGGAGGTTGCCCGGGTTGGAGGTCGAGGCAATTCCCTGCGCGACGGTGACCGAGCCCGATAGGTTGGTCCAGGTCGGCCAGGCGCCGAGAAGCAGGACAAACGCACCGCCCGCCAACAGGCCGACGAGGCCTCGCACAGAGGGTGTCCCCCTCCCCTGGTCCCTGCCCAGCTCGAGGACCGCCGCCGCGACCAACGCCACAGCGGAGGCGAGCGCCCAGGCGCCGAAAGCGACCCCCAGCGCTCCAACTCCTGCGGCTACGGTCAGTGCAAAGGGGATCGCTCCGCGCCCGCCGTTCCACAACCAGCGCCGGTGTTCGACCACCAAGGCGCCCATACTCAAGATCAAGGCCAGCGCGACTATCTCCTTGATCGATCCGATCAGCTCATACGCGTACACGAGCGCCGGCAAAGTCACCGTCAGAGCCGCCATCATCGTCCACGCCCGCGCCCTCCCGGTGGCGACGCTCAAACCGGCACGCCGCACGAGCACCCAGGCGGGGCCCGTGGCCGTGGCCAGCATGAAAGCGGTGAACGGCTGGAACGTCCAGATCAAGGGCAGACCCGTCAAGAACGAGGAGCCACCCAACAGGGTGTCGACACCCGAGGGATAGCTCTCGTCGTAGTAGTTGTGGATCGTGGCGCCATAGGAATTGGCCAGGTCCAGATGCGAGAAGTCCTGGCCGTGACGGATAAGGAAATCGGCGCCCACCATGTGCACCGCCGAGTCGGCCAGGGCCAGGTAGGAGGAGAAGCTGGGCCTACCCGCCAACAAAACCGGCGCCAATGCGAGCGCGTAGGCAAGGGGGCCGATGCCGATCTGCCACAGTGACGAGCGCCAGGCTCGCAGAAGCGTCCGCGCTCGATCCCGTCCCACGATCGCCCCCGCCACCGCGATCGCCACAAGCACATACGGCGTGGCGGGCGCGAGCAGCGTCACGTAGGTCGTCAACTGCGAGACCACGATCAGAACAGCCGCGCCCATTGTGAGCAGCAGCATCGCCGGCACCACCCCCCCGCTTGCCCGATCTACGAGCAGGCCGGCGCCCCCACACAGCAGGGCAAGCACGAATGGGTAGAGCAGCACGGTCAGTAGGAACATCGGCGGCGGCCGATCCTATAGCGGGGCTCGTGCCGGCCCGACCATACCTACCTTCCGCTTTCTAGATCCAATCGCTGCGCCGAAAGGCCCAATAAAGCCCGCCCGAGAGGACCACGATCAAGATCGTGGAGAACCAGAATCCCCAGTGGGCCGCGAAGCCCGGGTAGGGCACGTTCTGGCCGTAGAAGCCGGTAATCGCTGTGGGGACAGCGATGATCGCCGCCCAGCTTGTGACCTTCTTCATCACGAGATTCATGCGGTTGCCTTGGATCGTGAGGTTGGTCTCGAGGATCGTGGTCACCAGGTCACGCAGGGACTCCGTCCATTCGGTGGCCCGTAGGACGTGGTCATAGACGTCCTGGTAGTAGGGAGTCATTGCCTGATCGAGCACGTGCAGGTCGCGGCGCATCAGAGAGTTGACGACCTCACGCATCGGCAACACGAGCCGTCGCAGCAGAACGAGGCTCTTGCGCAGCTCGAAGGAGCGGCGCTGAACCTCCGTGTTGTGTGGGGCATCATCGAAGAGGAGGTCCTCGAGCGCCTCGATCTCAGTGTCCAAGGACTGGACCGCCTCGAAATGGCCATCCACGATGTCGTCAAGCAAACCCCACAACAGAAACGAAACTCCGTGCTCGACGAGGTCCTTGGAATCGTCCCAGCGCGCGAGGATCGGATCGATCGCGACGCCCTCGTCCTTGCGCACCGTGACCAGTGCTTTCTTTGTGACGAATACGGCCACTTCGCTTGCGCACAGCTCACCGGAGACGGTGTCCAGCCTCACGCTGTAAGCGCTGATGAACAGATGAGAGTCGTAGCGGTCAAGCTTGGGCCGCTGGTGCTCATTGACGGCGTCCTCGACAGCGAGCGGATGCAGTTTGAGCTCCTCGGCGATCGTCTCGAGGTCTTGCTGGGTGGGCGAGCAGTAGTCAAGCCACACGCAAGCGCCCTCGTCTTCAAGGTACTCGGAGACGTCCCCTACAGGGAAGTCCTCAAGCGCCAGCTTCCCTTCGCGATAGAGCCGGGTGTGGGCCATTCGCGCACGATAGGCCTTGGACCGGATCGTGCCGGGTCTGCGACCAAGGCCGAGCGCCCCCGCCAGGATTCGAACCTGGGACCCTCGGATTAGAAGTCCGATGCTCTATCCAGCTGAGCTACGGGGGCAGTGTCTCTGTCTACGTTACGCCACGAGCATAGACTCGCACGCGCGCGCGAGGCCTGTTGGCGTCCGGACGTCCGCCACTCGGCTCCGAAGCCCGGAACCGGGACAGCCTGTGGTTCGACCTGTGGTTCGCCGCTAAGCCGAACGCCCTTATGCGCCTTGTCTGAGACAAAGCTGGACCTCCCGTTTGGCCCGCCGATAGCAAGTCCTTAAGCAATCTTCAGGCGAAGTATGCAAAAGTTGGGATATGAGCCCAGTGGAGCCCGAGTCGGATCTGACCCGCAAGCAGCGCCGCGAACAGGCGCGAGATGAACGCAAGGCAATCGAGGAAGCGAACGCGGCCCAGTCCGCGCAGCGCAAGCGATTGATTCAGCTCGGGGGCGTCGCCGCCGTGGTGGTAGTGATCATCGTGATCATCCTGGTCGCAACCGGCAGCGGCAAAAAAGCCGCGCCCGCCCCGACCAGCCCGGCGGCCAAGACCGCCCAGACCGAAGTTGTGTCGCTGCTGCAGGGCATCCCCCAGCACACGATCACCCTGGGCAACCCCAACGCTCCGATCACCCTGCAGTACTTCGGCGACCTGGAGTGCCCATTCTGCAAGCAGTTCACCATTAGCGCCCTGCCCACCGTGATCAAGAAGTACGTGCGCACGGGCAAGGTCAAGATCGAGTACCACTCGATGCAGACCGCCACACACGAACGCGAAACCTTCCAGACCCAGCAGGTCGCGGCGCTGGCCGCCGGTAAGCAGAACCTAATGTGGGACTACCTGGAGCTCTTCTACCACGAGCAGGGAGAAGAGGACAGCGGCTACGTCACCGAAAGCTACCTTCAGGGCTTGGCTTCTCAGATCCCGGGCTTGAACCCGTCCGAATGGAGCTCGGCGCGCAACGATCCGGCCTATCCCAACCAAGTCATCGCCGACGCTCAGGCAGCTAACCAGAATGGCTTCACGGGCACCCCGTCGTTCATGATCGGCAAGACGGGCGGGGGCCTGAAGAAGCTGGAAGTGTCCGGCTTCACGGACGCCAGTCAGTTCGAAACGGCGATAGAAAAGCTCCTGAAAGAATGAGCCGGCGCACGGTCCGCATCGCGATGATCGTGCTAGCTGTCATAGGACTGGGGATAGCCAGCTACCTCACTTACGTGCACTACGCCGGGATCAAGCCGGCCTGCACTGCCGGAGAAAGCTGCACCAAGGTGCAGACCTCGATCTATTCCAAGCTCGCCGGCGTGCCCGTGGCCCTGATGGGCCTGATCGGCTACATCGTGATCCTGGGCTCGCTCCTGGTTCGGGAAACCGAGACGAGCCGTTTCGCCACGCTCGTGTTCACGCTCGCCGGCTTCGGCTTCTCGGCCTACCTGACCTATCGCGAGCTGTTCTCGATTCACGCGGTCTGCGAGTGGTGTGCCACCAGCGCGGGAATCATGACGATCTTGATGTTGATGTCGATTTGGCGCTTCCTGCGCGGCGACGGGTCGCTTGAAGCTCCACTGATCGAGACGGGGGAAGGACCTAGAACCGCACAGGCGAGCGCCAACTAGAAAATCCGTCCATTGGAATAACATGTGGTGCGGCCGGGCGGGGACGCGGCCGAGAACGCTATGTGAGTTACACCCAGCCCGCGCGTGAAGAAATCGCCGAGATGCACCCCGCGTTCGAGACATCCCCCGAGCGGCCTCGCGACGACTCCTCGGCAGATCCCCGCAAAGCTTCCCCGGCGACAAGCACGCCCCCTACTGCAGCTGAGCGAGAGCAGATCCTGCGCCTGTTCGAAAGCGCGGGCGACCTGCTTGCCACGATCACGCCCGACGGGCGTCTCTCGTTGCTGAACCCGGCGTGGGAGGAGCTCTTGGGGTGGACCCGCGAGGAGTTGCTCACCCGCTCGATGCGAGAGCTGGTGCATCCCGACGACCTCGAACAGACCGCAGCCGTGCTGCTGGCCGGTCGCGACCACACGGCGCAGCTCGCCAGCTTCACCAACCGCTGTCGCCATCGCGACGGCTCTTGGCGCTGGCTGCTGTGGAGTGCGCGCAGCGATGGCGCTGTGTGGTACGCGGCAGCCAAGGATGTGACCGACCGCATGTGGTTGGAGCGCCAAGCCCTGCATGACCCTTTGACCAAGCTGCCCAACCGCCTGCTCTTGATGGATCGCGCCCACCAGGCCCTGACACGCCTGCACCGCAGCGGCGGATTGGTGGCGCTTCTGTTCGTCGACCTCGACCACTTCAAGGCGATCAACGACAATTTGGGTCACGCGCTCGGAGACCACCTGTTGATCTCTGTCGCCGCACGCCTGGAGCAGATGATGCGCGACAGCGACACCGTGGCCCGCCTCGGCGGCGACGAGTTCGTGGTGCTGGCGGAGGACCTGCAGAGCGACACCGAGGCGCTCGCCGTCGCCGAGCGTGTGTTGCATGCTCTGCAGGAGCCTTTCGCGGTCGGTTCGGCCGAGGTTTCGATGCTGGCCAGCGTCGGCGTCTCCGTCTCCCACGACCCGGAAGCCGACCCGCAGGCGCTGTTGCGCGAGGCCGACGTCGCGATGTATCGCGCCAAGCGCTCGGGCGGCTATCGCCTGGAACTGTTCGACGAGAGTTTGCGCCGCGAGATGACTGCCCACCTGGATATCGAGCGGCGCCTGCGCGACGCGCTGCCACACCAGGAGCTCTCGCTCTCCTATCAACCCCTGTTCCCACTCGATGGCGGGCAGGCCGTCGCCTGTGAGGCGCTCGTGCGCTGGAACCCCACCGAAGGGGATCCAGTGGCGCCGGCCCTCTTCTTGGCGCGCGCGCAGGAGAGTGGCTTGATCGTGCAGATCAGCGACTGGGTGCTCGATACGGCATGCGCCCAGGTGGCGGCATGGCGTGGTGTGGGCGAGGAAGTGTCGGTGTCTATCAACGTGTCTGCGCGCGGCCTGACCGAGCTCGACCTCGCTGATCAAGCCGAGCAAGCGCTGGCACGCCACGACCTGCCCCCGCAAAGTTTGTGGTTCGAGGTTCGCGAGAGCGCGATCCTGCGCGACCCCGAACGCGCCAAGGCCACCTTGCGGGATGTCAGGAGCCTTGGCGTGCGCATCGCGCTGGACGGCTTCGGTTCGGGCGAGTCGCGCCTGACGCTGCCTTTGAGCCTGCCGCTGGACATGCTCAAGCTCGATCGCACACTGATCGCGGGCCTACCCGAGGACAGGCACAAGCGCGCGATCGTGGAGGCTTCGATCGCGCTTGCTCGCACGGCAGGGCTGCAGACGGTCGCGGTGGGAGTTGAGAGTGAGCCCCAGCTACGTTTGGTGCGCGAACTCGGGTGCTCCTTGGCTCAAGGCTTTCTGCTGCAAGCCCCCGAGTCGCCTGAGCGGGTGACGTTGCGAGCCCCGCGCGCTGTAGGCTCGCAGACACGATGGGATCCACACGCGCGCCTGCACCAGCGTCCCTGAGCGGAGTCGAAGCCCTCAAGCAAGCGGCCGCCCAAGCCGCGGCCAAACTGGTGCTCGACGGGCAAAAGGTGGGTTTGGGCACCGGCACAACCGTCGCACACCTACTACCGGCGCTTGCTGCGCGACGCCTGAGCATCCGCTGCGTGGCAACCTCGCCGGCCACCGAGCAGGCCGCGCGCGCACTCGGCCTGCAAATGGCCGAACTCGACGAGCTGGCGCCGCTGGATATCGCAATCGACGGGGCCGACCAGATCGACCCCGAGGGCTGGCTGATGAAGGGCGGCGGCGGCGCACACACACGCGAGAAGATCGTGGCAGCCGCGGCGAGCCGCTTCGTGGCGATCGCCTCCGCAGAGAAGGCGGTGCCCGAGTTGGAACCGCCCGTGCCACTCGAGCTGCTGCGCTTCGGCGCCCACACCACCCTGGCCGCACTGGGCCAGGCCAGATTGCGCGAGGCGCCACCGAGCCCCGAGGGCAACCTGATCGCCGACTACTTCGGTCCGGTCGAGGACCCGCGCGCGCTGGCTGCTCGCCTGTCGGCCACGCCCGGAGTCGTCGGTCACGGCCTGTTCGCCCCTGAGCTGGTGGACGACATCCTGATCGCGGGAGCCGGCGGTGTCGAGCATCGCACCGTCGACCGAGGCGGCAGTCAATGACAGAGCCATCCCTCAACGGGCTCGGCGGTCGCCCCTACGTCGTTGTTGTGACCGGAGCCTCAAGCGGCATCGGAGAGGCCGCGGCACGGAGGCTTGCGCTCGTTCCGGACGCAGCAGTCGTGGTCGTGGCTCGTCGTGAGGATCGCCTACGTGCCTTGACCGCCTCCCTGGGAGAGCGCGCCGGCTTCGTGGCAGTCGACCTGCTCGACGAGGACGCCCCCGAGCGCGTTCGCTCTTATCTCGCCGAGCACCATGGACGCTTGGACTTGCTCGTCAACAACGCGGGCGCCGCCTGGCGCGCCACATTCGCGGACGGCGGCTATGAGAACGTGAGGCGCACAATGGCAATCAACTTCGACGCCCAACTGCGTCTGACCGAGGCGCTGTTGCCGATATTGAGGAACAGCGCGCCCAGCGCGATCGTCAACGTGGCCAGCACCGCCGCGCGCGTCGCGCGTGCCGGCACCGGCGCCTACAGCGCCTCCAAGTACGCCTTCGCCGGCTGGTCTGATTCTCTGCGTGCCGAGGAGCAACCCCACGGCGTCCACGTCGGCCTGGTGCTGCCCGGCTTCATCTCCACCGAAGGTTTCCCTCAGGCGGAGCTGACCGGTCGGGCGCTCACCCGTTGGATCGTCTCTACCCCCGAGAAGGCCGCCGAGGCGATCTACCAGACCGGGGTGGAGCGGCGCCCCGAGCGCTACGTGCCACGACCTTATGCGCTCGCCGCGATCTTGCGGATCCTCGCACCAGGGCTCGTGCGACGTGCGATCGGCGGCGGAGCGGCCCAAGTCATGACAACCACCACCGGAGCCGACTTGCGTGAAAACACGTAGAGCCCCATCGGCGTTACACGGTTACCGCTTCGCGCGTCCTCCGCGTAGGCTGGGGCGCGTGGGCTTCCCCGTCCGTATCGGTTCGCGAACGTTGAACGAACGGATGCCGCGAAGCGGAGGCCGGCGCGGATGAACGCCACCCTCCCCCATCCACACCGTTGGCTGGTGCGCTCCCTGATCGGCGTGGCAACCGTGCTCGGGATAGTGGCGATCTTCGCTGTTTGGGCAAACCGGCAGCTGCTCGACACCAGCTACTGGACGAAGACGAACACAAAGCTGATCGAGAGCCCCCCGATCCGCGAAGCGGTGTCGGTGTACCTCACCGAACAGCTTTACGCCAACGTGGACGTCTCCGGCGAATTGGGTAAAGAGCTGCCCAGCGAACTGAAGCCGCTCGCCGCCCCCGCGGCGGGCGCACTCAAAGACGTGGTGCAGAAGGGCATCAACCTGCTGCTCGAACGCCCCCAAGTGCAGGAACTGTGGAGCAAGGCCAACCAGGTCACCCATGCGGAGTTCGTGCGCTTGATCGAGAACAAAGGCAGCATCGTGAAGCTGCCCGGCGGCGGTGCGGTCGTGCTCGACCTGCGCCCGATGCTCGGCGAAGTCGCGCAAAAGGTCGGGGCGCCATCGAGCCTGGTCGAAAAGATTCCACCAAAAGTGGCCCAGCTACGAATCGTGACTTCCAAGCAACTAAACACGATGCAGAAGGCGGTTAACCTGTTGCGCAGCCTCGCGCTGATACTGCCGCTCCTGGTGTTCGCGTTGTTCGCGCTCGCGGTGTACCTGGCGCGAGGACGACGTCACCAGACCTTGATCGCGGTCGGTGTCGCCTTCATCGGCGCCGGGCTGGTGGTCGTGGTGGCCCGCGGGATCATCGGCACGAAGGTCGTGGACTCGCTGGCGAACACCGAAGCGGTCAGGCCTGCGGCCCAGGCTGCTTGGTCGATCGGCACGAGCGTACTGGCCGACATCGCGTGGTCGACCGTTCTGATCGGTATCCCGCTGATCCTCGCAGGCCTACTAGCAGGATCGACGCATACGGCCATACACCTGCGCCGGCTGATGGCCCCCTATCTGCGCGACCGCCCGGACATCACATTCGGGGCGGTCGCCTTCGTCCTGCTACTGCTGTTTTGGTGGGGGCCGATCGTGGCCACCAAAACGTTTACCGGGGTCCTGATCATCATTGTGCTGGCTGTCTTCGGCACCGAGATGCTCCGCCGGCTGACCGCCAAGGAGTTCCCTGATGCGCACACAAAGGCCTTTTTGGCGAGCACAGGGTCCAGTGGCACAGGTCCCGCCCCACCGGGCGGCCCAGGCCCCATCCCACCAGGCGAGCCCGCCACGGACGCCTCCACACAGGACACACAACCGCTCTCACCGGGACCAAAGCCCGCGACCCCTCCCGAGCAGCCAACCCACGAGGACCCTGGACCAAGCACATGAGCGACGCCGAGACCGTCAAGCGACGCGAAGCCGAAGGCAAGGATGCGCGAGCACACACGCCACGCTCCGCCCACGCAGAATGGAAAGCGCCGAAGGACCGCGAGGACCCCGTGGCGATCCTCGAAGGCCAGGCCGAGAGCCGTGTGGCCGAACTGGTGCCGATCCGCTACGGGCGCATGCTCGTGTCCCCCTTTACTTTCTACCGAGGCGCAGCGGCGATCATGGCGGCCGACCTGGCGCAAACGCCGGCCTCGGGCTTGCGGGTGCAGTTGTGCGGGGACGCGCACCTGTCGAACTTCGGCATCTTTGCCTCGCCCGAGCGCGAGATGCTGTTCGACATCAACGACTTCGACGAGACCCTGCCGGGGCCGTGGGAGTGGGACGTCAAGCGACTGGCGGTGAGTCTGTGCGTCGCTGGGCGCGACCTTAATTTGACCCGCCAGGAGATCGCCGACATCCTCGTTTGGACCGCACAGGCATACAGGCAGTCGATGCGAGGCTTCGCCCAGATGAGCAATCTCGATGTATGGTACGCGAGCCTCAACGCCGAGGACGTACTGAACGTAGTGCGCGCACAGCGGGTCGTCAAGGGCAAGCGCCTGCAACAGATGGAAAAGCGCCTGGGTAAGGCACGTGCGAAGAACAGCACGCGCGCGGTGCTCAAGCTCACTGAAGCGGTGGACGGGCAGCTACGCTTCGTCAGCGAACCACCCCTGATCGTGCCGGTGCGAGAGCTGTTGGGCGAGACGGAGACGGAGGAGCTGCGCGAGCGCCTTGAGGAGATGCTCGTCGACTACCGCTCGAGCCTCACCGACGAGTACGGCGTGCTGCTGAACGACTACACCTTCCAGAGCATCGCCCGCAAGGTGGTTGGCGTGGGCAGCGTCGGCACACGCGCGTGGGTGCTGTTGTTCATGGGCCGCGACGAGCAGGACCCGCTGGTGTTGCAGGCCAAGGAAGCCCAGGCCTCGGTGCTCGAGCCCTTCGCGGGCGCCTCTCAGTACGCAAACCATGGCCAGCGCGTGGTCGAGGGTCAGCGCCTGATGCAGGCCTCCGGTGACATCCTCTTGGGCTGGCTGCCGGCCAGGGGCGTCGACGGGGTGGCGCGCGACTTCTATGTGCGTCAGCTATGGGACGGCAAGCTGAGCATTGAGATCGAGACAATGGATCATCGGATGCTGCGCTCCTATGGAGCGCTGTGCGCGTGGACGCTCGCGCGTGCCCACGCGCGCACAGGTGACCGCATCGCGATCGCCTCCTATCTCGGAGCCGGCGGGGTCTTCGACCAGGCGATCGTGGACTTCTCAGAGGCCTACGCCGACCAGAACGAACGCGATTACGACGCCCTCATGCAGGCGGTAAAGTCGGGGCGTGTGCAGGCCGAGAGCGCCTGAAGCCAAGAGCAAGGAGACCTGAAGATGAGCGAGATGGTCACGCGGGTGGACTTCGTGGCGCTACCCACCAAGGATCTGCCGAGAGCGGTGGAGTTCTACGGCGAGACGCTCGGCTTGGAGCGCTCTGTCTATCTGGAAGAGCGCAACTACGCCGAGTTCGAGACCGGCAATCTGACGATCAGCGTGATCGACGCCGAGAAGATGGGGCTCCAACACGCGCCGATACGCAGCGGGATCGCCTTGCACGTGGACGATGTGGCGAGCGCACGAGCGACCCTGGAAGAGCGCGGCGTCAGCTTCGGCCAAGACACTTTCGACACGGGCGTCTGTCACATGGCGGTGTTCGACGATCCCGACGGCAACCTGCTGATCTTGCACAACCGCTACGCACCGCACCCGCCGCGGTCCTAGCGCGCGCCGCCGCACTCGAACCGCGGGTCAACCCAACTGGTCGCAGACTCGGCGCCGGCGACAGCCCCGCCTGGCCACTGACTGAGCCAAATCAGGCGATCCGTCCGGGCGATAGCCCAGGATGCCGGACTCTTGTCTGAAGCCTCTGTGACATCCCTGCGCGCCTGGCAGCGCGACGCGCTCGAACGTCTGCACGGTTGGCGAGACGGACCTTTCCTGATCTCAGCGGCCCCCGGGGCCGGCAAGACGCGCCCGGCCTTGGAGTTGGCGGGCCGGATGCTCGGCAGCGGTGAGGTCAGCCGTGTGGCGGTCCTGTGCCCCACCACGCCGCTCACCCGCCAGTGGGCCGCCGCCGCGTCCCAGCTGGGCGTGCAACTACAGCCTGACGCGCCAGGCCCCTCGCCTCCGCGCGACTTTCACGGCGTGGCGGTCACCTATGCGCGTGTGGCAAGCGACCCACGCGGCTGGGCGACCCAGGTCGAGCTGGATACGCTCGTGATCGTCGACGAGGCCCACCATCTCGGCGAGGAGCTGGCCTGGGGAGTCGGCTTCCAACAGGCTTTCGTGCGCGCGTCCCGGTGGCTGCTGCTCTCGGGCACCCCCTTTCGCTCAGACGCGACTCCGATCCCAGGTGTGAGCTATGACGCCGAAGGGGTGGCCGAGCCGGACGTCGCCTATACCTACGCTCAGGCTGTGGCCGACGGGATCTGCCGTCCCGTCGCGTTTGTGACCTTCGATGGGACTTTGTCGTGGCGCAGCGGCGAAGACGTGATCGAGTCCTCCTTCGAGACCGTCCTCACCGCGCGCGAGGCGAGCCGGCGATATCGCACCGCCATCTCCACCGAGCTGCCGGACGGCCTGCCGCGCATCCTCAAAGAGGCCAATGAGAAGCTGCGGGCGCTGCGCGAGCAAGGCCATCGCGACGCGGGCGCCTTGGCTGTCGCCGCCGATGCCACGCACGCGAAGCGGATCGCGAAGCTGCTGAGCGAGTTGACCGGCAAAGCGCCGCTTGTGGTCTTGCACACCGAGGCGCGCGCCGCCGAGAAGCTCGCCGCGTTCAGGGCTTCGCGCGAGCCTTGGATCGTGGCGGTGAACATGGTCTCCGAGGGCGTGGACATCCCCCGGTTGCGGGTCGGCGTGTACGCGACGGCGGCCAAGACGCCGATGATCTTCAGGCAGATCGTGGGGCGCTTCGTGAGGACGATCCCTGGAAGGGCGCCCGATCCGAGTTGGGTCTACCTGCCCGCCGACCCGGTCCTGCGCGGACACGCCGCGGAGGTCGAGAGCGAGTTGCGCCACGCCCTGCGCGAGCGCCCCGAGCAGGAGGGCTTGGAGGAGCCGCGCGAGCGACGCTCCAGCGAGCCGACGCCCGCGATGGAGTTCGTGCCGCTCAGCGCCGACGTGGCGCCCCAAATGACCCTGTTTGGGCCTGCCCCCACGGGCGCTCGAGAGCAGGCCAAGCCGACCAAGCAGCCGGCGCCCGAGCCCGTGCCGATGGCGGCGTTCGAGCGTCGCGCCCATCTACGCGAGGAGCGCCGCCGACTCGTGGCGGACCTGGTAAAGCGCGGCGGGGGCAGCCACCGTGAGATCAACGCTTGGATCAACCGCGAGGTCGGCGTGGGTCGTGTGGAGTCGGCCAGCATCGGCCAGCTCGAACGCACTGTCGAGCGACTCGTGCGGGAGCTGACCCGGCACAGCCGCAGAGCGGCCTCAGGATAAGCCGGCACCCGCGTGCGCGGGGCCGGCACACCCTTGCTCCAAAGGTTTTGCGCCCGACTCAAGTCGGGCGCGGGCTCCTCCTTGAGCCCAAATGCGACGGGCGCTAGGCCAGTTGTACGTTGACTGCCTTCGGTCCCTTGTCGCCGGCCTCGGCGTCATAGGTGACCTTGGCGCCTTCGCTGAGCGAGCGGTAGCCGTCGCCGGCGATACCCGAGTGATGCACGAACAGATCCTTGGACTGATCGTCGGGCGTGATGAAACCGAAACCCTTGTCGTCGCTGAACCACTTGACGGTTCCTGTAGCCATGTTGCTGTTCCTCCGTGTTGTTTTCGCGTGCTGCGAACGCGGAGATTGCTATGAGCAAAGGCTACGAGCGCTGACACTGCGTTTGATCGGGGCTTATTGCCCCGCTTGGATTGAGCAACTATAGCCAATCGACCCTTGTCCCGCCTAGGCGCCTACAGCGCCTCCCTACCAGGCGCACTCCGAGCAGTGGCTTGTCCGACGCCCTACAGCATCTCCGAATAGGCCGGCTCGCCCGCGTCGGGCTCGCCGATCGCCTCAACCTGCTCGTCGTGCGCGTGCTCGACTTCGGAATGCGGCTGGTGAGCGGGTTCGGCCCCCGGCCGCAAAACGGTCAGGGAAACGACGATGCCGACCACCACGAGTCCCGCCGCGATCCAGAAGGCAAGCTGGTAGCCGCCGGTGAGCGCCGCCGCCGTCGAGTTTCCTTGGGCCAGCAACTTGGTGGTGTGAGAGGCCGACAATGTGGCCAAGACCGCCAGACCGAGCGCGCCGCCGACCTGGGCGGTCGTGTTCACAAGACCCGAGGCAAGCCCCGCGTCGCTGGGTGTGGCACCCGACATGGCGACTCCCATCAAGGCCGGGAAGCATACGCCGGCGCCGGTGCCGAGCAGCAGCATTGAGGGCAACAGCCCGGTGAGATAGCTGGCGTGAACCGGCGTCAGGGCAAGCAAGGCCAAGGACAGTGCGATCATCGCCAGCCCGGGCGGCAGCAGCGTGCGAGCACCGAAGCGGGTGATCAGGGGCTCGGAGAAGCGGATCGACATCGACCCCATCATGATCGTCACCGGCAGGAACGCCAGCCCTATCTCCAAGGCGTCATAACCGAGCACCTTGCGCATGTAGAGCGCGCCCAAAAAGAACATCCCGAACATGCCGGCCACCGAGAACACCTGGATCAGGTTGGCGCCGCTGACGTTGCGCGAGCGGAAGATGCGCAGCGGCACAAGTGGGTTGCGAGCTGTCGCCTCGCGCGCCACAAACGCTCCGAGGAGCAGTAGTGAGAGAGCGCCGAGAGCAAGCGTTTTGCCGGCGCCCCAGCCGTCTTCGGCGGCCGGCTTGACGATCGTGTAGACGCCCAACATCAGAGCGCTCGTGATCAGAGCAGCGCCCGGAATATCGGCGCCTCCGCCGAATCCGATCCCCTCGTCGCGATCGATCAGACGCCTGGCGAAGAGAATTGTGGCGATTCCGATCGGCACGTTCACGAAGAAGATCCAGTGCCAGTCGAGCGCCTGCGTGAGCACGCCGCCGGCCAAGAGGCCCACCGATCCGCCGGCCGAGGCCACGAAAGCGTAGACGCCGATCGCCCTGGCCTGGTCGCGCGGACGGGGGAACATCGTGACGATCATTCCCAGGACAACCGCCGAGGTCATTGCGCCGGCGATGCCCTGGACAAAGCGCGCGCACACAAGCAGGGTCTGGGTCCAGGCCAGCCCGCACATCAGGGAGGCGAAGGTGAACAGGCCTACACCGAGCAGGAAGATGCGGCTGCGCCCCATCAAGTCGCCGAAGCGCCCAGCCAGCAGCAGCAGCCCGCCGAAAGCGATCAGGTAAGCGTTCACGACCCACGCGAGGCTCGAGTTGGAGAAGTGGAGTTCTTCTTGGATCGAAGGCAAGGCGACGTTGACCACGGTCACATCGAGCACGATCATCAAGACCCCTACGCACAGCACGTACAGGGCAAGCCAGCGGCTACGGTCGTCTTGTGGCATCGTCTGTCCTCGCATTGGTCGCAGGTTATCGGCGGTTGCGGAGCTTCCCAACCTATGACCGTGAAACGTGGACTTTCTCATCGGCGCTGCGGCCGAGATCCTCAGAGATCCTCGGCCAGCAGCTCCATCAAGAGGCCGTCGCGCCACCGCTCGCCACCGATCGGGCGCTCATACTGGCGCATCACGCCGACCGGCCTGAAGCCTGCCTTTTCGTAGGAGCGGATCGCGGCCTTGTTCTCAGCGCCGGGGTCGATCGTGACGCGATGGTGCCCGCGCTCCTCGATCAGATGGCCTACCAGGCGCCTGACCGCCTCGGTGCCGATGCCTTGGCCGTGCAAAGCCGGATCGAGAAACAGGTCGATCGTGGCGTGGCGGTATTTGGGCGTCTGCTCCTCGCCGAACTGGATCAGGCCGGCGACCTTGCCGTCGACCTCGATCGTGAAGCGGGTGGAGTCAGGCTCGTCGCTCCACGGAAACCCGGGGTCGGGCAGATCCCACCACAACGCCACCTCGGGAGTCCTATGGATACGCAGCAGCTCCGCCTCGTCGGCGTTGGCGAGCGGACGCAGGATGAGGCGGCCCGAGTCAACGCTCACGGCTGCCTCGTGCGTGCGCGGGGTCTTCAACGTTCATGGATGCTCTGCGCACGCGCGCGGTCTTCTTTAAAAGACAACCTCGGTACCAGGCACGCACGCGCGCGCAAGTCACCCCTCAGCAGAGAACACAACACTCGAGACCCAAAGGCCGACTCAGACCGCGACAGGCTCCCGCGCCGGGAGCAAGGCGCTCGCGCGGGAGAACTCCATCGCCTCATCTTCCACCGAGCCGAAGCGCAGGTTGAGAATGTCCATCGGATAGTTCTGGTGCAGGCGCCACGGCGCCTTTGAGCCCTGCTTGGGGAAATTCTCGATCGAGCGCTGCACATAGCCGGAGGAGAAGTCGATGAAGGGACGCTCGAGCACCGTGGGATCGCGCTTGACAGGCGCGCAGAGGTCAAAGCCGCCGGCGTCCATGTGGTTGAGCAGACGGCAGACGTACTCGCACACCAGGTCGGCCTTGAGCGTCCATGAAGCGTTTGTGTAGCCCACAGCGAACGCCATGTTGGGAACGCCGCTGAGCATCATGCCCTTGTAGCTCATCGTGTCGGCCAGGGTGACCTCTTGGCCGTCCACCGAGAACTGCAAACCGCCCAAGGCAAGCAGGTTCAAGCCGGTGGCGGTGACAATCACGTCGGCCTCGATCTCAGCTCCTGAAACGAGCCTGATGCCTGTCTCGGTGAAGGTCTCGATGCGGTCGGTCACGACTGAAGCGCTGCCGGCGCTGATCGCCTCGAACAAGTCGCCATTGGGCACCAAGCACAGTCGCTGATCCCAAGGGTTGTAGCTGGGGCTGAAGTGCCGGTCGATGTCATAGCCGGCGGGAAGCTGGCGTTCCAGGCCCTTGCGTAGGAGCGCCTTCATCGCGCGTGGGCGACGACGCGAAAGCTGGAAGCTGGCCATCGTCATCAGCACGTTCTTCCAGCGCAAGATCGGCGCGGACACCCTGGACGGCACGAAGCGGCGCAACTGCTTGGCAATCGGGTCTTCGGCCGGCAGAGAGACGATGTAGGTGGGTGAGCGCTGCAGCATCGTCACGTGCGCGGCGCTCTCGGCCATCGAGGGCACCAATGTGACCGCCGTGGCGCCGCTGCCGATCACGACGACGCGCTTGCCGGAGTAGTCGAGCTGCTCGTCCCAGTGCTGGGGATGCACGATCTGTCCGGCGAAACGCTCGCTACCGCGAAACTCCGGCGTGTAGCCTTCGTCGTAGCGGTAATAGCCGCTGCACAGGAACAAGAAGTTGCAGCTCAGGCGCACACTCTCCCCCGCCTCGCCCTCGCCGCCGCGGATCGCCTCGACGCTCCAGCGAGCATCGGCGCTCGACCACTCGGCCCGCACGACGCGATGGTTGAAGTGAATCTTCTCGTCCACGCCATGCTCGGTCGCGACTTCGCGCACGTACTGAAGGATCGAAGGACCGTCTGCGATCGACTTAGGCTCGCTCCACGGCCGGAAGGAGTAGCCGAGCGTGTACATATCGGAGTCCGAGCGAATGCCCGGATATTTGAAGAGGTCCCAAGTGCCGCCGCTGCTCTCCCGCGCCTCGAGGATCGCGTAGCTCTTGCCGGGACAGTTTGCGTGCAGGTGACATGCGGCGCCGATACCTGAGAGGCCGGCGCCGACGATCAAAACGTCGACGTGCTCTGGAGCGTCTGGGGTGGAAAGCATCCGTCGAGCTTACAGGGGACATCCTCGATTGGATGAATGTCGAGAACCGGCCATCGGATCTTGGGCGCAAGTCCATACGCGCGAGCCTCGCGAAACGTGATACTGAAAGCTCAATCCCCGCAGTTTGCGCAGAAGCGGAGCCGGCGATGCGAACCAAGACCCCTCAGATCGTGGCCCTTGGAGGCGGCGGTTTCTCGATGGAGAAAGACAGCACGCTGCTGGACGACTACATCCTCGCGTTGACCAAAGCCCGCAGGCCACGGGTTTGCTTTTTGCCGACCGCCTCAGGCGACGCCGACCACTACGTGGTGCGCTTCTACCGGCGTTTCTCGGCGCTGTGCGAGGCCAGCCACATCTCGATGTTCCGCCGCGACCAAGGTGGACACGGGGTCGAGGACGATCTCGCCTCGCACCTGCTCGCCCAGGACCTGATCTACGTGGGCGGCGGCAACGTCGTCTCGATGCTCGGGGTTTGGCGCGCGCACGGCCTGAACGATGTTCTGCTCGAGGCATGGCAGCGCGGAATCGTGCTGTGCGGGCCCTCGGCCGGCTCGCTGTGCTGGTTCGCCGAGGCGCTCAGCGCCTTCCACGGACCACCCAGGCGCGTAGGTGGGTTGGGGCTGCTGCCTTACTCCAACTGTGTGCACTACGACGCCGAGCCGGCGCGCCGCGCCGAGTACCACACGCTTGTGGGCGAGGGTATGCGCGCCGGGTACGCGGCCGACGATGGGGTCGCGCTTCACTTCAAGGGAACCAAGCTCGAGCGTGTGGTCAGCTCGCGCGAGCGCGGCGGCGCCTTTCACGTGCGGCGCAGTGGCGGCCAGGTGAGAGAGACGGCACTCGAGGTCTCATACCTGGGCGACCACGGTGACCCGACCAAGCGCGGCGGTAGGACGAGCGGCACCGCCAAGCAACCGGACCAATCCGCGGGCCGGTCCGCGAGCCGGTCTGCCTCAAGGACAGTGGCGCTCGCGTGAGCGCCACATCCGAGGAGGAGCAGCGCCTGATCTTCGCGATGGGCGGAGGTGGCTTCACGATGGAGCCCACCAACCCGCTTTTGGACGACTACGTGCTCACGCTCGCCCGAGCCAAGGAGCCTCGCATCCTGTTCTTGCCGACCGCCTCGGGCGACACGACCACTCAGATCAACGCTTTCTATGCGCGCTTCGGCGGGCGCCCGTGCGCGCCTCAGTACGTGTCCCTGTTTCGCCTCGGAGACCTGGAGCGCCCCTTGGAGGAGATCGTTCTCGAGCAGGACATCGTCTATGTGGGCGGCGGCTCGATGCGCAACCTCTTGGCGATCTGGCGTGCACACAAGCTGGATGAGATCCTGGTCGAGGCGTGGCGGAGGGGCACCGTGCTGGCGGGAATCAGTGCGGGCGCGATGTGCTGGTTTGAAGGCGGCGTCACCTGCTCCAGCGGCGCTCCTGAGCCATTGGAGGGCCTGGGGCTCTTGGAAGGCTCCTTGACCGTGCACGCCGACGGCGAGCCCGAGCGCTTGCCGGTCTGGCTCGCGAACGTGCGCTCGGGCGAGCTTCCCGGCGGTTGGGCCGCCGACGACGGCGTCGGCCTACTCTTTCGCGGAGGCGCACTCAAGCGTGTGGTCAGCTCACGCCCCGGCGCCGGCGCGCAGCGTGTGGACGCGATCGCGGGCGAGCTGGTGCGCCATCGCCTGGAGCCGGAATTGCTGGGCGGCGAGCAGCCGACATCCGCTCCAGTCCTGGACGACGACGTGCGCGAGCTGCGGCGAGTGCAGCGTCTACGGCGTGAGATGACCGGCGAATCGCATCGCTTCGAGGACGTGTGAGCCGCGGCCTCTCGGCGTTTGCCAAGTCATCCTGCCGCTTGGGTCTACGTTCCGGCGGCGGCGAGGCCGCTCAAGGTAGGTGGTGCACGAAGTCCGAGACCGGCGCTCGCTCGGGGACACGCTGTGCTTGGCGAGGGCGACCGAGATGCAGCAGCCCAATCGGAAGCTCATCGGGCTCCAGCGCGAGCGCCTCGCGGGCGGCGGGCGAGTCGAGGAACGGCACTGTGCGCCAATAGCCGGCAAGTCCCGCCCCGTGTGCCGCGAGCAACACCAGGTAGGCCGCGACCGCGGCCGCCAGCAGGTCCTCCTGGCGCTCGCCCGCGTCTCCCTGGCTGTGGGCTGAGGCGACGATCAGGGTGGGAGCTCGGTCGAGCTTGCCGCCCGAGCCCGGATTGTCGGCCTCGGCGATCTGCTTGAGGCGCGCAACCGTCTCCAGCCCAAGCACCCGAAAGCGCCAAGGATTCGTCAGATGATGGTTGGGCGCCCAGCGGGCCAGCTCGAATAGTCGCGCCAGCATTTCCGGCTCGACCGCCTCCGGGCCAAATGCCTTATGGGTGCGCCTTGTCCTGATCGCCTCTTCGAGCTCCATTAGCCGGTAAGCCTAGATGGAGTGCCCGCGCCTTCCGCCCTGCCGATCGTTCTTTGTTTGCCTCGCCCGATCCTTTCCGGTTCGTCCCGCCCGATTCTCGCCCTCTCAAGGGTTTCTCGCCGCCGGCGTCGAAGTCAACTCAATGGATGGCCACACCGAGCCAGGCAAGAAACCCTCGCCTAAGGACGATCGTCGTCTCCCGCCGGTCCTGTTGGCGCTCACGCTCACCACGGGCTTGATCGACGCCGCCAGCTATCTGGGCCTCGGCCACGTCTTCACCGCGAACATGACCGGCAACGTGGTGCTGCTCGGCTTCGGCCTGGCAAACGCCGGCGGGTTGCCGGTCGTGGCGCCGCTGGTCTCACTTGGAGCGTTCCTGCTCGGAGCCGGCATCGGCGGACGCCTTGGCGTTGGCATAGCGCGCCGGCACGAGCGAGTCTTCCTGCTTGGGGTCGGCAGCGAGATCGCGCTGTTGGCACTCGCTGCGATAGTCGCCTGGGCCGCACACGTGAAGATCTACTCGGCCAGCGCCTACGCGATCATCGCGCTCGTTGCCTTGGCCATGGGCATGCGCAACGCGATCGTGCGCAAGCTGGCGGTGCGCGACCTGACAACCACCGTCCTCACGCTCACCCTCACCGGCATCGCCGCCGATACGGCGGCCGGCGGCCTAACCAAGATGGGCGGCTCGGCACGGCGGCTGTCCGCGGTGGCGGCGATGCTGCTCGGAGCGTTCGTGGGAGCCCTACTTGAGAAGCACAGTCTCGGCCTGCCACTCGCGGTCGCGGCCGGTGCGGGCGCCGTGAGCTTCGGCGCGTACGTCGCGGCTCACGGTCGCTGACCGGCTAGCTCCACACAGAGCTGCTCCAAAAGCTGCTGGACCTCAGGCACTCGCTGGGTTGTGTCGTCGGCCAGCATCGAGCCCAGCTCCTCGCGACGGGCGCTCAACAGCTGGTCGGCCATCGCGCGACCGGCCGGCGAGAGCTGTGTCTCGCCGTCTTCCTCCACGACCAGGCCGCGCTCGCGCAGCTCCGCTTCGACCGCGACCACGCGCTCGTCCTCGACCGCTTGCTCTTGGGCCATGTCGCGCGTCCCCTCGATCCCATAGCTGTCGAAGCGCGCAAGCGCCCAGATCGCTCCGGAGCTGAGATCCACACTGGCGCGCGCTCCCACCCGCTCGTTGAAGGCGCGCCTGTCCTCGCGACTCACCAGCACGCTGAGTGCGCGGTCCAGTTCGGCCAGCGAACTGGGGCTCTTGGGCGCCGCCAACGCGTCGTCCAAGCCCTGGCTGGTGGACGCGGTCGCGCGCAAGGGGCGCTCGCGCAAGCGCAGGGCCAAGACGAACCCGATCGCACCGACGCCGGCCGCGACAAGGAACACCGGTCTTAGAGCGTGGACATAGGCGTTCTCATAGGCGAGTCTGGCCGCTGCCGGCAGACTCGCCACCTGGGCGCCGGTGAGACGGGCGCCACCGGAGACTTGAGCTCCGAGTGCGCCGCTCAGCACGTCGTGCAGCTCGCTGCGCAAGCGACTGGAGAAGATCGTCCCGAACACGGCCGCGCCGATCGAGCCGCCGATGCCGCGCGCCAGCGTCACACCGGAGGTGGCCGCGCCGAGAACCGAATAGTCGACCGCATTCTGGACCGCCAAGACCAGCACCTGCATGACCATCCCCAAGCCCAATCCCAACACGAGCAGGTAGGCGTCGGCCGCGATCGAGCTCGTGCCGACGTCCAAGCGCGAGAGCAGCAGCAGGCCGACCGTCATCGTCGCCGTGCCCGCGATCGGGAATATCCGGTAGTGGCCGGTACGAGAGATAACTCGGCCGGAGACGACCGACGTGAGCACCAAGCCGCCCATCAACGGGATCAGGCGCAGGCCCGCCCCCGTCGGACTTGAGTGAAACACGGTCTGAAAGAACAGCGGCAGAAACGTGACCGACCCGAACAAGGCGAAGCCGACGATCAAGGAGAGCAAGCCGGCGATGCGAAACACCTCGTCGCTCAGGACCGCGATCGGCAGGACCGGCTCACGCGCCCGACGCTCGACAGCCAAGAAAACACCGATCAAGGCCACCCCGACGATCGCCACCAGGATCGTCTCCCCCGAGCCCCACGCCCACGTAGTGCCGCCGAGGCTGGCGACCAACACGATCGCGCTGAGCGCCGCTGCGAGCACGCCCGCACCGAGATAGTCGATTGCGGGCCGGCTGCGCACGCTCGTCGCAGGCAGGGTGGCCGCGATCACTCCCAACGCAAGCAGGCCGATCGGCAGGTTTACATAAAAGATCCAGCGCCAGGAGAGGTGCTCGACGATCACTCCCCCAAGCAGGGGACCGGCGACGCTCGCCAAACCGAATACCGCACCGAACAGGCCCTGGTAGCGCCCGCGCTCGCGTGGAGTGACAATGTCCCCAACCGTTGCCTGCACCAGCACGATCAGGCCGCCCGCGCCGAGACCCTGCACCGCCCGGAAGGCGATCAGCTCGGTCATCGATTGAGATAGGCCACACAACGCCGAGCCCAACAAGAACAGCACGACAGCGCTCTGCAGGACCCGCTTGCGTCCCAATTGATCGCCGAGCTTGCCGTACAAGGGGGTGACCGCCGTCTGCGCCAACAGGTAGGCGCTCGTGACCCAAGACAAGCGCTCCAGCCCGCCAAGATCCCCCACGATCGTCGGCAAAGCCGTCGCGACGATCGTCGAATCGAGCGCCGCCAGCAGCATCACGAGCATCAGCCCGCCAAAGGTCACTCCCAGGCGACGATTCGCGGAGCGGGGAATGGCGGAAGTGGCGGCGACAGTGTTCACTTCAAAGTGCTCGCTACCTGGCCCTACGAACAAAGCTCAATCCTACAGTCATCGATTGACGGTCGATAACGTGTGAAGGCGATTCGCACGCGCCAGATCGGGCAGAGAGCCGGCGAGCGTCACGGACACACAAGAGAAGGAGCCAGGACATGAAGACACGTACGCTTGGAAGCCAGGGACTGCAAGTATCCGAGGAGGGACTCGGCTGCATGGGCATGTCGGAGTTCTACGGCCGATCTGATGAGGACGAGGCGATCGCCACGATTCACCGCGCGCTGGAGTTGGGCGTGAGCTTCCTGGACACAGCCGACATGTACGGTCCGTTCACCAACGAGAAGCTCGTCAGCCGCGCGATCTCCGACCGGCGCGAGCAGGTGGTCCTGGCCACCAAGTTCGGCAACGAGCGCAAAGAGGACGGCAGTTGGGTGGGCATCAACGGCAAGCCCGAGTATGTGCGCTCAGCTTGCGAAGCCTCCTTGCGGCGCCTAGGGGTGGAGCACATCGACCTCTATTACCAGCACCGTGTCGATCAGACCGTTCCGATCGAGGACACTGTCGGCGCGATGGCCGAACTGGTGGCGGAGGGCAAGGTACGCTACCTCGGACTGTCCGAGGCCTCACCACAAACGATCCGCCGCGCACACGCGGTTCACCCGATCTCCGCCTTGCAGACCGAGTACTCCCTGTGGACGCGAGACCCTGAGGATCAGATCCTGCCGACGGTACGCGAGCTAGAGATCGGCTTCGTCGCCTACTCGCCGCTTGGACGCGGCTTCCTGTCGGGCAAGTACAAGAAACCAGAGGACTTGCCCGAGGACGACTTCCGCCGCCACCATCCCCGTTTCCAAGGCGAGAACTTCCAAAAGAACCTGGAACTGGTCGAGCGCATCGAGCAGATCGCCGGTGAGAAGCAGGTCACGGCCGGCCAGCTAGCGCTCGCCTGGGTGCTCAGCCGTGGCGAGGACATCGTGCCCATCCCCGGCACCAAGCGTCGCACCTATCTCGAAGAGAACGTCACCGCGACCGAGATCGAGCTGTCCGAGGAGGATCTCGCTCGAATCGAGGAGGCGGCTCCTGCTGGTGTCACGGCAGGTGACCGCTACGCCAACATGTCAACGATCGATCGGTGAGCTTGCCCAAGGAGGCCATTAGACCGGACGATTACTCTGTGATCTGAGCGCGAACGAACTTGCCAAGCGCCTGTCGAAACGAGGATTGACGGCGTGAAGTGTTGCCGTGGTCTGAGGGTGACACAGGCGCCAAGCGGCCCTCCCCCGTCGGGCCCGGTGAGGACTGCGAAGGATGCGCGGCTCGCGGCAACCCGTACTCGGCGTGATGCAGTCGATGGCATGCCCGACACAGGACGATCAAGTCGTTTGGACGCTCGGCGCCGCGGTTTTCATAGCTGCGATGGTGTACCTCGAGTCCCTCTTTGTGACTGACGTCCAGCGAACAGGCGTAACCGTTTTCTTGCAGAGCCGCGTCACGCACGCGCCTCCACTCAGGTGTCCTCAGGTAGAGGCGGTAAGGCATGTTGCGCAGCTCGAGGAGCCGCTCGGGACTCGGCACATTAGGAGCACGGGGCCCCGCCTTCGCCTTTGTTGTAGAGACCAGGCACCACGTACTCCACTTTGGGTTCGTGACCAAACCTTGGCTCTTGAGATTGGTGAGCACCCACGCGAGCTGATGATCGACGGCGTTTGAGTACTTGTGCTCAGCTTTTGCCGGCGCGGGCGCTGTACGCTCCCGTTCGGTGAATCCTCCGTGCGATGAGGCCCACGCAAGGATCTCGCGCCGTTGAGCTTCGCCCCCGAGTGCCTTCAGCGCCTCAAGCACCGCCTTTCGAGTCTTGAGTCGGAGGACACGCCGCTCGTTGTCGTCGAGAGCCCTGGGCACATATGACTAATCGGATCACGCACCGAGAGTCTTGAGGATCAGGATCCGACTGGCCAATGGGATGAAAGTCCGGCGAGCAGGAATCAACCTACTGCGAGTGCTACTCCGGCAGAACCTGCCCCAAAGTCCGGCCGCTGATCACCGAGTTCGGCCGCTCTACCACGACATCGAATCCGGCGCGCGCAAACTCGTCGCGGCGCTTGAGCAGGAGCCATTGTGGCTTTGCTCCTGGGCGCGTGCGCTGCAGGGCGAAGCCGCCACGGAGCTTCTCGCCGTGCAGGACGAACACCGCATGACCGCGGTCCAGGGCCTCGGGCCAGGCGACACGGCCACCCTGCTCGTAGTGGCCGCGATCCCAGACGATCACAGCGCCGCCGTCGGTTGGGCCCTCGAACGAGTTGTAGGCCAGGCTGTGGTCCTCGACCTGAACCGCCAGACGCTTGACCGACGGATCGAGCGAAGGACCCTTGGGGACCGCCCAGGAGCGCATCGCGCCACCGACCTCCAAGCGCAGATCGAAGTGGTGAGCGGTTGCCTGGTGCTCCTGGACGACGAACACCCCCGCGCTGAGACCGCGGATCGCAAACTGCTCGTGGCCCTCGACCTTGACCTCTTCGGACTCGACTCGTTGCACTTCGGCGAGGGACGGTCCCTCATGCAGGAAGACGAGGAACGCGTCCATGCCTTCGGAGGGACCCTCGGCATGGACGATCACAGTGCCGTCATCGGCGTTGCGTATCCAACCCGTCACGCCCAACCGGACCGCCAAGGCGCGCACGGCCTCGCGAAAGCCGACGCCCTGGACGGTCCCGACGATCGAAGCGCGAATCGCACGGAAGCCGGCGGAAGGGCTTGTCATTTGGCCCACAGTATCGAGGCCGCTACTCCCAGACCAGTGGCTACTTGAGCGGCCAGCCCTAGGACATCCGTCGATCACACGCCACAAGGCAGCGACGTCGGACCATCCCGGTCGAAGCACTGCTGAGGCCTGATCCGCGGGGCGCCGACGGCTCGATGACGACGATCTTTCAGACCAAGAAACGGGCAGGACAGCCCGCCGGCTCACACGCCGGTCGCGAAGAGCAGCGAAAACGCGCCAAAGAGCACGCGAAGCACGCGGCGAAGCACGCCAAGCACCACAAGCGCAAGCACAAGCCGAAGAAGCACAAGCACCGCAAGCCTGTGCATCGCTCGGCGGCGCACGGAACGATCGGGATCGCCCTGCCGGTTGCCTCGGCGTCTCCACCAGCGCCCTCCCCCGCGCCGCCTCCGTCGATTGGCTCTCCGCCGATCGCCCTCGGACAAGCCCAGCGTTTGCTTTGGCGCGCCGGGTTTGGACCGACGCCCGGTCAAGCCGAGGCGCTGACAGGACAGCCCCTGCGGGATGTCGTCTTCGGCCTCACCCGCCCCTCCGGCGCGGCGACGCTCACCGGCCCGGAACCGGTCGACGAAGATGGCGATCCCCTGGATCCAGACAACGCCTGGGGTCAAGACCACTGCTGGTGGCTGGATCGCATGGTGCGCTCCGACCAACAGCTGATCGAGCGTATGACTTTCATCTGGCACGACTGGTTTGCCAACTCCAACGAAAAGGTGAACAGCCAGCGGATGATGCTTGAGCAGAACGAACTCTTTCGCAGCATGGCGCTCGGCAGCTTTCACGACCTGTTCATGGCCGTCACGTCGAACCCGGCGATGCTTGTGTTCCTCGACGGGATCTACAACGAGAAGAGCGAACCGAACGAGAACTACGCCCGCGAGATGATGGAGCTGTTCTCCTTGGGCGCCGACCGCGGCGCGTACACCGAGGACGACGTGCGTGAAATGGCCCGCGCGCTGACGGGATGGACGGCGGAATGGTCCTCGCAGGAAGGCCTGCACGAATTCGAATTCGATACCGCCCGCCACGACAAACACGAAAAGACCGTGTTCGGCAAGACTGGCAATTGGAGTTGGGAAGACGCCGTGCGCCTGTGCGTCGAACACCCATTGCATGCCTCCTTCTTCGTCACCAAGCTGTGGGGCTATTTCATTCCAAGCCCACCTGACGAAGCCACGCTCGCATCGTTGCAAGGCCTGTATGTGGGCTCGAACTACAGCATCGGAGCCGTAGTCGAGGCGATATTGCAGCACCCCGACTTCTACGAAGGCCCCGAGCTGGTGACACCACCGGTCGTCTACAACGCGGGCCTGTTGCGCGCGATCGGCCGCCCGATCGATACGACGTCTTGGACGTGGCTGTCGGCCAATGCAGGCCAGCAACTCTTCTATCCCCCCAATGTGTCCGGCTGGGATTTCACCCGCTGGCTTGACACGTCGACCGCTAAGGCGCGCTGGGAAATGGCCAGCTATGTGACCTCGGAGACCTACCCGAACCCGTGGCCCAAAACAGGAGAAACGCAATACAGTGAAACCGAGGATCCAACCACAGCGCTCGCCAACGCGCTCGCCTACTGGGCTAACCCTCCGCTCTCCGAGGAATCGGAGCAGTGCATCGCCGCCTTCTCCCAATCCTGTTTGAAGCAACCGCTCGCCGACTGGGAGCAGAGTCCCTTCAGGGCGATGCGTCAGAACGCGCTACGCATGCTGATCGCCACCGCCCCGGATATGCAGGTGAGCTGACGTGTCCAGGCAAACCGACAGGTCCAGACGAACCTCCACTGCGAGAGGGAGCTGACCGTGGCCAAGAGCTGCTCGTGCAACGACTTCACCCGCTCGCAGTTCTTGCGTCGCGGCGCCGCAGCTGCCGGCAAGGGGCTGCCGGGGATCGAGCCGGGAATGCCGCTGCCGGCGGGCACGGGCCTTGACCGGCGCACGTTCCTGCTGCGCTCAGCCGGAGCGGCCCTGTCGGTCTATGGCGCCTCGATGCTCGGCCCGCGCCATTTCGAAGAGGGCATTGCCCAGGCTATGGCCGCCGGCGGCAAAGAAGAACCGGTGCTCGTCTCGATCTTCATGGAAGGCGGCTGGGATGCGCTGTCGGTGCTCGCGCCGGTAGGGGAAACCAAGTACAGGGAACTGCGCCCCACACTGGGCCTCGCAGAAGGGACGGGCAAGCCCTTCGGCGAGGACACGAGCCTGATGTGGCATCCAGCGGCAACGGGCTTGGCCGAACTGCACGAAGAAGGCAAGGTCACGACCTTCCCGGCGATCGGATACCAGCCGGCCGACGAGAGCCACTTCACAAGCCGCCACTACTGGGAGGTCGGCCAGCTTGACGCACAAACTCGCTCGGGCTGGATGGGTCGCTACTTGGATTTGGTCGGCGAACCGCACAACCCACTGCAGGGACTTTCGCTCGACTACTCGCTGGCGCCGGCGCTCGCCACCGCGAAGATGCCTGTGGCGGCGGTCTCTTCGCCCGTCGACTACACCATGTGGGCCAACGGCCTGGGCGACCCGGTGAGCGGACCTGCGCTTGAAACCTTTGGCGCCTTGGGCGCCCTGTCCGCTCCCTCGCCCGCTTACGCTCAAGCTCGCGCCGCTTCCTATGACACGGGCCTGGTTCTCGAAAAGATGGCCGGCTTCGTGCAGTCCGAGAAGGAATCGGGCGATAAATCTCCCGTCACCTACCCAAGCGGGGACTTCGCCGAAAGACTGGCGGTACTCGCCGCGATGTTGCACACGGGGATGCCGATCAAGTGCGCCTCGCTGAACGCGGTCGGCTCCTATGACACACATTCAGACGAGGCCAGCACGCTAAGCACGAACCTCGAACAAACGGTGAGCGCTCTGGTCGCGTTTCAGCGCGACCTGGAAGCGCGCAAACTGGACCAGCGGGTCTTGATCCAACTGTGGTCTGAGTTTGGACGCCGCCCGCAGGAAAACGGGTCGGGCACCGACCACGGTGCGGGCGGCCTGGCTTTTCTGATCGGTAGCCGTGCGGCTGGAAAAATGGTGGGTGAATTCCCGGGCCTGAGCAAACTGGACGTCAACGAAAACCTGCTCAACACCTCAGACTTCAGGGCGATGTACTGCTCTCTGCTGGAGCAGTGGTTTGAAACCGAAGCGGGTCTGGTCATCCCCGAAGCGTCGTCCTTCCAGCGACCTGTGTTGGTGAGCTGAGGGATGCGGGGCGCTTGGCGATCAATGCTTCTCCTGGGCGCCTTGTGCGCCGCGTGCGGCGCCTCTGTAGCGATCGCTTTTGCTGCGCCTTCTCGCACTCAGCGGCATCGGCCTGCGGCCGCGAGGCGGGCGTGCCATCACAACAAACGCCACCGCTGCCAGGCGCCTTCGAAGAAGGCCTCACGGCACAAGCACCGGGAGCACAAGCACACAAAGCAGTTCACGCCGGTCGCCGGGGGTCAAAGTCAGACTCACGCTCAGGGCACGCCAGGATTGGCCGCCCCGGCGGCGTCCACGCCTGGATCGACCGCCGGTTCCAGCCCATCGGGCCCTAACGGCTCAGAAGAAGCGCTGAGCGCCAAATCCCCGGCGCCACCGGCGCCCGCTCATGTGGAGGTCACAGCCGAAGACAGCGAAGGCTTTCGGTTCGTGCTCTCACGCTCGAACGTTCCAGCCGGCAAGACGATCATCGAATTCGTCAACCATGGCCAGGACGAACACAACTTGAATGCCGCCGAAGGCAGCGAAGGAGAAGTGGTCGGCTCGCTCCCGAACACGCCGTCGAACGACCACCTGAGCTTGACGGTCAACCTCAAGCCGGGCAGCTACACCCTGTTCTGCTCGCTCCCGGGCCACGCGGCCAAGGGCATGAAAGCGACACTCACAGTGGAATAACGCCTGTGCGGCCGAGAAGGCCCGGGCAAGCGAGTGGCGCTACGGTGTGGACATGCAGCAGCGAACGCTTGGCCGCACCGGTGTACGCGTCAGCCCGCTTTGCCTCGGCGCGATGATGTTCGGCGCTTGGGGTGAGACCGACCACGACGCTTCGATCAAGATCATCCATAAGGCACTGGACGCGGGGATCAACTTCATTGACACCGCGGACGTGTACTCGCGCGGGGAGTCCGAGCAGATCGTGGGCAAGGCGCTGGCGGGCGGCAAGCGCGAGAACGTGGTGCTGGCCACCAAGTTCCACGGCACGATGGGCGACGATTCCAACGAGGCGGGCAACTCGCGGCGCTGGATCTTCCGCGAGGTCGAGGCTTCGCTGAAGCGGTTGCAGACCGATTGGATCGACCTCTACCAAGTCCACCGCTGGGATCCTTGGACAGACCACGATGAGACGCTTGGCGCACTCAGCGACCTGGTGGCACAGGGCAAGGTGCGCTACATCGGCTCCTCCACCTACCCGGCGGCGCAGATCGTCAAGGCGCAGTGGGTCGCCCGCGACAGGGACCATGCGCGCTTCGTGTGCGAGCAGCCTCCCTATTCGATCTTGGCGCGCGGGATCGAGACGGACGTGCTGCCTACGTGTCGCGAATTCGGCATGGGCGTGATCCCCTGGAGCCCGTTGGCCGGTGGTTGGCTGTCGGGGCGCTGGCGCAAGGGCGCCGACGATCTCAGCTCACGCCGCTCGGCCCTGATCCCCCAGCGCTATGACCTGTCGATCCCGGCCAACCAGGCAAAGCTTGAGGCCGCCGACGCGCTGGGCAAGCTCGCTGAGGAGACCGGCATCTCACTGATCCACATGGCCTTGGCGTTCGTGATCCGCCATCCGGCGGTGACCGCCGCGATCATCGGGCCGCGCACGCTCGAGCACCTGGAGTCGCAGTTGGGCGCGGCCGATGTCGAGCTGGACGCGACCGTGCTCGATCGCATCGACGAGATCGTGGCGCCCGGGCAGACGGTCAACCCGACCGACGCCGGCTGGGCCAATCCCGCTCTGGAGCCAACGGCCCGACGCAGGTAGGTTGGCCGGTGGTTCTGTACACGTGCGAGGTCGGCAAGGCGCTGGGTGACGTTCCTGCTCCGTTTGCCCACCCGTGCGGGAGGGCGGCAAAAGCTCTCGACAGAGCCGGCTACGAGTACGAGCACAAGCAGGTCAAAGGCGGAATGTTGAAGTTCTGGACGCTGCCCAAACGCGCCGAGGACCGCACCGAGATCGAGCGCCTCAGCGGCCAGCGAGCGGTGCCGGTCCTCGTGCTCGACGACGGTGAGGTCATCTCTAGCTCGGCGGAGATCGTGCGCTGGGCTGAAGCTCACCCGCAGTCCCCAGTCTGACCGCAAACGGTCTGACTTAACTACTTCACGTAAAGCCATCGCCGCATGCGGTGATGGCCCGGTCGGTACATGTACCGACCGGCGGAGTCGTACATGTACGACTCCGACATCGAATCGTTCTACGCGCTTCCCGTGCGCGCCGCTCTAGCGAGTGCCGTTGTCGATGGCGCCAGCGCTTGCCGGCCGCACGGAATCTTGGCCAGCGCTTCACAGAAGCACGGGATCTTGGCCACCGCTTGACAGCTGCGCGGGATGCTGCTTAGATGATCGACTTAGTCATATGACTAAGTCACCCGTAACCAGCGATGCCGCCACCGAGGCGGCCCCCAGCTCGATCAGGGAGGTCAACGTCGAGGCGTTCCTGGACGCGGCCGAGCGACTGCTGATCAGAGAGGGCGCGGCGGGTATCTCCACCCGCCAACTCGCCCGCGAGGCGGAGCAGAACCATGGCCTCGTGCACTACTACTTCGGCTCGGTCGACGAGCTGCTGGTGCAGACGCTGGAGCGGTTCACCGCGCGCATCCTCGAGCGTCAGCGCGCGATGTATGGCAGCGAGGCGCCCTTCATCGAGAAGTGGCGCAAGGCGATGGCCTTCATCGACGAGGACCTCGCTTCTGGCTACCCCAAGATCTGGGCGGAGCTGCAGGCGCTCGCCTGGAACAAGCCCGAGCTGCGCGAGCGTGTGCAAGGCGTCGCCGACAGTTGGCGCACCGTGCTTCGTGACGCGCTCGCCCAGGCAATGAAGGAGTACGACCTGGGCGACAGCCCGTTCTCGGCCGAGAGCTGGGCGGCGCTGGTCGCGCAGTTCAACCAAGGCCTCTTGTTCGAGCGGCTGCTCGGCTTCGACCGCGGTCATGAGGCTTTGCTCACCGCGATTGACGCATGGCTCAGCTCGCTGGAGAAGTGCAAGACCGGGAACAACAACAAGACATCCCCCAAATCGACCAATCGGAGGAAAGCACGATGAGCGCAATGGAAATAGACGAAGCAAAGCTCGAAGAGTTCATGGGCCAGTTCGTAGGCGACCTGGGCGCGGCGATCACCACGCCGCTGGTTCTGATCGGTGACAAGCTCGGCCTGTACAAGGCGATGGCCGACAGCGAGCCGGTCACCTCAAAGGAATTGGCCGAGCGCACCGACTGTCACGAGCGCTACATCCGCGAGTGGCTGTGCCAGCAGGCGGCCAGCGGCTACGTCGAGTACGACGCGGCAACGGGCACCTTCAGGCTGCCGCCCGAGCAGGCGATGGCGCTTGCCGACGAAAACAGCCCCGCTTTCATCCCGGGCGCCTTTCAGCTGGTGGCGGCCACCGTCAAGGACGAGGCGCAGATCGCCGAGCGCTTCCGCTCGGGCGAGGGCTTTGGCTGGCACGAGCACCATCACGACCTGTTCACCGGCACCGAGCGCTTCTTCAGGCCCGGCTATCTGGCAAACCTGGTGGACGCCTGGCTGCCGGCGCTCGACGGCGTGCTCGACAAGCTCGCGGCCGGCGCCCGCGTCGCTGACATCGGCTGCGGCCACGGCGCTTCGACGATCCTGATGGCCAAGGCGTTCCCGGCCTCCCAGTTCGTCGGATCGGACTACCACGAGGGCTCGGTGCAGGCCGCCCGCGCCGCTGCCGAGCGCGCCGGGGTCTCAGATCGCGTGAGCTTCGAGGTCGCCTCCGCCAAGGACTTCGGCGGTGGGCCGTTCGACCTGGTGTGCGTGTTCGATGCGCTGCACGATATGGGCGACCCGGTGGGCGCCACGTCTCACGTGCGCGAGCAGCTCGCCGAGGACGGGACGTGGATGGTGGTCGAGCCCCTGGCGGGAGATGCGATCGAGGAGAACCTCAACCCCGTCGGGCGCATCTTCTACGGCGGCTCGACGATGCTCTGCACGCCCGCCTCGCTGAGCCAGGAGGTCGGCTTGGCGCTCGGCGCCCAGGCCGGCGAGCAGCGCCTCACCGAGGTCTTGGGCGAAGGCGGTTTCAGTCGCGTGAGCCGAGTCGCCGAGACGCCTTTCAACCTGGTGCTTGAGGCGCGGCCATGAGCACCGTGACCGGGCAGGCAGGAGCCGGCAACACGACCATCGACGCCGCGACGGTACAGACTGGAACCGTCGCGGCGGTAGTTGACGATGGGACCGACCGGATCGTCGGACGCGAGGGCGAGCAGAGCCGGGCGCGCTACCCGGACAGCGAAGGCTTCGTGGAGCGGAACGGGCAGCGACTGTTCTACGAGCTCTACGGCCAGGGCGAGCAGACGGTCTTCCTGCTGCCGACTTGGTCGATGTTCCATTCGCGTCACTGGAAGATGCAGATTCCCTACCTCGCGCGTCATTTCCGGGTGCTTGTGATGGATGGCCTTGGCAACGGGCGCTCTGACCGTCCTTCAGATCCACGCCGCTACAGGGTCGTTGAGTTCGCCCGCGACTGCCTGGCGGTGATGGACGCGACCGGCACGGAGTCGGCGGTGACGGTCAGCCTCTCCGCGGGCGCCCGCTATCAGCTGGAGCTCGCACGGCTTGCCCCTGAGCGGATGCTCGGCGCGGTCTTCACCGGCCCGATGTTCCCCTATACCCCGTCGCACCTGTGGCCCATGCGCAGCAAGCCCGTCTGGTGGGCGTTCGCACGACCGGCGATCAGCCCCCGGCTATACCGCTGGTGGGGTCGCTTCAGCGCCGACTACTGGCGGCGGGACTATCCAGCCTTCGCCGAGTGGTTCCTCTCCAGAGCCCTACCAGAGCCGCATTCCACCAAGGCGATCGAAGACGGCGTGAGCTGGGCGCTCGAAACCGACGCGGAGACGCTTGCGGCCACAGTCCTTGACGAGCAGTCCGCCCACCGCAGCAACGCACCGCGGGAGCTGCGCGGGCTTGCGCAAAGCCTGGACTGCCCGGTACTGGTGGTCTCCGGCGATCGCGACATGATCACGCCACCGCGCGATGCCCGTGCGCTCGCGCGTCTCAGCGCAGGCAAGTTCGTGACGGTCAAAGGCGCCGGACACATCCAGCATGCCCGCAAGCCCGTCGGCTTCAACCTGATGTTGCGCGAGTTCGCGGAGGACGCCTTCAAGCGCCCACGCACGCCACGCGACCCAACCGTGTTCCGCCCGGACGGTCGCCCGCGCGCGCTCCTCATCTGCTCGCCGATCGGTCTCGGGCACGCCCAACGCGACGTTGCGATCGCGCGCGAGCTGCGCACGCGGAACCCCGACCTACAGATCGACTGGCTCGCCCAGGATCCCGTCACCCGAGTCCTGGAAGCCGAGGGCGAGCGCATCCATCCCGCCAGCCGCCACTTGGCCAACGAGTCCAAGCACTTCGAGTCGGAGTCCGCCGAGCACGACCTGAACTGCTTCCATGCGTTGCGGCGCATGGACGAGATCCTGGCGGCCAACTTCATGCTGTTCCACGACATCGTGCGCGAGCAGCGCTATGACCTGTGGATCGGCGACGAGGCGTGGGAGCTCGACTACTACTTGCACGAGAATCCGCGCGAGAAGAAGGTCCCGTTCGTGTGGCTGACCGATTTCGTGGGCTTCCTGCCGATGGAATCCGACCCGCGCGAGAGCCACCTGACCGCCGACTACAACGCCGACATGGTCGACCACATCGCCGAGCACCCCGGGGTGCGCGACATGGCACTGTTCGTGGGTAACCCCGAGGACGTCGTTGCCGAGCGGCTTGGCCCGGAGCTGCCAATGATCAGTGACTGGACCGAGCGCCACTTCGACTTCACTGGGTATGTAACCGGCTTCGATCCGGCGGACCTCGGCGAGCGCACCAAGCTGCGCGCAGAGCTTGGCTACTCAGACGACGAGCAAGTGTGCATCGTCACCGTCGGCGGCTCGGGCGTCGGCGCGGACCTGCTGCGCCGGGTGATCGCCTCCTTCCCGCAGGCCAAGGAAGGTGTGCCCGATCTGCGCATGATCGTCGTTGCCGGCCCCCGCATCGATCCGGCGTCGCTTCCCACTCACGACGGCCTCGAAGTGGTCCCCTACGTGCACAACCTCTACCGCCACCTGGCCGCCTGCGACCTGGCGGTGGCGCAGGGTGGCCTGACCACCTCGATGGAGCTGACGGCGCAGAAGCGACCGTTCCTCTACTTCCCGCTGCGCCACCACTTCGAGCAGAACTTCCATGTCCGCCATCGACTCGAACGCTATGGCGCGGGCAGGCGCATGGACTACGACGACTCTCCGCCCGAGCTGATCGCGGCGGCCATAGCCCAGGAGATCGGGCGCGAGGTGGACTACCGCGATGTGGAGACAGACGGCGCCGCCAAGGCCGCCGGGCGCATAGCCGAATTGCTCTAGAGCTTTGGGCACTGGACGATTCGACGCCGGTGCCGAGCCAGCGGGCTTGTGTTCGCCGGCCGGCAGAACCGCTTACGCGAGTTGAACGACGCCCGCAAGCGCAGGCGACGCCGCGGCATGGCGGTCCACGAACTCGCCGATCGTGCGCAAGACGAGCTGAGTGTCATCCCACATTGGAACGTGGCCACAGCCGGGAAGCATTCGCGACTCCACGCCGGGGATCTCGCGCCTGTAGCGCGGGGCGTGGCGCTCCGCCGGCAGGATGCGATCGAACTCGGGTGAGGCGAGCAGGACAGGACAGGCGATGCGATCGAGATCTCCCAAGGCCAGGCCTCGGTCGACGCGGAGCGCCTCGATCGCGGCAGGCGCGGCCGGACAGCGAACCGAGGTGAGCGCGAGCTCAACGGCCTCCGCAGGCGAGACGAGCTCACCGTGGCGCATCGCCTCGCGCAAGGCCAAGCGTCTGCTCCGCGGGCGCCCCATCACGCGGGGCATACGTCTGGCGTTCAGGCGTGTCATGCGACGTTGACGCGCGAACAGGCGAGCGAGTCGCTTGGCCTCACCGTCCCCTTCCACCCAGCCGCCCCCCGGCGCAAGCGCCACGACCGAAAGCGCGCGGCCCCGCTTGGCCAGTTCCAGCGCAAGGCCGCCACCCATCGAGTTGCCGACGATGTGCGCGGTACCCACGCCGATTTCGTCCAGATGACGCTCGAGATGATCGGCACTCGAAGCGAACGTGAGCGGACCGCTCACGTCGAACGGAGGCCCGCCGTCGTGACCCGCAAGCGTAGGCGCGATCACTTCGTAGCGAGCCGCGAGCCCGTCGAGCACGGGACGCCAGTGATGCCAAGTGCCGGTGAAGCCGTGCAACAGAAGCAATGGCTCGCCGGAACCGGCACGGTACAGGGCTGGAGAGTTCTCAGGCATGTGTGCAGGCTACTCTCAACACATGAACCGCGCACATGGAGTCATCTGCTCGTCCGGCTGGTGGGCACGCACGGTGGAGCGCAAGCTGCTGCCGTGGGGCCTTGCCGGAGTGGATCTTGGCGAGGATGTACTCGAGATCGGGCCCGGGTTCGGCGCCACCACCCGCGTGCTCGCTCGCCGGCCCGGATCCCTGACGGTGGTGGAGCTCTCTAAGAGCTACTGCAAGCATCTGCGGCAAACCCTCGACGGCGACGCTGAGATAGTCCAGGCGGACGCCACCGCGATGCCGTTCCCTGACGGTCGCTTCTCAGGCGTGGTGTGCTTCACGATGCTCCACCACATTCCATCCCCCGTGCTTCAAGACAAGCTTCTGGTCGAGGTAGCCAGGGTCCTGCGACCCGGGGGTGTCTTCGCGGGAACCGACAGCCTCGGCATAGGCCGTGCGTTCAAGCTGCTTCACGTCGGCGACACACTCGTGCCGGTGGGCCCCGATGGGCTGCCCGCGCGATTGGAGGCGGCGGGCCTGCAGGAGCCTCAGGTAGAGAAGGGCGGCCGCTCGTTTCGCTTCAGCGCTCGCAAGCCGCAAGGCAAGGTCGCCAGCCTCGTTTGAGCGCGTGGGCGCAGGCGCAAGACCCACCGCGGCGAGAGCGTCAGTCTCTCTTGAGCGCGTCGGCGACGATCATGGCATGGTCGAAAGCCAGCTCGGGCAGCTCGTCCACGGCAAACCAACGCGCATCGCTCGCATCGTCGCCGCCCTTCGCCTCAACGCGTGCGGGAATCCTCACTAGGTAGACCACCGAGACGGTCCAGCCGCGTGGATCCCGGCCGGGTGTGTCATACACACCGAGCATCTCAAACTGGCTCACTCGCAGCCCGGTCTCCTCCCCCAGCTCGCGCGGCGCGGCCTCCGCCACGGTCTCACCTTCATCCACAAAACCACCCGGTAGCGCCCAGTTGCCGGCAAACGGCGGATTGCCACGCTGTATCAGCAGGATGCTTATCGTCGGCTCACACGTCATGACGACCGTGTCGACGGTGAGCATTGGACGAGGGTAGTCACTCATCGGCGTCGCGTCTTATATGTCCTGTCACGCACGAAACGAAGCTACCAGGCAGCGGTCTCCGCAACGGAAACTGTCCACGAGCGCGCTCGCCGGTCGAGGTGATGTGATTCGACGCCGATAGCGTGACGATGCGCTCTGAAACCAACGGAAAACTGGGGTCCGCCATGCGGCGATGGGGCTTGTTGATGGCGACAGCGGCGATGTTGGGGCTCATGCCGGTGGCGGCGGCACAAGCCGCCACGACGTTCACGGTGACGACGACGACCGATGACGTCAGCGGCAACGCGGCGAACTGCACGGGCAACGCGGCGACGACGTGCGGCCTGCGCGACGCGGTGGCGGCGGCCAATGCAAGCCCTGGATCGACGATCCAGCTCGGAGCGCAAACGTACGACCTCTCGCACGGCGAGCTGAATCTGAAAGCGTCGACGGTGATAGTCGGCCAGGGCTCCTCCGCGACCGAGATCGACCAGCAGACGGGCAGCGGTAACCGTGTGCTCGAGATCGATCCGGCCACGGCGGGCTCTTCGGTGACGGTCAGTGGCCTCGAGATCACCGGCGGCGATGAGACGGGCACGGTTGCCGTGGCGGCCCAGGGCGCCGGGATCCTCGTCGATCCGAGCGTGTCCGGTGTGAGCGTGACCCTCTCAGGCGACCTTGTCACGCAAAACAATGTTTACGGTGCGAGCGGCGTGGCGGCTGGGACAAAAGGGGGAGCAGCCGAGGGCGGAGGGATCGCCGTGGACAGTGCGGGCACACCCTCTTTGACGCTGACGAACACGACCGTCTCGACCAACGCCGCGCGGGCCGGGGATGCCAGTTCCAGCAATTCCGCGACTCCAGGCGCAGGCGGCGAGGCTGACGGTGGCGGCGTCGAGTTCGCCTCCGCCGGCACCCTGACCGTGACCGGAGGCGCGATCTCGGCCAACTATGCAATCGGAGGGCGGGGCGAGCCGGCGAACAACACTTCGGGGCTTGTAGGCGGCCACGGCGGCAACTCCAACGGGGGCGGTCTGGAGGCGGTCGGGACGCTCACGTTGAGCGGCACGGCGATCGAAAACGATGTCGCACAAAGCGGGACCGGAGGTGGCGCCGCCGGCTCCCAAGCTGCCGATGGCACGGGCGGGCCGGCATCCGGCGGCGGGATCGTCGCCGAGACCGCGGCAACGATCTCGGATGCCGAGATCGCAGGTGATGAGATCCAAATCGCGGCACCGGGCTCGGGCGGCTTTGTCAGCGGCGGGACACAGGGTGAGGGCGGCGGCGTCTATCTCGCTAATCCGAGCGGCTCCCAAGACACGGGCAACGTCACGATCTCCGCGAGCACAATCGCCAACGACACCGCCGGCTATATAACGAACGGGACTGGCGTCGGCGGAGGGATTGCCGACGGCGCCGCGAAATTCACGCTTGAGGACTCGACCGTTGTGGGCAACTCTGCACAGGGGGAAATCTCGGGGTTCGTGGAGGGTTACGGCGGTGGCTTGAGCATCAGCGCCACCGCGACGCTTGCCAGCGACACGATCGCCGCCAACCAAACCTCGGGCTATGGAGGGAACATCTACGTCCAGGAAGCCGCGATAGCGGCAACCGACACGATCGTCGCAGACGGCACTGGCATGACCAACGTCGATAACTGCGACGCGGGCCTATCGGCGTCGATCGGAGACCTGCCCGGGCACGCCAACAACCTGGAGTCCGATGCAACCGGCGAGTGCAAATTCACTGCGGTCAGCGACCTTCATGCCGAGCCGCAACTCGGAGCGCTCAGCCTCAATGGCGGTTCGACCGAGACGATGCTGCCTGCTAGCACGAGCCCGGCGATCGGGGCGGGCGGCGCCTGCATCGATGCCACGACGTCAGCTCGGCTCGTGGTCGACCAGCGTGGCGAGCCAAGGCCAACAGGTACAGGCGTGTGCGACATCGGCGCCATTCAGATCCAGCCGCCAACTAGCACGGTTGCGCCCGCGATCACCGGGACCTTGCCAGTCACGCCGATAACGACAACGACCACGACGTCGTCGCCGCCGCCGCCAACCACGACGCCGAGCCTGTCCAATTTCCACGAGTCGGCGTCGAAGTGGCGCAGGTCGGGCAAGACGTCTAAGCACAAGCCGCCCCTAGGCACGACGTTTACGTTCAACCTCAACGAGACGGCGGCAATCGAGCTCACATTCAGCCAGCCCGGTAAGGGCCGCAAGGTGTCGGGCCGGTGCGTGGCGCAAAGTGCCAAGAACCACAAAAAGCCATCCTGCACGCTCACACTTGGAACGATCTCGATCGCCGGCAAGGCAGACAAGAACTCAGTCAAGTTCACCGGCAAGCTCTCCGGCGGCGAGCTGAAGCCCGGCGGCTACACCGTCACGATCACCGCGAAGGCCGCAAACAGGCAGAGCTCCAAGACGCTCAGTCTCAAATTCACGATCGTCACCTGAGCAGACTGCAGGACCAACGCCGGGTTCTGCCTCTCGCGCGTCTACCTCGCGCGAGAACCTTGACTTCTACTCGGATGAGAAGGAGAGTGTGTGCGACCGCCGTCTCGTGCCGCAGGGGACAGTGAGAATACACAGCCTGCTGTGGCGCCACCAACCAGAGGAGGCGATATGAACAGTGTCGAGCAGAGCAGCGCAAGCGCGGCGGGCAGCCCGCCGGTGCAGGCCGGGGAGGTGAAGCTCGAGGTCGTGGTCGTTCCTGTCTCGGACGTCGATCGGGCGAAGCGCTTCTACGAGGCGCTTGGGTGGCGGCTGGACGCCGACCTCGCTGTCGATGAGGGCTACCGCGTGGTGCAGCTGACACCTCCAGGCTCTGCTTGCTCGATCATCTTTGGCAAGGGAGTCACCTCAGCCACGCCCGGCTCCTCCGAGGGCCTGCAGCTCACGGTCTATGACATCGACCAAGCCCGAGCCGACCTCGTCGCGCGTGGCGTCGACGTCAGCGAGCTGTTCCACGATACGACGGGGATCTTCCATCATGCCGGTAGCAAGGGACGCGTGAGCGGGCCGGCCCCAGAACATGCCGACTACGGCTCGTTTGCCGCTTTCAGCGATCCGGATGGCAACGGCTGGCTGCTCCAGGAGATCAAAACACGGCTTCCGGGCCGCTGAAGGGAGGCCCGACATTAGCAGCGACTATGACGTGATCGTGCTCGGCGGCGGGTCGCCTGGCGAGCACTGCGCGGGCGCTCTGGCGGAGGGCGGCCTGCGCGTGGCCGTCGTCGAGCGCGAGCTTGTAGGAGGTGAGTGCTCGTACTGGGCTTGCATTCCATCGAAGACGCTGCTGCGGCCAGGCGAGGCAGTCCAGGGAGCCCGCGAGGCCACCGCAAGTGCGGAGGTCGATGTAGAGGCGGCGCTTGCCTGGCGTGACTTCATGGTTTCCGACTACTCCGACGCCGGACAAGAGCGCTGGCTGGCCGACCACGGCATCGAGCTGCTGCGCGGTAGCGGGCGTCTCGCCGGCCCGGGCGTCGTCGAGGTCGACGGCGTGCGGCACACCGCCGACCATGTGGTGCTCGCGAACGGCGCCGATCCGGTCGTGCCGCCCGTGCCGGGCTTGCGAGAGCTTGACGGGGTTTGGACCAGTCGAGAGGCGACGTCCATGAAAACCATTCCACGCCGCCTACTCATCCTTGGCGGCGGACCGGTCGGGGTGGAGATGGCGCAGGCCGTTCGGCGACTGGGCGGCGAGGCGGTAGTAGTCGATATGGCCGAGCACGTGCTCGGTCGCGAGCCTGCGCCGCTGGGCGAGGCGCTCGGGGAGGTCCTGCGCCGCGAGGGCATCGAGCTCGTCCTGTCCGCGAACGCAACCACCGCGCGACGTGAGGGCGAGGAGTACATCCTCGAGATCGACGACGGGCGCGAACTACGCGGCGACCGGCTGCTGGTCGCAACGGGCCGGCGTCCGCGCGTGCGCGGACTCGGCCTGGAGACGGTCGGCGTCGAGCCGGACGCGCATGGAGTTCCGGTCGACGCGCACCTGCGCGCGGCAGAGCATCTGTGGGCGATCGGCGATGTCAACGGACTCTGGCCGTTGACACACGTCGGCAAGTATCAGGGCGAGGTGGTCGCCGCGAACATCCTCGGCGATCCGCGCAAGGCCAACTATGAGGCCGTCCCGCGGGTCGTCTACACGGACCCACAAGCCGCCGCGGTAGGCGCTTCCGCCGGGCGTTTCAGCGCCATGGTCCCACTGTCGGACGTTTCGAAGACGGCCACCTACACGCGCGCATACGCCGAGCACAACGGCTTTTTGACGCTCCTCAGCGATGGCGAGCGACTGACGGGCGCCTACGCGCTCGGTCCCGAGGCGGGCGAGTGGCTGCAGCAGGCCACGCTTGCGATTCGCGCCCACATCCCACTCAGTGTCCTGGCCGACACGATCCAACCGTTCCCGACGTTCTCAGAGATTTACGTCGCCGCGCTGAAGGCGCTCCGCAGCGAAGTGGCGACCGCGTCCAAAGCCGTCGGCGCGGGACCGCCGCCGGCGAGCTGAGTCGCGGCCGCCGACTTGAACGCGGGCGATCTCTCGCCCTTCCACGATTGGGAGTGTGCGCAGTAAATCCCAGGCCACCCGCCGTGTTCGAAATAGACATGTACGGGCGATGTCAAGCGTCGGGCGTCCAGCCAGAGAGTCCATCCCAAGCCGCTGTCAGTGAGCTGGCGGAGGGATTGGGATTTCTCGTGAGAGTCGACCACAGACTCCCAATTACGATCGCCACAGAGCTTACAAGCGCAAGCCAGATACCCCAGCCGAGCGACAGCGAGAAGACCTGCTCCACGGGCGCGGGACGGTCGACCATCCGAAACAGAACACAGACAGTCGCCAAGAGCCCGACCAACGCGATCTGACCACCGCCCGTCTGACTCGACTCTGAGACACCCGCGAGCCGCAACAGTGCCACAAGGAAAGCAACCGCGGCGAGTATCAGAAGTATCACGTTGAGATATTTCAATGCCTGGTGTGCACTGAGCGTGGTGAGCTGATGACCGGTGAATGCGCCGAACCCAAGGCCAATAGCTTTCGCCTGGGTCTGAAAGGTGGTATTTCCGTACTGCCTCGCCACGTTGTTGAGCGCCTGCTGTGCGGAAGCCACGCCGCCGGCGGTGAGAGTGACTCCGTACCACGGGAGGAAGACCGACACCGCGAGCAGCGCCGCGCCGGCAGCAGAGATGATAGACCCCAGCCGTTGACGATCGTCGACCATGGTAGGCACTGGATCGACAGAGCGACGGCCCAACTTGAGTAGCCCACCGACGAACGTTGACCAAAGTCTAGAGGCGCAAGCGCAACTCGGGCCCTGAACACGGAACCATCCATGGCTCATCGGGGGTTATGTGGGGTAATGAAAGACTTTGACGAGTTCGTCACCGGCAACCTGGAGCAGTTGCTGAAGACGGCCTACCTGATCACCTGGGATGCAGGCGACGCCGAGGATCTCGTGCAGGAGTGCCTGTTCAAGGTCGCGCGGCGATGGCCACGCGTGCGAGGGATGTCGCAGCGCAGGGCGTATGCCCGGCGGATCCTTGTCAACCTGGCCCTCGATGGTGCCCGTGGCCGCGGCCGGCGTCGCAGCGAGCTCGACGGGACGACAGCGGTGGTCGACGAACCTGCTCGTGATCTGCTCGTCGGGTTTGAGACGCGTGCCGAGCTGCTCGACGCGCTCGCGCTCCTGACGCCACGTCAACGGGCTGTGCTCGTCTTGCGCTACTTCAACGACTTGACCGAGGCCGAAACGGCTGAGGTCCTCGGCTGCTCGCCGGGGACCGTCAAGAGCAACGCCTCGCGCGGACTCGCGCGACTGCGCGAGGCGCTTGCGCTAGTCCCCAATCCAACACCCAACCCAACACGGGAGCTCTGACTGCAATGCCCGATCAACTCGAACAGAGTCTGCGCGAAGCCTTCTCACACCGCGCTGCGCAGTTCGATCCAGACTCGATCGCCCGCCTACGCGCGATCGATTACCACCCCCGCCAGCGCCGAATCAGGAGGCTTCCTGTGATCGGTGCACTCGGTGCTACCGGCACGGCGGCGGCGATTGCAGCGCTCGTGACCGTCGGCTCAAGCACTGTGCCGGCTTTCGCCGGCTGGAAGGCGACGCCGAGCACTCCGGCACCGGGTCAGCTTGCCCAGGCGGCCCAGGCTTGCGGGGAAGATCTCGGGAGCCCGGTTCTGAGCGACTCGCGCGGTCCATACACGGCCTCGATCTACGCCGACTCGACGACCAGCAACGTGTGCCTCAAAGGCAATGGGGTCTCGATGTCCTCCAGCTCCACCTCGCAGGCCCCCGCCAGCGTTGCAGCGGGTCAGATCCAGGCCAATGGCGGTGGCACACGAGACGCCGCGGGCGACGCGCTGACGCTCGTCGACGGTCGGACGGGACCGGGTGTCACCGCGGTCACGATTAACCGAAGCGATGGGAGCACTGTGCAGGCGACAGTCGCAAACGGTTGGTACCTGGCGTGGTGGCCGGGCACCGTTGCAGCGAAGAACGCAGAGGTCACGACTGCCTCCGGCACCAGCGCCGTGGCGTTCCCGTCGGCACCGGACCTATCCGCGCCGGCATGTCCAGGGGCGGGCCACTGCGCTACCGGCTACTCGTTTGGCGGCGCCAGAGCCGGCGGCACACACTCTGCTGGCCAATCGACGACAACGGTTCACTCCGGCGACGCGAACTCCTTCGAATGGTAAGCACTGGCGCCAGGGGCGGCCGCAAGTCACCCCTGGCGAAGAGAGGCGGTTGGCGAGACTCGCCACCATAGCGTGCGCTCAGCGAATCGTGATCTTGCGGATCGCAGAGCGCGCCACGACCTTGCCACCGAGAACGTATTCCAAGGCTGCCCGTTGTATGAATAGCCGCTTGCGACCAACGGGCTCTCCAGCACCGGGCTATCGAGCAAGAGCACGCTCGGACCACCTGCCCCCGCCTCGGCGTTGGACACCGAAGTCCTTGCCGCGGCTCCAACATAGTCGAGGGTGTACTGAGGGAACGCCGCCTCGAACGCGGGTTGGACGACGTTGCGGATGAGGCCCGCATCAAGCGGCTCTGCGCTACCGACAACCTCCAGACTCGAGGCTGAGTCAGCGCGGGCCCCAACGGGAGCCAGAAGAGCTACCGCCAAAGCGATGAGAAGAAGGAGCATTCGCTCACACGTCGTCATCGCCGCAGCATAAACCGGTGGGGGACTGTGTCCGCTCAGCGTCGGCGGAAATCCGCCCAACGTCCGCGGCGAGAACTTTTCCCATAGTGTTCCACCGCATGGCGGTAAGGGACATAACGCATGCGAGCGTGATCCAAGCGATCAATGAGTTCGACTCACTCGGTCGAGAGGCTTTCTTGTCGAAGTACGGCTTTGGTCCCGCCGTTGCCTACTCGTTGGTCTATGAAGGCAACGTGTACGACTCTAAGGCGATCGTTGGGGCAGCACATGGCTACGACCGCCCCGATCTGGGCCCACTGACGAGCGAGAAGTTCTCCGGTGGACGGACGGGGGCCGCCAAGATTCTGGAGTCACTCGGATTCAAGGTTGAGAATCGCCCAGATGACGGCGATCCGGTCTGGCTGATCCGAGCTGGGCTACAGGGCCAGGCAGAGGAGCTCGCCGTGAGCGAGGGAATAGCAGTAGTTGGGTGGAGCAAGCTAGGCCCCCTCACGCCGAAGATGTCGCGCGAGGACATCAAGACGATGATCAACACGACGTACGGCAAGCAGAGCGCCTCGTCGCTCGGGAGTCAAGCCAGCTCGCCATACCGTTTCATCCACGAGGTTTCAGTGGGCGACCTCGTAGTGCTACCCCTACGTACGCATCCTCGACATGTCGCGATCGGCCTCATTACTGGCCCGTACGTGTATCGCTCGGATGAGCGATTTTTTGAGCTAGACGCTGTCAATACTCGAAGCGTTAACTGGATCGAGCGCGAGGTAGCCTACGAGCGATTTGATCCAGATCTTCAAGAAGCATTTGGCCAGCAGGGGACTCTGAGTAAAATAGGTAAGCCAAACGCCGCGGCGCGGATCCTCTCCGCACTAGCGGCTCCTCCAGAGCTCATACATCTCGTTGTAAAGTGGTCTGAGAAGTTCGGGGCGAATACCGTGGAGGAGCACCGTTCCGTCGCCGATAAAACCGGCGCTGTCTGGTGGGGTCTAATCGGCTCGCCAGATCGTCCGAAGCTCGCGGCCAAGCGCATAGAGACGATCTCTGAGCAGCTTAGTCAAGGCCAGCCTACGTACGTCTTCATCTCCGGGCCCACAAACTGGCGTGTACAACTGGAAGGCATAACCGCGACACGGGGGGACGTAGAGGAGCAGCTGATTCCGAGCTACTACCACGAGGATTGGAGCTATGGGCTGTGGGTCAAGCTCAAAGATTTCCAGCCGATCGAGCGATCGTGGCTAACAAAGCACCTCGAGCTCGCCTCGGCCCCTGGTAAGCCGCTATCCGAGGGTGCACTTAGCAATCAGACAAATCCGCTTATCGTTCGCGACTTGAGTGGCGAAACCGGCAGTACGACGAAGGTCTGGTGGGTCTGTCAAGGGGTCACTCGCGGAGCAACGAGCGATCTGGGAGTTCTCTGGGCACCAAAGGTGGCAAAGGACGGGACGAGCCGCGGGTTCTGGCGAGCCTTGGAAGACGCTCGCGCGGGGGACATCGTGTTGCACTACGCCGATAGTCACATTCGCGGCGTCAGCACCGTCACCGAAGTGGCGGTAGATGCTCCCAATCCAGCTGGACCGAACGATAACTGGCAAGGAGGAGACGGCTGGCTCGTCAAGGTCGACTACCGCGAGCTTGACGAAGCCATTCCCCTCGCGAGCATCCCGATCGAGTGGCGGATCGCCGAGCAAGATCCGTTTACGAAGGATGGGAGCGTCCGTCAAGGCTACTTCTCGGCGCTATCGGATCGGTTTGCTGATCAGCTGGCTGGCCGTTTTCCGCAGCTCGAGCTGCCCGGCGGAGATAGCGCGATTACTAGGTACGTCGAACCGCAGCTCGCGATCCTCGAAGAGGAGATCGCCGCAAAGGGACTGCGCCTCACGCCGGACGCAGTTCGCCGGTACCACGTCTCACTGAAGACGCGAGGGTTTGTGATCCTGGCCGGGATAAGTGGTGGCGGCAAGACCTGGCTCGCTGAAGCCTATGCTGACGTCGTGGGTGCCGAGTCTCTTGTTGTGCCTGTTGCGCCCAACTGGACCACTAACGAGGATCTCCTTGGCTATCTGAACCCGATTGACGGCGTCTATCGGCACACAGAGTTCAGTCACTTCTTGATGCGCGCCGCTAGTGAGTACTCAGATGCTCAAGCAGCACTTCGGCAGCCTCGTCCGTTTCATCTGATCCTCGATGAGATGAATCTGGCGCGCGTCGAGTACTATTTTGCGAAGTTCTTGTCGGCGATGGAGGCCAGGAGCCGCAAGGCCAACGCAGCAATAGTCCTGTCTGAGGAGCTGGAGGTGCCTCTGCCCGCGAACCTCGTGTTCATAGGGACCGTCAATGTCGATGAGACGACGTTTGGTTTCGCCGACAAGGTTTATGACCGCGCACAGCTCATCGAGCTTGAGGCTCCCCGCGAGTCACTAAATGACTACATGACCGACATGGTCTTTCGTGAGGCCCTGCTGGAAGTGTGGGACGCTGTCCAGACCGTCGCGCCATTTGCGTTTCGAATAGTTGATGAGATCAACTCCTACGTCCAGGTATCAGTGTCTGGTGGCGTTGGCGTATCGTGGCAACGGGCATTCGACGAGCAATTGTTGCAGAAGGTTCTGCCGAAGATCAAAGGGACTGATCCCCGTATCGGCAATACCTTGAACAAGCTCATCGGTCTAACAGATACGGACTTCCCAATGACGCACGAGCGTGTCGGCAAGATGCTCGAGAACTTCAACTTGCATGGTTTCGTCTCCTACTTCTAGGCTGCGCTACTTCAGCGAGTCGGGTGAGCCTATAGAGACGCCTGAAGAGTGGGTGAAGGGATTTGTCGAGATCCTTTGCGAGGCAGAGCAGCTAGAGACAGTGAGGCTGGTACGCAACGGCGTCGACCTTGATGTCGTCTCGCGGAAGATTGGTGAGCATCGCCGAATAGTCGCCGAATGGCCGCTCTCCGGTGCGGGCCACTACGAGCTCACGCTAACAACGGCCTTCGAGGGTGAGCAGGAACGGCTGGTGTGCACTGTCCCCTCGCGCAAGCTTGCAGCAGCCTCGGTCGAGCAGATGGTTGCCGACCTCCAGGAGCGGCTGCCTGCGTCAATTGCGATTGCCCTGCAGCGAGCCGGTGCGCTCGCCGGCATTGACCTTCTACCGCCAGACGAGTCGACGCTGGCCGCCGAGCTTCATCGGATCAGACGTGCAATCGATGGAACCCCATCTCGCGCTGGGCTGGTGCGCGTTCTTCAGCGTCTTCGAGAGCGTCCCTACCAAGTGCTTCGCAGTCACGAGACCTGGACAGAGCGCGAGCGAGCGCGACGGGTTGACCCCACACGCCTCGTCCAAGCCTTCAGTTTTGCAGGAAATCTCGATGAGCACCATCTGCCGATCCGTGTTCCAGAACGCCGGGTCGAACACTCTGTCGATGTCTATGAGAACAGGCTGTTGAAGGCCTTCCACAACCAGGTCAATGCAAAAGCGCGCCGAGTGCTAGAAGCGCTGCGACAACGCAAGAGCCACGCTCTTGCCACAGAAGCGGCAGAGCTCATCGAGCGTCTGGCTTTCGCCCGCCGGTCAGCCCGCTTTCTAGATCAGGTAACGGCCCTCACTGAGTCCCCCTCGCGTGTCACGATGGTACTGACAAAACGCCCGGAATACCGAGAAGCGCTTGAAGGCTTTCTCGAATTCAGGCGTCGCGCGCTGATCCAGTTTCGTGAGCCTGCCTTGGATGCTCCACTTGAGAATCTACCCAAGCTCTACCAAGACTGGGGGACCCTGATTGTAATCGACGAGCTGCTTAGCATCGCCGCAGAGTATGGCTATGACATTCGTCAACAACGTGTCGCGCACCCGACCGAAGGTGGGCTATGGATCGAAGTCTTGCGAGACGGGAGTCCGGCCGTCGTCCTGGTCCACCCTGAGTCCGGGCGAATCGTAAGGCTCATTCCTCAGCGCACCTACTCACGAAAACAATCGGGTGTGCACAGCGTCAGTTTTAACCAGGTCCCCGATGTTGCCGTCGAGGTCGCCGACGGACTAGCCACGCGCATTTACATCTTCGATCCGAAGTACAAGCTTCAGAGCGAGCAGCAGGAAGACCAGGGATCAAAAGTACGCGCCAAGAAGGTCGACATCGACGCGATGCACTCGTATCGGGATGCCATTCGGGACGAAGCCGGGAGTCATATAGTCCGTTTCGCGGCCATTCTCTATCCTGGTCCAACTGAGCTGTTTGAAGACGGACTAGCTGCGATACACGCGGAACCCGGCGACTTAGATGACCCCCGGCGGTTGATTAGGAAAATCCTTTCGGCGGCGATAGGGACATGAGGAACGATCGCCTCAGGTAAACATGCGAGCTCTAATGACACGATAGCGCCGCGCAGCCCGTACGTTGTCGACAAAAGGTTGGTGGTCTGGTGCGGCCAGTCCGTGGTGGGTGGCTGACTACTGCTCCTCGGCGTCTGAGCGCTTGAACCGCAGATTCAGGTGGTCGGCCGGGTCTTCGTCCGCCTTGGGCGGGTCGAACCGGCCTCGGGTCAGGGCGCGGATCGTGCCATCCTCGGGATACTCCACCAGCTCGGGCATCACCTTGTTGGACATCATCAGGTACCGCACCGGCTCGTCGGTTCGATTAGCCAGCGTGTGGCCGCCCCGCCGGCCCCGGGGGAACGCGACGACGTCCCCGGGCGCGAGCTCGGACTCGCCCTCAAGCGTCCGTAGCGTCGGCCGACCGGAGATCACGATGGCCAGCTCCTCCATTGCATGGTGGATGTGCAGCGGGACGCCCTCGCAGCGCGGAGCCAACTCATACAGCGTCCCGCCGAGCAGCTCTCCCCCCGCGGCCCTCACAACCGGCTCGGCCCGCAGGCCGGAGCGCTCCCTGCTGAACCTCTCAGCGAAAATATTCGGCCGCGTACCGCTCACAACAACGATCATAAGACGCTGTGACGCGAGATGCGAACGCTGCTTTACTCGACACGACTTGGGCGCCTTCACTCACCTTGCTCCGCGCGGCATGCGGAGCGCGAGATGAGCGAGTAGGTCTGTACTCGCGCTCCCGCGATGCCGTGATCGACGATATTTTGGCTACGGATCGCGGTTCTCAGCATGTGCGGCCGTGGCCGCACCGTAACGACTGATTGGAGTTGAGATGGCCAAGCTGATCTATGCGGCGATAGCCTCCCTTGACGGGTACGTCGAGGACTCTCATGGCAGGTTCGACTGGGCGGCACCGGATGACGAAGTGCATGCGTTCGTCAACGATCTCGAGCGGCCGATCGGCACCTACCTGTACGGGCGCCGGATGTACGAGACAATGGTGTTCTGGGAGACCGTGAGCACCGCGGCTGATGAGCCGGCAGTGTTCTGGGATTATGCCGGCATCTGGCGGGCAGCTGAGAAGATCGTGTACTCCCGGACGCTTCAGACGGTATCCAGCGCGAGGACGCGGATCGAGCGCGAGTTCAATCCAGACGCCGTCCAGCGGCTCAAGCAGTCCTCGGGGGAGGACATCACAGTCGGGGGTGCCGAGCTCGCTGGCCACGCAATCGGCGCGGGGCTCCTAGACGAGTGCCATCTGTTCTTGTGCCCGATCGTGGTAGGAGGCGGCAAGCGCGCCCTGCCAGACAACGTCCACGCACAACTCGAACTCCTCGATGAGCACCGGTTCCGAAACGGCGTCGTTCGCCTCCACTACCGCGTAAACGTCTGACCGAGCCGGCAACGCGACGCCAGGCAAAACCCTGCCCTAACGATCGCGCGAGCATCTGGCCGGCCCGTCACAGCTACCCGCCCAGCGCGAACTCGGCACGCCCCATTTCAGCTGGCGGTCACGGTTAGTAGAAGCGGTGGAGAGGAGCCTTCGGGGTAGGGCGAGCATCGCGCTTGCCAAACGTCCGGCAAACGTGTCGGGCTGCTGCTGCAAACATCCTGCAAACCCCCGACCGCCGAAACCACATGAGACGGACGAAACGATCACACCGATCCGGCGAACCTTCGGCGTGTTTCGCCCCCCTTCGCCAGTCTCCGCAGACAACTGGCTACATCGGGGAGACAGGTTAAGTTTGGCTCTCCTATGCGGTTTTTCGACCGCCTGTGGTCCCATTTGCGGTCCATATACCGCGTCCATACCCGGCTTCGCACCCGTCGAGACCGTGTGTATGCCATCCCACACACACGTATGCTGCTCCGGGAATCCGGGCGAGGGGTGTCACCTCAGTGCGTAATCCTCCACGATCTACAAACGAATTTTGAGGCGCTTACGGTACTGGGCGGCAAAAGCCAAGTGGACGGAGTGCGTCAACACCTGCCCAGGTCTGGCTCCAGGTCCGAACGGTCGTCGCGGGTTCGTAGCGGGGAACGATGCGCTTCCATTAGCGACCTCGCTGTGCCTGTTGTCGATGATGCCGCATGGCCCGGTACCTGACGCACGCCATTAGGGCCAGCGCAGCGACGAAGGGCAGGCCATGAAACGGCACGATCCAGCGCAAACTCAGCCCGACTCATGACGAGACACCCGAGCATCACCAAGCTCGTGATCACGGAGACTACATAGACGCTCACTAGAGTCCGGGACGACGCTATGATCGGGCAGGATGGTCATCGTGGGAGGTGCACGCATGGAAGCGAGGAGAGCGACGTTGAGGCGATGTTTTGTCCTGCCGGGCGTGCTGCTGGTAGTGGTCTGCGGTCTGCTCGCCGTATCGGCGACCGCGTCGGCCGGCATGATCGTCCGCTACACGGGTCACATCAAGGCCTTCGTGCCGACCTGGCAGGGGGGCACCGGACCCCTGATAACACCCTACGGTCACTACACGCTCGAATTGTCATGGAGCGAGAGCGCGGAAATCGACTTGAGCTACGCCGACGAAAAATTCTCGATCCCTGCGGCCGCGTGGCACTTCGAAACGCTACAAGGAACGACGCATTACGACCAGGAAGGACTGGAAGAAGCATTCGCGAAAGTCGGCGTCAAAGTGGTGGCGAAGAAAGAATGCACCGCCACCCTCAGCCTGAGCCCGGGCTTCTCAGAAGCGCTCGACGCGTCCCAGCTCGAAAACGGAGAAACCTCTGTGACGGCTGAGCTGCCATTCGCCTCCGGCGCGATGAGCTCGAGTGACGGAGAACAGGGAAGCGAATGCTCGGCTCCGGCACTAGAAAGCCATGGTCCTCAGCGGAGCTTCTACTACATAGAAGAAGAAAACTCAGGCGGATCACCTGTCCTTAAACCGTATCTCGCGGCCTACCTCGCGAAGATCACCGGCCGCTTCTTCGAAGTCGAATCCCCACCGGCGATGTTCAACTACGCCTACACGATAAACCAGCCCCAATATGACGGCATGCAGGGCGAAGTGGCGCTCACATCGAGTCTCAGCGTCAGCCCGGGCACCGAACCACCGCCACTGAAATTCGAATTCCCCGACGGCGAAAGTCCGCACATAACACCGCCGGGAGAACTCCTTCCGACGAGCCCCACCAGTCCCACGTCCGGCGGCCCGCCGCCAACCGGAGGGAAACCCTCAGAAGAACCCGAAATCGAAGGCAAACCCAAACCCAGGGAAGGCCGCACGGGGGAAATCGGCGGAGTCGAAATCAAATGCCCTCCCAAGGATGTTCGCTGTGAAGCCCGCGCCAAGCTCACCACGAACCTCAACCAGGCCAAGATCGCGACCACCACAAAAACCCACAAGCGGACCCAGAGCGTAACGATCGGGACCGCCTCGATCTCAGTGCCCGGCGGCCACACGGCTCCCCTAGCGATCAAACTCTCACGAGCGGGCCTCGCGCTCCTCAAACGGCTGCACCACCTGAAAACGACCCTCACCGTCTCGATCGCCACACCCAGCGCCGCAAAGCCCGTCACGAGCACCTACACCCTGAGCATTACGACCCCCCACCACCACTAACACCGCCGCGACGCCCTCCGCGCCGTGCAGGCACGGATCGCCTGCGTCGCGTATTAATGAGCGGCCGAGGTCGGCCGGTCATGAGCCGCGAGATGCGACGCTTTGCAACCGCATGAGACCGAGCGGCAGGGATCAGGCAGCGATGCGCTTCCTCTTGGCTTTCTTCAAGACGACAGTCACCTGGCGGCGTTCGACGATCTTCTTCTGTCCCGGGATCGTGATGGTGACGAGGACTGCGATCTTCAGCGAGCCCTGCTTTCCGAGCAGCTTGATCCCAGCCTTGGTCAGCTTCATCTTCACCGGACCCGATTGGCCGCCGGCGATCGTCGTCTTGCCCTTGGCGACGACGACTTGGCGCCGCTTGTATTTCAGTTGGGTCCCCGTCCGCGCGGACGCGAGGAGACCCGCCGGCGAGCCGGCGTACTCCGCCTTGCCCTCAGTGGAGACCCCGCAGCTCGGGCCGCCGCAACCGTAGGAGCCGATGATCACGGTCAGATCGGGCCCCTTGGTCACGAAGATCCGCTTGGTGATCCAGACCGTCGTCGGCTTCGGCAGCGTCACCGGTAGGGCCAGGGCGGCGGGAGTTCCAGAGGCGCTCGTCGGTGTGAATACCTGGGGCGCCGCGCTAGGGTTCGGCCGCCAGGACGGATAGGTGGAGAAGCCCTGGTCGCCGGTGAGCGGGGTAACCGAGCCGCTGCCGTCGGTGTTCTCGACATAGACGGCGTTGGTGTGCGGTTCACCCCCGAAGTAGAAGCCCTGATAGACGATCTGATTACCGTTCGGCGACCACGAGGGCGCCGGACCGTTCGGGTCGGGAACGCCGAGCCGTCGGCGACCGTGGTGGAGATATGTTCCAGGTAGGAGAAGGCGATCTTGCCGCTGTCGGGCGACCAGCTCGGATGCACGCCGTGTTCGGTGACGACCAACGGGGTGGCGGTGGTGCCGTTCGAGTTCGCGACCTCGATCTTGTCGTTCGATTCGGAGTTGCCGAGGACGAAGGCGAGCCGGGTGCCGTCCGGGGACCAGACCGGTTCCTCGAGCGGGACACCGCTCGTGAAGTGGGTCACCTGGACCGCCAGGTTGAATCCCTGTTCCGGCGCTTCAGGTTCCATCACGAAGAGGTTTCTCGTGCTCCCGCCGACCCCGAAGTTCGAGATGAATGCCACCTTCTTGCCGTCGGGAGACCAGACCGGCTTTTCGTCGATGCTCGTTTCCCCGTTGTCGGTGAGGTTGGTAACCGCCGCCGGGTTCGCCGGATCGAGCAGACAGATGTCGAGTTTGCTGCAGTCGTAGGCGATTTCGTTCGCCGCGAGCGCCGCCGAAGTGCCAACCGCCGCAAAGCTCGCCGCCGCGAGAACGCTGAGGACGAGCAGCTTGGACAACCGGGACGACGTCACGAGAACCCACCCTAACCCAGCCACGACCCAGAGTCCAGTTCTGACAACAGCGTCTCGCCTTTCCCGACACCAGCACGACCGAATGGCGCGTCTACGAATACACCAGCCGCGGCACAATCGATCGAACCCGGGCGACCCTGTTCGCCAAGCACCTCGGCGAAGGACGCCCGATCATCACCGGCGTACTCGCACAAATCGTTAGCGGACAATGGGCGGCAAGGCGTTCGCGATCCCTATCTGCCTCGTCTACCAGGTCAACCCCGACGGCTGATTGACCAGGTGAGCAAGTACGTGGACGAGCGCGAAACGACATAGAAGGGTGCGGCTCCGTCCGGCCCCACACCAGTCCAACCTGGAGCAGGTCCGAGAGCGATAGCCATGCGCGGCGTTGCTCGCGGGCCGGTGCGCCCCTCCCCCTCACCGGCGCGACATGCCTCGCGTGTCTACCGCTTCCCGCGGACAAACAAGGACGAAAATCGGGTCCAATCTGTCCCGTAACCCCCTCCAAATGACCTTTTCTAGAGGGGAACCTGCTGTTCGCGTTTCTTAAGGTATCGGGGAGCAAGGTTCAAGATGGCTTTCGTGAGCCATATTCTGCGGTTCTGCGGCCATTTTGCGGTCACTCAGACCGGCCCCATGCCGAGCACCCCGTTTCGCGCAGCGAGGCCAGTCCATTGCGCCTAGATATGTCCGGACGGGTGCCGTACACTCTACTTATGGCTTCCAGCCCGACAAAGACACGCAGGATCGAGATCAGGATCACCGAGGAGGAGCGCGACCTCGAGCAGGCCGCCGCAGCCGTCAGCGGCGAGAGCTTGAGCGAGTTCGTACGACGAGCTGCACGCCATGAGGCCGAGCGAACCCTTGCCGAGCGAACCCGCTACATCCTCGACGACGAAGCCGCGCAGCGATTCCTCACCGCACTGGAGCAGCCCTCCCCTGACTCCGAACGAGGGCTGCGCCGCCTCACCGAGAAGCCAAGCGTCCTACCAGAGGCGTGACGCCGCAACTCAGCGCGACCGCCGCGTTCGACCGCAAGGCGCACCGCGTCGATCAGTTCAGCTGTGGCGAGGAGCCTCTTGACCGTTGGCTGACCGCCTATGCAGGACAGAACCAACAGCGCGACGCTGCCCGCACCTTCGTGACCACCGAGCTAGACGGCAAAGTCGCCGGCTACTACACCCTCGTCGCAGCCCAGGTCGAGCACGAGCAAGCGACGTCCACCGTACGCCAAGGACTCTCCCGGCACTTCCCAATACCAGTGGCGCTCATCGCACGCCTCGCCGTCACAGCACAGCACCAGGGCGCCGGCCTCGGCCGAAGCCTTCTACTCGACGCGCTCCAACGCGTCCTACAAGCCTCCGACCAACTCGCCGTACGCGCCGTCACCGTCGATGCACTCGATGATCGCGCCATATCCTTCTACCGCCACTTCGGGTTCGAACCCTCACCCCTGGCACCGCGCACACTGATGGTCACGCTCGATGCCGTGCGACGTACCATCGGTTCTTGACGGAAATCGCCCAACGGTCATGGGGCTTTTGACGAGTGTTTGCTGAGCCCTGATAGCGCGACTGCGTTCGCAAGACTCACGGCCTCCGCATATCCAGCCCTCCATTGCACGAGAGGCCGTTGCTCGTTTGAGAGTTCCGCCAGAAGCTCTGGCAGCGGCCAGCAAACTCTCCGACGTCGTCTAATGGCGGCAATGCCCAGCGACGCGATCTCGTAAGAATCGCTTTGATCAGCAAGCGCATATCCGATGAGCTGCCAGAGATCGTCACGTCCGAACACATTCGTGTTCCCCGCAGAGGACTTGAAATCCCAGAGGGTGTCACCGGCGATCAGGTCACCGTCGGCTCCGCCTAGGGCGTGGCTCAGGTCGAAAGTCGGGTTAAACAGCAAAGGCTCTGACGTGCGTAGATCTCGATGGTCTTCGATCGCCGCACGAGCAATCGTCTCCAGGTCGAGCAGACAAGCAGGCGGGACGACCCGCTCAGCGTAGTCGTGTAGAGATGGCCGATCCAACAACGGTTCCCCTACGTAGGTCCAGACTTGTAGGCCGGCACGGAAGAACTGATCGAAGCGCGCGAGTACGATACACATGCGACAGACGTCGCGCAACTCCCTGGTACCCAGGCCGTCCTTCCACGGCGCAAGGTCGTCGATCATCGCTACGGCTTCGCGCTCAAGACGAGCGCCGACGCTTGCATCCCTGGCGTCTATCCGCTGCGCTCCAGCTGTAGCCACGGTGCAACCGAGCGCACCATCAGCCAAGGCCGCGCGGATGAGATAGTCGATCGCCGTACCCGACAATCCGATGTCGCAATCCGGAGGGGGTCGCAGCGAACAAGGCGAGCGTGGCTGACCGCACAACACATCATTGCCACCACCCACAACCTGGCGTGTCCCGTCCAGATTCTCAGCGAACCATTCACGAATGGGGCTAGTTCGCTCTCTCAGGTGCGACGTAAGGCTCATTCTATACGCGCCAAATTATTGCCCGGCTTATCCATCAAGCTTCTGGTATGGCTTGTACTTCAATATTTCGTTGACGTATTTACCTGGCGACTGACCTGGTGCCGTGAATTCCTCCCACATGTGAGGCGGACACTGGTCGTACGCGTAGACTCCTCCCTCCTTGAACCGTACATAGATCATCTCGGCGTCAGGTTCGTACGCAGCACTTTCAACGTTGCTTGAGTTCATGTCGATCCACTCAAGTTCCATCACGTCGCCTCCTCATATGTTCCTCGCCATGCCGCGAGTGGCTGGGTAAGATCTGGACTTGACTGGGGTGCGCGCCAGGGTCGCAAAGACGGATCCTCGGCGCGTGGCAGTGGATCGGGGCAGTCGATCAGTGCGCGCGCGGGTAGAACAACAGCCTCGCCGCTGACTACAGCCTCGCCCGTGCGCAGCGCTGGAAGCGCTGCCGCAAGTCCAGCGACGCTATCGGGAAGCGCGGCCTTGATCTTTCCTTGGTCCTGCGAGTTGCTCAGGCGAAGTGCGATCAGTGTGCCGCATTGCGCAAGCGCCGTATCCGGGAGCTCCGACGGGCGCTGAGTGACGAGCATCAATCCGACTCCGTACTTGCGCCCCTCGCGGGCAATCCGATTTGCCGCGGCTCCTGCGATCGGAACAGCAGTATCCCCGAGGTACCTATGCGCCTCCTCTAGCACCACGAGCACTGGGCTTGGCCGCCCTATACCCGGCCCCTCGGGCTCGCTGCGGACAGCAACCTCGAATAGAAGATTCAGCACCACACCGATCGCAAGCTCAGCTGCTTGATCGGGAACGCCAGCAAAGTCGAGGACCGAGATCGGCTTATCGCCGCCAAGCCAGTTGCTCATCTCCGCAACGAGCGGGTCGGAGTTGGCATTTGGCTCCGGGGCTGGATGTAGGAAAAACTGGAGCCGCTTGTCAAGAAGGCCAAGGCGAAGAATCTCTGGTGTGCTGCCGTATGTGCCGTACGTCGGCGCCTTATCTGGCGTGGCTGAACCTGGGTTGTACGACACGAACCGTCTGGACCTTAGTGTCGCTGCGTCCCCTTCGTCCTCGATTTCGACAGTCTCGGGGTCGGACTTCTTTCCTCGCGTCTCGTTGTTCTCGCAATCGAGCGTAAACCAGACGCCGTTAATATCGAAAGGAACCGGCGTGTCGGCAGTGACTGCTGCTGGGTCTAGTTGAAGCCAGCTTGCTTCCGCGACAAATTGCTGGCGCGCGAGACGCACAAGCTCCGCGAAGCGTTTCGCCGTCGTTGCTCCACCTGTACTTCCTCCCGTGAAAACCCGAAGTACATCTTCGGCAGGCAGCGCCCAGAACGGCACCCGTAGCTGGCTGTCCCCCTCAGCAAGGACCGAGCGCGTCGCAGAGTGTGACCCGAGCGCCCGCGTGTACTCGCCGTGTGGATCGATCACGACGATGTTCGCGTTACACCACCCGCCTTTCACGAAACCTTGCAGAAGCGACGCCACAGCGCTGGTCTTGCCAGCACCGGTCGAGCCAGTTACGGCGACATGGCGTAGGACGAGACGTCCGGCGTCAAGACAGACAGGCACGTCCTCGGCTGCGGCGAGTCGTCCGAGGCGCAGATGGTCCGCATCCTGCTGAGGGAAGACAGCGACAAGATTCTCGGAGGTCGCAAAATGGACCGGATCATCGAGGCCTGGGTAGGAACCGACGCCGCGTTGGAAGCGACCCGTGCCCCTGTCGATCTCCCCCAGAAGCTGAACCTGCAACCAGCGCTCGCCAGTCTGCACCACCTCGGCCGGCGCCTGCGCACCCGCAAGCTCGGCGATCCCCAGCAAGCTGACGGTCGCGATCAGATCGACTAGCCCTTGAGGTATGCGAACGAGCGAGCCTATTTGCCCGACCGGCTGGAGCCGTCCGCGGTATATAGGCGCGACACCAGCGAGATTAAGGTCCAGCGCAACCGTCACCTGCGCGCCGAGCACATGTCGTACCCGCCCGATACATGTCGGATCACGCTCAGTCATCACCGCTGAGCGTCTCAAGAAGGATCTTGAGCCTACGGTCGAGATCAGACTGCGGGGCAGAGCTTTTCGCGAGGAACGCTGCGAGGTGTCGAAAATCCGCTAGCGCGAAGCTATCCTCCCTCCAAAGGTCTGGCAACGGGTCGTCGGGAGCTTCCCAGCGTCCTCGAGCGCCCCCAAGGACCGCCTCTCCTGCAGTCACAGCTTGTAGGTTCGGCAAGCTGGTCATGTTCTCTGCCACTGCGGCAGGTATTTTTGAACGGGTGAAGGTGATGATCTCCGAGCGCGGCCGGCGACGAGCGGCCTCGATCAAAAGCTCATTCAGATGTTCATCGTTCCAGCTATAGCCGATCACCAGTACCAAGCTCTCCGGAGTGTAAAGAGCACGACGAAAGCGATCCTGGAGTACAACAAATGGCACTCGACGCGACTCGTCGTACTTGGTGTCCGACGGATAAATGGCGGCTACCTCACCTACCTCAACCGGCGCTCCGAGCCTCACCACGTCTTTCCGCCCGTCGGTCTCCCATGCCCAGTTGACCGAGCCATGAAGCTTCCAGAGACGGACGAGGAAGCTTGGCAGCCACTCCTCTGAATCGGTCGGCGTCGCCTCAACCAGATCAGTCCGGAATCGCGCGCAAAGGGCACCGACGAAGCCGTCAAAGTAAGCAACGCCAAGCTCCTCAAGGGCAGTCTCCACGAGAAGGTCGTAATTGACCGTAAATATCTCGAGCGGGAGATGGTAATCGGCTCGTCCAGCCCAGCTTGCGAAGTGAAGCGCCGGCGCTCGATCCGCCTGCTGAACATCCAGACGAGAGACAATCTGACCGCAGATAGTGGTATCGAGGTCCCGAGCTGCCTGAGCTGTGAGACCGCCGACCGTCTCGGCGTCGCCCTGCAGGAGGCCGGCAATCCGTCTCAGACGGCTGAGTGCATGCTCAATATTGCCAGCGGCGAGTTGTGTCTCAAGCAGAGGTTTCTGCTCAGTTGACAGAGCGTCGAATATGTCGTCTTGCAGACTGTCCACGTCGGGAAGACCGCAGGCCTTCCCGACTCCGGCACCAAGCAATACACAAACGTGCCGAGAACGCGTCGCGAGCTTAGCGCTTAGAGCATTGGCAAAGGCGTGGGGATCGTGCATAGTAGACATCCGGCAGTAGACGATGGTATACGTTGATCCGGACTATCGAACTGCTCGACTCTCCGATAGCCGCCGAACCGAAGGCACTGGAGTCAATGCGCCACAATCGAGCTTAGATGCGCGGCTTGAGGACCGACCAAGCGAAGCCACGTCACCAACCCCATCAGCGCACCCTACGCATCCAGCACTGCATCGAACTCACCTCAGAGCCCATTCTTGAGATTCGAGCATTATCTGCCCTGATCGACCGCCAAATAGCAGCGGTAAGACCATCATCCGCCGGCCTCGCACCAAGGCTCGGCCGGGGATGGTCCCGGCGCTCGCGCGCGGGACGATCGAGACGTCCTCCGAGCGTGGCGATCCAATCATCGATCCGATATACGAAATCGGCACGACAATCGTGGAGACCCCGACCTCAGCCGCGTCCATCCTGCCGGCGTGAACCTTGAGCCGGCGGCTCGATCTTGCGGCCGGCTACCCGGCCGCAAAACGACCGCAAGGCGCCGTCTGCGGCCACTTTGCGGTCACCGAAGCCATCGAACAGCAGCGAACACAAGCAAACGGCGTCCCACGAAGCCCAGCGTTTTTGGGGGTTTTCGCCCGTGTTCGCTGCCTTTCGCGGACCTACGGAAAATCGGGGAGACAGGATTTGAACCTGCGACCGCCCGGCCCCCAGCCGGATCAGACGTTAGTCCATACCCCTAGTTTCCCGCTATATAGCTGGTTTTCCGCCATCGGCGTCGTGTAGGATTTGCTCAAGATAGAACATGAATAGAACATGGATTGCTTCTCGGGAGATCATGCATGGCGACACGAACAGACACGATTAGACGCAGTTACGGGACCGGGTCGTTGCGGATTGTCGGCAAATCATGGATCGGCTCATGGTACGGAGCGGACGGTCGGAAGATCCGCAGGAAGGTCGGCCCTGCTCGCACGCTAGGCGAGCGGGACGGCTTGACGAAGGCTCAAGCGGAGGAGCGCCTCCGCCGGATGCGGGACGCTGAGCGTCCTCTACGCAGTTCCCAGCTTGAGCGCGTGACGATGGCACAAGCAGGTGAGGAGCTGCGCAGGCGACTTGAGGTTCGAGGTCGCAAGAAGTCGCACAAGATGACTGTCGAGTCCGATCTGCGCAAACACATCGCGCCGTTCTTCGGTAGCCGAGACTTGGCGAAGATCGAGCCCGAGGACATCGAACGCTATATCGCCGTGAAGCGACGTATTCTCGCGATAAAGACGATCCGCAACCATCTCGGAACGATGCATTCTGTGTTCGAGCTGGGTCTGCGGAAGCAATGGTGCCAGAAGAACCCCGTAAAGCTCGCTGACCGTCCGGTCATCAAGAAGACTGAGACGCGCATCAAGTTCCTTGAGCAAAGTGAGCTAGAGAAGGTCGTCTTGACGAGCTACCCCAAAGATGCCTTCGGCAGTATTGAGCCGACGCTTTATCTGACGGCAGCCATGACAGGTCTACGGCAAGGCGAGTTGCTCGGACTGCGATGGCGAGATGTCGATTTCGACGCACGGCGAGTCCGGGTCGTAGCACCCTACGTACGGGGCGAGTTCAACGACCCGAAGTCGGAGGGCTCGGGACGATCGGTTCCAATGGCCGAGCGCGTGTCGGACGCCCTCTCGGTGCTTCGCGAGCACTCGCTCTACCGCACCGACGGTGAGCTTGTGTTCGCCCATCCAGAGAGCGGACAGCCGCTTGACCGCTCCAAGCTCGTCCGTAGGTTCAAGGATGCTCTTCAGCGCGCGGAAGTCCGGAGGGTGACGTTTCACGAGCTCAGGCACACTTTCGGCACCCGTATGGCTGCCGCCGGCGTTCCGCTGCGTACGATTCAGCACTGGATGGGTCACGCTGACGCCAAGACCACACAGGTCTATGCCCACTACCAACCGTCCGATACCGAGGCTGAGACGATCGAGAAGGCTTTCGCTTCCTAGATCTGCCACAAAGCCACGACAGGTGTTGAAGCATGGCCTGACTCTCTAGGCGTTCGAAGTCTGCCAATCAGATAGCCAAACACTACCGCCCTAGATGCTTCGCCACCGTTGGACCGAAGAATGCGCCCCAATCCGCCCAAAGTCCATCTTTCTCATCGTGGTTTGCGGGTTCTACGACTTCTGATCCGGTCGTCGGATAAGTCGGCTGCAAGCCGACCTGGGTGCCAAACAGCGGAGTGTGGTGGGGATGTCAAGAGAGCCCCGTCAGGGGTGGCCCCGCAGGGGCCAGGCCGAAGGCCCGACCTTGACATCCCCACCACATGGAGCTACTACCACACTCGCGCTGCCACAGACGTCTGAACGTAGCTCCACGACAACCACGCACTACATGGCTGTGGGACCCCTCAATAGTCTGCGAGCCAGTTTTCGAGCATGGTCCGCGTGAAGCGGATGTGCCGCCCTACGCGTATACAGGGGAGCCGTCCTGTGCGTACGGCGTCATAGACCCAGCTTGGCTTGACGGCCAACAGTTCGGCCGCCTGCCCTGGGCGCAACAGCGGCCCCTCCAGACGCCTTGGTTCTGGGGACTGACCTTGGATCGTGAGACTCGCCGGTATGCCACGCTCAGGCGGAGTGATGGTCTCAACATCTCTATATGTATGCATGAACATAACCTCCGTGTCGTTAGAAACCCCTACAGACACTTAATCCGGCGAACCACGACCAACGGGACACAAGAAACGAAGAAAACCTAAGAAGACGATTACGTCACGCTCGAAGGCTTCTCGACGCGTTTATCGCTCGCTGCACTCACGTCACGCGGAACAACACACCGGACGGACAGACCC
>JBAVYU010000052.1:0-28683 GCA_049588415.1 Solirubrobacteraceae bacterium
GTGGCGGTCATGCGCGCATGACCGCGGCCGCAGAGGAGCGCGCACTGGCCCCTGAAGATGCCCGGTTTTTCGATCTTAAACCAGGTGTAGTTGTGATAGCCGGGTATCGCCTGGAACTTGCCGCCCAGCTGTGGAACCCACCACGAGTGGACCACGTCGGCTGAGACGATGTCGAGCGTGACGGTCGTTTTGGTGGGCACGACCATCTCTTGGTAGGAATACGGCGCACCGAGCCCGTCCGCTTCGCCTGCGCCCGGATACACGTACTGCCATACGAATTGTCTGCCCACCACCGTGATTTTCAGAGACTTCCCGTTGGGTGGGAGCTTTGGCGTGTTGCTTGCGTACAGCCGCGAGCTGTCGCTCACGAGATGTTCGCCTTCGGGACTCGAGTTGACCGGATCTTGAATCGAGGAGAGTCTGGTGAGCGTCAGCACGGCAAGCGCCAGCAAGATCACCGCGGCGCCCACGGTCCACCCGATCTCCAGGCGCGTGTTGCCGTGGATCTGCGCCGCGACAGCGCCCTTGCGGGCACGGAAGCGCCACAACACGTAGCCGAGCGCGCCCTCGACGAGCACGAAGATCACAAGCGCCGCGTACAGCGTGATCTTGTAGAGGTCGTTGATCTTGTCGGCGTTGGGCGACCCGCCCGACTGGGGGGTGAAGAACGCTAGGGGTATGGCGAGGAGGTGATTCAAGGCGGGCGGGATTCTATTCAGGCGAGGACGGAACGCGCGTGCCCAACCACCGGAACGCCGTCCGGACACCGGTCGAGAGAGACGGTCGAGTGCGCCAGGCGGAGCTTCAACGTCCCTCAAAGCGTGCCGGACGCTTGGCCAGGAAGGCGCTCACGCCCTCGACAAAGTCGTCGGTGCCGGCCATCTCCTGCTGCAAGGTGGCCTCCAGCTCGAGCTGCTCGTCCATGCCCGCATACAGGCGCTCGTTGATCAGACGCTTACCGGCCGCGTAAGAGCGCGTCGGGCCGAGCGCCAAACGGGCTGTGAGCGCCGCGCTCTCTCGCTCGAAATCCACGTCGGCGAACACGCGGTTGGCAAGTCCCCATTCAAGCGCTTGGGGCGCGCTCACGCGCTCGCCAAACATTGCCATCTCGGCCGCCCGCGCCATACCGATGCGAGCCGGCACGAAGAGCGAGGAGCCCCCGTCGGGCACCAGACCGATGTTCACGAAGGCGAGCAGGAAGTAGGCGCTTTGGGATGCCACGACCAGATCGCAGCAAAGCGCAAGCGAGCAGCCGATGCCGACCGCTCCGCCGTTCACGGCCGCGACCACGGGCTTCTCCATCTCCCGGATGGCGTGCATGATCGGGTGGTAGCGCTCGGTCAGCACTCCGTACACGTTTGGTCGGCCCTCGGGTGTGAGATCGTCGCCGCTGATGTCCCTCAGGTCCGCGCCCGATGAGAAGGCGCGACCCGCGCCTGTGATGCGCACGGCGCGTACCGTGTCCTCCTCGCTTGCCCGGGTCAAAGCAGCGAGCAGGTCTTGACCGAGCTGCTTGTTCCACGCGTTGAGCGCCTCGGGCCGATTCAACTCGATTGTGGCCGCGCCTTGCTCGATCCTCACGTTGACTGTGTCCAAGTGCATCGCGCCGGGAGTTTATGGTGTGGGGCGATGAGAAGGCCCGTTATCGGCATATGCACCGCTCTCGAGCGAGCTCGCTGGGGCACCTGGGACCAAGAGGCGGCGCTGCTCGCGCGCAGTTACGTCCAGGCGGTGCAGCGTGCCGGTGCGCTTGTCGTGATGTTGCCTCCCGACTCCGTGCTCTTGGAAGATCCAGGCGAAGCGCTCGACTTGCTCGACGGGTTGGTGCTCGCCGGAGGCGTCGATATCGACCCTGCCGGCTACGGCGAGCAAGCCCATCCGGAGACGGTCGACATCGTGCCCGAGCGCGATCGCTTTGAGATCGCGCTCGTACGCACCGCGATCGAGCGCGATCTGCCGGTGCTGGGCATCTGCCGCGGGATGCAGCTGATCAACGTGGCTTTTGGCGGCACCTTGCTGCAACACCTGCCCGAGCATTTCGGCCACCACGAACATCTGCGGTTTCCCGGCACTTTCGACGGCGCCGACCATGACGTCGACCTGGTCGACGGCACGCTCGCCGCGCGCGCGGCCGGAGAGACTCACCACGCGACCAAGTCCCACCATCACCAGGGCATCGATCGCCTCGGCGAAGGACTCCAAATCAGCGGTTGCTCTGCGATGGACGGTCTCACCGAGGCGGTCGAGTTGCCCGATCGGCGCTTCGTGCTCGGTGTTCAGTGGCATCCCGAGGCCGACGAGGAGAGTCAAGTAGTGCGGGCGCTCGTGGCCGAGGCAGAGCGTTACATGCGCGAGCGGGCCGAGGCCGGCACGGCCGCATAGCAGCGCATCGGGACCTGCCGGGCCGCGTCATATACTCAGCGCCCCGTGCGGTCGAGGGTCATCAGGACAGCCGCCTGGGGTGTCGTGGCCGCGGGTGTGATGGCGCCGCTCGTGCGCAAGCGCCTCTCCACGCCTCCTTTGGTTGCACAGACTGTCGCGTTTGCCGCGCCGGTGGGCTTGTGCGTGGCTGTGCCCCGCTCGCGCACACGCGACGTCGCCGTCTGCTGCCTGCAGATGTGGGCTTATCTGGCTGCCTACAAGACCCCGCACGACGACGAGGATGCCCAGACAGAGAGGGTGTTGGTCGACTATCCGATCGCGATCGATCGCGTGCTCGGCCTCGGCGAGCTACCCACCGTGCGCTTGCAAAGACGCCTGGCACGGGGCCAATGGCGTCTTGGCGACAAGGCGCTCGTGTGGGCGCACTGGATCTGGTTCATGGTGCCCCACGGAGCGCTCGCCTACGTCATGGTGCGCCACTTCCGCCGGTTCGATCGCTCGGCGGTGATGACCTATGCGGTGTTCGATATCGGGGCGATGATCTACTGGGTGCTGCCGACCGCGCCGCCTTGGTACGCGGCGCGCGATGTGGCACGCCGAGAGGAGTTCGACGGCGAGCGCCATGAGGTGGCGGTCAGGCGCATGATGGTCGAATATGGCGAGTTCTTTTGGAAAGACGGCTGGGGCCCCCTTTACAGTGTTCTTGGAGGCAATCCTTTGGCCGCGATGCCGTCTTTGCACTTCGCCACATCGATGATGGCCGCCCAGCTTCTCTCGGAGACTGGGCCGGTGGCGGGTGCCTTGGGTTGGGGCTACACGGCTACGCTCGGCTTCGCGCTCGTCTACCTGGGAGAGCACTATGTCGTGGACTTGATCGCCGGCGCCGCGCTCACGACCGGTATTCGACGCGCCGCACCGGCGGCTGCTCCGGCGCTCAAACGAATCGCTAGTGCTGTCGCGGCGATCGAGGCACGTGCGCAGGAGGCCTCATGAAGTCTGAGGTTCACACGGATGAGAGCGATCGAGTCGATCCACCAGAGACGCATGGCGATGAGCAGATGCCGCTGGTGCCGGTCACGCGCCGCAGCGCGATCGCCTTTGGCTTGTTCATCCTCTCAGCCGTCGCGTTCCTGTATTTCGTGCTTCCCAAGCTTGCCGGATTGAGCAGTACCGCTCATCGCATCGAGCGGGGAGACACCTGGTGGATCATGATCGGGGTGCTACTCGAGATCTGCTCGTTTGGCGGCTATGTGGTGCTCTTTCGGGCGGTGTTCGTGCGCGGTGGGAGCCCAATCGGCTGGCGCGAGAGCTACCAGATCACGATGGCTGGGCTTGCCGCCACGCGACTGTTCGCGGCTGCAGGCGCTGGTGGAGTGGCCCTCACCGCCTGGGCTCTGCGGCGATCGGGCATGGAGCCTCGCCTGGTCGCCTGCCGCATGGTCGCGTTCATGGTGCTGCTGTACGTGATCTACGCGGGCGCTGTGCTGCTCGGCGGGATTGGTCTCGGGATCGGCTTGCTCCCGGGCGGCGGGTCGTTTGCGATCACGATCGTGCCTGCGGCCGTCGCGGGAATCCTGTTTGCGATCGTCGGGGCGATGGCGCTCTTGCCGGGGGACATCGAGCGGCGCCTGGCACGTTGGGCGGTCGGCTCTGGTCGGGTTGCCCACTGGGTGGCTCGTGCGGCCACGGTTCCGGCCCTCGCGGCCAGCGGAGTGCGCACCGCGCTCGATTTGATCCGCACCCGCGATGTCGGGCTTTTGGGCGCGCTTGCATGGTGGGGGTTTGACATCAGCGTATTGTGGGCCTGCTTCCACGCCTTCGGCTCGGCGCCGCCCTTCACCGTGATCCTGATGGCTTACTTCATTGGGATGACCGGCAATCTGTTGCCGCTTCCGGGTGGTTTGGGGGGTGTCGAGGGGGGCATGATCGGGGCTCTGGTCGCCTTCGGCGTTGATTTCAACCTGGCTGTCTTGGCGGTCCTCTCCTACCGCGCGATCTCCTTCTGGCTACCGACGATCCCTGGCGCGATCGCCTTCTTCCAGCTGCGTCGAACTGTCGCGCGTTGGCGTGTGGAGCAAGCGTCTCAGGCAGCTCCAGTGAACCCACCGGCGAAGTCGATAGAAGCAGCAGGACCTCTCCACGCCTAGTAACAGCGCTATACTTTACAAAGTAAAGCGAGGTTTTGTCGGTAGTCGACGATTGGCGAGAGATCGTCCGATTGGCTACCTTGAAGTGACAGCGCTCGCCCGCTCGAGCGGAAACAACCCCAAAGGGACGGCAAATCGGATGGCGGACGTCGAGAACACGATCATCATCGGCAGTGGGCCGGCGGGTTACACGGCAGCCCTATACACCTCGCGCGCCAATCTCGCTCCGCTTGTGGTCGAGGGCTTTGCGTGGGGCGGCCTGTTGCAGCAGACTACCGACGTCGAGAACTATCCCGGCTTCCCCGCTGGGATCGAGGGTCCCGATCTGATGAGCAAGCTGCGCGAGCAGGCAGAGCGCTTCGGCGCCAAGCTCGAGACCGACCAAGTCGAGCGGGTCGAGCTGGCCGAGGAGGTCGGCGGGGTGCACAGGGTGTGGGTAGGCGATGTGGAGCATCGCGCACGCACAGTCATCCTCTCGATGGGCGCCGAGCACAAGAAGCTCGGGATCCCCGGCGAGGATGAGCTCTCAGGCCGCGGGGTCTCCTACTGCGCCACGTGTGACGCGGCTTTCTTCAAGGATGCTCACACGATCATTGTGGGCGGTGGTGATTCTGCCATGGAGGAGGCCATCTTCCTCTCCAAGTTCGCCTGCAAGGTGACCGTGGTGCACCGTCGCGACGAGTTCAGGGCTTCGAAGATCATGCTGGCCAGAGCGCGTGAGCAGGCCAACATCGAGCTGCTCACACCCTACGCGGTGGAGCGGTTTGAGCCTGGCGAGAACGGCGCTTTGAGCGTCGCCAAGCTGGTGAACACTGAGACCGGCGAGCATCGCGATCTCTCGATCACCGGTGCCTTCATCGCCGTCGGCCATGAGCCCCAGTCCTCGCTGGTGGAGGGGCAGGTCGATATCGACGAGAACGGCTACGTGAAGGTCGACGGTCGCTCGACCCGTACCAACCGGCCCGGTGTCTTTGCCGCCGGTGATCTCGTCGACCACACTTACCGTCAGGCGATCACGGCCGCCGGATCGGGCTGTCAGGCGGCGCTCGACGCCGAGTGGTATCTGCGCGACACCCCAGAGGTGCCCACACCCAAGGGGATGCCGGTCGGGGACTTGGCAGAGGCCCAGTGGGCCGCTCCCGCCGCTGGACCTACGACTTAGCCAGGCGGCGCAAAGCCGGGGCGGGGCGGTAGCGCTCCTCCCGGTAAGCGTCGCTCAGGGCCTGGAGTGTGCTGAGCACATTCTCGGCGCCGATCTGCTCCATCCAAGCGAATGGGCCGCGGGGATGACTTAGGCCGAGCATCATGCCCTTGTCGATGTCCTCGGCGCTGCCAACGCCTTCGCCGAGCGCGAATGCCGACTCGTTAATCAGCTGGCAGACGATTCGTGCGAGCACGCCGCCGGGAGCTGGTTGGACGCGCTCGGTGTGCAGGCCCAGGCCCTTGAAGGCGATTTCGCCGGCCTCGCCGGTGACCTCGACGAGCTTGAGCGGGGCAATCGCATAGAACGGCTCGCCGTCCACGGTCCCGCCGAAGCCTTCGACAGTTATCCGCGGTTCCGAGGCGCCGGCGGCAAGCGCTCGCAGGGCATCCGCGACAGGACCCACGCCTTCCACGATCGCGTCTGCGCTGGCGGTGGGGGGGTCGGGGTCGGCCGGCCTGTGGGGGCCATCGCCCGTGTAGTCGTAGTAGCCGCGCCCCGTCTTACGCCCGTGCAGCCCGGCTGCCACACGTTGAGCTTGTATGGGGGAGGGACGCCAGCGCGGCTCGCCGAAGCTCAGCTCGTAGAAGCTCTTGGAGACATCGAAGCCGGTGTCCACGCCAACGAGGTCGCTCAGCTCGAAGGGACCCATGCGGAAGCCGCCGCCGATCCTGGCGATCCGGTCGATTGTCTCGATGTCTGCGATCCGCTCTTGCAACAAGCGCAGTGCCTCCAGGCCGAATGGACGGTTGCAGCGGTTGACGATGAAGCCGGGCACGTCTGCCGCCCTGATCACCTCCTTGCCCATGGCGAGGCCCGTAGCCTCGGCCAGGGCGAGCGCACGCTCATCGGAGAGGACTCCTGCGATCACCTCGAGCAGGCGCATGAGTGGTGCCGGGTTGAAGAAGTGCATGCCCACCACGCGCTCGGGGTATGTGGCACCCGCGGCCACGGCCGTGATCGGTAGCGAGGAGGTGTTGCTCGCAAGCACGCACTTCTCGCTCACGATCCGTGACAGACGCCCATACAGTTCGTGCTTGATGTCCAACCGCTCCGGAGCGGCCTCGATCACCAGCTCGCACGAGGACAACGCCTCCAGGCTGTCGGCGGGCTCCAGACGCGCCGCTGCCTGCTTGGCCTGCTCGGCCGTCAGCTTCCCCTTTGAGGCTTCCTTCTCCAGCCCGGCACGAACGTTCTCAGCGCCGCGCACGAGCGCCTCGGGCAATGGGTCGTGCAGGAGCGTCCGGGCACCTGCCTTACAGACCAGCTGGGCGATACCACTGCCCATCGTGCCTGCGCCAACAACCCCTATAACGCGGGCGCCACGCCCATCCAATCCCTCCAAATCCGATGCCTCGCGCTCCACGACGACTCGGTTCAGGACGGTACGAGCGCGTTGATGCCGGTCATGGCGCGGCCGATGATCAGCTTCTGGATCTGTGAGGTCCCCTCGTACAGGGTCGTGACACGCACGTCGCGGAAGTAGCGCTCGACCGGATGGTCGTCCACGTAGCCCGCTCCGCCGTGCACCTGGATCGCGGTGTTCGAGCACTCCACCGCCGCCTCCGTGGCATGGAGCTTCGCCACCGAGGTCTCCAGCGTGTTTGGGCGGCCCTTGTCCTTGAGAAAGCCCGCCCGCCACACGAGCATCCGCGATGCGTCGGTCTTCAGCACCATGTCGGCGATCATCGCCTGCACCAGCTGGAAGCTCGCGATCGGCCTCCCGAACTGCTCGCGCTCCTTGGCGTATTTCACCGACTCCTCCACGCACCCTTGGCAGATCCCCACGCAGCCCGCCGCCACCGAGTAGCGACCGGAATCGAGTGAGGACATCGCTACCTTGAAGCCGTCGCCGATCTCGCCGAGCATCTGATCGTCTGTGACCTCCACGTCTTCGAGGGCGATCGAAGCGGTGTCGGAAGCGTGCAACCCCATCTTGTGCTCGATCGTGCTCGGCTGGTAGCCGGGCTGGTCGGTGTCCACCATGAAGCACGCCAGTCCCTTGTGGCCCTTCTCGGGGTCGGTCTGGGCGAAGATCAGCGCCACCTTCGCGTAGTTGCCCATTGAGATCCACATCTTTGCGCCGTTGATTACCCAGCCTTTGTCGGTCTTCTTCGCGCGCGTGCGCTGTTTCGCGGCGTCTGAGCCAGTGTCGGGCTCGGTGAGGCCGAAGCACCCCAGCCACTCGCCCGAGCACAGCTTCGGCAGGTAGTGCTGCTTCTGCTCCTCGGTCCCCCACTTGAGGATCGCGCTGCACACCAGCGAGGTTTGCACCGAGATCACCGTGCGCACCGACGAGCAGCCCCTGCCGATCTCCTCCACCACAAGCCCGTAGGAGATGTAATCCAGGCCAGCGCCCCCGTACTCGCGCGGGACGATCGCACCGAGGTAGCCCTGGTCGGCGATCTTCTTCACGATCTCCAGGTCGAAATGGTGGTTGCGCGCGTTCAGCTTGGCTTGCTCCACGATCTCCTTGTCGGTGAACTCGCGCGCGGTCTGCTTGATCAGCTGTTGCTCGTCGGTCAGGTCGAAGTCCATCTCTCTCCTTATGCGTTCAGCTTGGGTGTTTGCCACGGCGATGCGAGGCGCTTTTCGAGCTCCTGGGCGAGCGCGTCGATCTTCACACGCTCTTGGGCGAGCGAGTCGCGGTCGCGCAAGGTCACAGTTTCGTCTTCGAGCGACTGGTGATCGATTGTCACGCCCCATGGGGTTCCGATTTCGTCTTGGCGGCGGTAGCGCTTGCCGATCGATCCGCCCTCGTCGTACTCGGCCTGCATTCGCCCACGCAAGTCCTTGTAGATGGTGCGCGCGAGCTCGGGCTGCCCGTCCTTCTTGACGAGCGGCATCACCGCCACCTTCACTGGCGCCAGGCGGGGATGCAGGCGCAACAACGTGCGAATCTCGCTTTTGGCGCCTTCGCCCGCGGCGGGCACCACTTCCTCGTCGTAGGCGTCCACGAGAAACGCCAAGGTCGCCCTGTCGGCGCCGGCGGCCGGCTCGATCACGTTCGGTGTGTAGCGCTCTTTGGTGGCGGTGTCGACGTACTCGAGCTTCTCGCCCGAGAACTCGGCGTGCTGTTTTAGATCGAAGTCGCCGCGATCGGCGATCCCCTCGAGCTCTGACCAGCCGATCGGAAACAGATACTCGACGTCTGAGGTGCCCGAGGAGTAGTGGGACAGCTCGTCGGCGTCGTGTGCACGCAAGCGCAGGTGGTCGGGGCGCAGTCCGAGCGTGGTGTACCAACGCATTCGCTCTGACAGCCAGTGCTCAAACCACTTTTGGGCTTCGAGGGGCGCTACGAAGAACTCCATCTCCATCTGCTCAAACTCCCGAGTCCTGAAGATGAAGTTGCCGGGTGTGATCTCGTTTCTGAAGGACTTGCCAATCTGCGCTATCCCGAAGGGAGGCTTCTTGCGTGAGAACTGCAGCACGTTCTTGAAGTTGACGAAGATCCCTTGGGCAGTCTCTGGACGCAAATAGGCGACCGAGCCGGACTCCTTCACCGGCCCGATCGTGGTCTCGAACATCAGGTTGAAATCCCTGGCCTCGGTGAGGTCGCACTCCTCGGTCTCGCCCGGATGCTTTGAGGGCTTGCGCCCGCACGGGAGGTCTGCGAGGTGATCCGCTCTGAAGCGCTTGCCGCACGTCTTGCAGTCGACGAGAGGGTCGGTGAAGCCGGCCAGGTGTCCCGAGGCCTCCCACACGCGCGGGTGTTGGAGGATCGCCGAGTCGAGCGCCACGATGTCGTCGCGTTCCTGCAACATGGCGCGCCACCACTCGCCCTTGACGTTGCCCTTCAGGAGCACCCCGTAGTGCCCGAAATCGTAAGTTGAGCCCACCCCTCCGTAGATCTCCGAGGAGGGGAAGATGAAGCCGCGGCGCTTGCACAGCGCGACGATCTTGTCCATCGTCACCACGTCCGCGGTCTCGGGGGGCTGCTCGGTCATTGGACTCGGATGCTATTCGAGGCGCCCGGATCAAGGACCAGAGACAGCTTCTGCGCGGCGGTCCAGTCGAAGGTCCAGGCGTGTCGAGGCCGGTCTGTGGCGTCCTCTCGAGCAAGGCAAGACCTCCCGTTCGAGATCACAAAGAGACCACCCTTGACATATCCCGCAACATGTGTTTACATACGTTGTGTTCTCTTGCTGACAAGGTGGCGGAGGGGACGGTTCTCCGCCCGAAAGGTGATGACAAATCGCAAGAGCGTGAGTGACTGAGCACGATTCGCACATAGGGGTTCACCAGGGCGTCGTTACCCAACCTCTCCCGCGGCGCCCCGCGCATGCCTCATTGTGCGATCGACTTGCCGGTCTCCTCGACAGGGCGCCGCGGTCCCCACCGGCCGCGGCGCCCACTGTTCCGTAGGATTGGAGCGTGGCGAGATTCCTGATCGTCGGAGCGGGACCCAACGCCACCGCGCTGGTCGACGTACTGGAGCGGGACGGCCACGTGGTGAGCGCCGTCACTCACACCGACCGCCGGGCATTGGAGCACGTCGCAATCGTCTGCTGGCTGGAAGGGCGCACGCCGGAGCGCTTCTTGCTCGCCTCGGTGGACAGCTCGATGCGTGGCTTTGTTTATCAGGCACACGACTGGGAGCGGGTGGCGTTGGAGACGGCCGAGCGCAACTCGATCCCGATGGTGGCGTTGAGGTCCGATCAGAGCGATGTGGCGGTATGGCTGGCCGAGGCGCAAAACGCGATCGCCTCGCTGATCGGAGCCCCCGGCGGGAGCATGTCGGCGCGCTATGCTGATCGATAATCTCCGTAAAGCCGATCAGGATTAGAAAGGACAAGCAATGACGCTTAAGCTTGGCGAGGAGGCCCCCGACTTCGAGGCCGACACGACCGAGGGTCGCATCTCCTTCCACGACTGGATCGGCGACTCATGGGCGGTGCTGTTCTCGCACCCCAAGGACTTCACCCCCGTCTGCACGACCGAGCTCGGATACATGGCGGGCGCTAAGCCCGAGTTCGACGCTCGCGGCGTGAAGATCATCGGTCTGTCCGTCGACCCGCTCGACCGCCACAAGGAGTGGGCGAAGGACATCGAGGAGACCCAGGGTACGGCGCCCAACTACCCGATCATCAGCGACAGCGACTTCAACGTCTCAAAGCTCTACGACATGCTGCCCGCGAGCGTCGACGGCGACCCCCTAGCTCGCACTCCGGCCGACAACCAGACGGTTCGCAATGTGTTCGTTATCGGACCGGACAAGAAGATCAAGCTGATCCTCGTCTACCCGATGACCACCGGTCGCAACTTCGACGAGGTGCTGCGTGTGATCGACTCGCTACAGCTCACGGCCAAGCACAAGGTCGCCACGCCGGCCAACTGGCGGCCCGGCGAGAAGGTGATCATCGCGGGCTCGGTCTCCAACGATCAGGCCAAGGAGAGCTACCCGGACGGGTGGGAGGAACCGCGGCCCTACATCCGGATCGTTCCGCAGCCGAGCTAGTAGCTTCGGGTCCACCCCCCTGGACTCGCGGGCGCGACCGCCGCGTCAACTAATGGCGCGGCGGTCGAGCAGCGCCCCGGTACGCGCGAGCAAGTCCTCGAGGATGCGCGCGGTCGCACCCCACACAAGCTCGCCGTCGAACAGGTAGGCATCGGTCTCGAAAGCGATCCCGCGGCGTTCCATGCGTGTGCGCGTGGCGCCGGCTCTGACTTCGCTCAACGTGGGCTCGAGCACGCTGTCCACCTCGATCTCCGAGGCTCGCCATGGCCGTCTCCCGTCGAGCAGGCCTACGAAGGGGTGGATCGCGTAGTTGGTCACGAACGTGGAAGTGCGCTCGAGCGCACCCACCAAATTCACGTCCGCTCGCAGCAACCCGATCTCCTCTTCGGCCTCGCGTAGGGCGGTCTCGCTCAAGGAGCCGTCCTCGGGGTCGCGGCGTCCACCGGGAAAGGAGATCTCGCCGGCGTGGCGGCGCAGGTCGAGGCGACGCTTGGTGAGCACTACGCGCAGCTCGCCTTGGGCGTCCTCGTGGAGGGGCACGAGCACCGCGGCCGCGACCTGGGTATCGGTGGCCGGCAGCTCGTGGGAATCGATACCCAGGAGGACTTCGCCGAGCGCTCGATTGAGGGTCACGCCCCCGCGACCGCGTGGGTGCGCTCGACTCGCTCCAGGAACATGACCTCGCCGTCCAAAGTCCGATGCACGGGACACTTGGCGGCGATCACCTGCAAGCGCTCCACTTGCTCCTCGGGCAGGTCCTCGGGTAGGCGCAAGACCACGTCGAACTTGGTCGGACAGCCTCGCTCGGCGGGGGTGTATTGGACATCCACTTCGACCTTGCCGATGTCCCATCCCTTGCGCGCCGCATACATCTCCATCGTGATCGCTGTGCACGAAGCGAGGCTTACCGCCAGAAGCTCCTGAGGGTCAGGGCCGGCGTCATCGCCGCCGGACTCCAGAGGCTCGTCGACGGTCAACTGGTGATCACGCACCTGCACGGTGTGTTTGAACGCTGAATCCTTGCGTCTGACACTTGCCTTCATCACTGCAACCCCTTCCGATCGGGTTGTCACAGCACCCTCTCCTTCCATGATATCGACGGCATCTCGCTACGAAAGAGGGTTAAACAGCAAGCCGGTCAGTAGCTTGGGGTAGAAAAACGTGGACTTGGGCGGCATGTTCTCTCCGGAGGCGGCCACATCGCGTACCTGAGAGACAGGTGTGGGGCGCATCAGGAAAGCTGCGTCGTACTCGCCGGAGCGGACCAAGGCGACGGCCTCCTCGGTGGAGCGGGCGTAGAAGAGCCCGTTGAAATGGGAGATGTCATCGTCGCTCAAACCCAGGGCGCCCTTCAGGATCAGGGCCTCGAGGACGCCCGTGTCGAGGCTGCGATAGGCCTCGGAGAAGCCGGGCAAGGCGGCGTCGGCACTCGCCTGGTCCTTGAGCTTGAGCCGGTAAGGCTGGAGGTGATGGGCGTCGATATAGCCGAGCTGCAGGGGGCCGGTGCCGGGCTCGGGAGCGATCTGTTCGACAGGCACCTCGGCGATCTCGAAGTCGCGGCGCAATGTTTCTCTCAAAGCCTCCTGGCGCTCGCGATCGAGGCCCCGTACCAGCCGGTGGGTGGGGAACACCGTCAGACCCGGATCCTCCAAGGCGACCAGGCACATGAGGATGTAACGGTGCTCTCCCTCGCCTCCCAGCTCGCCGGCATAGGCGTCGGATGTCTCATAACGATGGTGCCCGTCAGCGATCAGGAGCTCGGCCTCGCGAGTGGCTGCCTGCACCGCGGCTATAGCGGTCGGGTCGCTGACACGCCACAGTCGATGGATGGTGCCGTCCGAGTCGCTCACCTCGCCCCAGGGAGCCCCTTGGGTTGCGGGTTCGAGCGCCTGCCAGGCTCCGTTGTGGGGGTCTGAATAGAGGGAGAAGATGGGGGAGAGGTTCGTGCGAGTCGCCCTCATCAGGCGAAGTCGATCCTCCTTGGGACCTGGGTGCGTACGCTCGTGTGGTCGTACCCGTCCCGGACCGTAGCCCTCGATTCGGACCCTGCAGAAGAAGCCCTTGCGTGTCCTGGTCTGGCCATCGGGGCCGGTGTAGGTCTGGGTGTGGGCCCATAGTGACGGCTCAGGGTCGCGGACGACCACACCTTGCATCTGCCAGGCCTCGAAGAGCTCGCCGGCGGTCTTGTACGGATCCGGGTCGCCTTTGGGTAGGTCGACAGCGACGACGTTGAAAGGCGAGCGCTCCAGGAGTGCCTCGCGCTGAGTGGCGTCGATCACGTCATAGGGCGGCGAGGTCACGTCGGTGAGGTCGCCCACGACCGCTTGGTCGTAGTGGAGGGCGCGCAGAGGTTGGATGTCGGCCATCGCGGCGCGGAGGCTAGCAGTAGGTCTACTCGCCGACTAATGGCGCAGACATCTGTCCGGGCGCGGCTGCAAGCATGGATGGACCGCCTACGCGCTGAATGGCAGTAGGATGAAACCCTTCGGGGCGTAGCGAAGCCTGGTATCGCACCCGCTTTGGGGGCGGGGGATCGCCGGTTCAAATCCGGCCGCCCCGACTATCTCACGCCTCATGAACGTTGACTCGTCAGCGGCAAAGCAGCTTGTGGTCGGCTGAGTGGATCAAGGCCATAGCGCGCAGGTTTGGTGAAGCGTCGCCCCGATGTCATCTGCGAAGTATCGTCGGATATCCAACCGGGCAAATGTGCACGTAAGGAGAGCTGGAATGGTTGACTCGGTCGACAAGGCAGCGCATTTTCTCGAGCTCCACCACCAGGAGCGTCCTTTGTTGCTCGCCAATGCCTGGGATGTAGGATCGGCCAGGCTCCTTAGGTCACTCGGCTTTCAAGCCCTCGCGAGCACCAGTAGTGGATACGCGGCCAGCTTGGGACGCCTGGACTATGCCGTTGACCGCAGGGAGGCACTCACCCACGCCGCGGCGCTTGTCGACGCGACGGAGTTGCCGGTCTCCGCCGATTTTGAGGACGGTTTTGCAAAGGACACCTCAGGTGTTGCTGAGACGGTGCGCTTGGGGGGCGAAATTGGCTTGGCGGGTTGCTCCATCGAGGACTGGAGCAGTGCCGGCGAGCGTTTGTATGGCCTGGAGGAGGCAGCCGAGCGAGTAGCTGCCGCGGCTGAGGCCGCGCACGCTGGAGCCGGTCGGCTTGTGCTTACGGCGCGAGCCGAGAACCACATTCGCGGTAACCCCAACCTGGACGACACGATCGCTCGACTGCGCGCTTTTCAAGAGGCCGGCGCCGACGTGCTCTATGCCCCGGGCATCGTCGCTGTCGAGGACATCGTCAAGATTGTGGCAGCGGTCGATCTTCCCGTGAACGTGCTTGCGCGTCCCGGTCTTCCCGCGGTCGACGAGTTGAGCGCGCTCGGAGTCAAAAGAGTCTCCGTCGGGGGCGCCTTTGCGTTTGTGGCGCTCGGGGCGGCGGCAGACGCGGCCTCCGAATTCTTCTCGCGTGGAACCTATGATTTTCTCGATGTGTCTGCTGCCGGCGTGAAGGTGGCGCACGAAGCATTTGCCGAAGAGGCCCGCAACTAGCTCCTCCAAAGCTCGCAAGATCCCCTGAGCTGCCCAGGCATAGCGCACCGAGCCGAGCCAAGCGCGATTCGCTGCGAGAATGCGTCGCCCCAAACAACCTGACCCCGGAAGGACAAGCATGGCCACCGACCTGTTGAGCACCATCTGCCGCGAAATCGACGAGCGTCTGAACGAGCTGCGACCGCTGTTGGCTGAGCGGCAGCGTTTGCTCGTAGCGGCAGAGGCACTTGTCGAGGCGGGTCAGGATGGCACAGAGATCGGAGCTCAACCCGCTGGGGACCCAACTGTGGATTCGCGGGCCGTGGGCGTCTCGGTCAAGCGCTCGCGGCAGTCTGCCCCCAAGCCGAAGCTCAAGTCCAAACCGAAGTCCGAGTCGGCTCCACAGCCTGAGGCCAAGCCTGAGCGTGCCGCACGAGGCGCCGCCCGCGAGGCGATCTTAGGCGCGCTCGAGCACGGCTCCCACACCGTGGGAGAGCTGGCGGTCGTGACGGCTATGAGCGGTCCCAACATCAACGGGAACCTGCGTCGCCTCGAGGCTGAGGGAGTCGTGGTGAAGGCAGAGCGCGAAGGCAAGGCCGCCTGGGCTCTGGTTGACGCAACCGGCTGAGACTCATTCTGCGCGGATACGCGCATATCTTTCGCGCGGACACGCGCCTCATATCTTTCGCCTGAGCGCCGGTGGGCGGCTACCGTGCAGCACATGATCTCCATCGGGAGTCGCTTCGTGGGGGACATCGCCTCGCGTAAGCAGCTGACGCTCGTGGCTTGCATCCTTGGCTCAGGGATCGCACTGCTGGACGGCACCGCCGTGAATGTGGCTCTGCCCACGATCCAGCACGATCTGGGTGGCGGTCTTGCCGCCCAGCAGTGGGTCGTCAACGCCTACCTGCTCACGCTCGGATCGCTGATTCTGATTGGCGGTTCGCTTGGAGACCTGTATGGCGAGCGGCGCATTTTCGCGCTCGGCGTGGGGGGCTTCGGGGTCGCTTCGCTGCTGTGCGCGTTGGCTCCCACGATCGGCGCGCTGATTGCGGCACGTGCCTTGCAGGGCGTGGCCGGCGCACTGCTGACGCCAAGCGCCTTGGCGGTCATAGTCGCGACCTTCGCCGAGTCAGAGCGCGGCCCGGCGATCGGTAGCTGGACGGCATGGGGCGGCATCGCCACAGTGCTCGGACCACTAGCGGGGGGCGAGTTGCTCCAGCTCTTCTCGTGGCGGGCGATCTTCCTGATCAATCTGCCTTTTGTGGCGATCTGCGTGGTGTTGATCTTGGCGGTGATTCCCGCGGCCAAGCCGCGCCGCGAGAGCGCCCGCAGGATCGACGTGCTTGGCGGACTGCTGTGCGCGCTGGGTCTCGGCGGACCTGTGTTCGCTCTTATCGAGCAGCCTCGCCTGGGTTGGGGGAGCCCAGCTGTCTTCGTGCCTTTCATACTCGGTGTGGCGTTGCTGGTGTGCTTTGTGGTGCATGAGTCGCGCAGCCGCGATCCGATGTTGCCGCTGGCGCTCTTTCACAGACGCAACTTCTCGGCTGGCAACATCGAGACGTTCTCGATGTACGCGGGCCTGGCGATCCTGTTCTTTTTCCTGACGATCTTCTTGCAGCAGATCGGCGGCTACACCCCTTTGCAGAGCGGGCTCGCGACTCTGCCTGCGACGCTCGTCATGTTTGCCTTCTCAAAGCGCTTTGGTGCGCTTGCCGACCGCTACGGGCCGCGCCTGTTCATGGGGGCGGGACCTTTGGTGGCCGCAGTTGGTCTGCTCCTGTTCCAGCGGATCGGAGTTCAGGTCGATTACCTCAGCGATGTCCTGCCCGGGATTCTTGTGTTTTCGCTGGGTCTTTCGATGACGGTAGCTCCGCTCACGGCCGCCGTACTCGCCGGCGTGGAGACCGGCCAGGCCGGCATAGCCTCGGCTGTCAACAACGCCGTGGCGCGCGTTGCCGGCCTGCTCGGCACCGCGGCTGTGGGTGCGGCCGTGGCTGCCTCATTCGTCTCGGGCCTGGACAGCAACCTCGCGGGTCGTCCACTTGGTCCACCCGCCAAGGCCGCCGTTGCCGAAGCCAAGCGACTGCCGCTTGGTCGCCCCGACACCAACGGACTACTACGAGTGCAGGCTCGCACGATCACGCAAGCCGCAGACGTTGCTTCGCTTGACAGCTTCCATTTGGGCATGGGGATCGCAGCATTCCTCGTCGCGGTCGGAGGGATGGTTGGTGCGATCGGAGTTCGAAATCCTCGGCGGGTCGTGAGCGCCGAGGATTGCGAGGGCGGTCAGCTCGTCGGTGCGGCCTTGGACGCAGCCGGCTGCCATGAGGAAGACTTCGCCTCTCAGCCCACGCTCTCTGCGTAGGCGCGCATCGCGTCGATCACGGGCGCCAGGCGACGACCGCGAGTAGTCAAGCGGTACTCGACCGTTGGCGGGCTGGTGGGCAGCACTGTCCGTTCCAGTAGCCCCGCGCTCTCCAGGTCGCGCAGGCGCTCGGAGAGCATCCGGGGGGAGATGCCGGCGACTGCCTCCGCAAATTCATTGAATCGCAAGGCCCCGGTCAGGGCTGCATAGATGATCGAAAGCTGCCAGCGGCGCTCCAGGAGGTCCGCCGCCTGGCGAACCTCCAAGGGCACCGGCTGACATCTACGAGCGGGGCGTGACATCCCGGGGACTCCCTCAGGAGACCTGGGCGACCCTGGCCACCGGCTCCAAGGCCACATCGAGCACTTCGTCGATGCTCATCACCGGGTGGAAGCTCATCTGCTCCCGAACCTCCTCCGGAATGTCGTCGAGATCGCCACGGTTGCGCTCCGGCAGGATCACATCCGTGAGTCCTGCCGCATGGGCGGCAAGCACCTTCTGCTTGAGCCCGCCGATCGGCAGCACGCGGCCTTGCAGCGTGACCTCGCCGGTCATACCCACCGTGTGCTTGACAGGGCGCTCTGACAGCAGCGAGGCAAGTGCCGTGACCATTGTCACACCTGCGCTGGGGCCGTCCTTGGGGATCGCACCGGCAGGCACGTGAACGTGGAACTCGCTGTTCTCGAAAGCCGCAGGGTCGATGCCGAGATCCTCGGCGTGACCACGTACGTAGGAGAGGGCGATCCGCGCCGACTCCTTCATCACGTCGCCCAGCTGCCCGGTGAGCACCAACCCATTGCCGCCGGAGCCGTTGCCCTTCATCGCCGTGGCCTCGACGAACAGGACATCTCCGCCGGTACCTGTGACCGCAAGGCCTGTGGCTACACCCGGGGTGGCGGTGCGCGCCGCGGACTCCTGGAAGAACTTCTGGCGTCCAAGTGCGTCACGCACGGTCTCAAGCGTGATCTCCGTAGGCGGCTCGGTCTCACCCGAGGCGATCCGGGTGGCAGTCTTGCGCAGCACCGTGCCCAGCTCACGCTCGAGGTTGCGTACGCCCGCCTCACGCGTGTACTCGGCGACGATCGTGCGCAGCACCTCATCGGAGACGCTCACCTCGTCCTCGCGCAAACCGTTACGGTCGCGCTGGCGTGGCCACAGGTAGCCCTTGGCGATCGCCAGCTTCTCCTCGGAGGTGTACCCGTCGAAGCGGATCACCTCCATGCGGTCGAGCAGCGGCCCAGGGATCGTGTCGGCAACGTTCGCAGTCGCGATGAACATGACCTGGCTCAGGTCCAGCTCCACGTCCAAGTAGTGGTCACGGAACGAATGGTTCTGAGCAGGATCGAGCACCTCGAGCAGCGCGGCCGAGGGGTCTCCGCGCCAGTCGGCGCCGACCTTGTCGACCTCGTCGAGCAGGATCACGGGGTTCATCGTCCCGGCGTCGCGCAGGGCGCGCACCAACCGTCCCGGCAGCGCGCCGATATAGGTGCGTCGGTGCCCGCGGATCTCGGCCTCGTCGCGCACGCCGCCAAGCGACATGCGTACGAACTCGCGGCCGGTGGCACGCGCGATCGACTCGCCGATCGAGGTCTTACCGGTGCCCGGGGGTCCGATCAGGGTGAGGATCGCTCCGGACTTGGGGTCGGCCTCGATACCGCGATCCTGGCGCAGCTTGCGCACGGCCAGGTACTCGGTGATGCGGTCCTTGACGTCCTCAAGGCCCTCGTGGTCGGCGTCGAGCACTTCGCGCGCCGCCACCGGGTCCAGGTGCTCATCGGAGCGCTTGCTCCATGGCACTGCGATCAGCCAGTCCAGGTAAGTGCGGATCATGCTCGACTCGCCCGTCTGCTCGCCCATGCGCTCCAGGCGGCCGAGCTCCTTAAGCGCCTGCTCTTGGACCTCCTCGGGCATCTCGGCGGCCTCGATCTTGGCCTTGTACTCCTCCACGATAGAGCCCTCATCTTCGTCGAGCTCCTTGCGGATCGACTCCATCTGCTTGCGCAGGAAGTACTCGCGTTGCTGCTTGTCGGCGCCCTCTTGCACGTCCTCACGGATGCGCTTTCTCACCTGCAGCTCGGCGAGGCTGTCGCGTTGCAGCTTGACTGCCAGCTCCAGCCGGTCGGTGACGCCAAGCGTGCGCAGCAGCTCAACCTTCTGCTCGTAGGTGAGATTGGGGGAGTAGCCGGCGCTGTCGGCCAACGGTCCGGGCTCGACGATTGCGCGCAGGAACGCCGCGATGCGTCCGTCATCGCCGCGTAGCTCGAGGATCTCCTCGACCACGGCGCGATATTCGCGCTCTAGCTCGCGTGTGCGCTTGTCTACCGGCACGTCGTCGGGGCGCTCGTCAACCTCGACGCGCAGCTCTCCTTCGGGGCCCGTTTGGGCTGCCCCGATCAATGCGCGATGCTCGCCTGAGAGGGCGACCGCGTGGGCGCCTCCGGGAAGGCGCAACTGCTCTGAGACCTCGGCGATCGTGCCGACCTCCAAGAACTCGTTCTCGTGCCGAGGAACGAGCACCACGCGCTCGTCGTCGCCTACGTCGATCGTCAAGGTGATGCCCATGCTCGGGAACACGACCGTGTCGTCGAGCGGGATCAGGCGCAAGACGGGCTTTGGCTGTGGCTCGGGCGACTGGGCGCCGGCGGATGAAGATGAAGGTGTCGAAGCCATCGGTATACGCTCCATATAAGCTTACGAAAGTTTAGTTAGTATAGCGCGCGTCGTGGGCTCGTCAAGTGCCCTTGCAAACGAGCTCGTTGAGTGTCTCAGTGCCCTATTTGTCAGACCGGACTGTCGCCGGCTCAACCTTCTGAGAACAGTTGCCGTGGCCACAATCGGCGGGCGCGCACCACATTCACCTCGGCCGCTATCAGAGTCACCTGGCCGCCTAGATACAGCCAAGTGAGCAGGCCGAGTACGAAGGCGAACAGCCCGGAGGTCTCCTTGGCGTGGCGCACCACGTGCTCGACGTAGAAGCCGCCGACGTGCTGCAGGACCTGCCACAGGACGGCCGCAACGATCACGCCCGGGATCAAGTCGCGCGTGGAAACCTCCTCTGAAGTGAGCATCCGGAAGACCGCGAAGAACAACAGCAGGTTCGCTGCCAAGGCCACCACCACGCCGCCGAGCACGGCGAACACACCAGTCGTCTGAGCGGTCACGTAGCCCGCGGCGACGGTCGAGACGATCATCAGCAGGCCGAAAACGACAAGCATTCCCACGCCGCGCACGCGCCAGGCCAAGAAGCCAAGCTGGTGCGAGCGTGGGATTTCCCACACCTTGTTGAAGGCGCTCTGGGTGGCGCCGGTGATGCCCAGGCCGGCCAGGGTCGCGCCGAGGAGCCCGATCACAAGCGCCGGAACGCTGCCCGTCAGCGAATGGACGTTGTGTTGCAACTGAGTGCCGATGATCGGGAACTGGCTGAGCGTTGAGTGAAGAACGCTTTCCTGAGTGCTCGGGCTGCCTTCCAAGACGAAGCCAAGCACCGTCACGAACACGAGCAGCAAGGGGAACAGCGAGAAGAAGCCGTAGTAGGCGATCAAGGCTCCCATCTGGCTTGCCTGATCGTCGTCGAAGCGCTTGAACACGGCCACCACGAAGCCAAGTCGCGGGCTGCGCCGCTGAAAGACGTCGAGGGCATCCAGTCTCGCGCGCAGAAATTGGGAGGGGGGTGTAGGGGCCACTCGCACCGACATGCTTACGTGTCTACCCGACAGGAGGCCTTCAAACGACTTTCCGCGAGCGGTAGGTCGCGTCCGGCCGACTCGGCTGAGACGGTCGCGCTGGTGGTCCGCTCGCGTCGCGAGTTGCTGCTCGCGGCGCATCGCCACCGGCTCACCCGGGAGGATCTGGAGGACTGCTACAGCCAGGCCACGATCGAGTTGCTCAAGCGGGCCAGGCGCGACACGGGGTTCTCAAGCCGCGCCCACATCGCCAATGCACTCGAGCAGCGCTTCCTTTCGCGTATTCAAGATCGCCGTCGTGCCCTCGGTGGACGTAGCCCGATCGAGGCGGCGGTGGCCTCCGCGCTACCGCTCGGGGAGTGGGAGGGTGAGGTGGACCCGCCAGACACTCGACTCGACATCGAGCGGCTGGCCCTGTTGCGTCACGATCTCGGGCTGATCTGTCGCCTCGCGCGTCAGCTCTCGCCCGACCAGCGACTGGTGCTCAAAAATCAGCTCGCGGGCGACGCCGGCTGCGAGGAGTTCTGTCGCGAGCACGGCTGGTCGGAGGCGAAGTACCGCAAGGTCGGACAGCGTGCCCGCACCCGGCTGGCGGCTCTGCTTGTCAAGCAGAGCGAGATCGATCTCGATCGGTCCGAGCAATCGCTTGCTGCTCGGTGTCCAGCTTTTACGAGCCCGTCGGATTAGAGAGCAGGGACACATCTATGAAAACCCCTCGCCCCACACATAGACGCGTCCCTTGGGACGCTGGAGATCGGTTGCCGAGACGATCGACCGGCGCTTCCCATCCGCGCGCTAGCGGCCGGGAGCGGGATTTCTCCCCATCCTTGCTCCCGGTCGCCTGCGTGGCCGGTGTCGCTCGTCTGGAGACTCGTCGATGAGTCTGTGGCGCAGTGCTCCACGCCAGGTCTATCGCGTGTACGGAGAGGACGAGTACCTCGCCGAGGAACCCTTGGCTGCGGATGCGGAGCTTCTCCGAGAGGCAGAGGACTCCCGCTCGTACGAGAAGGGATCCGAGCTCGGCGCCGCCACATCTTCCGTCGGCTCGCGCACGCCTCGCTTGGTTGGAATCGGGTTGTTGCTGGGCGCCACTGTTGGTGCCGCCGGGCTTGTCCTCTCGCATCTGTCGCATGAAGCGTCGCCCCCTCGGGTCGGTGCGTCAGGCCCTTCCGCCCTACACCGCAAGTCGGGAGCGAGCTTCGGATCGGTCCCACAACACAGACTTGGGACGGCCTCGGAGGACTCCGAATCGGCCACTCGATCGAAAGGCGCATCGACGAGCCGTGCATCGGCGCCCGGATACACGACGTCTGATTCTCTGGTCCGTCGTCGCGTGTCGGGGTCGGTGGTCGCGGCTCGCGATCCGTACCGGTCCAGGCAATCGACTCCCGCTCGGACGGTTGGACCGCTGTGGCGCTCTGCAAAAACCTCTTCGGCACCATCCGAGGCGCTCATCTCCTTCGCGGCATCGGGCGGCGAGTTCGAGTTCGAGCGTTGAGTCCGATGTCAAGCAAGCCACACGCGTCGGTCACCGTCACGACGCGGCCGCTGTGGCGGATACGGCTTGCCGGCGAGCTGCCGCGCATTCTTGTGCAAGCCGCAGCCGTGCTGGGGCTGCTCGCAAGCGCGCGCTACGCGATCGCGCCGCCCGAGCCGGCGACCGGTCATTCCACGCTTCCAGGTGCAGCGCTGGTCGATCGTGCGGCGGAAGGCTTCGCTTCGCTGTTCGTCCGCCGCTATCTCACTTGGAACTCGAGTGACCTCGAAGCTCGCAGGCGCTCGCTTGGCCCCTACCTCAACTCCTCCATGGAAGCCGGAGCCGGCTTGCAGCCGCCCGAACGAGGGGAGCAGCAGGTGTTGTGGACCGAAGTGGTCCAGTCCCGCCTCGCATCCGCCGGGGAGCGCGTGTACACGATCGCCGCGCAGACCGATAGCGACGGCCTGCTTTACCTGACGGTGGGTGTCGTGCGCGAGCCGGGAGGGGGGCTCGCGCTGGATGGCTATCCGGCACTTGTGGGAGCGCCCGCTTCGACGGGCGCCGCCCCTCCGAGCGATCTGCGTGAAGTCGAAGACGCGGCGCTTGTCACAGTGGTCAAGCGCGCGATTAGCAACTACCTGGCCGGCGCGGAATCGGAGCTCGATGCCGACCTCAGCGCCGGAGCGCGTGTCTCGCCGCCGGCAGCGGCGCTGACCATGCAGACCCTCAACGGTCTCGCATGGGCGCCCAGCGGGCACTCCGTGGTCGCGGTCGTGCGCGCTCGCGACCGGCGGGGAGCCCAGTACACGCTCGCCTACGAACTCGGTGTCGTCTTGCGAGCCGGCCGCTGGGAGATAGCCGCCATCCAGATGAACCCCGACAGCTAGCCCTGAGCTGAGCATGCCGGAAATACGAAGCCAACTCGATCTCACACCACACACAAAAAGGAGTCTCCGATGCACACGTTGCACACGATCCACGCATTGATGGCGGCAAGCGAAGGAGGGGCTTCGCTGGAATCGGCGGCGAGCAAGGCAGGGGAAACCGGACGCAAGGTAGCAATGAGTCTGATCGCGCTTGGTTTTGCGATCGCCTCGATCGTGCTCGCCTTCAGGCGTGATTTCAAGGAGGCGGCCGGCATATTCGCGATCGGGCTGCTCGCGATTCTGCTCGCCACGCCGGCAGGGGTGAACGTGTTGCACGCCACCGTCAATTCGCTCTTCGGCGCATCCTGAGCAGGCTCCGCACTGCGCTTCGACGCGGCCGGCCGCCAACAGCATGGAGATTCGCTCCTACAGGAGGGTGTTCGACCTCGAGCGTCGTATTTACCGCATCGATCGATTGAGACTCAACCCGGCTGGAGTGCCGCTGCGGGGGATCGTCTACTTCCTCGGACTTGTTGGGCTGATTCTGTCGATTGCATCGCTTCCCTTGATCGGCGCAGTAGTGAAGGTAATGCCTTGGTACATGCGCGACCTGGGCTTGCCTGGCGCGAGCGCGGCGATGTTGACGATGATTCGCATCGAGGGCAGGCCGTTTCACCTTGCGCTGCGCTCGCTGCTTCGCTTCGCTTGCGGCCCACGCCACCTGGCCGGTGCACGTGCCTGCCATGGGAGCGAATGCTTCAGGGCTGGGCAGCGTTGGTACCCGCCGCCGCTCCTGTGCCTCCCCGATGGCTCGGATGCTCGCCTGCGCCGGTTGCGCTACACGGGGCCTGGCGCCGTGCTCGTGACTGTCGCCCACCAGCGCACCGAGTGGCGGGTCGGCGGCTTCGGTCGCCTGATCGGCCGTGCCGACATGACGATCGGCGAGCTGCCTGGACGACGATCGATTGGCAAAGGCAAGGTGATCGCGCTGCGGCGCCGAGCGCGGCTGGGAGTGCGTTGAAGTGCGCCCTCCAATCTCCTTCGTTTACGGCAATTGCGTTTTTGGCACGAGCCTTGATGACCCCTGGGCCGCCTTCGCAGTGACCACTTCCTCTTATGAGTGGCTCTCCAAGGAGGGCAAGCGAGGCTGTTTGTTGGCACTGCTCGGCGCGCTTGACGCAATCGAAGCCGACATCCAAATCGTGCGTGTTGCCAAGAGTTGGGATGTCGGTGGGTATCTGGGCGATTTGGAGGAGCCGAGCCGAACTTCCCATCCGAGCGCGCTCAATCGCTATGTCTGTGAGCACGAGAGGCACCTGGCCCAAGTGGGGGCCGCGCAGCCTTCACTGTTTCTGCTCGTCAGCCTGCGCGATCCAGAGCGGGACGTCGCCTCCTACGTCTCGCGGGCCGCCGAGCGCCATCCACGCGAGTGGTTTCAATCTCTGAAGCGAACGCTGTCCGCAAGAGAGGGGGGCGTCTTGAAAGCGGCTGAGCTCGAGAGCGTGCGTGTGCGTGCCGATCGGGCACACGCTCGACTTGAGGACTTCTTGTCGGTACGGCCTGCTCGAGGGGTGGAGCTGCAATGGCTCGTCCGTCGAGCGTTTTGTCGCGGGCTTGGCGAGCCGCTCCTCGATGGTCTGCACGAGCCACGGGCGCTTGTCTTTGAACGTAACGGCGAGGCTTTGCTGGCTCCGCTGGAGGGCGACGTGACGCGCTGGATGGACGGCTACATCGAACATTGTGGGCGCTCGTTGCGAGTCGAGTCCGAGATGGGTGAGAGCTGGCAAGCCCTGCTTGTGTTGGGCGCGCTCCCCGAGCAGGCATCCTTCCCGGGGCCACGAGTGGAGCTGATGTTCGCTCCCGCCGAAAGTCTGCCCTTCGGGGTCGATCTGTCGCTCAACGCGCGCTTTCTGCCCAATGAGCTTGCCCTGCGTGTCGCGCGTCGTCGGGTCCAGGACGCAGATCAGATCGTGCGCGCTGAGTCCGACGGTGACCAGGGCGTGTCCGACCTTGGCTACCAGCGCACCCAGGAGGCGCGCGATCTGCTCGCCTATCTGCAGGCCTCCAGTCGTCCGCCACTGCTCAAGGCGACGATCGCGATTGCGATCGGGGCCGGCAGCGAGCAGGAACTTTCAGAGCGCGTGGAGCTTTGCCGGCGGGCCTACGGTGAGATCCGGCTACACCGGCCGCTGGGCGATCAGCTCGAGCTCTTCCTCCAGCATCTCCCGGCTCAGCGCACGCGAGTGGCGGGCTATGAGGACATCCTCACACTCGAGCAGGTCGCGGCGACGATGCCGACCGCCACCCACGCCGTCGGATCGCACAAGGGCTATTACTTGGGTCACACGCTCTGCGGATCGCGCCAGCCGGTTCGCTTCAACTTGCGCGAGGGCTCCGAGAGCGACCGAAACGCGACCATCCTGAGTGTGGGAGCCCTGGGATCGGGCAAGACAACGCTCGCCCAGAAGCTCAAGTACGAGGCCTTTCTAGAAGGCGCTCGTGTGATCGACTGCGACCCCAAGGGGGACCATCGCTTCCACCTGCTGGAGGAGGTCGCACCTTACGCAGAGACGGTCCCACTGCGTCCCGATCCCGCCTTGCGCGGGATGCTCGATCCCCTGCGGGTGGCGCCCGAGCACCTGCGCCAGGACGCGACTGTCTCGTTTCTGTGCGACCTCTTGCCGGGTCGAGCCGATCCTGCCTGGGAGACGTCGGTGATCCGAGGTGTCGACCGAGTGATCGGGCGTGCGCGCGAGCCGACTTGCTTGGAGGTTGTGCGAGCTCTCGCCGCTGGCGACGAGGTCGACGTTCAGGTATCGAAGACGCTTGAGATCTACGCGCGCTCAGGGCTGACTCAACTCGGCTTTGCCGATCCGAGCGTAAAGCTGTCGCCGGTGGGTCAAGCGCAAGTGACTTACCTGCCGATTCGCGACCTACCCGGTCCAGAGCCGGGTACTCCACGCTCCGAATACACCCAGGCCGAGCGTGTCGGTCAGCAGATAGTGCGTCTGATCGCGATGTTCGCGACGCATCTCATGTCAAACGAGCGCGACCGCTTGAAGTTGTTCTCATTGAACGACGTACTTTAGCGTACACGTAATCTCGCTCCAATACAAGAGAATCGGCCTATGAGAGGCAGAAAAATAGCGATCTTCTCGGATGTGTCCAGGCGCGGCGTGTCTCGTCGAATGCCTTCTCGGTCCCGGGCTAGGGAAAGGTCCTGCATGAAGGCACTTGCCCGTCCTCAAGGGCTTAGCCTCCGACAGATGGACAGCACGACGCGGCCCATCGACGTAGACAATCCGGAGACGTGGCCGGTTGAGGTGGTCGACTGGGTACGGCCGGAGGCGGAGCGGCTTCGCGGATCGACGATCTACACGGGCGACCTCGACGTTTCGCTCGAGCTTGAGGACGAGTTTCGACAGCTGCTTACGCGCCCTCTTGTTGCCTATCACTGCACGCGACTGCTAAGCCACGAGGCGCAGGCGATTAGATGCGAAGGTCTCCGGATGCTGAGTCGACAGCTCGTCGACGAGCGCATTGCTCGTGCAGAGCAGTCAGGGGATCTCGATGGACCAACGGCATCCCGTCTGCGTGCCGGTAACGTCTACGCGCTCAATGCACAGGAGAACCGGGACAGTCAGGTCTGCCTAGTCCTCGGCCGCAGGACTTTCGATCAGCCTAGTAACCGCGCGATCCCTCTTCTGGAAGCATGGGGTGGAGAGGCCGTCAACGGGGGTCCTCAGGATGCCGAGACCAATCCGGTGATCGGCCGGCCCAGCATTGTGGTCGCGGCCATAGATCTGAGCGTGAGTTGGCGCGTTTCGCCGACTTTTCCGGCCTTGGACAAGATGTTCGTCGCGGCCCTTCTTGATCTCCAAGACCGCACGGCTGATGTACTTTTCCGCGCGCCCATCGCAAGCTCAATGGTTCTCGACATCTGGCAGCCAGGTGACGCCGAGTACGACCGACACGCGTCCCTTCGCGGCGTCTAGCCGGGCGATGAGAAGCGAGGCGATATGCGACGGCGTATGCGCGACCGACTCAAAGCAGTTGGTCGAAGTCCTCGCGGCTGATCCCGGCCGTGCGCAAAATGTTGCCGAGTGTGCCTCGCTTGATCGACTGGTTGCCGTGGACAGGCACGGGGATCGCGTCAGGAATGCTCGGGTGTCGCATGATGTGATGGCTACCGCGGATGCGCTTGACGTACCAGCCTCTACGTTCGAGAACCTTGATGAGTCGCTTGCCGCTGACGGCCGGCGTCTTGCTCACGCGGCGTGGACCGCTATGCGGTCGCGGTGCACCGTGGGGATGGGAAGTCCATCCTCGTGCATCACTTCGAGGTAGCCCTCGATCGCCTCTTGGGCGTTCGCTCTAGCTTCCTCGATCGTCTCGCCTTGCGTGGCGACGCTCGGCAGCTCCGGTACGAACACGCTGTAGCCGCCTTCCGGCTCGGCCACGATCACCACATCGAACTCACGATCTGCGCTCATCGCTCGTCGAACGATAGCCGACAGTCGGACGACTCCCGACGCTCGTCTTGGCAGCAACCACGTCTCCTTGCACAGACCAGTTGCATCTCCGAGCCGGCGTCGTGTCCAGGCACTACCCTGGGGTTATGACGCATCCAGTGCAGACCACGATCCCGGGCCCCGAGACGCCCTCCTTGAGCGATGGGGAGCGCCTGGAACGACGACTGCGATTCCTTGAGCGTTTGCGCAGTCCAGATGGGCTTGATTGGGACACACTTGAGCACATCGAGCAGCTAACGGGCCAGGAATCGTAGCGAGTCAGTGGACGCCGTCGAGCTGCGCGGCGACGAACCTATTGTTGTCGACACCTCGGCTTGGTGGCGACTTGCATCGCTCCCAAGCAAGCTCGTCGATGCAGCGGTGCTCGACGACCGTCTGTGGATCACACCGGTCGTGCGGATGGAGATCCTTTTCTCCGCGCGCAGCGGCACCCAGTACATCACGGTCGAGACGGAACTCGACGGGTTCAGATCCTGCGCAACGATCATGCCGTCACCGATGCCGCGATGCGCACTACGACAAGCTCGCCGAGGTCCTCGCATTCCAGAGTGTCCAGCTACCAGAGTCCTGATCTCTTACTCTCGCCATCGCGAAAGCCAAGCGAAGCTGGCACCACAGACTGATCGCATCTGATCGGGCCTGCGTGCGGAAGGGCGACTGCGTCGATGGTGGTGTCGCGGGCGTGTCGTGTTCGTGTCGCATGGAGTGTCGTGCGCGTGACTGTCTGTGGCCCGGTCCCTGGCTTGTGTTTTGGTTTTGGCATTGGGTTTTAGGCCAGCCACCCGAGTGTGGGCTGGGTTGGGTCGGTGCTTGACCACCCGCCCTCAACTTCGATTGCGGGTGGTCAAGCACCTGTGTGGGGTTGGTGGTGGGGTGGCTGGCATGGCTGGTGGTGGGGTGGTTTGGGTGGGGACCGGGTTTGGGTGGTGGATGAGGATGGTGGTGTGTGTTGTTGATTGTGTTTTTGGTCCCTGCGCTCCATTGCGGACGGATCGGGTTCGTCGGGCCACGGGGCCCCCTGGCGGACCCGTGGCC
>JBAVYU010000053.1:0-1838 GCA_049588415.1 Solirubrobacteraceae bacterium
CTCGACGTCATCAACGGCGGACCGAAGAACAACCTGACGCGGCTGGAGCCGGATCAAAACGTCACCGGCCAGTTCTGGCGCGTCACGAAAACGGATGGCGGCTGGTATCGATTGTCGACCCAGTTTCGCGGTTCGAAGATGTGCCTGGACGTCTTCAATGGCGGCGAGAACGACAACCAGCCGCATCTGACGCGCTGTGGTGACTTGACGGGGCAGCATTGGAAGATTTCGGGCGACAATCACGCCTTCCGTCTGACGACGGAGTTTCGGGGGCCCGATATGTGCCTGGATATCTTCAACGGTGGCGACGACAACAACCAGCCGCAGCTGCGACAATGCAGCAATGTCACCGGTCAGGCCTGGACGCTGACGCGAACGGAGACAGCGGTCGAGGGATTCGCGGCTGACACCAAGCCGGGACCGGCGCCTGCGAGTCCCCCTTCAGGCTGCAAGCGAGATGAAGTCTACAGTTCGAGCATGGGTCAGTGCATTCCGAAGAGCGCGGGGCGGGGCCCCGCGAACCCGCCATCGGGCTGCAAGCCAAGTGAGGTCTACAGTTCGAGCATGGGGCAGTGCATCCCGAAAGACGTGGGCGGGAGCGGCACCAAGGTCTTCATCCCTCACGGCTGTCCCCAAAATCTCGACAAGTCCTGCATCAGAACCCCAAGTGGCGCGCTGGTCCAGTGTCGCTGCGTCAGTTGACGGCGTCGCCGATCCCGTCAATGAACCTGGAGACTGAGCCCATGCGACATCTGCTGGCTTCCCTGGCCTTGCTTGTGATTGCAACAGGCCCAACCCGCGCCCAGAGCGATACCGTCGGCTTTCAGTCGCCGTCCAGGAATATTTCCTGTCTCGTTTTTCCCGACGGCAGGAAGAACGCTATTCGCTGCGACATCGCCGCCATGGACACCAAGCCGAAACGCCCGGCCGATTGCGATCTGGAATATGGGCAAGCGTTCATGATGGATTCGAGAGGCGGCGCCGAACGCATCTGCTACGGCGACGCCCTGACCGACAAGGTGCTGCCCGTGATTGGCTATGGCGAAGTCTGGCAACGCGGCGGCTTCACCTGCACGGTGGAGCAAACCGGTGTCACCTGCTCCAATGCCGATCGTCACGGGTTCTCGCTGTCGCGGGCAAAGCAGGAGTTGTTTTAAGCGCCCGAGCAGGCCGAGCGATCACGAGGCCGTTGGCGAACGGCGCAAAATCGAAGTGGAGCAGAAAGGTCATCCATTCTGACCATCTTTTGGCATTGCGGCGGTTCGGCTTTCTCGTCTAGAAAGACCCCACGGCGCGCCTCTGGCAACCAAGCATCAACCGTTTTGGCCGAGGATTTCAGCGTCATCCAAGGGTTTGGCATGCTGATTCGCAGCGATATATCGGGAGTTCGGCCCGGGGCAGAAGCCCGGCTAGCGATTTCCGCTGCCTCAGTGCCCACCCGGCTTCTTGGGCTCCTGCTTCTTATCTGCCCCTGAGGGCCGACTGGGCGTTTGCGCCTGGGCACTCAGGGGTTGTGTGAGATCACCGGACCCTCAGCGCCCCCAAAGAGACGGCGCACCACCCAAAAGGAATTCTTGCAATGACCACCGCCAACAAGTCCGAAAAGGACCGCGTCATCATTTTCGACACCACCTTGCGTGACGGCGAGCAGTGTCCCGGCGCCACCATGACCTTCGAGGAGAAGATCGAAGTCGCCGAAATGCTCGACGACATGGGCGTCGACGTCATCGAAGCCGGCTTTCCCATCACCTCCGAAGGCGACTTCCAGGCGGTGAGCGAGATCGCGCGTCGCTCCAAGAACGCCGTGATCGCCGGCCTGTCGCGCGCCAATCCCAAGG
>JBAVYU010000054.1:0-16915 GCA_049588415.1 Solirubrobacteraceae bacterium
GCGCGAGGCCGACCTGGCCGCGGAGCTGGCGCGCCTGCTGCTCGGCGGCAGACGGCTGTCTGAGGACCTGCCGACGGCGGCCGCGCGTCTCTCCCAGGTGCTCGACCTGTCCTCGGCGGCGATCGAGCTGGAGGCCGTGGAGGGCGACGAGCGACGCGTCGCTTTTCCCCTGCGCGAGGGGCCGCGGCGCCTGGGCACGTTGCTGGTGCCCGCCGACACCTCCGAGGCGATCTTGCGTCGCCTGCAGGAGCGCGTGGTGCCTTCGCTGGAGTCGCTCCTGAACGCCGCTCTGGAGCGTGACGCGCTCCTGGCCGACGTGGTCGAGACAGCCGCCCTGCGTCGCACCGACGTGATCAAGACCGCTCTGCTGCGGGCCGTCTCGCACGACCTGCGCTCGCCCTTGACCGCGATCTCGGCGGCCGCAGATGCGCTGTCCTCGGTTTCGCTCTCGGATGTGGAGCGCGGGGAGATGACCGCAATCATCCAGCAAGAGACCCAGCGCCTCTCGCGCCTGGTCGACAACCTGCTCGACCTCTCGCGCCTTGAAGCGGGGGCGGCCGAGCCGCGCGCTGTATGGACGTCGGTCGATGAGGTCCTGCGTGCAGCGCTGGCGGACCTCAGTCCCGCCGAGCAGGACTTCAGCCTCTCGATCGACCGAGACATGCCGCTCGTGCAGGTCGATCCGGTGCAGATGGAGCGCGCATTCGCGAATGTCCTTGAGAACGCGCGCCGTCACAGTGGTGGTCACCCGGTCTCGGTCAGGGCCCGCGCCGTTCGCACTATGACCGCGGAGGGGGTGGGGGATCGTCTCGTCGTACGTATCGTCGATCGTGGCCCGGGGATACCTCCGGCGCAGTTGGAGCGGGTGTTCGAGCCCTTCTACAGGGCCGGTACGGCCCACAGCGGCCATCGTGGCTCGGGTCTCGGCTTGGCGATCGCGCGTGGTTTCACCGAGTCCAACGGTGGACGCCTGCACGTGGAGTCCCTGCCCGGGCAGGGCGCGACTTTCGTGTTCGAACTGCCTTTGACACGTCAGCAGCCCTCCTCCGAGGACGAGCCGGTCGTCGAGATGGCGGCGGGCACCGAGCACGCGCGTTGACCGGGCCTGTGGCGACACAGCGAATCCTGGTCGTCGACGACGAGGCCCAGATTCTGCGTGCTTTGCGTGTCGTGTTGCGCGACGCCGGCTTTGAGGTCGTGCCCGCCGAAACCGGCGCCGAGGCGCTCGACCGGGCGGCTGTGCGTCCTCCCGAGGCGGCGATCGTCGATTTGATGTTGCCGGACATGGACGGCATCGAAGTGACGCGACGCTTGCGCGAGTGGAGCGAGATGCCGATCCTGGTGCTTTCCGCCGTGGGCGAGGAGGAGCAGAAGGTCCTGGCCCTGCAGGCCGGGGCGGATGACTACATCACCAAGCCGTTCGGCTCGCGCGAGCTGGTGGCGCGCTTGCAAGCGGCACTGCGTCGTGGCGGGCGCACGGAGGAGCAGCCGCTGCTCGTGGCCGGCGAGTTGGAGATCGACCTCGGCGCGCGCGCGGTCAAGCGCTCGGACGAGCAGATACGCCTGACGCCGATCGAGTTCGACCTGTTGCGGGTGCTTGCGCGCAACAGGGGGCGTTTGATGACACATCGGGCTCTCTTGACTGAGGTTTGGGGACCGCAATACGTCGAGGACGTGCAGACCTTGCGCACCCACATAGCGCGCCTACGCGCCAAGGTCGAGCCGGCCGAGGGCGAGCCGCGGTTGATCGTCACCGACCCCGGCGTCGGTTACCGCTTCTCGGCCTAGCCGGCCCGGAACGCGCGCGAGCTTTCGGCGCGGCGTTTCGCACGAACAACGGTCCTCACCAAAATCGCTCTTCGCCTCGCAGGCGCCGTGTGACACGTGCCGGGTGTCGTCACGAAATCGTTATACGCCTCCCGGAAATCGTCACGCCGATGTGACGCTCCGTGTCCAATAGTGGTGTTCATGGATGTTGTCTCGGTAGCCATGGCCCTCGCGGCCTTCGCGCTCCTGCTGTTGCTCGTCGCGGGAATCGATCGCATATGACCATGGGCACGCAGGGCGGCGCTGGGCTGCGTCCTCGGTCGCTCGCGTGCGGTGCACGCCACGCTCTCTGCGTCCTTGCCCAGCTTGCCCTGCGTGCCCATGGTGGCTCTGTTCATCGGAGGCTCACATGACCGGCGCTGACGTCTTCGGACTTGTGGTGACGCTCTTGATCATCGCTTACCTGTTTTACGCCCTGATTCGTGGAGAGAAGCTGTGACCGTCTCGGGCTGGCTGACCATTGTCCTGTTCGCGGTCATTCTGACCGCGCTGGCGCTTGCGCTCGGGAGCTACATGGCGAAGGTGTACACCGGCAAGCGGGTCTTCCTCTCGCCGATCCTGGCGGGTCCCGAGCGGCTTCTCTACAGCATTCTGCGCGTCGATCCCCTGCGCGAGCAAGATTGGAAGGCGTACGCCAAGAGCCTTTTGATCTTCTCGCTGGCCGGCTGGCTGTTGCTGTATCTGATCCTGCGTACCCAAAATGCCTTTTATGTGCCCCATGCACTGAACCCGCTCGGCTATCACTCTGCGCCGTGGAACGTCACCTTCAACACGGTCTCCTCGTTCCTGACAAACACCAACTGGCAGTACTACAGCGGCGAGACCACGATGTCTTACCTCAGCCAGATGATCGGACTCACCGTCCAGAACTGGCTCTCGGCCGGTATAGGAATCGTCGTTGCTGTCGCCTTGATAAGGGGGATCATCGGGCGTAGCGGCAAGGGGATCGGCAATTTCTGGGCGGACTTGGTGCGCACGGTCCTGTACGTACTCGGGCCGATCTCCGTGATCGGGGCGATCGTGCTCCTCTCCCAAGGCGTCATCCAGAACTTCAGCTCCTATTTGACGTCCCACACGATTACGGGCCTGACCCAGTCGATCGCGATGGGCCCGGTGGCATCCCAAGAGGCGATCAAGATGCTCGGCACCAACGGCGGCGGCTTCTTCAACGTCAACTCGGCCCACCCGTTCGAGAACCCGACGGCATTCACCAATTTCTTCGAGATGCTCCTGGTCTTGATCATCCCGGCGGCGCTCGTGTTCACCTATGGGCGCATGACCGGCAACCGCCGCCAGGGCTACGCCATCTTCGGCGCCATGATGTTCATGTTCCTCGGTGCGGCCGCCGTCGCCTACATCGCGGAGGCGCACGGCTCGCCCGCCCAACACGCCGTTGGCCTTCACACCAGTGCGATCTCTGGCTCGGGCGGCGGCAACATGGAAGGCAAGGAGCAGCGCTTCGGCATCGCCGGCTCGGCCCTGTTCGACGTCGTCACGACCGTCACCTCGTGCGGCGCCGTCAACAGCGCTCTGGAGTCATTCACCGGGATCGGCGGAGCCGTGCCGTTCGCCAACCTGTCGGCCTCCGAGGTCATCTTCGGCGGTGTCGGCACCGGGCTCTACTCGATCCTCTTGTATGTGCTCCTGGCCGTGTTCATCGGCGGCTTGATGGTGGGGCGCACACCGGAGTGGCTCGGCAAGAAGATCGAGGCGCGCGAGATCAAGCTCGCCGGCCTCGGCATCCTGATCACGCCCCTGGCAGCCCTGTTCTGCACGGCGATGGCGACCGCAAGCAGCGCCGGGCGCAAATCGATCTCCGAAGGCGCCCTCTCGAAGCTGGGCGGCAATACCCCACAAGGCTTCTCGGAGAGCTTCTACGCCTACCTTTCCCAGGCCAACAACAACGGCTCCGCATTCGCCGGCTACACCGGCTTCATCCAACCCAACGCGGGCAACCTCGGCTCGCACGGCATCAGCTTTGCCACCATTCTCGGTGGCTTCGACATGTTGTTCGCGCGCTATGCGCCGATCCTCTTCGCTTTGGCGGTTGCCGGTGCTTTGGCGGGCAAGCGGGTAAGTCCCGCCGGCTTGGGCACGATGCGCACCGACAACACCACGTTCGTGGTGCTCCTGATCGGCGTGATCGTCCTGGTCGGCGCGCTCACCTTCTTCCCCGCTTTGCTGCTCGGACCGATCGTGCAGGGCTTGACAGGACACCTCTACTGACATGCGTCGCGACATCGTCACATCCGCAATCGCGATCGTCGTCTTCACGATCCTGCTTGGCCTGGTCTACCCGTTGTTCATCGCCGGTGTCGGCCAGGTTGCCTTCCCAGGCGACGCAAACGGCCAGAAGGTTTATGTGAACGGCAAGCTGGTCGGTTCGAAGATCATCGGCCAAAGCTTCGCCTCGCCCGTAATCGGCAAGAACGGCAAGCCCGAGGAAAAGGAAGAAGAACTCCTCACCGAACCAGACCTCAAGTACTTCCAGTCGCGTCCCTCCGCCACTGAAGGCGGCGCCTACAACGCCGCCGCCTCCACCTTCTCCAACCGTGGGCCCAACTCCAAGGCGACCGCTGAAGCGGACGCCGAAAACATCAAGGCCTATCTCGAAATGAACAAGCCATATGACCCGGGTCTGACGGTGGCGCATATTCCGGTCGACGCGGTCAACACTTCGGCCTCGAATCTGGACCCCGAAATCTCACCGGCCAACGCCCGGATTCAGGCGCACCGCGTTGCGATCAAGCGTGGACTCTCTCTGAGTGTGGTCAACGGCTTGATCGCCAAATACACAGACTCGCGCGGGCTCGGGTTCTCAGGTGAACCGGGAGTGAATGTCTTGGAGCTGAACCTCGCGCTCGACCGCCTGACCGGAGGTAAGTGATGTCGGCAGTCAACGCAACCCACGAGCGCCAAGCGATCTCCCTGTTTCAGCGCGACATCGCCAAGCGCGCCTTGATCGACAGCCTGGTCAAGCTCGACCCGCGCGTGCAGGTCCGCAACCCGGTCATGTTCGTGGTGGAGATCGGCTCTGTCATCACGACCGTCACCTGGCTGATCCAGGCCTTCGGCGGCAAACCGCTCGGCGGCGGCCACGAGCCGGCCTGGTACACGTTCACGATCGCCTTCTGGCTGTGGCTGACCGTCATCTTCGCCAACATGGCCGAGGCTTTCGCCGAGGGGCGCGGGCGTGCCCAGGCCGACACTTTGCGCAACATGCGCAAGGAGACGGTCGCCACGATGCGCGACGGCTCGATGAAGGCGGCCTCGGCCCTCACCCGCGGCGACGTCGTGGTGGTGCTCGCCGGCGAGTTGATCCCCGGCGACGGCTCGGTGATCGAGGGCATCGCCACCGTGGACGAGTCCGCGATCACCGGCGAGTCCGCACCGGTGATCCGCGAGTCCGGCGGCGATCGCTCCGCCGTCACCGGAGGCACGCGCGTCACCTCCGATCGGATCGTCGTCGAAATCACGCAAGAGCCCGGCAAGTCGTTCCTGGACCGCATGATCGCCTTGGTCGAGGGGGCCGAGCGGCGCAAGACGCCAAACGAGATCGCGCTCAACATCCTCTTGGCCGCGCTCACTTTGATCTTCATGATCGTGGTTGCGACTCTGCGTCCGTTCGGCCTGTTCGCCGGGACTTCGATCTCCGAGACCACCTTGATCGCCCTGTTGGTCGCGTTGATCCCCACCACGATCGGGGCTTTGCTCTCGGCGATCGGGATCGCCGGCATGGACCGTCTCGTGCGCCGCAACGTGCTCGCCCTGTCCGGTCGCGCGGTGGAGGCCTCCGGCGACGTGGACGTGTTGCTGCTCGACAAGACCGGCACGATCACCTTGGGCAACCGTCAAGCCTCCGAGTTCATCCCGATGCCCGGTGTGCCCGAGTCCGAGTTGGCCGAGGTCGCCCAGCTGTCCTCTCTGGCGGACGAGACCCCGGAGGGCCGTTCGATCGTCGTCCTCGCCAAGACCTATGGCATCCGAGAGCACGACATGAACACGCTGGGGGCCGAGTTCGTGCCGTTCACCGCCCAGACTCGCATGTCCGGAGTCGATGTCGAGGGCCGGCGCCTGCGCAAGGGCGCGGGCGACGCGATCATCCAGTTCGTCCAGGACGAGGGAGGCCAGGCGCCGCCGGAGCTGCGCGAGCACCTGGACCGCATCGGCCGCGAGGGCGGCACTCCCCTGGCGGTTGCCCGCGACAGCCAGGTGCTCGGCGTGGTCTACCTCAAGGACACGATCAAGGAAGGCATGAAGGAGCGCTTCGACCAGTTGCGCGCGATGGGGATCAAGACCGTCATGGTGACCGGCGACAACCGTCTCACCGCGGCCAAGATCGCCGAGGAGTCAGGCGTCGATGACTTCCTCGCCGAAGCCACGCCCGAGGCCAAGCTCGAGCTGATCCGAGAGCAGCAGCAGGACGGGCGGCTGGTGGCGATGACCGGAGACGGCACCAACGACGCTCCCGCGCTCGCCCAAGCCGACGTGGGCGTGGCCATGAACACAGGCACCCAGGCCGCGCGCGAGGCGGGCAACATGGTCGACCTCGACTCCAACCCCACGAAGCTGATCGAGATCGTCGAGGTCGGCAAGCAGCTTCTGATCACGCGCGGCGCCTTGACCACGTTCTCGATCGCCAACGACGTGGCCAAGTACTTCGCGATCCTGCCCGCCATCTTCATCACCACATACGCCATTGGATCGGGTCCCCACCCACCCAAGGGCCCCCTTCACGTGCTCAACATCATGAACCTGGGCACGCCCCAGTCGGCGATCGTCTCGGCGATCATCTTCAACGCGCTGGTGATCCCGCTCCTGATCCCGCTGTCCCTGCGTGGCGTGCGCTACCGGCCGATCGGCGCGTCCGGCCTGTTGCGACGCAATCTCTTGATCTACGGCCTCGGCGGCATCGTCGCGCCGTTCATCGGCATCAAGCTGATCGACCTCATAGTCCACAATCTCCTTGGTGGATGAACCGCGGGGGCAACTAAAGGTCTTCATCGGCATGGCTGCGGGGGTCGGCAAGACCTACCGCATGCTGCAGGAGGGGCGCGCCGAAGCTGAGAGCGGGCGCGACGTGGCGATCGGCTACCTGGAGCCCCACGGGCGCGAGGAGACCACGGCGCAGGCAGAGGGCTTGGACGAGATCCCACCGCGCATGGTCGACTACCGCGGCACGCCGCTGGCCGAGATGGACCTGCCGGCCGTTCTGGCGCGCCGGCCCGAGCTGTGCTTGATCGACGAGCTGGCCCACACCAACGCGCCCGGCACCGAGCACGAGAAGCGCTACGAAGACGTCCAAGACGTGCTCGCCGCCGGCATCGACGTGTACTCGACGGTCAACGTCCAGCACCTGGAGAGCCTCAACGACCAGATCGTCCAGCTCACCGGCACCAGGGTGCGCGAGACGATCCCCGACGAAGTGCTCGCCTCCGCCGACGAGGTCGTCCTGATAGACCTCACGCCCGAGGCTTTGATCGAGCGCCTGCGCGCCGGCAAGGTTTACAAGCAGGAGCGCGTTCCGGCCGCGCTCAACAACTTCTTCAAGGTCGAGAATCTCGCGGCCCTGCGCGAGACGGCCCTACGTCACGTGGCCGAGGGCGTCGAGATCAAGCGCTTGGCGCCCGGCGCCCGCACCGCACAGCCGGTGCGCCGCGAGGAAGGCTTCGAGGAGTCCTCGGTCTCGGGCGCCGGGACCCAGGCGATCGCCGAGCGCCTACTGGCCCTGGTCGCGCTGGCCCCCCATTCACAACGGATCGTCAGGCGCGCCGCACGCTCGGCCGAACGCCTCGGGGCGCGCCTCGATGTGCTCGTCGTGCGCCCGCCGGAGCGGACGCCGAGCGCCGAGGACCGCGACCAGCTCGAGGCCTTGCGGCGCTTGACCGCCATGCTCGGCGCGCGCCTGATCGTGGAAGAAGGCGAGGACGTGGCGGCCGTGGCGATCGAGACCGCGCGGCGGCTTGCCAGCACTTATGTCTTGATGGGCGCGCCTTCGCCGCGCCGTGGCCTCAAGCGCTTCTCCGAGCCGCTCGTCATACGGCTGTTGGAGGGCCTGCCTGGCGTCGACGTGCGGATCGTGGCCGACCCCACCCGGCGCGAGGACGGGCCTCCCCCCGGCGACGCAGGCGAGTAGTGCTTCGACAGTGCTCGGCCGAGCAGGTCGCGACCCACGGCACGAAGCAAAGACGAATGGCGGCCGAGAAGGTCCCCGGATAAGAATCGCGAAAGATTGCTTGCGCGGCGCAACGTCGCGCCACATAGGCTGTTGCAATGAACATGCTTCCACGACTCCGCCCCTTCGCACTGATACTCGCCGCGCTTCTCAGCGCCGCCCTGCTCGCCGGCGCCGCAAGCGCGCTTGCCGGCTCCTCTCATCCCGCCGCGCCGGCCTCCTCCGCGTCTGTGAGGGCGTCGTCGACGCCCCGCGCTCACACCTCCTCGTCTTTTCTGACCGGGATCGGCGACCAGCAGACCGAGATGTTCACCAATCCTTTGTGGTTGCAGCTGCACACCAAGATCGCGCGCTACATCGCCCCCTACGACGCAGCCGTGCGGCCCTACTCGCTGCAATTGGCGCGCGAATGGATCGGCGAGGCCGAAGCCGACCACCAGCAGGTCCTGGTCGCCTTCTACCACTCCGAGTACACGCCCACGAAGATGCCCAGCGTCACCGTCTATCAGCGCGACATCAAGAAGTTCCTGGCCCTGTTTCCCAAAGTGAAGCAGTACCAGGCCTGGAACGAGGCGAACAGGGGAACCGTCGTCGAAATCGTCAAAGGCAAACGCCACATCGGCCTCGTCTCGCCCACGGCGAGCCAGTCGGCGCAGTACTACAAGGCCCTGCGGGCCATCTGCCGCGGCTGCACGCTCACCGGTCTGGACATCCTCGACGGTCCCTCCGTCAGCCCCAGCCTGCGCTACATCGCCGAATACAAGCACGAGGTCGCGCGCCTGAAACTGCCGATGCCCAAGCTGTGGGGCTTGCACAACTACTCAGACACCAATCGCTTCCAGACGACCCGCACCCGCGCGATCCTGGCCGCGGTGCCTGGGCAGGTGTGGCTCACCGAGACGGGCGGGATCGTCCAGTTCGGCAGCACCTTCCCGAACAAGAAAGGCTCCGGTCTGACGCGTGCGTCGAAGGCCCTGTCCTTCATGTTCAAAATCGCGTCCTCCAATTCGCGCATCAAGCGCCTCTACATCTTCCAGTGGTCAGGGGCCTCCGGCTCAGCTCGCTTCGACGCAGGGCTGATGGACCCCAAATACAACCCGCGGCCCGGCTACGTGGTTGTGTGCAGGCAGCTGCACGCGGCCAAATGCAACGTCAAAGTCTCCAAAAGCTAAGCTGAGTTCAGCTGGAACGCCTCGCTGAACGTCGCCGACGTTCAACCCGCAACGGCTGACCCGTCTTGGGCCTGGGGCGGCGGCGATTCCGGCCAGTTGTGCTTGGAGAAGCCCTGCTAATCGCGGCCCATATGATGCTAATATTGCTGGTTATTAGCTCCATTATGTCACGATTAGCACAATGCAGAGCTTTGTAGACATCGACCGTGCATTCACCGATCAGCCCCGGGAGCTCGGTGCGGTGCTTTCCCGCATTGACACAGGGCGTGGTCGCGAGGCCCTGTTCGAAGACCAAGCGCCGGAACTGCTCATGCGGTTGTCCGAGCATGCGCGTATTGCTTCGATCACCGCGTCGAATGCGATCGAGGGAGTGCTCGTCGATAGCGAGCGCGCCGAGCGCATAGCTGAGGGCTCAGGCCGCTTTCGCAACCGAAACGAGCGCGAGTACGCTGGCTACCGCGACGCGACTGACATGCTCATGCGTTTGGACCGCTACGAGCCGCTGTCTGTCCCGCTGCTCTTGCATCTGCATCGTCTGCTCTTCCACTACACCAGCGGGCGGGGGGGTCACCTCAAGACAGACCAGAATCTGATCGTCTCTTACGAGACTGGGACTCGTCAGGTGGTTTTCACTCCCGCGCCGCCCGAGCGAACTGAGTTTCTGCTGACCGAGTTGGTCGACCGGTACAACGAGCTAAAGCACGAAGCTCGAACTCACCCGCTCCTACTGATTGGAGCGCTGGTCTTGGATCTCCTGGCGATTCATCCCGTTGCCGACGGCAACGGCCGATTGGCTCGCTTGGTAACCACCTACGAGTTGTTGAGTCAGGGCTACGGGGTTGCGCGCTATATCAGCATCGAGCAACGCATCTACCAGTCCAAGAACGCCTACTACGCGAGCTTGTACGAGTCTCAACGAGAGTGGCACGATGGTACGCACAGCGTCTGGCCGTGGGTCGGTTATCTATCCAAAGTGCTTGCGGACGCCTACGACGATTTCGAGCAGCGCGTTGCCGACTCTCGCGAAGTCGCGGGAACCAAGCAGGACAGGGTTCGTGACTACATCTTGAGTCAAGCGCCAGCCGAGTTTCGGCGTCGGGATATAGAACGGGCGTTTCCCGGAACCAGCGCCGCGACGATCAGACTCGTGTTCAACGGCCTTCGCGATGCAGGTCAAATCGCTTCGCGCGGGACCGGCTCCGGCGCTCGCTGGCGGCGTCTCTGAGAACCACGCGCGGGCGGCCATGTGTCGGCGAGCAGCTTGGCCAGCAGCAGGGCCAGTAGCGCGACGCCGGCGGCCAGGGGGGCGAGGGCGCGCAGGGGGTAGCGGGTGCCGTTGTGCAGGGTCAGGTTCAGTGCGGTGTTATCGCCCGCGCCGACGATTGAGAGCAGTCCGCGGTGATCGATGCCGAGCAGGGTCGGCGCGAGCGCCGCGAATATGCACCAGCCGGCGAGTGCCGCGACGCCCCACAGCAGCGAGCGAGTTGAGATGCGCGTGCGCGCCGTGGCCAGGATCGCGCAGAGCACCCCGCCACCGGCGGCAAGCAAGAACGGCCAGATCCCACCCCAGCCGCGCCCCATGCCGAAAGCGGACGCGATCGTTGGCTGGAAATAGCCTTTGCCCAGGTAGCGCACGAATACGACCGCCTCGTTCTCGTAGCCGATCAGCGGATGGGTGATCGTGGCGATCACCATGGTCGTGAGCGACACGGCGGCGAGCGCGATGGTTGGCCCGGGGAAGCGCTTCAGCGCCAGGGCCGTGGGGAGCGCCAAGAACGGGATCGCCGTCATCAAAAAGCGCGGGCCCATGAACCCACCACCGAACGGTAGGTAGTAGCCGGCGTTGTAGCCGAAATACAGCACGCATATACCCACGATCGCCAGCGCCTCCGCGCGCAGCCCGCGGCGGTACAGCAGCCAGAGGCCGGGTGGGCCCATCAATAGGACCGGCGAAAGTGTCAGCAGGCCGCGCGAGTCGAACAGCAGCGTAGCCAGCACCGGCAGGCTCGGCGCGCTGATGCCGAAGAAGCCCTGCTGTTGGCGCGGAATGCTCGAGTAGGCCAGGTGCGTCCACGAGTGGAAGGCATAGTGGTTGTACAGCAGCAGCGGCACGATCCCGATCAGCCCGCCCAGCACGAACGGCACCACGCGAAGGGCAAGGCCGCGTGGGTTGAAAGTGTCGCGGCGGGAAATCAGATACAGCCCGAGTACGAGCGCGCAAAAGAACAGCGGGTACTCCGAGACCCCGGCATAGCCCAGCAGCAGTCCCGCCACGCCGATATACCAAGGATTGGGTGGTCCCGCGCGCTCGCGCATCAACAGGACGAACGCGGCGAACCCAAGGCATGCACTGAAGACGTGGCTGAACAGCAGCGTCGACAGCGGCAGCGTCAAAGTGCCAAGCCCCAGGATCACCGCGGTGGCCGCGCCGTAGCCGGGCTCGAGGCCCTCCGCGACCCAGCCGACCAGGAGCAGCAGCACCAGGCCCGGCAACACGCTGCCCCAAAGCCCGACCAGGTAGATCATCTCGTCGCCCGGATGGTTCGGCGGCGCGACATGCCGGTCGGTGAAGCCTTCGGCGCCGAGTCCTTTCAGGGCGTCATAGAAGGGCAGCGAGAACAGCGCCAAGCCGGGGGCCCGTGCCGAGTACCAGTGCCCCTTGTAGAAAGCCTTGTCGCCCGTGTTTTCCTGGTAGGCGTCGATCGTCGTCTTGTCGTTGTCGAGCGCCCTGATCAGGTCATAGTGGGAGGTCTGGTTCCAAGAGAAGCTCTGGATCAGGGTGGCGTAGCTGAGGCCCACAAGCAGGATGGCCGCGAGTGCAATGTTGCGCTTCGCGGGGTGCCCTGCGCGCGTGCGCGCGTAGAAAGGCTTCCTTGACGCGCGTGCGCGTGGGGCACCTTCCGTGGAGATACCGGAGCCCTCCATCAATCTGTTCCGTGCAGCGCCTTGGGGCCCGGCCCGATTTCATAGATCACGATCGAGCCGACTGCCCGCTTGGTGATGCCCAATCCCGTCACCGGCTTGGCGGCGGCTGCGGCCAGATTGGGTGGCTCGGGGATCTCCGGCAACTTGATCCCCGGCAGCACCGGCATCACAGTGTGCAGCACGACGGTCTTCACGCCGTAGTACCGCAGCTTCTCCACGCTCGCCTTGTCCGGGAAGCCACTCATCCCGCCCCTCAGGTCGTCCACCGCGGGAATGTCAAACGTGCTGTTGCCGATCGGAATCTTGTAGAAGCCGTTGGTCGAGAAGTACTGCCACAAGCGATCCGCCGCGCCGTCGGTGGGCAGATCCATCACCGGCCCCTTCAGCCCGATCTCGGCCTTGGCCGGCTGCGGCACGACCGGGTGGCCCAGGTGCCCCGCGCCTTCGCCTACCACCGCCACGACCAGCAGCGCCCCCACGACCCCCACCAAGCGTCCCGCGCCCCGCTTGCCATAGCCGGCGCCCCAGGTCCTGGTCGTCTCGGCGATCCGCCAAGCTCCCGCTCCCGCCAGCAGCGCCAAGAACAAGGTTCCCAGCGTGAACACCCTCCCCGGCACCCTCACCCCGTCCCAGCCAGGCGCGTAATCGAACAGCAGCCGGTAGGGATAGCCGGCGCCGGTAAGGCCCATACCCATCGCGAGAACCCAACACAACGCCAACCCGCACGCCAAGCCCAGGCGCACGCGACGGGTATAGATCGAAGCAAAGCACCCAATCAAGGCGAGCACGCCAATAACCCCTCCCGGAAAGAACACGTCCTCGTTCTTGGAGTGCACATGAGCTCTGGCCCCCGAGGTGACACCACCCCAAACACGATTCTCCGAGGAGGCCGACAGCAGCGCCCAAGGGTCTGAGGAGTAGTTCTTGACTTCCTTGATCGTGCGCCTCGCGGTCGGATACTCATCCGCCACCTTCAGATACGGGCGCGCCTCATACACCGTGATCACGCCGCACAGAGCCACACCCAGACAGGTGATCACGACCAGCTCGCGTGGCAGCGTCGGGCGCTTTGCGCGCCACCACCACACCACCGCGATCAAGGCCAGCAGCGCCAGCATGTAGGCGAACTGCAGCCCCAGCGTGAAGCCCAAGCTGATCTGCCAAGCGGCCACCAGCCAGCCCGCGACCAGCAGGCCTCTGGAGGAGCGCCTGTAGCCGCGCAGCAACAAGAACAGCGACAGCGCGATCCCGCCGCTTGAGATCACGTGCAGATGCCCCGCCTCGGTGACCCTGTAGGGGGCATACGCGAAAGCAGCTCCCGCCACCGCTGCGCCAACCTTGCCCACGCCCAGCTCCCTTGCCAGCAGCCAAGCGCCCACGAAGCACAGGGACCAGGCGCCCAGGAACAACAGGTTGTAGCGGACCAGCGCGGCCACCGTGCCCGAGCCGAAGAAGGCCGCCGGGCCGTATCCCAGCAGCGAATCGGAGAAGGCCAGGCTCAGCGAGTGCGGGTAGAACGCGTTCGAGTTGAACACGTCCAGCGGATCGCTCAGCAGCGCATGGCCGTCCCAAGCGATCTCCCAAGCTGTGCGCACCGGGTCGCCCAGGTCCGGCGCGATCGTGCTTCCCATGTGCAGCACCAGCGGCCAGGTTGTAAGGATCGCCAAGGCGATTCCGCCCAGGATCACCCATACCAGCTCGGCCCTGCTTATTCGAGGGGAGGGAGCCCAGCGGGCAGCGCGCGCTCCCGCGGCGCCGGCGGTCCGAGTGGGGGCCGGAGGGGCGCTTGCGTGGGAGTGCTCAGGCGTTGTGCGGGGCGGGCTCGGCACGTTCATGCCCATTGCACCGGGTGTCTTTCGTGCGGCCGGATCGGGGCAGCATACGTGAGGCGCCCCGCCCGCGACGCGCTTGGGGCGCTGCTTTTCAACTTTCAAACGCAGCCAGCGGATGGTTATCGCGCACGTACTCCGCGAACAGCGGCACCGTAAAGTCCAGTTGACCGCGTCTAGGGCTCCAGATGAGCCCCTTCCGTATAAGGCTGTCGCGGTGGACCGACACGCCCCGCTGGTCCTGCGCGCCATAGCCGCGGGCGACTTCGGCGGAGCGATAGGGCGCCGTGTCCAGGGAGGCCATCGCTGCCAGGTAGCGTTGCTCGGCGTCGCTGGCCATTTGAAAGCGCGTACCAAAGAAGCTGCGAGCGAGCGAATCGTTGACGATCTCTCGCACCTCCTCGACGTCGTCCATTGCGATCGGCGAGTGCTCGGCGTGGTTCCACAACTCGCGGCCATACTCCTGGATGAAGTACGGATATCCCGCAGACTCGCTCACGACAAGCCGCGTCGCCCGCTCCTCATAAGCGACCCCCAACGTCGCCGCCGGCGCAACAAGTGCAGCCCTGGCCGAGGCATCGGAGAGCCGGCCGAGCTCGTGGTAGGAAAATAGGCGGTCGGCATAGGGCTTGGCCGACATCAGACGCACGTGCAGGTCCGGGAGTCCGGCGGCGGCCATCGCGATTGGTAGGCCGTGGCGGCTGATCGCCTGGAAGGCGATGCATATGGCCGCGAGCGAGCGAGCGTCCAAGTTGTGCATCTCATCGATCAAGAACAGCGCCCCGGCGCCGGTGGCGTGGGCGACCTCGCCGATCTCACACAACAGCTCGACCAGGTCCTGCTCGGGGTCGCCCGAGTCCGCCACGCCTGTCGCCGTCTCGACGTCCAGCTTCAACTGCACCCCGGTTGGCACCGCAACGCTAAACGCCTTGACCACGCCAAGCGCGCGCTCGACCCGATCCTTGACGCGATGGCGGCGGCTCATCTCGCGCAACAGCCTCGCGGCCATTCGAGCGAAAGTCACGCGGAAGTCCGGCTGCGAGCCGACCTCCTGCACGTCTGTGGTCGCCCACCCGGCCTCGGTCGCGAGCACGTCCAGTTCCATCAGCAGCACGGTCTTGCCGACGCCCCTCAGACCCGAGTAGATGTGGCTGCGCTCGTGTGAGCCGCCCGCAAGCTGCTCGATCAGGGCTTGGAAGTTCTCGATGTCGCGATCACGACCGGCCAGGGTCGGCGGCTTACGCCCGGCGCCCGGCGTATACGGGTTCTCGCGCTTGTCCACTTTCGCCTCCTTCCGTCCCTCTTCGCCAAATGCCTGTGTGTTCGTCTCCGTCGAAGGCCGCTTTCTGGGACTTTCTAAGGGCCTAAGTCTTTCTTGGCTTTTCTAAAGACCTAAATTCAGGGTTTAGAAAATCTTAGAGGGCGGGCATGTCACACTGGAGCGATGCGCGTGCTCGTTGTAGGGGCCGGCGGTGTAGGGGCGGCGTTTGCGTCGATCGCCCAGCGTCGGCCCACGTTCAAGCACGTGTCCCTGGCCGACGTCTCGCCTGCGCGTGCTCACGACGTGGTCGCCAAGCTGGGCGAAGCCGACCGCTTCTCCGCCGAGCAAGTCGACGCCTCCGACCGCGCCGCCCTGGTCGCCCTGATCGAAAGGCTACGTCCCGATGCCGTCCTGAATGCCTGCGACCCGCGCTTCAACGAGCCCATCTTCGACGCCTGCTTTGACACGCGCACCACCTACCTGGACATGGCGATGACTTTGTCCCACCCCCATCCCGAGCGTCCCCACGAACTTCCCGGAGTGATGCTCGGAGACGTCCAGTTGGCGTGCAGCGAGCAGTGGGAGCAGGCCGGCGTTCTGGCCTTGGTGGGCATCGGCGTCGAGCCCGGCCTGTCTGACGTGTTCGCGCGCTACGCCGCCGATGAGCTGTTCGCGATGGTCGACGAGGTCGGAGTCCGCGACGGCGCGGACCTGGTTGTCGAAGGCTATGACTTCGCGCCCACCTTCTCGATCTGGACCACGATCGAGGAGTGCCTCAACCCGCCCTTGATCTGGGAGCGCGAACAAGGCTTCTACACGACCGCCCCCTTCTCCGAGCCCGAGACGTTCGTCTTTCCCGAGGGCATCGGGCCGGTCGAGTGCGTCAACGTCGAGCACGAGGAGGTCGTCCTGATCCCGCGCTGGGTCACCTGCGAGCGCGTCACCTTCAAGTATGGCCTCGGGCAAGAGTTCATCGATGTGCTGCGCACCATCCACAAGTTGGGCCTCGACTCGACCGAGACCGTGTCCGTGCGAGGCGTCCAGGTTGCCCCCCGTGATGTGGTCGCCGCCGCTCTGCCCGACCCCGCGACCCTGGGCGAGCGTATGACAGGGCGCACGTGCGCCGGCACCTGGGTCACCGGTACCGGCGCCGACGGCTCACCACGCTCGACGTACCTGTACCACATCGTCGACAACGAGCACACGATGCGCGAATACGGATCCCAGGCGGTCGTCTGGCAGACCGCGATCAACCCGGTTGTTGCTTTGGAGCTGCTGGATGAGGGCGTCTGGAAGGGCGTCGGCGTGCTCGGGCCCGAGGCGTTTGCGCCCGAGCCGTTCTTGCGGAAGTTGGCCGAGCTCGGCTCGCCGCATGGGCAGGTCGAGGTTCCGCCGGCCTAGCTTCGCCTGGCTCGCCCTGGGCGCTCGTGCCGGCTCCCGGGGCTGTCGAACTCTTAGCTTGATAGACAGGAACGTTCTCGCCCATAATGGTGGTTGACAACAACCATCTCCTCGTGTATAAGTAGCCCATGCCTGTTCGCCACAAGGGTGTGTAGGCAAGACATAAGGTCGGGTTTGGGTCGGTCTTCGTGGTCGACGCCAGCTTTGCTTTGACGGGGACCTTGGGAGAGGGACCGGGTCGTTTTTGAGAGGGAGTTGTTTTTCGCGTGCATTCATTGGGGATAAGCGTGTTTGAGAGTCCGTGCGTCGCACGACGGTCCGTTAT
>JBAVYU010000055.1:0-13530 GCA_049588415.1 Solirubrobacteraceae bacterium
ACGCGAGGCAAAGCCGGCCGCTCCGGAGGACGAGCTGGAAGAGCTCTGACCCTTCTCCACGAGCACGCCTCCGATGAAGCCGCAGGCGATCAAAAGGACTCCAGTCAGGGCAAGCGGGATGGGAGTCAGTAGCCGCCGGCGAGGCCTACGCGGCAGTTCAGGCTCGGCCGACTCCTCCAGCCACTGCTCATGCTGTTCGACTGTGGCTTGCTCAGTGGACATCGCGGACTCCTCTTGGGGGGGACTATCACTCAAAGCGCAGCGCCTCTATCGGTCTGAGCGAGGCTGCGCGCGCGGCCGGGTAGGTGCCGAAGAACAGACCCGACAAGGCCGCGGCGCCGAACGCCAGGAAGATCGAATAGGTGGCGATCTCGGGGTGCACTCCGGCGATTTCAAATTGGCTGCCGATCACGCCCACCAAGACGCCGGTGAGGCCGCCGATCAAGGACACCATCACCGCCTCGCACAAGAACTGAGTGAGGATGTCGCTGCGTCGAGCCCCGATCGCCTTGCGAATCCCGATCTCACGGGTGCGCTCGGTGACGCTGACGAGCATGATGTTCATGACACCGATCCCGCCGACCAGCAGGGAGATCGCGGCAACCTCGCCGAGGAGAGTCGTGAACACGCTGCTGGTGGAATTCGAGGTTTCCAAGAGCGAGCCTTGGTTGAGAACCTGGAAGCCCGGTTCGGCGGTGTCGGTAATTTTGTGGCGTTCCTCGATGATCGTGCTCACCTGCGCTTCGGCTGCGTTGAGCGAGGACTCCGACGTGGCCTGCACGGTGATCGAATCGATCGGCCCAACACCGCTCAGGGCACTTTGGGTGGTCGTGATCGGAGCCATCACCACATCGTCCTCGTTGACAGCGCCGCTTGCGCCCTTCGGGGCGAGTACGCCAACAACTTCGAAATTGCTGCCGTTGATCTTGATCGTCTGTCCGACCGCGCTCTGCCCGGCAAACAGTTCTTCGACCACGCTCTGTCCGATCACGACCACACGCTTGTGATCGCTCACGTCGGCGGAGGTGAAAGGGGCGCCTTCGGCGATTTTGTAGCTGTGGGCTTCCAGATAGGACGGCGTAGTGCCCACGAACGACGACGGTTCGTAGCTTGAACTGCCATTCACCAAGGTCACGCCGCCGGCGTTGACGACCGGTGAGGCGCTCTTGACAGCGGGGGCGAGGCTCGGGGTCTGCAGGGCTTCGGCATCCTGCTTGGTCAAGGAGACACTCGTTCCGGTGCTCGCGCGCGGACCGAGCCGAAAGCCGCCGCCGCTGGGCATAACGATCAGGACGTTTGTGCCGAGGCTCTGGATGCGTGACTGGACGGCCTTGGAGGAACCGTTACCTACTGCGATCAACACGATCACCGAGGCGACGCCGATCGTCATACCGAGGATCGTCAGGCCCGAGCGCAGCTTGTTTGTCGTGATGCCACTCCACGCGATCCGCAACGTACCCGGACCTATCATCCTCTTAGCTCCGCTGCGCTGGAGCTTGGCGGGAGGCCAGTCAAGCGGAAGGTGAGGATCTCGATCATGCCGATGGCTCCGCGCCGGCGCCGAGCGGTTGATGGGCGGACTTCTGGGCGTGCACGACCGGTGGAGCATCGTGCACGCCCATTGTGCGCTCGTCCTCAACGATCTCGCCGTCGCTCAAGCGAATGACCCGCTTGGTCTGGGCGGCGACATCGGGCTCGTGGGTGATCAAGACGACGGTGCGCCCTTCCTGGTTGAGGTGGCTGAAGATGCGCAACACGTCTTCGGTCGAGTGCGAGTCGAGGTTGCCCGTCGGCTCATCGGCCAGGATCAGCGAAGGATTGGTGACGATGGCCCTCGCCACCGCCACGCGCTGCTGCTGGCCGCCGGAGAGCTCGGAGGGCTGGTGGTGCATGCGGTTGCCCATGCCCATCGACTTCAGGGCCGCTTCTGCCCTGCGCCGGCGCTCGCCGCGGTTCAGACCGGCATAGGCGAGTGGTAGCTCCACGTTGTCGATCGCGCTCGTGCGGGGCACCAGGTTGAAGCTTTGGAAGACAAAGCCGATCTTGCGGTTGCGCAGATCGGCTAGATCGTCCTCGTCCATGTCGCCGACATCCACACCGTCGATCTCGTAGCGGCCGGCGGTCGGGATGTCCAGGCAGCCGAGAATGTTCATGAGCGTGCTCTTGCCGCTACCCGAACTGCCCATGATCCCCACCAAGTCACCCGTCTCGATCCGCAACGAGACTCCGCGTAGGGCCTGGACACGGATCTGGCCCAGCTCGAAGACCTTGGAGACCTCGTGTACTTGGATCACGGGCGCGCGGCCTCGCTGCCCGCCATGCGCCCGCGCCCGGCGTTCTACGAGCGGGAGCAGGCGTGGCGCTCGCACACTCCGATCGCCACGTGAGTCTGTTTCAGCGCTCGAGGGGGGCTTGGGCGAGTGGGCCTTATTCCACATCAGCCGCCGCCCCGGAAGAACGCGCCGCCTCCACCGCCTCCACCTCCCAGTCCGCCTCCTGCAAGCCCGCCGCCACCGCCTGCCAGGCGGCTGAGACGCGAGGTGAGGCTGGTCGCCGAGCTGGTGCTCACCGCGGCCGGCAAGACCACCGTTTCTCCGGCCTTCACGCCGCTGAGGACGATTGTCGAGGTGTTGCCGGCCAAGCCTGTCACGACCGGCTGACGGACGTCCTTGCCCGCCCGCACCACTGTCACCGAGCCGCCCGAGATGGCGCTGGTTGGCACGCTCACCCCTTCGGCCTGTTTGACAACGACTTCGGCTGTGGCGCTCATGCCCGGCTTCAATCCGTCGGTCATCTGGTCCAGCTGGAAGGTCACGTCATAGCTCACCACGCCGCTGCTGCTCGTTGAAAGGGTTGCCACTTCGCTGACGTGCGCGGCCAGCTTACGCCCGCTCAACGCTTCGACCGTCACGGTGGCGATCTGACCCACTTTCACGTTGCCGATTTCCGATTCGCTGAGGGCCACGACCAGATGCATGGAAGAGAGGTCGCTCAGGACCGCGAACGCGGTGCTCGACGAGCCGGAGGAGCCCGAAGACCCCGTCGATGCGCTTGAGTTCGCGCCGCCCGAGCGGGCGGATGAGGAACTCCCGCCCGTGGCGGAGGCCCCCGAACCAGATGTCCCCGAGCCAGAGGAGCCCGAAGACCCGCTGTCACCGGAAGCCTTGGTTGTGCCGCTGGCCGAGACGACTTCTCCCACCTGGCCCGAGAGGGTGACGATCGTGCCGTCTTGGGGCGCCAGGAGCTTGGTGTCGGCCACAGCTTCTTGGTCGCTACGCACGGTCAGTTCCTGGCTTTTCACAGCAGCCCTCGCCGACGCGAGGTTCGCTTCGCGGGTTGCGGCGCTGACCGTGGAGGTCGAACCTTGCGAGGTGGAGCTTTGCGAGGCGCTATTCGAACCGGGCTGCTTGCCTGTTCCTTTGGAGCCGGTCTGGACGGTTTCGTTTTTCGGTGCGCTCGAGCCTTCTCCGTCGGTTTCTTCTTCTTTGGCCAGGGTCGCCTTCAGGGAAAGCAGAGTGGCCTTGGCCTGTTCCAAAGTGACTTCGGCGCTCGAAGGGTCAAGTTCGGCCAAAAGGCGACCCTCGGTCACGTGCTCTCCCTGGGTGACATATATGCGGGTGATGGTGCCGCCCGTCTTGAAGCCCAGATTGAGTTGAGAGGCGGGCTCCAAATTGCCGCTGCCCGACACCGTCGCTTGAACTACACCGAGCGAGGCCTTGGCAGTGCGTGCTGCCGTGGTCTGGCTGCCCGATGCGGGTCCGACTACGAGAACGGCGGCCACGATCGCTCCCACGCACAGCAGGCCCAGCAGGTAGTTGAGCCAGGAGCGTCCTGTGTGTTCGGTCATCGCCACCTTCGATCTTGGGGTGAGCGCGTAAGAAGGGACGAAGAAGCCCCTAAGTATGGATAAAGTCCTCGCGATGCCCACTTACGGCGGGATCGACCTCGGGGGGACGAAGATACAGACGATCGTCATGCGCGGCGACGATCGCTCGGTGCTCGGGCAGGGACGTATGCTGACTCCGCACGAGGGTGGTCCGCCGGCGGTCATCGACGCGCTCGTGGCCTGCATGTCCGAAGCGGCCGCCTCAGCGGGCATCGATGTGGCTCAGCTCGACGGCATCGGTGTGGGTGTTCCCGGCGAGGTCGACGCGGCCTCCGGCACTCTCGCGAGCGCCCCGAACCTGCCCGAATGGGAGCATCCGGTGGCGCTGGCGGCGATGCTCGGCGAGCGCTTGGGTCCGCAAGTCAAGCTCGGCAACGACGTGTCGGTGGCTGTCCAGGCCGAGCTCATGTTGGGAGCCGGTCGCGGTGCGGGTTCGTTGTTGGCGGTCTTCTGGGGTACGGGAGTAGGTGGCGGCGTGGCCTTCGAGGGAGAGCTATGGCACGGCCGCGGCGACGCCGGGGAGATCGGCCACATGGTCGTCAAGCAGGGTGGCGCCCGTTGCGGGTGTGGGCGCCGCGGCTGCATGGAGGCCTACGCTGGGCGTCGCTCGATGGAAGCCAAGGCTAAGCGCCTCGTGGAGAAGGGTCACCACACCGACCTGTTCGAGATCATGCGCGAGCGGGGACGCCAGACGCTCTCCAGCGGCGTGTGGGAGCACGCATTGCACCACCACGACAAACTCGCCGAACGCTTGATCGAGCGTGCTGTGCAGGCACTCGGGAGCGGTGTGGCGTCTGCCGTGAATTTGCTCGATGTTGAGCTGGTCCTGCTGGGCGGCGGGTTGGGATCCCGCTTCGGCGAGCCGATGCTCGAGCGGATCGTGGGGGCAATGAAGCCTCACTTGCTCAAGGACGATCATCCGCCGGCTTTGCGCTTGGCGAGCCTCGGAGATCTCGGCGGGGCGATCGGGGCCGCTTTGCTGTGTGAGGGTTGATGCTGTTCCAGCCGGCGCATGCGGCAAGGTCTTCCTGAGATTCAAGGGATTAAATTCCGGTGAGAGTGACGGCGACCAGGACGATCGACAAGGCGGAGGTGATCGCTACTGTGATGCCGGCCACGCCGTCCAGCATGCCCTTGCTGCGACGCTCACCCATCACCCTGCGTGAGCGCGAGAGGCGCCAGATGAAAAACAAGTTGATAGGCAACAGCAAGCCGTTCACCACCTGCACTCCCACCAACAGGGAGATGACCGGTAGACCAGGAACCATTGCCACCAGTGCTGAGATCCCGATTATGCCGGTGATCAACGACATGAATACGGGTGCCTCCTCGCGGCGGCGGCCGATCCCCTTCTCGTAGCCGAGCGACTCCGAGACCACATAGGAGGTCGCGATCGGCAGGATCGCGCAGGCCAACAGGCTCGCGCCGAGCAGGCCGACCGCGAACAGAACCTCCGCGTAGGAGCCCGCGAACGGACTCAACGCCCTCGCTGCGCCGGCGGCGGAGCCGATTTCGTGAATGCCGTGCTTGAACAGGGTCGCGCCGGTCGCGATGATGATGAAGCCCGCGATCAGGTTGGCAAAGATCGCGCCCGCCACCGCCTCGCGTTCCTCGTGGGGGAGATCCTCCTCGCGCGCGCCCCGCTCCACCACAGCCGACTGCAGGTAGAGCTGCATGTAAGGGGTGATAGTGGTGCCCGCCGTGGCGATCACCAACAGCAGGTAGGTGCCGCCCGTCTGGATTTCCGGGGAGACAATCGCCTTACCCACTTCGCCCCAGTCGGGATGGGCCAGGATCGCCGCGATCGGGTAGGCGAAGAACGGGATCGTCAACCAAATGAAGGTGCGCTCGGCTGACTTGTAGGAGCCGCGCACGATGATCGCCCAGATGCCCACCGCGGCGATCGGCACCGAGATCTGTACCGGGATGCCGGCCAATCCGAGCGCGGCACCCACGCCGACGAAGTCCGAGATGCAGATGCCCATGTTCGCGATCAAAACAGCTGTTGTGGCAAGTACCGACCAGCGGATGCCGTACTCCTCGCGAATCAGCTCGGCCAAGCCCTTGCCCGTGACTACGCCCATGCGCGCCGCCAGCTTCTGCACGATCGCCAGCGACACCGTGATCAAGACCATCACCCAGAGCAACTGGTAGCCGTACTTGGCGCCCACCGAGGAGTACGTCGCGATCCCACCCGCATCGTTGCCCGCATTGGCGGCGATCAGGCCTGGCCCGAGCAGGGCCAATACGGCGAACAGGCGGGCTCGGCGAGGGTTAAGCCGAGCAGGCAGCCGCGGTCGGCCAAGCGTGGCCGAGCGGATGCGGCGAATGACGGACGGTACTCGGACCGCCATCGAACTGGGTGCTGGAGCCGTTCACGGCGCAGAGTCTAGTTGTCTGAGCCTCGCTTCGCCGGGCGCCTTCGTGCAGAGCCGCTCACGCTTGTCGGTCGGCTTGGCTCAATCCTCGCCGAGCAACCCGAAGCGTCTACGCCAACCGCGCGGGAGCATCGCCTCCAGCACGTCGTCAACCGTGACGACTCCCAGCATGTGCTTGTGCTCGTCCACGACCGGCACGCAAGTGAGGTTGTAGTCGGCCATGACTCGCGCCACCTCTTCGAAGGAGGCGTCGGTGCGCAGCGAAGGCAACTCGTGCTTGACCAGCGTGCCCAGGCGCCGCTCGGGCTCGGCGCGTAGCAAGCTCGCCAAGGGGACGCTCCCCACCAAAGCCCCCTCCGGTGCACACACGAACACCGCAGTAAGCAGATCCGGGGAGATATTGGACAGACGTACCGCGTTCAGCGCCTCGCCCGCCCCGGTGGTCCGCCGCAGGGATATGAATTCGGGGCTCATCAAGCCACCCGCCTCTGCCGGGTCATAGCCGAGCAGCTTGCGTACCTTGATCCTGTGGCTCGCCGGCAGCAGCGCGAGTACGCGTTCGCGATGCTCCTCCTCCAGCTCGCCCGCCACGTCGGCGGCATCGTCGGGGGCCATGCGGCTGAGGATCTCGGCGACCTGCTCGTCCGGGCGATCCTCCAAGAACTCGCGCTGGTGATGGTCGTCGAGCTCCTCGAACACGTCGGCCTCGAGCTCCCGGTCGTCCTCGCCGACGGCTTGGATGATCTCCTCCCCCTCGCGCCTGGACGCGGCCTCCACGAGATCGGCGATCTGGGCCGGATGCAGCTTGGCGAGCTTGGGGTGGGGGACCCTCAGGCGCACTGTCGGGACGTGACCCACGAACGGCTCCACGCTCGCCCAATCCAAGAAGTCGCCAGTCGCAATGCGTTGCCCGAGCGGTCTCGGCAGCAGGCGGCGCAGGCCCCCGCGCGGCCCTGTGTCAACGCCAACCACGCGCCAAGAGCCGGCGATGTCGGCCAACTCGATCTCGTTTGCCCTCACGAGGCGTGCCCCGTCGACGTTGATCAGCTGGCGGTCAAGCACGTCGCGCTTGAGCAGGACCTCCTCCTCGCGGCGCTCGAAGTGGCGCAGGTCAAGCTTTGCCTTGCGCAGGATCACCCCGTCCTCGATCGCCGACACGCGATCGGCGCCCAGATAGGAGGTGCGTCCCGCGACCTTCACCAGAAACCCTGTGATCGGGGGATAGCCGACGCCGCCGAGACGCACGATCACGTCCTCGACCCTGCCAAGCCGCTCGCCATCGCTGTCGCGCAAAGGACCGCCTACCAAAGCGGACAGATGCAGAATCGGGGGCGCCTTCAGCGCGGGTGCGCTCATCCTCCAGTCAGGCTAGTCGGGATCGGCTGCCCGTGCGGCGGTGGGTCGTCCTCCAGCAGCTGGGGGATCGTCACCGGGTGCAGCCCTCGTTTGCGCAGGCCTTTCACGATCGCGGGCAGTGCTGCGATGGTCTGTGAGCGATTGCCGCCGGCGTCGTGCATCAGGATGATCGCGCCCGGCTTGGCACCGGCCAAAGCCCTTTCCACGATCGTCTGGGTCCCGGGCAAGGTGTAGTCGGCGGTGTCGACCGACCACAAGATCATCAACAGGTGCAGGTGGCGCAGCTGCTTGAAAGTGGTCGGGTCGAACGAACCGTATGGTGGCCTGAACAGGCGCGGTCGCTTGGCGCCGAGCACCTCGACCTGGACCATCTGTTCAAACAGCTCCTCGTACTGATCGTGAGGGGAGAGACTCGCCATCATCGGATGGGTCTCGGTGTGATCGCCGATCACATCGCCCGAGTCGACCTCGGCGACCGTGCCCGCCGAGAAGTACTGCTCCTGGTTGCCGATAACGAAGAAGGTCGCGTGTACGTGCAGTCGGTTCAGCTCGGCCACCAACTGTTGCGTGTAGGGCCCCGGGCCATCGTCGAAGGTGAGCGCCACCTCGTTGCCCTTGGACCCGCCGCTGGTGACCGCCGGTGTGTAGGCCAGAACTGAGTTGATGGCTCGCTGCTCGGCCTTGAAGGTAGCCGCCGCGCGTTCGGCCTGGTCGGGAGACACGGCGGCGACGTGGGGTTTGTTCACACGGTGAGCCGGCTTGGGACTTTTGTGTGAAGTGAGCGCCGCGATCAAGAGGGCCACTACCACGATCAACACGATTCCAGCGCCCGCGCGACGGCGCCGAAAGACCTGGTTTGTGCCTTGCCTCGGACCACCCCCGATATCGACCGAGGGCTCTTCGCTGCTCACCTCGGGCTCGACCGTCGGGGCGCGGCTTGCTTGGGAGCGCTCCTCCCATGTCCAGTCGTCCCAGCGAGTCATTCGGCTCTATTTTGACTATGTGATTCCGTTTTGGCTCTCGATCGGTTTGCTTTCGCTATGTCAAGGCTTGGTGGTGGCCCTGCCCCGCGCCTGGTCCCCGGCCTGGATCGCTCGCTTGCACAGCCGTCTGTGGGCTTTGGTGCCGGCGCTCTCGGTGATCGGTTTCGTCGCCGTCGGCTTGGTTGCTGAACGAGCCAGCGCACAGGCACTCACGTATATCGCGCTCGTCGGTGTGCCTCTGCTGGCTGCGCTTGCGCTCGGATGGCTGATGCATGGGGCCCGTCCCGGTCTTGCCTTGCTGGTGGCCCCCCTGTTCGCTTTGGCCTGGGCCGACCGCGGCGGGCTTGCCGGCCAAGGTGCCGCGGTGGCCCTGTCGGCGCTTTCCTGCGTGGCCTTGGGGGCCCTGATCGCCGGCGTTACGCCCGCCCGCTGGCTGGCCTTGGGGATTGTGGCCATGGCCATCGCGGACTCTGCCTTGGTGATCTCAGATCTCTTGCAAGCTCCCAACAACGCTCTCAACGTGGCCCACCCGGTCGTTGGCCTTCCGCGTCTTCAATCGGAGGTCTTCGGCTCGGCCGTGATGGGTTATGGAGATCTGTTCGTGGCCGGGGTGCTCGGCGGCTTGCTCGCCGTCACGGGCGCTCGCGCGCGTCAGTCCAAGGGAGCTTTGCTGGCTGCATTGCTCGCGATCGCATTCGACATGCTGTTCTTCGCGGTTGACGAGCTGCCCGCGACCGTGCCGGTCGCCGCGGCCTTGGTGATCCTTTTGAAGATCGGCTCACCCTCAGGTAGATCTTCCAACGCCAAAGCCTGTGAGGCGAGCGGGCGAGGGTTGGACTCCACGGGCGCCGGTGCGCTCAGCTCGCGCTCGGACTTGGCGCCTGCCTCCTCGACGCGACGCAGCTGAGGCATAACGCGACTGTCGAACGAGCCGACCGCTTCGTTGTAGGCGCTTACAGCCGAGCCCAGCTGACGGCCGACCTTCGCGAGCGGGTCCACGAAGCGTCCGATACGCCGGTGCAGCTCGCGCGCGGACTCCGCGATCTCACGCGCGGACTCGGCGATCAGCTCCTGGCGCCATCCATAGTGGACCGCCCGCAGCAGCCCGATCAGGGTCGTGGGGGTGGCCATCAGAACCTGTTGATGGACGCCGTACTCGATCAGGCCCGGATCCTCGGCCAAAGCAGCGTGGTAGATGCCCTCCGAGGGCACGAACATGACGACCAGGTCGGGAGTCGTGTCGAACTGGCGCTGGTAGCCCTTGGATGCCAGCTTCGTTATGTGGTCGCGAGTCTGCCTGGCGTGGCGCGCCATCTCCGCCTCGCGCTCAGCATCGGTTTGGGCCTCCAGGTGTGCGAGATAAGCGTCGAGCGGCACCTTGGAGTCGACCACGATCACCTTCTCGCCGGGCAGCTTGACCAGCACGTCCGGGCGCAACGGGCCGTCGTCGGAGTGGATCGTGCTCTGCTCAAGGAAATCGCAGTGCTCGATCATGCCTGCCATCTCGATCACATTGCGCAGTTGGATCTCACCCCAAGAGCCGCGCGTGGAGGGCCGCTTCAAGGCTGAGACGAGATTGCCGGTCTCCTGGCGCAGGCCGCCCACACCCTCGTGCAACTGGCGCACCATGTTCGCCAGTTCGCCCTGAGCCTGCTTGCGCTCGCGCTCCAAGCGGCCGATCTCGTGCTCGACCTTGCCCAGCTTCTCGTTGACCGGACCGACCAGTCCCTTGATCTCCTCGGCGCGCCTGGCCATCTCGCCCGCCGCGCGCTCCTCCTCGGCGCGGCGCTGGTCGGCCATTCGCTGCGCCAGCGAGTCGCCGGTCTGCTTGAGCACGTCCGCGGAGATCGACTTCATTTCGTCGCGCATCCGCTCCCGGCTGCCGGTCGAGGCGGCCTCGATCTGCGTGCGCATCCGCTCTCTATCTGAACGGGCCAGCGCTGTGGCCACCAGGACGCCCGCAAGGGCGCCGATGGCAAGCCCCACTATCACCAAAAGTACGAACAACGATCCTCCATATCCGTGAGTCGGTCCTACAAGGTGACATCGGATTCGGACGGTGAGCTCTACGATGTCCTGGTGAACACCGTCGAGGCACAGATCACCCACGGCAAGGCGGATGTGGGTGCCGGGATCCGCTTGCACTACGTCGAGGCCGGCTCCGGGCCGCTCGTGATCCTGTTGCACGGGTTCCCCGAGTTCTGGTACTCCTGGCGCCACCAGATCGGGCCCCTGGCCGAGGCCGGCTACCACGTCGTGGCGCCCGACATGCGCGGCTATGACCTCTCCGACCGGCCCCAAAGCTGGCGCTCATACGACGCCGGGCTCCTCGCCGACGACATCGCCGGCTTGATTGGAAGCTTCGGCGAGGAGCAGGCCTATGTAGTCGGGCACGACTGGGGCGCCGCCGTCGCCTACACCGTGGCGATGGCCCACCCTGAGGTGGTGCGACGGTTGGCGATCCTCAACGTGCCCCACACCGCGCGCATGATCGAAGGCTTCAGGACGCTCAAACAGCTGCGCAAGAGCTGGTACATGTTTTTCTTCCAGATCCCACGCTTGCCGGAGTACCTGATCTCCCGGGACGATTTCTCCTTCGCCAAGCGCTCCTTGCGCTCGGACTCCAAAGAGGCTTTCACCGACGAGGACCTCGAACGCTACGTCGAAGCTTGGTCACAGCCGGGTGCTCTGACCGGGATGATCAACTACTACCGGGCGGCGCTGCGCCGCTCGCCGCGCAAGGCGCTTGCCCATATGCGTCCGATCCCGGCACCCACGATGGTGATCTGGGGTATGCGCGACCGCCACCTCGGCAGCGAGCTGGCTGTGCCCGCGCCCGAGTGGGTGCCCGACGTGCGCTTTGAGCCGATCCCCGAGGCCACCCACTGGGTGCAGCACGACGCGCCCGAGCGGGTCACCGAGCTGTTGCTCGGATTCTTCGCCGAAGATCCGTCTTAGTCCCATCCGGTCGCCCTCGGGTGGTCGGGTCGGTGTGTTGCACCGAAACCTGTGCCCCACGCGCGCGGGACACCCCTTTTTGAATATGAGTACGCCTGCAGGGGTGGGTCAGGACTCGGCCGGTCGCGGGGCCGCGTCGCGACGCGCAAAGGGGGCGACGCCGCGCAGGACAAGCAGACCTGTGAAGGCGACCAAGAGGCATGTGATGGCACCTACACCCAGGCCCGCGCGTGCACCGGCCCAGGCCATCACCCAGCCGATGATCGGCCCACCGATCGGCGTCGAGCCCTGGAAGGCCACGAACCACAAGCCCATCACCCGGCCTCTCATCGAAGGATCGGCGCCGAGCTGCAAGGTGGAGTTGCCGGTGGCCATGAATGAGATGCTCGCCCAACCTACGAGCGCCAGGGCCGCCAGCTCGACCGGCAAGGTGGGGGCGAGCGCGGCGAGCATGATGACGGCACCGAAGGCGCCTGAGGCGAAGACGAGCGGGCGCAGCCCTGTGCGACCTATCGCGGCCACCAGCAAGCCGCCCACAACGGCTCCGGCGCCCATTGCGGCCGTCATGAAACCATAGCCGGTCGCGCCCACGTGCAGGCCTTCGCGAGCCATTACCGGCAAGGTGACTTGGAACTCGTAGGCGAGCATGCCCACCAAAGCCATCATCAATAGAGGAATCGCAAGTTCGCGCTCTCCCTTGATGTAGCGCAACCCCTCGCGCAATTGGCCCGGCTCGCGCCCCGCCGGGGGAGAGGGGTGGATCGCGGAGCGGTCGAGTGTCATCAAAGAGAAGATCACCGCCACGAAGCTGGCCGCGTTGACCAGGAAGCAGACCCCCTCGCCGACCGTCGCGATCAAAATGCCGGCTACTGCCGGGCCGATCGTGCGTGCCACGTTGACCAAGACTGAGTTGAGGCTGACGGCATTGCGCAGATGCTCGGGCCCGACCATCTCCAGCATGAAGGACTGCCTGGCCGGGTTCTCGAAGGCGTTGTTCAAGCCCAACAGCACAGCCAGGGCGCCGATCTGCCAGACCTTGACCTCGCCGGTCACGGTCAGGATGCCGAGTACGAGCGCCTGCAAGCCCATCATGCCCTGCAGGAAGATCATCGTGCGGCGCTTGTCCACGCGGTCGGCGATCACGCCACCATAAGGGCCCAGCAGCAGGATCGGAAGCGTCTGCAGTGCAACGATCAGGCCGAGTGTCGTAGCCGAGCCGGTGAGCGTCAATACCAGCCACGACTGGGCCGCCATCTGCATCCAGGTGCCGCTCAAGGAGATCGCCTGTCCGGCGATGTAGCGGCGGTAGTTGGGGACCTCGAAAGCGTGGAAGGTGGCGTGTCCGGCCGCGAGCAGGCGAGTCACCGGCCGGTCCTCGGGATCCGCTCGGCGAGCACCTCGAGCACCGGCAGCGCGTCGCCCAGTGCGCGGCGTTGGCGTGGGTCGAGTGTGGCGATGTGGTGCTGCAGCGCGTTGGTGCGCTCACGGTGGATGCGCTTGCGCAGGCGCTGTCCGGGGGTTGTGGCGCGGACGCGCGCCGCGCGCCGGTCCTCAGGGTTGGGCTCGCGGCTGATCAGGCCCGCGTTGCACAGCTCGGCCACGATCCGCGAGAGCATCGTGGGGTTGATGCGCTCGATCTCGGCGACCTCCGTGAGGCCGATCGGGCCGCGTCGCACGACAGTGAACAGGACAGAGGTCTGTGAGGGAGTGAGGCCCGCACCGGCCTCGGTGGGGCGCAGGCGTCGCGAGAGCTTGTCGATTGCCACGCGCAGGCGCGCGACGTCCGGATTGTCGGTGTCCGCCGCGCTTTCGGTCGCGAGCGGCTGCGTGTGGGGGTGCTTGGAAACTGTGCCTTGCACGAGTGCCGATCTCTAGATATTTGCTTGCTAGCAAGCATTATAGCGGGCCTCTCTGTGACTACTGTCTGTGCTGTTCCGGCCGGTACATGTACCGGCCGGCCGGGCCGCAC
>JBAVYU010000056.1:0-108460 GCA_049588415.1 Solirubrobacteraceae bacterium
CGGTACCCGTGGCCCGACGACCGCGACGCTGTGGCTGTCCGTCCGTGTGTCGCTAGCGCCCCAGTTCCTCCCGAAGCCGTAAAAAAGCAGTAGAAAACACTAGGGCACGACTACGATCGTCTCATCACGAGGCTTATCGTCTGCAACGGCTCATTTTCTAGGTGAGGCTCAAGTTCTGCGAAGCCTTGAAGCGAAGTCCTCTCCTCGAGGACACGCATAAAGCACGGCGAGAACGTCGAAGCGTCGATAAGACCAAACATCGTTGTCCCGGTTCGCATTTGCCTCCGAGTATGCAAGATGGCCTGTCTACCGATCTGTCGAGAGACCTTCTTTGGAGCCTAGAATTGGTAAGTGTTGAGCCGAGAAGAGAGTTACTGACACCAAAAAAAGGTCGTATCAAGCGAGACCTTTTTTTGGTTTTTGAATTGAGGGGAGGCAGAGTCGTGAAGCCCACCTACACTTTGGAGCGCTTGGATATGGCTAGTTGGCGGGTGTAAGGACACGGTGCGCACCGCGTCCCGGCTTGCGCTCCCTGTCGGATTAGAGTGCGTGGCTACCTTTATCCCAACTCAAGACCCTCGCTCCGATCATTTTTCGGCCCACAACGATGCTGAGGACGAGGTGGCCGATGCGCGTACAAAACAACACCTGCCAGCCACCCAACCGCGGCATACCAAGGACAGCAACGACGCCGCGATGAGCGCGGTCGCCGCTGCTTTCGCTCGTATCGTGGCCGAGCGCCACCCCGGAACGACCTGGCTACCAATCGAACGGTCGAGGGGCAACGACGGTCTTGTTGTGCCTGCCGGGAAGATTGTCAGGCTCCTCCCCGGTCCAGCAGATATGAACGCGAGCGCCGGGATCGGGCACCCGACCGCGCCCGCCACGCACGAGCGAGCGCCGTACGAACACAGCGCCGATCCCAGCGCGTAGTAGCGCGCGTCGCTCGGAGAGCGTCATCTCCCTGTAACTGAGCGCATCCGGAACATCAAAGCCAACCGCGGCGGAGCGCATGGCGGTGAGCCGCTCGCGTGCGGCAACCACTCTCGCAGCGCGCGAGGCGATGCCGTCCTCAAACGAGTCATCGCCGACGGAGAAGAGCGCCGCACGGATGCGCTCGTTGTCGCGAAACGCGTGCAGCTCCTCCTCCGCGTCGGCGAGCTCTTGGCGAGCGCCGTCTAGATCGCTGCTGTCAACCACGCCCGCGACGCTGACCTCGCTATAGCGCGCAAGGAACGCGTCCTCGACGTGGTCCTCGACGAGCTGCAGCTTAATCGAGCACGAGGCCTCACATCGTCCCGCGCTGTGGTGACGCCGGCAGGAATAAACCACCAGCCTCTCTCGTCGCCGGCGTCCCTGTGTGGCCCCCCTGCTCATTACATATCGGCAGCCCGCGCAGCGGATGAGCCCGGCGAGCAGTGTGCCTTCGCCTTCGCCACGACTCGGCGCCAGCGCCTTGACGGCATTGGCGCTCTCCCACAGCTCGCGACTCACGAGCGCCTGGTGGGCGTCAAGTTGAATGTGCTTGCCGCACGTAGCTTGGCCGAGATAAGCGGGATTGCGGATCAAGTGGTTGACGGTCGAGCGTGTCCATGCCGGAGCTTTGCTGGGCGCGTGGCGCTCGTTGAGAAACGCGGCGATCCGTGGCCACGGCTCCCCCGCCGCGCGCAGCTCAAACGCGCGCTTGACCAGCGGCGCAGTCACGGGATTGGGAACGATCGGCGTGGCTTTGCCAGGCTTGCTGTAGCCGAACGGCGCACGGAAGTGGATGCCTCGTCCGATCGCGCGCGATTGGGCCTCCTCCCAGCGCTCCTGAAACTGCCGGCGCTGCATCCGACCTAGAGCGAGGAACAGCGTCATCGAGAACTCGCCTACTGGCGTCGTCGGGTCGATCCCAAGATCAACGACTGCGATCTTTGCGCCCGCCTCGTGCACGCTCTCCACCAACCGCAGCGCATCGGCGACGCCGGCTCGCGAGAGGCGATCCAGGTGCGCCACCGCGAGCCCACCGGTCTGCCCCGTGCGGATACGCGAGAGCATCGCGTCCAGTCCCGGTCGATGCAGCTTGCCCCCTGACTGGTCCAGATCCTCATGCCAGGCGCCAATCGTTACACCGCGCATATCAGCCCACGCCTGTATGCGATCACGCTGAACCTTCGGACTGATGAAGGAGTCGCCTTCGCGTCCCCGCGTCTGGGAGACCCTGATGTACCCATCCAAAGTGATGTCCGCGCTCGTTGAAATCATGAGACTTCTCCTCGGGCCGATTGACGATGCAACCGACGGTCCGTGAAAAACTCGGAGATCTCCTTGAATTCCGGTTGGGAGCGCAGGCTGGCGGCCACTCGAGTCCGGTAGGCATAGCCCTCCTCCCCGACGGAGAGAAGACGCGCGGCGTCCCACAAAGTGCTCGATCGGTCGTAGGCGAGCACTGCGATGATCGCGTTGCGCAGGTAGCGGTCCGAGCTCGCCTTGATGTCCCCCTCGCTGAAGAGTTGCTTGAGCGAGGCAACCACGTAATCGGCGATCGTGTCAGCGGGAGCGTCGACATCGAGTGGGTTAAAGCCGCAGGTTGGATGGGCGAAGTCGAGCAAAGTGCAGGTGCGCTCGCGCGGCACCAGGCTGACTGCGGCCTCAGCGGCGTCACCCTTGGGGTCGAAGACGATCACTGCGCAGCGCTCCCGCTGCAGGTCCTCGGCGACAGTGGCCACCAGATAGCTCGACTTGCCCTGCTCGACGGTGCCGGGGACCGCTGTGTTTTGCCGGCGCATCCGCGGATGGATGGAGACGGGTCCGTGGGCGTCGCGCAAGCTGCCGAAACCCTCGCTTGGGCGCAGAATGGCGAGCGGCGCCGGCGCCACGGGCAAGGGGTCGCGCGCGAGAGGGACGGTGGCGTAGTCGGGCGAGGGCAGGTGCCAGAGAGTCGCAAGCTCGGTCGAGGCGAATACACCCTTGCGCGGAGAGGGCAGCGGATTGCCCTCTCCGCGCTGGATGCGCCTGGTGTATAGGCCGAGCCGGCCGTGACGCAAGCCGGTGCCGCGCTCGACCAAACGGTTCTCTGCGCCATAGGCACGCAGCTCGGAGGCGACTCGCTCGCATATGGCCCTGTTCGGGCCGATGACTCGAATGTCGGCGAAGAACAGGGGACGATGTTGGATGTCCAATCCTCCGATCAGCTCCTCGTTCTCGACCTTGGAGGGGTCGAGCGGAGGGATGCGCAGCTTGCGTGCGCGAGAGAGATGATGCTCGTGGCGCTTGTAGGAGCGCTTGGAGTGGCCCTCGAAGAGTGCCGGTGTTGGTGTCAGGACGAGCTGGATGAACGCGGGCTCTTCACAGGCAGCCATCGTTGTGATCAACCTGTTGGCAGTGGGGGCTCGATCGTGCTCGAATCGATCTAGGCGCTTTGAGCGCTTGGTGAAAGAGCTGTGCTTCTTGAGCCGCAACACGTAGGGCGGGATGCCCAGCACAAAGGGTGCGCGGTTAAGGCGACAGTTGGGATAGGCGCTGCGCAACGCGGCCTCGATGATGGACTCAGCACCAGCGGGGCAGGTGAGCGAGAACCAAGCCCCGCGGTCGCAGTGGAGCTCAAGGCCGATCGAAGGCTGTCCGGCGAGCAAGCGACGCCACCAGCGACGCAGGAGCCGCTTATGGAGGGCCTCGTACATGCTCACAATCCCGGCGATCGACGGATCGTCGCCGCGGTAGGGAACCACGCACAGGCGTATGTAGAGTCTGCTTCGCCGCGCTCGTATGCGGAGGGCGCCAATCGACGAAGCGCACGACGCACACAGGAAGGCGCCGGCCTTCGCGGCCGTGGCGATCGCCGAGGGTATGTGCGGGAGGATCGCGCAGAGCGCCACCTCTACTCATCCGACCGGCAAAGCGGGACGGGACGCCTATTTCTCGAAGACCCTCAGCCGGCCACTCGAGCAGCCACGATCGCTATGTCATCGCGCAAGCGACCAGCGCCACTCGACAAGGCCAAGCGCTCGAGCTGCTGGACGACGGCGTGGGGAGCGGCGCCAGTGTGAGCCGCCAGAATGTGGCACAGCTCCAGAGGCGTCAGTTCGCGCCTGGGCGCGCCCGCGTCCAGCAAACCGTCTGTATAGAGCACGAGCGTGGAGCCAGGCTGAAGTTGGACCATGAGGTCACTCACGTTCGAACCGGAGCGAACTCCGAGCATCGTTCCCTTGGTGGCGAGGCATTCGGTTGTACCGCCGGACTTCAACAAGATTGGGGGCGGGTGTCCCGCACCTGCCACTACGGCCTTGACGGGGTCGGAGGACAGGTCGAGCCTCGCCAGAACGACCGTGGCGAAGCGTTGCGCCAAGGCGTGCCCGAGCATCACCTCGTTGACGGCCCCCAAGACCTGGGCGGGGCTTGCGCGCACGAAGGCGAAAGCCCTGATGCTGTGGCGTACCAAGGCCGTGACTGCTGCCGCCTCGGGGCCCTTGCCACACACGTCGCCGACCGCCAACCAGCAACCCAAAGGGGTAGTGAACACGTCGTAGAAGTCGCCGCCAACCTCGTTTCCCTCGCCGACCGGGTGGTAGGCCGACGCTAGCGCCAACTGCTTCAGGATCGGCAAGGTCTCGGGGAGCAAGCTTCGCTGCAAGGTGCGTGCCAGGTTGGTGCGCGCGACGTACATGTTGGCGTTGTAGAGCGCCGTGGCGGCGCGATTGGCGAGGTCGCGCATGAGCGCGGTGTGTTCAGGGTCGTGACGGCGGGCGGGATAGGGATAGAGGAAGCTGAGCGCGCCAAGGACGCGGCCGCGAGCGATCAGTGGGATCGCGACAATCGATCGATAGCCACTGTGAGCGACGAAGTGGGCCACCTCGGACCCATCGAGATCAAACAGGTGAGCGTCGCTCAAGTCGGATAGGACCACTTCACGCGAGCGGATCGCGCGGGCCATCGGGTTCTTGCTTATCGCATCGACCCGACTGCCGGCGAGTAGCCGTTCGAATGACTCGACCAGGTCGGGGCGCTCGGACACGGTGACTGTGTCGAGGATCGTGGCATCCTCGCCGAGTAGAGCGATCGTGCACATCGGCGCGAGACGCGGCACCGCGACTTCGGCGATTGTGCGCATTGTTTGGATCGGATCAAGCGATCGATCGAAAGCCCCTCCGGCCGCGGCCAGGAGCTCCCTCGCCTCGTCGGCTCTACGACGCCTGCTCCACCCCTGCAACAGCACCGGCGACCCCACTTCCAGAGCTTTGTGAACATCAGCCTAGCGTCGGCCGAGTCACATAGGCCTGGTGGCTCTCTCCACTCGCTCGCCTCGCTCGGTCAGGCACCATTCGTTGGGGGCGCCCTTCGATTGCGCGCGGTCTATGTTCTCGATCAGGTCCAGGCGCTCCAAGCGAGACAGCAGCTTGGAGATCTGACCCTGGTCGGCGATGCCGGCTCCGTCGGCTACTTCGCGGTTGCTGGCTCCCGGATGCTCTCTAATCGAGGTGAGCACACGCACGGTGCGATAGGTGAGGCGCATCTCCAGGCCCGCCATAGGGTCTCGGCCGACACCGGGTTCACTCTTGCCGCGCCGGCGCACGTCGGGCGCGGGGCGGGAGAGTTCTCGACTTGCGGCTCGTACGCCTAGATAAGGCAGCACGATCATGCTCATCAAGGAACCGTGAAGGCCGATATAAGGCTTCGGGCTGCGTTCGAGCAGGCGCGTGTGTATCACCGCGAAAGCGGCGCCGATTACTCCTTCGGCCGTCACGCTTGGCGGCTCGCGCTTGACGGTGGCGGCCGTGCGACCTTGATCGATTACCTGACGCAATTGCTCGAGCACACGCGCGCGCTCCTCGAGCACACGCGCTCCACCACCGAGCGCGTCCACGATGCACAGGCGCGCCAACTCGGGCTCCTCGTCAATGAACACGAGGAGGGAGGCCAAGCCTGCGCGGATCTTCTCCCGCCAGGTGGTCTCCACCTCGTAGGCCTCTACTACTCTTGCCCGGATCTGCTCGAGCGTGCGTTCGAAGACCGCCAAGAAACAGTCCTCGCGATCGACGAACAGGTCATAGAACGTCTTGCGCGAGACTTTCGCGCGTCCTATCACTTGCGCGACGGTGAGTCGCGCGTACCCGTTTTCCTCGATTGCATCGACCGCCGCGCTGAGCATCCGCGCGCGCTGAATCTCGGTGACATGACCGCGCGGCACCCCGTCGTGTCCGGCTTGCAACGCTGGCACTTTGGAGCGCGTCTGATTGATGGAAGCCATGTTTCCCTGCCTCGTCGGTGCTGTTCTACGTTGACACGAATTCCGCGGCTGATCGGCACAGAGCCCCGCCACGTGCGCTGAACCTGGGGCAGCCCGTGCCCTGGTCGCGCGTCTTACAGAGGTTCACGGGTTCGACCGCTCAAGTCGAGCCGTGTCTCCTACTCGCTTTCCGATGACCACCAAACCTTCCCTACGCAGTCGCACCGCCGATTGCCCGCTCAGGTCAACCCGCGAATCTGACGATTCGCGGGTCTGCCTGCAACCCGAGTGGCCGGACTCGCGCACAAAGCCCATAACCGCGGGCTTTCTGGTCTCGCGAAATGTCTCTGACCGCCGTGTCCCCCGCCACCCATAGGCTTTGGCGCGTCCAGATCCTTGATAGGAGCGTGTGTGCGGGCCCAAAGAATCCGCCATCCAGATGCCACCTCAAACCATTGCCTTGGCGTTCGCCGCCTCGATCTACCCGCCTGCTCTCGTCGCCGTGATCGCCCTGGGTCGCGGTACACAGGTGCGCTCGCGCGTGTTGGCCTTCGTGGCGGCGGCCATCGTCGTGACCTACGCGACCGGCGTGGTGGTCCTGTTCGTGTTGAAGGATGTGGGTGCTACTGGTTTGCATTACACGCCGAGCGCCGCAGTCGACCTCGCCCTGGGACTGCTGCTGTTTGGTCTTGCGGTGCGTCTGAGCCGCCCGCACGTGGCTCGAGCCAAGCCGGGCGGGGAATCGAAGCTGGAGCGTCGCCTGCAGAGTCGTCGGTTGGCGTTCGTGCTCGGCTTGACCCTGTACGCGCTGCCTTCGCCGATCTATGTGGGGGCGGTCAAGACGATCGCCGACGCAGAACTCTCTACTGGCAGCCAGTTGCTGGTTTTGGCGGTGACGCTGGCGGTGATGCTCTGGATGATCGAGCTGCCCATGTTGTTGCTACTGGTCGTTCCTGAGCGTGCGGGAAGGGCTCTCGAGCAGATCAATGCGTGGTTCATCCAGAACGGTCGCCGCCTGGGGATGCTCGCGTGCGTCGGCGCGGGCATATACCTGATCGCGAAGGGGCTGGTGGGCCTGAGCGGGTGAACCTCCGTCGAATGGATAGTCCTCCTCAGGTAGCAGCGAGATGGCGACCTTCGATTGATGCACGAATCGACAAAGATGGTCCTCCCGAGCGTTGTGGGCGCGGCCGCCACCCCGTACGGTGAGGTTCGTGATCGATGTTCGCGATGTGACCAAGCGATATGGCGAGAAGATCGCCGTCGACGATCTGACCTTTGCGGTCGAGCCGGGAATCGTGACCGGTTCCTGGGTTCCAACGGAGCTGGGAAGTCGACCACGATGCGGTTGATCCTGGAGCTGGACGCGCCCACGAGCGGGACGGTCAGAGTCAACGGCCGCTCCTACCGCGAGCTTGCGGCGCCGTTGCACGAGATCGGGGCGATGCTCGAGCCCACGCGATCTCGGCTGTGTTGCTAGTGCGCGACGTCTGAGGCCAGCTTCCGCTTCACCCAACCAACCTTCTTCCCTCACCGACTCCTTCTCCCTTCCCTTCTCCTTCTCCTTCTCCCTTCTCAAATCATGAGCAATCCCGCACCCACACGTTCGGTCCGCCCGGCTACCCTGACGAAGGTCCCGGAGATTGTCGTCCTCTTCTGGGTCCTGAAGCTTCTCACCACCGGGATGGGAGAGGCGATGTCGGACTTTCTCGGGAAAGAGAGCGTGCCACTGGCCGGGGCCGTCGGAATCTTCGGGCTGTGGTTCGCGCTGTGGCTGCAGCTGCGCCAGCGGGAATATCGCGCGCCGATCTACTGGTTCGCGGTGATGATGGTCGCGATTTTCGGCACGATGGCCGCCGATGGGGTCCACGACGGCGCGAGCCTGTCCTACACGGTGACGACCCCGCTCTGCGCATTGATTGTGATGGGTGTGTTCTTCCTGTGGTATCGCAGTGAGGGCACACTCTCGATCCACAGCATCACTACCAGGCGGCGGGAGAGCTTCTATTGGGCGGCCGTGCTGGCGACGTTCGCGCTCGGTACGGCGGCCGGCGATCTCACCGCCATCTCGCTGAAAATCGGCTTCTTCGATTCGGTCCTGTTGTTCGCCGCGATCATCGCGATTCCCGCGCTCGGCTGGTGGCGCTTCAACATGAACCCGATCTTTGCATTCTGGTTTGCCTACATCGTCACCCGCCCGCTCGGCGCTTCGTTTGCGGACTGGTTCTCAAAGCCCTCCGCGCAAACCGGCCTCGGCCTCGGCGATGGCACGGTGAGCGCACTCGCACTGATCGTGTTCATCGTGCTCGTGAGCTACGTGGCGCTCACCAAGTGCGATGTTCAGGGCGAGCGATATGCCACGTCGGCGCATCTTCATCCGCATCACGCACATCCTCATCCGAACTCGGTCCTCGAGGCAGAGCTTGAATGATTTGGCACTGGACGGTGGCCGGGAGAGGGAGCGCGATCTCCCATCGGGAACCGCCAATATGCACTCATGAACGACTCGGCGGAAGAGCTCGCTCGTGCTTGGCTGACCCGGCGGGCGCAGCGGCTAAGCCGACTGAGTACCAGCCATCCATTCGCAATCGATCTCGCGATCTGTCTGACGGTAGCGGCGTTGAGCATCGGGGGTCTGGCGACGCAGGGCCGCCTCGACCTGCTGGCTCTGATCTTCTGCGGTGCTCTTTGCGCGCCCCTGCCTCTGCGTCGTGTCAGTCCGATTCTCTGTTTTGCGATGATCGCCTTCGTCGCTCTTGCGCAGTGGCTGCTCGCCGGCCCGCAGCTGGCCGATGCCGCGCTGCTGGTCGCTCTTTACTGGGTGGCGCTTGACGGAAGCCTCTTCGAGGCGGCGATCGCCGCCGGCACGCTCGAGCTGGGAGCGGTGATGGCGGCGCTTCGCTGGTCGCCGTCTGAGCCGCTGAAGGTGTGGGTCGGACTCACTGGCCTCACGACCGCGGCCGCCGTGCTCGGCGTCTCGATCCGTCAGCGCAGAGCGCTGCTGGACTCCCTGCACGAGAGGGCCGCGCGACTCGAATTCGAGCGTGACCAGGAGGGCCGTCTGGGAGCCGCCGCCGAGCGAGCCCGTATCGCACGCGAGATGCACGACATCGTCGCCCACAACCTGACGGTGATGATCGCGCTGGCCGACGGCGCCGACTACGCGATGCGCTCCTCTCCTGAGCGCGCAATCCAGGCGACCCAGCAGGTCTCCGCCACTGGCCGTCAAGCCTTGATCGAGATGCGCCGTCTACTCGGCGTGCTGCGCGAGGAGAAAGCGGAGTATCCGCTGGAGCCCCAGCCAAGCCTCGATCGGCTGGATGAGCTGCTGGCACGGGTCAATGCCGCCGGAATCCCGGTGACGATGGATCTCGAGGGTGACCCGCGTGAGCTCGCCGACGGCGTCCAGCTGACCGTATTTCGGGTCGCCCAGGAGGCTCTGACGAACACCCTCAAGCACGCCAATCGCCCCACCCGCGCGCATCTAGCGTTGAGCTGCCATCCCGGTCGGGTCGAGCTGGAGGTCACCGATACGGGCGTCGGGCCCGCAGTCGCATCCTCCGGTGGGCGTGGGCTGCACGGTATGCGCGAGCGTGCGGCAAGCTACGGCGGCAAGCTCGACGTGGGTCCCCGACCGCAGGGCGGCTGGCGTGTACACCTGCGATTGAACCCTGAGGAGGGTGCGCTGCCGTGAGCACCAGCCTGTTGCTGGCCGACGATCAGGAGCTGATGCGAATGGCGTTCCGGATGGTGATCGAGACCCAGCCGGACATGTCGATCCTCGGGGAGGCCTGTACAGGGAGGGAGGCCGTCGCCGCGGCCGAGCGGCTGCGACCCGATGTCGTGCTGATGGACGTGCGGATGCCCGAGATGGATGGCGTCGAGGCTACGCGGCTGATCGTCCAGTCGGGTGTGCCCGCGCGGATTATCATCCTCACCACCTTTGACCTGGACGAGTACGTCTTCGCCGCACTCAGGGCCGGAGCAAGCGGCTTCCTGTTGAAGGACACGCCTCCAAGCGACTTGCTCTCCGGGATTCGTGCGGTCGCCAGCGGAGACGCCGTCGTTGCCCCGCGTGTGACCCGCCGGCTACTGTCCAACTACGCCCACCGCTTGCCGGTGTCAGGCCAGCCCGACCAAGGCCAGCGTGAGCGTCTGGCGCTGCTGACGGCACGCGAGCGCGAGGTACTCCTGCAGATTGCGGCGAGCCTTTCCAATGCCGAGATCGCCGAGCGTCTCGTGCTCTCCGAGGCGACCGTTAAGTCTCACGTCGGGCGCATCCTTTCGAAGCTAGGCCTGCGTGACCGTGTTCAGATCGTCGTCTTCGCCTACGAGACAGGGCTGATTACTCCCTCGCACAACTGATGCGCGATACGGGTCTCATCTGCTTCTTATTCGCCTGCGGTCGAAGACGGTCTGCTCGCTTCGGGCTGTTCATGGCTCTCGACACCGCCGCTGATTAGGCGCCCGACCTCGGCGTGAAGCGCGCGGCGGATCGAAAGCGCGAGCAGTCCGAGGACCGCGATCGGCATCACCCACCATGCCGAGATGGCGGCGCCGGCAAGTAGTGCTGTCAGCGAGAGTGCAAGTACGACGCCAAGGGCGGTGCGCCAGTCATCGCCAACGACGAACTTCCACACGCCGGCAAGCGACGCTGATGCCCGTGTCATGGACTCACCGTCACATGGTCGGTGGTATCTGCGAGCGAGGAACCGCTGAACTCGAGAGATGCCAAGCTCAAGCTGCGGGCCACCGTCTTGGACAGTGCGATCGCCGCGAGGGATACGCCGGGGATGATCACCAACAGCGCAGCCTCGCCACCGGGCCAGCTCGCGCCGGCGCCTTCGGCACCCCAGAACATGCCGAACGAGCTGAGCATCACACCTACTGCGAACTTCATCGTGTTCTCGGGCACATTCGCCAGCGGCTCCCTTGCAAGGACGCCCGCCGCGGCGACCACGAGAATGGCAAGTCCGGCAGCAGCGGTCGCCAGAGGGACACGGTGTTGGTTGGCGCCGAACGTGAGCACGATGAACGCGACCTCGAGGCCCTCCAAGAGCACTCCCTTGAACGCGATCGTGAAGGCATAGCCGTCAAAGCCCACGGTTTGGGTGGGCGCGGCACGTGCCGCGGCGGACTCCTCTTCGTAGATCCGGCTCTCATCGTGCTTGGCCTGCAGGCCCGCAGAGCGCAGAATCGCCTTGCGCAGCCACTGCAGCCCGAAGATCAGCAGCAGACCCCCGACCAATATCCTCAGCACGTCGATCGGTAGAGACGTGAGGGCCGGCCCGAGCGCCGCCACGATCACCGCGAGTGCGAGCAGCGCGGTGCCGACGCCGCTCAGCGCTGAGGACCAGCTGCGCGTCGTGCCGACCGCGAGCACGATCGTCAGCGCCTCCACGGCCTCCACTGCGCAGGCGAGGAACACCGACAGCGCTAGCCCAATCTCGGTGCTGCTCATGTCACGATTGTCGCGGACAATCGCAAGAGATACAGGTCTTCTTGAGGGTGAGCGACGGGATTCGAACCCGCGACCGCCGAGACCACAACCCGGAGCTCTACCAACTGAGCTACGCCCACCAAGCGGTAGCGGCAGTGTAGCGGCGTGTCAGCGGCGCACGAAGTCTTCAGCCAAGGCCAAGCACTGGCTGGGCGTTCGGTCGGGATGCTGCTCCAGCGCGAGCTGCCATGCCCGCAGGAGTGGACCTGGATTCTCGCCCAGCAGCGAGAGCAGCTGTCGGGCCAAAACCTCTTCGGCTGGAGTTTGACCGCCTGTCTCGGCACCGCCGCCCGGCAGGGAGGTGCCAGGGCCGGTGGCGCCACCGCCTGGAACCGCGCCCCCTTGCTGCCCGGATCCGCGGGCGCGCCCGGATGCAGGTCCCACCACGGCCGCCCAGGCCGACCTGGCGGTACCGGGCGCCGGTTCTTTGGCTTGCCCTGGGACATCGGCTGGCGCGGTATCCACGAGGCCAAGACGTGCACGGGCACCGGCCAGGAGCTCGGCTGTTACGTCGGTTCCTTGACGCAAGGCGTTGCGCCAGCCGCGACCCATCGATAGTTGGTCGACCGGCAGCTCAGGGCCTTCGATCACGATCAGGTTGGCTTGCTGGGGGTTCCACAGACGTTCTCCAACCTCGACCGATTCACCTCGCGCCCAGGCGTCCAGAACGGTCTCGCGGAGCGCTTGCTCGGTGAGGTTGAAATGGCAGAAGTTGTGCGGGAACTGACGCAGCTCGAGGTGATACATGCTGCTAAGGCTCGCAAATCGAGTGTCATCGCGACTTTCGGGGCTCAACTGGGGACCGGGGAGGGCCGATGAGCAGCACATGCGAGTTGACGAGAGACCTGTTGAGCGCGAGAAGGACCCTGGGCGCACCTTGGGGCATCTGCCGGGTCACACCGCGCAAGATGCCTGGCCTGGGGCCGGTCGTTCGCGCGCGCGCAGTGCGGCCGCCGGAGTCCGGGCGACGTTGGGCTGGGCGGTATTGGGTCTGCCCAGGACCCCCACGGATACGACTCGCTCGGCGGGGAGCGCGAGCGTGGTGCGAAGCTGGGGCGCCTGGTGGGCTCGCCATCCGAAGTCGCTGAAGGCGCTCGCGATCGTGACTCTGTGCTGGTCAGCGGCCTATCTGGCATGGCGCGCGGGTTGGAGCTGGCGGGACTCCAACCCGGCGCTGTGGGTGGGCCTGCTGGTCGCCGAGCTGTATGGGCTTTGGAATCTGGCGACGCTCGCTTGGCTGACCTGGGATGTGAAGCCTGGGCCACGTCCGGACAGTAGAGAGGGTCGCAAGGTGGACGTGTACGTCTGCACATACGACGAGCCGGCCTCGGTGCTGGAGGCCACGCTTTCGGGGTGTGAGTCGATCCGCTACCCGCATACGACTTGGCTGTTGGACGACGGGGCTCGTCCGGAGGTCGAGGAGCTGGCCGAGAAGTGGGGCGCCAGGTACATGACCCGTCCTGACAAAGAGCACGCCAAGGCGGGCAACATCAACCATGCGTTGCCGCTTACTGGTGGGGAGTTCGTGCTGGTGCTGGACGCCGATCATGTGCCTCTGCCCGACGCTTTGGACACTTTGGTTGGCTATTTCGAGGACCCGGAGGTCGCGCTGGTCCAGACGCCGCATGATTTCTCCAACCACGACTCGATCCAGCACTACGACATGGGTCGTCATGAGCAGTCGGTCTTCTTCTCGGCGATCTGCCTTGGCAAGGACCGCCACAACGGCTCGTTCTGGTGTGGATCGGGCGCCTTGATCAGGCGCTCGGCGCTGCTTTCGGTGGGTGGCGTGGCCACCGAGACGATCGCAGAGGACTTCCACACCACAATCAAGCTGCACAGGCGCGGCTGGAGGACTCACTACGACGAGCGCATCATCGCGCAGGGCAAGGCCCCGCATGACCTGGCCGCATACTTGCTTCAGCGCGATCGATGGGCGAGAGGCAACTTGGCGGTGTTCACGACGCCGGAGAGTCCGCTGCGGGCGAATGGGTTGAGCGCTCGTCAGAGGCTGAGCTATCTGGCGAGCCTGGTCTCCTATCTGGCCGGTCCGATGCGGTTGCTGATGTTGTCGATCTTGGCTGTCGTGCTTTGGACGGGCGCGCTTCCCCTGTTGATCTCACCGCTGGCGCTGGCGGGCCTGTGGGCCCCGGCCACAGTGTTGATGGTGCTGGCGGGCTCGGCTCTTTGCAGGGGCCAGCAGGGCAGCGGTGAGGCGACCCACTATGAACTCTGCACCGCCGAGATATTCACCAGGGCCTTGCGCTGTGTGGTGCGTCCGGGACGGACCAAGTTCAAGGTGACCCCTAAGGAGGGGATCGATCGTGGTGGTTGGGAAGCCGTGCGCCAGTTCCGTGTTCTGTTGGTCCTCGGGATACTGCTCGGCACGGGGGTCTTGTTGCGAGTGGCTACCGATACGGGTGTGCCCGTGCTGCCCGCGATGAAGGGGTTTGCCGCTTGGTTCGTGCCGCTGTTGGGTTTGGTGGAGTTGCGGCGGGTGAATCGTACTTTGGCGTTTGTCGCCAAGCGCAGACAGTTGCGGGGGGAGTACCGGACCGAGCTGACGGCTGCGGCCGTGATCGTGCTCGAGGAGGGGCTCGCCGAGGAGACGGAACCGTCGCTGTTGGGGCGCATGTGCGACATCACGACCAGCGGCGTGGGCTTCGAGCTTTCGCGGCCTCTGCCGCTGGATGCCGGGGCGAGTCTGAATGTGCAGCTTCCGGGACCCTCGGGCGAAGTGGCGCCGGTTAGCTTGGAGATCGAGGTGCGTTCTTGCAGGGCCTCGGCGGAGGAGTGGCGCATCGGCGCCGAGATTGTGGGTTGCTCGGAGGAGGACAGGCGTAGGGTGATCGCCTATTGCAATGTGGTGTGGCCTTACAGGCGGCTGCGCGGCGAGGCCGATTCGATGGGCGTCAGCGAGCTGAGTCCTGGCGAGGAGACCCTTCCCTCGCCAGAGCCGCTTGAGGCGATGACTTCAACCAGCTGAGGCGAGCGCTCGACGAGCCTGCCGGACGGGGCAATAGGAGCCTGTCCGGCAAGCCGCCGAGGCGATCGACGATCAGGCGCTGGCGAGAGCGCTCTGCTTGAGGCGCTCAAACTCCTCTTGGGTGATCGAGCCACTGTCGAGCAGGGCCTTGGCTTTACTGATCTGCTCGGCTGGGTCGGTCTTGGGCGCCACGGACTGAACATAGTCTTCGAAGTGGGCCTGGGCGTCCTTCGAGCGCTTCTGGGCCCGCTCGGCCATACCTCGCTGCTCGGCGATCAGGTAGACGAAGACGCCGAGATAGGGCAGGATGATGATGAAGATGATCCACAGGACCTTGGCGAAGCCAGAGGTGTCGTGACGACGGAAGATGTCGCCCAGCACCACAAACAAGATCCAGATCCATACGACGAACGCAAAGAAGACCAACATCGTCCAGAACACTTCGAGAAACGGATAGCTTGAGGCAAGAACCATCGGGACCGTCCTTATCGGTCGAGGGAAAGAAGCCTTCCCCGGCCGGAGGGCCGGGAGCGCGAAGCGCCTGTGTGGACTGAGAAACTAGCGCACAGCCTGACGCGGCCGAGGCCCGGTGCCATCGCGTGAGTGCCGCACCACCCATCCGTAGTTTTCACGAGCCTGACGGATCGGCGCTGTTTGCTATTCCTCGGGCGGCCGCCGCTCTCGCTTGCGCGCAGCGGCTTGGCGCTTGGCACTGAGGCGCCGCTCGCGCGAGGCCGCGGTGGGCCGGGTGGGACGTCGACGCTTGGGGGTGGCCAAGCCTCTCGCCATGCGATCGGCCAAGCGCGCTAGAGCCAAGTCGCGGTTGCGGGCCTGGGAGCGCTCGTCTTGGGCGACGGCAACTATTCTGGGCCCGACGCGTGCCAAGAGCCGTTTGCGCTGGGCCTCGCCGAGCGCGGTTGAGGCGAGCACGTCGAAGCTGGCTTCGACGCGGGACGCCGTCACGTTTGCGTGCTGTCCTCCGGGGCCGGAGGAGCGACTGGTTCGCACCGTGATCTCGGCCGAAGGAATCTCCAGATCCTTGGTGACGCGCAAAGGCGGCAAAGCGGGGGACCGAGGAATCGAACCTCGAGCAAGGGTTTTGGAGACCCCCATGTTACCGTTACACCAGTCCCCCAAAAGGCCCGCTTTGCGGGCTGTTTTGGTATTGCGATGCGCCGAGGCGGGGCATCGCACGGTCAATCTTAGGCGAGTCCTCGCAGGCCGGTCATTGTGCCGCTCGGACGTCCGAGTCCGCACAGCCAACCGGACCGGGCGCACAGCCAATCGGGCCAGGCGCCAGTGCAGCAGGCCAAGCACACAGGACAGCAGGGCAGGCGCACAGAACATCGGGGCGAGTCCTGTGCCGGCTAATGAGGCAAGCTCTCGACGACCCAGAGGACAGGTCTTCCCGAACCGATGGTGTGAGACATGGATCCATCGTTGCGGCTACCCTTGAGTGGGATGTTGGGGAGGTTGGCAATAGCTCTAGTCATTGGCGCCTTTGGACTCGTGTCCGTGGGGGTAGGTCTCGTTCCCGCGAGTGCCGCCGCAAGCCCGCAGGACATGACTTCAACCCATGCCTATCTGGAGGCCAATTATGCGGTGCTCCACTCGGTGGTGAGCGGATGGCCGGCCGACGAAGCGAAAGTCAAAGCCCTCGACCAGAGGATCCACAGCGAATGCCCCTCCGCAGGGGCTGGATCTCCTCAGAGCGAAGAAGCGCAGAAGCTGAGCACAGAGGTGGTGGGGGCCCTGTGGGCCACCGTCTATGACGCCAATGCCAAAGCGATCCAGCGGTTCGTTAAAACGGTGGGCTCGTTGCGCTGGAGCAATGCCTCGATCGCCCATGGAGTGCGCCACTACACGCAAGGTCTGCGGGAAATGGTCGCCCTCCAAGTTCCCAACCTTTGCGGGGACGTGCGCTCTTGGAGCGCAGTGGGTTTCAAGGCCGCGCCGGCGAGCACCGAGCAGTTCGATCGTCACGTGGAAGCGATCGAAGTCAAGGAACCCTCCCAAGGACTGCTCGCTCCTTATGAGCAGGCCTCTGACAAAGGCCTGGTAGCGCGCGTGGCGCGTCTGGCCATTCGCTACAGCGAACTCGAATTCTCACGCGGACAGAGCGACTGGAACATGTTGCTTGAAACGTTGGCCTTGAATCAGTAGCGCCAACCGCGTGTTGCTTGAAACGTTGGCCTTGAATCAGCAGAGCCTGTCGCGGTCGCGCTAAACCGCGGGCGACAAGCGTCCCGCCCCCCTCGACCACCGCCTATCCCGGCCAGGGTAGGTAGGTCCCTGGGCCCTCGCACGGATGGGCAGGCGTATTCGACAGATCTCCCCAGGACTCAAGCAAGCCTGGAGATCGGTCGAAAAGGTGTCCAAACGACCCACCACCACGGACACCCTTGTGACTTTTCGCACTTTCTTTCGGCAGACTGCACCAAGCGACGACGGCTTCGCACTGATCGAAGTCGTGATCAGCGCTTTCTTGGTGGCTCTGATTGTGGTGGCGACCTTGACCGGGTTCGACGCCGCCGGACGGGCTACTGCCGACGAGCGTTTCCACAGCGAGGCAGCGCTGCTGGCTTCCAAGTCCCAAGAGGCGCTTCGCAGCGACGCGGCCAACGCGCTCGACACGATCCAGGAAACCGGGCACAAATACACCGAAACGGTCGGCGGTGAGACCTTCACGATCTCCCAGAAGGCCAAGTTCGTCAACGGCGCCAACGGGGGAGCCACGTGCGCCGCCGCCGGTGGCGAAGAATCGACCGAAAACGGACGCTACGTGCAGATCACCTCATCGGTCACTTGGCCTCAGTTGGAAGCGGCCAAACGCCCGGCCCTGACCCAGACGAGCATCATCACCCCACCCGACGGCTCTTCGCTCGAGGTCGACGTGAACAACGGCGCCGAACCGCCTGAAGCGGTGTCAGGCGTAACCGTTGTGCTCGACAAAGAAGTCCAGACGACCACCGGTACCGGCGGCTGCGTTATCTACGGCTCGATCCCGGCAACAAGCGCCAACATCGAAGCCTCCAAGACGGGTTATGTGACGCCTGGCGGCGCCAACAAAGTGGCCGTCAACGAAATCTCTATCGCTCCCAACCTGACGACCCACTACCCGGTCGAACTCGCGGCCGCCGGCTCGATCATCGGCGAATTCACCTATAAAGGCAGCCCTGTGGAAGGCGATACCTTCGTCGCCTACAACGAAAAGATGGGCACCGCCTCGACCTTTGAGGTCGGCGGCACCCCCAGCACCCTCGCGAGCAAAACCTTCGCCAAAGAAGCAAAAACCGCCAGCGACTTGTTCCCGTTCCCCACGGCGTGGGCCGTCTACGCAGGCGACTGCACGGCCAATGACCCCGAAACCGTGACCAAAGCTGCGATCAAACCGGAATCGGTGACCGTCGAAGAAGGCCTCCCCAAAACGGTCAAGGTCCCTTTGTCGCTACTTACACTCAACGTCTATTCCGGCAGCAAGCCGAGTAGCGCGGGTAAAGCCGAATCGGGGCCTTTCCCGGTGAAGATCACGAACACGTTGTGCAAATCCGCGATCCCCAACAACGCGACCGCTGCCCACTACATTCACGAACAGGAATTCAAGTCGTCCACTCTCGAACATCCCTACCAGCCTTTTGGTGGCTTTGAACTATGCCTATACAGCGCCAGCTCCAAAAGCACCTACACGCTCAAATACGAAAACACCACTGTTGCCGGCACAACGCTTGGCGTGTATCTGACCGGTAAATCGGGTGAAAACGGAGTTACGATCACCACGGGGCAGACCAAATGTTGACGCCTCTCACACGTCGCTTTGTGCGATCGTTGTGCGCGAGCGACGATCGAGGCACCACGCTGATCGAGCTGATGGTCGCGATGATGGCGGGCTTGATCGTCATCGGAGCGCTGTTTGCGATCCTCGAAGTCTCGCTCAGACAATCGACCAACCTTGTCGACAAGGTGCAGGCCGACCAGATGGGACGTATCGCCATGACCAAGATAGTTGACGAGTTGCATTCAGCCTGCATAGCGCCCAGCTTCGCGCCAATCCAGACGGAAAGCGGCTCCAACGAACTAATCTTCATATCGTCGTACAGCAGCGCCGCGGAAATAACGAGCGCCGAAGAGCACAAGATCGTATACAACAGCGCTGCTAAGACACTAACCGACAACATTTACAAGAGCGAAGGAGGCTCTTGGCCGAACTTTACCTACCCTACTTCCAAAGCTACTTCCAGCGTGCTGCTTGCTAGCAATGTCTCGGTCGTCAAAAGAGCAACAGAAGAAGGGGTATTTACGTATTACAAGTATTCGGGGAAAGCCACGGAAGGTAGCGAAAAGCCACTAACGACGCTCGAATACTTCGAAGGTAAAGGAACGCTCAGTAAAGGAGAAGCAGCCGAAGCGGCCTCCGTGAAGGTCGAATTCAACCAAGCAACGCCTGACGGCAACAGCACAAGCGTCAAACGCAGCGTGAACCTGAGCAGCCAAGTCACCTTCTCCTTCAGCGTGCCCAACTCCGAAACACCCATCCTCGATGCCCCATGTCAATGACTAAGCTTCGACATCTCCCCCACTCCCTGCGCGTTCTAACGGCGAAGACGTCAACCCTGGCGGAGGACGGCTTCACCATGATCATCACCATCGGCGTCATGTTTGTCAGCGGTCTGCTCGCCGTCGCGGCCTTCACCGCGGCCAATGGCGACATCCACCTCACCCATGAAGACAACAGCCAGAAGCAGGCCTACTATGCGGCGCTGGCGGGTATCCAGACGTACGAGTACCAGATGCAGGTCAACCCCGACTACTGGCAGTCGTGCAAAGCGCCCAGCGGGCCAGTCTCAGAAGGCTCCACCGAACGCTACGAAGTCAAGCTGCTAGTAGCCAGCACAGCGCCCGTGGGAACAAAAGAATGCAGCACGGCGAAACCCTTCGAATCGATGATCCAGACCAAAGGCGCTGCTGCCAACACCTTCCGCATCGAATCGACTGGCTATGCGGGCACCAAGAAACGTTCGCTCGTCGGCACCTTCCAGGTTTCGGGCTTCCTCAATTACGTCTACTACACCAATTACGAGACCGAGGATCCCGGGCTATACCCCGAAAACGAACCGGCACCCAGCGGCTGCACCAAAAAATTCTACAAAGAACGGCCGTCCGGATGCACGAACATCCAGTTCACCACCGGTGACTCGGTCAACGGCCCGATGCACACCAACGACGCCGCCTATGTCTGCGGCGCGGCCACGTTCGGCCGCTCCGGCCACATCCCCCCCGATGTTGTCGAAATCAATGGAGGCACATACGGGTCGAGTTGCACCGGCACACCGACCTACTACACCGCCACCAAATCGTATGTCAAAGGCAAAGAACTGATCCCACCGCAAAGCGACAGCTCGCTGGGCACATATGTCGAAAAAGAATATGAATTCAGCGGTGTGACCCACATCACGCTCGAAGGTACCGTGATGAAAGTGGAAAATTCCAAAAAAGAAGTAAAAGAAATGCCACTCCCACCGAACGGCCTGATCTATGTTCGAAGGCCGAACAAGAAAGAAGCCTGTGGTTACGTCTACACCTCCGAAGGCTCTGACGCAAAAAGCGAGGTTTCCGAAGAGACCAAGTGCGGCACCGTATACGTCAACGGGAAGTACTCAAGTTCGCTCACGATAGCCGCCGAAAACGATCTGATCATCAACGGCAGCATCTACCCCTCGAGTGTCTCCAAACTGGGCGAAGCGCCCACTGGCACCGTCTCGCTCGGATTGATCGCCAACGAATATGTGCGCGTCTACCACCCGATCACCGAAGAAGAATGCGAATACAAATTTGGACACACCAAATGTAGTGGCGGCGGTGAAAACGGAGCCGGATCGCTGGAAAATCTCTGGATCTATGGAGCCATCCTGTCCACTCAACACTCCTTCGTGGTCGACAACAACAACCTCGGCGAACCACTCGGCAACCTCAACGTGTACGGAGCGATCGCCCAGGACTACCGCGGCATCGTCGGTACCGGCACCTCGACGAAAGTTGCCACCGGCTACCTCAAGAACTACACCTACGACGAACGCCTGGCCGTCGACGAGCCCCCCTACTTCCTGAGCCCGCTCAATGCCGGCTGGAAAGTCGCACGTGAGACCGCCCCAACGGGCGGCTAGCCTCGAGGGCCCCCAGCCGCGGCGAGGCGTATCTGACTGAACTCTCCTCCCACGGAACTGCTCTGACCACTCGCCCATAGCCGCTCTGACCACTCGCCCATAGCCGCTCTGACCACTCGCCCATGCCCGACCTCTCTATACCGCATCCAACCGATCTGTAGTGTAGTTTCAACATGTGGCGAATACACCACAGGAAATACGGTCCTCGCAGGACCCCGATCCCTTGGCGGCCGTGGTCCTGCATATCCTCGTAAGCCAAGCCCGCGACGGATTCACGTCCGCCCAGGTAGCCAAGGCCTGCGAGCGCGACCCGAACGACCCGTCCGACTTGGACGAAGTCGAAGCGGCTTTGGAGGTCCTCTTGAACGACGACTTGGCCCAAAGCCAGGACGACCTCTACCGTCCCACGCGCGCGGCTGTCCGCGCCAATGAACTCAGCTTTTGAGCTCCAGCCCTACTCGACCCCACTTTTGAGCTCAGCCCTACTCGACCCCATCCAACAGAGCAACCGGGCTCAAACCCAAAGCTCGTGCCAACTTCAGGACAGTGCGCAAGTTGGGTTCGCGCCGACCGCGCTCATACACGCTGATGGCGGCCCTGTCGACCACGGCCTCATAGGCGAGCGCCTCTTGGGAGAGACCGGCACCGGTGCGCGCGGCGCGCAGGTTCTCCCCAAAGCGCAAGCCCGGATCGCTGGACCTCTGTGCACCGGCAAGCCCGGTGGCGGCGCCACGACCGGGCGGCAAACCCACCTCCGTGAGCAACTCTGCTGGTGTGGTGCCAAGCGCTCGCGCCACCCTCACCAAGGTCGACAAGTCGGGCGCACGCTCGGCCCGCTCCAAGAAACTGATGGCCGCACGGTCGAGCTTGGTCGCCTCCGAGAGCGCCACCTGCGAGAGGCTCGCCTCGTGGCGCGCGGCGCGCATGTTCTCGCCGAAAGCGCCCACTTGCGCATCGATCTCACGGTCGCTTGTGTGTCTCACGGGCGCATCATCGACGCTCGCCTACAGAAACACCACTGTGAAAACACAAGCAAGCCTCTGGGCGGTACCTTCCTGGGGTGATCTCCCATGCTCGATAACGCCCTCGACGACGCCGTCACACACGAGCGCTTGGCCAAGGCCCAGCGCTTGCGCGAACAGGGCATCGAGCCCTTCCCCCACATTCCCCGGACCGAGCGCACCGAGATCGCCAAGCTGCACGCGGCGCACGATCCGTCCGAACTGCAGGCGGGCGAGCACCCCAGCTTCTCCTATCGCATCGCCGGGCGCATCACCTCCAGGCGCGGTCACGGCAAGACCACCTTCATCGACCTGAGGGACTACTCCGGCGAGATCCAATTGGCTGTCCTCCACGACACCTTGGGTGAGCAAGCATACGAGCGCACCGTCGATCTCGACATCGGCGACATCGTCGAAGCGGAAGGGCCCATCTACATAACCCAGCGCGGCCAGCTCGCGCTCGGAGTGCACAGGTGCGCCCTTCTCACCAAGGCCCTCAGACCCCCTCCCGACAAGCGCCACGGGCTCGGGGACACGGGCACCCGTTATCGCTACAGGGAGCTCGACCTGCTCGCCAACGAGACCACCCGTGCCTTGTTCGTGACGAGGGCCAAGACGATCGACGCGCTCAGGGCCTTCATGGCCGAGCGGGGCTTCATCGAGGTGGAAACGCCTGTCCTTCAGGCTTTGGCCGGCGGAGCCTCGGCAAGACCGTTTCTCACTCACCACAATGCCTTGGACCAAGAGATGTCGCTGCGGATCTCTGTCGAGCTTTATCTCAATCGCTGCTTGATCGGTGGCCTGGAGAATGTGTACGACCTGGGCAAGTGCTTCCGCAACGAGGGCATCTCCTACAGGCACAGCCCCGAGTTCACGATGCTCGAGTGGTTGATGAGCTACTCCGACCACACCGACGTGGCCAAGTTCACCGAAGACATGGTCTCCTATGTCGCCCAGCGGGTGCTCGGCACGACCGTGATCGAGCGCGGCGGTGAGCAGATCGACCTGGCTGAGCCTTGGCGCAACACAACCATGCAGGCCGAGATACAGCGCGTGTGTGGCATCGACTTCCTGGCTGCCGACCGCGACGAGCTGGCCGCGCTCCTGGAGGGCAAGATCCACCCGGACGCGACTTGGGCCCAAGTGGTGCAGGCCGTCTATTCCAAGCTGGTGGAGCCCACTTTGAACCAGCCCACCCACGTCTATGACTTTCCCTTGGACTCCTTTCCGATCACCAAGGCCCAGGCCGAGGATCCCCGTCTGGCCGAGCATTTCGACGCGGTCATCGGCGGCATCGAGCTGGTCAGCGGCGACTCCGAGGTCAACGACCCGGTCGAGCAGTACGAGCGCTTCGTGGCCCAGCGCAAGCAGCGCAGGGCCGACGATGACGACGATGCTCCCCACCCCCACGACGAGGAGTATGTGCGAGCGCTCGAGTACGGCCTTGCGCCGTCCGCAAGCGGCGGCATGGGGGTCGACCGACTGCTCATGATCCTCACGGGGCATGACACCCTCCGGGAGGTGGCACCGTTCCCGGTCATGCGAGAGCTGCGTAGCGCAGAGGGCACGAACGACGATCCTCCCCTCGATCCCGCGCCCGTCTCATCCGAGCTCCCAGGCTAGACACGGCCCGAGGAAACCAGGGCGCGATCCCCGCGAAAGCTATAGTCGCCTGAGATCTGAGCATGAGCCAAGGGGAGCACAACTTCGAGGAGCTGCACTTCGAGCCCGCCCCGGTGCTCGCCGGCGAGGTGCCCGGACCGCGCTCGCGCGAGATGCTCGCCGAACAGGACGCCTTGGAGTCGAGCGCCCGCTCCTACCCCCGCAGCGTGCCCGTAGCGATTGAAGAGGGCCTGGGCGCGACGATGAAGGACGCCGACGGAAATACGTTCGTCGACTTCTTCGGCGGCGCGGGAGTGCTCAACGTGGGCCACAGCCATCCCGCTGTCCTGGCCGCGGCGGCAGAGCAGGAGCGCAAGCTTGTGCACGCCTTGGATTTCCCGACCAAGCCGAAGCTGCGCTTGATGAGGCGCCTCAAGGGCTTGTTGCCGGGCGCTCTGAGCGAGCGCGCCAAGTTTCATTTCGGCGGTCCCACCGGCTCGGATGCGATCGAGTCTGCCTTGAAGCTCACACGCGCCCACACCGGCCGAGATGCCGTGATCGCCTTCCAAGGCTCCTACCACGGCATGACCGAAGGCGCCCTGTCGGTGACCAGCGACGTCGGCTTCGGCGGCCCCACCTCCTCCCCCGTGCACTTCATGCCCTACCCCTACTGCTATCGCTGTCCACTCGGCCTCAAGCCCGATTCGTGTGACACGGCGTGCGCAAAGCTGCTCGACACATCTTTGGAGGACCCCCACAGCGGCATCCCCAAGCCGGCCGCGATCCTGATCGAGCCGATCCAAGGCGAGGGCGGCACGATCGTCCCCCCCGCCGGCTACCTCGGCGAGGTGCGTCGGATCGCCTCCAAGCACGACGTGCCCTTGATCTGCGACGAGATCCAGACCGGCTTCGCGCGTACCGGCAAGATGTTCGCCTGCGAACACGACGGCGTCCAGCCCGACGTCATGACCCTGTCCAAGGCGCTCGGCGGGATCGGCTACCCCCTCTCCTGCATCGCTTACGACTCTGAGCTGGACACATGGACGCAGGGCGCCCACATCGGCACCTTCAGGGGCCATCAGGTTGCAATGGCCGCCGGCCTGGCTGCCATCGAGTTCATGCTCGAAGTCGACTTGCCCGCCCATTCCGCCGCCCTCGGCGAGTTGACCTTGGAGCTTTTGCGTGAGGCCCAAGTCACGCTTCCCTGCGTCGGGGACGTGCGCGGACGCGGACTCATGATCGGCATCGAGCTGGTCCACGATCGCGACACCAAGGAGCCATGGCCCCAGATGGCCGCCCAAGTCCGCACCGAGTGTTTCCGCAAGGGCGTCATCATCGAGGTGGGCGGCCATTTCGGCAATGTGGCCCGCTTCCTGCCCCCGCTCACGATCACACGCCGGCTCTTGTTGAGCGGAGTTGAGATCTTCGTGGAATCGGTCCGCGCGGCCGAAGAGGCCCTTGCGCGACCGTCGGCATTGATCGCAAGCTGACGCGGATCCGCCGGCAACGTTGAGCCGCTTGGGCTCAAACGTTGCCAAAATGATGCGGGCGGAGGGACTCGAACCCCCAAGGGCATAAGCCCACTGGCTCCTAAGGCCAGCGTGTCTACCAGTTCCACCACGCCCGCTCGGTTGCATGAGGACCGCTCAAGATTGTAAGGTCATAGGTGAGATGGCTTCGACTTCGGGGATAAATGCGCCGGACGGCGTGATCGTGACGCACCCCAACCGCGATAAGCCCGCGGTCATAGCCACACGCGCCACTGTTGTTCTGCTCCTGATCGTCTCGGCCGCACTGCTTCTGATCGTGACGATCGGAGGCTGGAGCACCTTGGAGGGCGACATACCGATCCTCTTGGTTTGGGTGATCGTGTACTTCTTGATGGCCTTCTTCGCATGGCGCTGGAGCCGCGGCGTGCTGCCGATGGCCGCCGCCTTGGCCTTGCTCCTGCTCGTGTTCGCCTTGGTCGCCGCCCCCAGCTGGTTCGCGCGCGACAAGGCCGGCTTCGCAGAACCAGCGCTCTCCGCCGGCCTGCTCGGTGTGTTCACGCTCGTGCTCATTCCCGTCCAGATCTTGTTGATCGCCTTCGCGATGCGAGGTTTCGCCCAAGGCTGGAACATCGAGCTCGAGCAGCTCGACCCCGGAGCCGAACGCGACGCCTTGGCACGCCCGGTCTAGCCGCGCCACCTCGGTTACTTAAGTGCCCGGTCTAGCCGCGCCCCAGCTCGACTAGGCGTATATTGAGGTTCGTTGCGGCGGTGGCGGAACGGTAGACGCGATGCTCTCAAAAGGCATTGTCCGTAAGGGCGTGTGGGTTCGATTCCCACCCGCCGCATCGACTCGATAAGGCACGAATCGCGACGTTGGTGCACCCACCAATCGCGAGTCGCGAGAGTCAACCCACCAGATCGAACAGCTCGCCGGCGATCCCAGGCACGCCCGCAAGCACGCCGATCGGCAAGCGCTCGCGCTCCGGCAACTCCATCACAGTGAGCCCCGCCCTTTCGCATACCAGGGTGCCGGCGGCGATGTCCCAAGGCTTGGTCGTGCGCTCGAAGTAGGCGTCGTAGCGTCCGCACGCCGTCCAAGCAAGGTCGAGGGCCGCGGAGCCGAAACGACGGATGTCGCGCACCCTCGGGATCAGTCTCGCCAGCACCTCGGCTTGGGTGGCGCGCACCGAAGAGTCGTAGGCAAAGCCGGTGGCGACCATCGCTCCAGCCAGATCGGCGCTCGCACGCGGCGCTCGCGCGGATGCCGCGATCGGATCGCCGTTCAAGCGTGCGTCGCCCTCGCGGGTTGCACTGAACAACTCGTCGCGACAGGGGTCATAGATCGCTCCCACAAGCGAGCCAGAGTCATCGACGACAGCCACGCTCACACACCACTGGGGTATCGCGAACAGGAAGTTGACGGTGCCATCGAGCGGGTCCACGATCCATGTCAGGCCACTTGTGCCCTCGCTGCCACCTCCCTCCTCGCCGAGGATGCCGTCCGCCGGCCGCTCCTGGGACAGCCGCTCGCGGATCAGTTGCTCGGAAGCCAGATCGGCTTCGGAGACGAGGTCGGTGGGCGTGCTCTTGCTGGCAAGCGCACGCTCGTGCCCTCCATCGAAGCGCTCAAGCAGAAGCGCGCCCGCGTCGCGCGCCAGGTCAACCGCGAGTGCAAGCAGTTGCTCCTGGTTCACGAAAACGCCGGTGGGCGATCCTGCGCCCAAGGACGCTCCGCCTCGATCTGGGCGGAAAGCGACAGCAGCGTGGCCTCGTCGTTGGGTTTGCCAACGAATTGCACCGCGCGCGGCAGACCGTCCGCGGCGAACCCTGCAGGCACCGAGCAGGCCGGCTGACCGGTGAAGTTCCAAGGCGCGGCGTACGGAACGGTCGCGGATGCCGCGACCGTCGTCCGCAGCCACCCCAAGCCCTCGCGAGCGCCGATCTTGGGCGGGGGCGCCGGCGTCACAGGCATCAGCAACACGTCGTGGTCTGCAAGCGGCTTGTTCACACGTGCGGCGTAGTCGGCTTGCCGAGCAAGCGCCCAATCGACAGCCCCGGATGGAAGCATTCCTCCAAGGCGAGCAAGCGTGCGGATACGTCGTTTCAGGCGCTCCGGATGAGCGAACGTGGCGGCCTCCTCATGGATGCTGCGCAGGTAGATCGCGGTGAACTCGGGAGGGGGCACCAGCGGGCCATGATCGATCTCCAGCTCCTCCACCTCATGGCCGAGCCTTCGCAGCAACGCCACCGTCTCATCCAGCGCGGCGCGGTTGTCGGGGTGCAACTTGGTGAGCGGCGAAGGTGGCAGCTTGCTCGCCACCGCGATCCGCAGCGGACCCCTCGCCAGGCCGTCCTCCGAGGATGAGGACGCTGCTCCCCGATGAGCCTGCTCGCCGAGCCCTCCAAGCGCCTCCAGGAACGAACTCGGCGGGACCGATGCGGCTCCGGGGTCGCTTGGCCCGTCGGCGATCGCGTCATAGAACAGCGCGGTGTCGCGCACCGAGCGTGCCAGCACGCCGTTGACGACCAGGCCATGCCACGCACCCAGGTGCGGCGCCAGTGGCACGCGCCCACGCTGGGTCTTCAACCCGAACAGACCACAGTAGGCCGCGGGAAAACGGATCGATCCTCCGCCGTCGCCTGCCAGCGCGGCGCCCACCAGACCGGCGGCGACCGCGGCGGCGCTACCCCCGCTGGATCCCCCTGGGCTGTGCTCCAGCCGCCAAGGGTTGTGCGTTGCTCCCCATGTGGGCGACTCGGTCCACGGGAAGGCGCCCAGCTCGGGCATGTGCGTCTTGCCGATGATGACGGCGCCGGCCGCTCGCACCCGGCGCACGATCTCCGAGTCCTCGCGCGCGGGCTCACCGTATGCATTGGTGCCGAACGTGGTCACCTCGCCGGCCACGTCGAATTCGTCCTTGACGGCGATCGGCACTCCCAGCAGCGGACGCTCGGACGGCGTGCTGCCGGCGCGACGGCGCGCGTCGGCCTGATCGGCTTCCATCAAGGCGCGCTGGGCGAACACGATCCGAAACGCGTTCAGTTGAGGGTTGTAGCGTTCGATACGGCCCAGGTACAGCTCGACCAGCTCGCGCGAGGAGACCTCACCCGCGGCGATCGCCTCGGCCTGGCGGGCGATCCCCGCGAACGCTAGATCGGTGGCGTCCATCGAGCGAATGCTAGACGGGTGTGACGGGGTTGCGCTTGGCGGGCCACTCGCGACGCTTGCTCGCGGCGTGAGCGAAGCGCCTGATCAAGTCCGAGCGCAGGTGGTCGGGCTCGACCACGGCGTCGATGACCAGTTCGGAGGCCAGGTGCAAGAGATCGATGTCCTCGGCGTACTCGCGCCTGAGCTCCTCGGTCTTGGCTGCTCGCTCTGCACCGTCGGGGATCGCTTGCAGCTGGTTGTAGTAGACGGCGTTGACGGCAGCCTGCGGTCCCATGACGGCGATCGAGGCGCTCGGCAAGGCAATGCAGCAGTCGGGGTCGAAGGCGGGCCCGGCCATCGCGTACAAGCCGGCGCCATAGGCCTTGCGCACGATCACCGAGATCTTCGGCACGGTGGCTTCCGAGACGGCGCTGATCATCTTGGCGCCGTGTCTGATGATGCCCGCGCGCTCGACCTGCGTGCCGATCATGAAGCCCGGAACGTCGGCCAGGAACAGCAGGGGAATGTTGAAGGCGTTGCAAGTCCAAATGAAGCGGGCGGCCTTGTCGGCAGAATCGGAGAACAGAACCCCGCCCTTGTGCTTGGGCTGGTTGGCGACGATCCCGATCGCACGGCCATCCAAGCGCGCGTAGCCGACGATCAGCTCCTTGGCCCAGCGCGCATGGACCTGAAGCAGCGAGCCGTCGTCGACAAGCGCATCGAGCAAGGCGAGCATGTCGAAAGGCTTGTTCTCGTCAGCCGGGATCAGGGCAGCGATGTCGCCCCCGTCCGCGACTGGGGCCGCGGCGATCGGCGAGGAGGTGGCGGGCGAGACGGGTGGGTGGGATTCCCAATTGTTCGGGAAGTAGGAGAGGTAGCGTCGGGCGAAAGCGATCCCCTCCTCGTCGCTCTTGACCAGTTGATGGGCACAGCCGGACACACCGGTGTGCATCCGAGCCCCACCCATCTCCTCCAAGGTCACGTCCTCGCCGATCACCATCTGGGCCATGCGCGGCGAGCCCAAGTACATCGAAGCGTTGCCGTCGCGCATGATCACGATGTCACAGAAGGCCGGGATATAAGCGCCGCCGGCGGCACTCGGCCCGAACAGGACGCACACCTGAGGCACGACGCCTGACATGCGCACCTCGTTGAAGAAGATCCGCCCCGCCCCGCGTCGGCCCGGGAACATCTGAACCTGCTCGGTGATGCGGGCGCCGGCCGAGTCGACCAGGTAGACCATCGGGATGCCCAGGCTTGCCGAGCGCTCCTGGATACGCAGGATCTTCTCGACCGTCTTCGGTCCCCACGAGCCGGCCTTGACCGTCGGATCGTTGGCCATCAATGCGACCGGACGACCTTCGATCGTGCCCACGCCCGTGACGACGCCGTCGGCGCCGAGGCCATCCTCGTTCCAATTGGCAAGCAAAGCCTCCTCGGAGAAGGAGCCCTCGTCAAGCAACAGGCCAACCCGGTCGCGCACGGGCAGCTTGCCCTGCTCGAGGGCCTTCTCGTGGTGGCGCTGGGGCCCACCCGCAAGGGCTCGGTCGGTCGCCTTGCGCAGATCGGACACGCTGAGAGCCTATTACGCAGTGCACGAATCGGGAACGCTAGGCAATACCCCAGGCGATCCGAAATCCAGCCGTCGGAATCTAGCCGTAAAGAGCCATCTCCCAGAAGGAGGCATTTTCGTGTCCAATCATGCCACCGCATCTCCACTTCAACCGGCCACTCAGGCCCCCAGCCGCCGATTAGCGCGCCGGCGCGGCGCGAAGGTCGCTCTGCCGGCGCTGTTCGCGACCGTGCTTGCCTGCCTCGCGCTCTCACCAGGTGCGGCTCCAGCATTCGACCACCCGTTCATCGGTCAGTTCTCGACGGTCTCCTCGGTGGGTAGCACGGTGCCGGGGAACGGGGACGTGAACCCCTACGGGATCGTGATCGTGCCCCGGAGCACGGGCTCACTGGTGGGAGGAGACATCCTCATCAGCAACTTCAACAACGCCGAAAACCTGCAAGGCACGGGCACCACGATCGTGCAAATGAGCCCAACCGGCAGCCTGTCGCTGTTCGCCGAAATCAATCCCTCCAAGCTCCCCGGCGCCTGCCCGGGCGGAGTCGGTCTGACAACAGCCCTCGCGATCCTGCCACATGGCTATGTCGTGGTCGGAAGCCTGCCCACCGCGGACGGAAACGCAGCCACTGCGCAGGCGGGATGCCTGATCGTGCTCGACAAGAGGGGCAACGTCGTCGAGACGATCTCCGGTCCGCCGATCAACGGTCCCTGGGACATGACCTCTGTCGATGAGGGCTGGGGCGCCACTCTGTTCGTCACAAACGTCCTGAACGGCACTGTCGCATCGGGAGAAACTCCAACCGACGGCGGTACCGTGGTGCGGGTTCGCCTGAATATCGAGGGCAAACATCATCCGCCGGCGGTTACCGCCATGGAAGTGGTCGCGAATGGCTTCCCCGAGCGCACCGATCCTGCGGCGCTGGTGGTCGGCCCCACGGGTGTGGCGCTCGGCTACGAAGGCACACTGTATGTCGCAGATACGCAGGGCAATCGCATTGCGGCCGTGCCAAATGCCCTCTACCGGCAAACGCCGCTCGAAGGTGCGGGCACGACGATCGCCCTGGGCGGCTACCTCAACAATCCGCTCGGGCTGACCTTGGCTCCTAACGGCGACATCCTCACAGCCAACGCCAACGATGGGAACATCGTCGAGACGACACCGATCGGCGCGGAGTTCCAGCCCTTCGATACCGGCGCCGGTGAAGGCGGTCTGTTCGGGCTCGCTGTGGCGCCCTATCGCCAAGGCGTCTACTTCGTCAACGATGCCGAAAACACACTGGACCTACTGCACTGACGCAAGACGATCTTGGGTGGGGTCGGCCCTGGTCGGCCCCACCTAGGGCAGAAGGCGTCGATAGCGCGAGCGGCGATGGTCTCGAGCGAGCCGGCGCTCGTGCCGAGCCTGCAGGCGCGCCTCCACGACGTCAATGTCCGATCCTGGGCCGAGCAAACGCCAGCTGTCCCGCAACAGTGGCAACAACGTGAAAATGATTACCCAAATAGGCCAGAAGGCCCCCGTGGCCCCACTGGCGAGCCAGATCGCGACGCACACGAGCGATGCGGCAAACGACGCGCCTGCCTCCTGGACAAGACGACGGCGCAGATGCGACTTGCGCTCCACCAGAGCGGCCCGCGCAGCCACCGTGCTGACCGGAAGATCGACACGTAGAGCATCCAGGTCCGCTCGTGTGCGCGCCGCGTAGACCGCTCCCAAGCGCTCGTCAAGCTCCTCGGCGGTGAGTCGGCCGCTGACCGTGTGCTCGTGTAGCTCCTCGACCAGCCGTTCGCGCTCGGCATCGGATACACGAATTTGACCGGGATCAGGCATATCAAGAATGTAGTCGGAGTAGCCTCCAAGGACATGTCCGCCGAGGATGACTTCGACCTTTCCGCGGCTGGGCTGCGCGCCGACGGCTCAGACTTGCGCATCTCGATCGAGGTGCTGGCGAGCAAGCTGGAGGGTTCGCTGCCCGCGCGCACACGCGTCGAGCGACGTGGCGGCGGCCTGTTGGGGCGCGGCGAGAAGCGGGTGCGTCGTGTCGAGGTGAACCTCGGCGAGACTTCATACGAATTGACCGTGGAGGGCGACCGCGTGCAGGGCAGCCGCGAGCGTAAGGTCGGCGGCATCGCGATCAAGCGCGAGCAACTCGACGCCGGGCAATGGGTCAGCGAGCTTGCCGCCCAGCTGCGCGAAGAGGCCGAGCGCAGCGCCGACGCACGGGCCGCGCTCGAAAAGCTGGTCGGATGAGCCCAACCTGCTCAGTTGCGAGGACCGCTGCCCGGTGGTGCATCGCGCATAAGGGCGACGCACCATGAACGCGAAGGATCCACCACTCGACGTCAACGAGGACGATGAGCCGGCGGACCCCGGCGAGAGCGCGGCCGAACAGGCCGCATCGTTGGCGCAAGTCGAGCGAGGCGGCATCCCGCTGGGAGCCGAACGACGACTTCGCGAGCTTGGCGAACATGGCGGTGCCTTCACATCCGACCTGTCGGTCGGTGACTTCGCTCTCTGCCACCAACTGGGGCTGAAACCCGTCTCCCAGGTTATGGGCAGCTCGATCTACCAGGTCGGCTACCAGACGACGCCTTGGCCGTCGGCGATAGGCGGCAGCTTCATGTTCGAGATGGAGGCGCTCTCAGCAGCTTGGAACGAAGTGCGCGAACTCGCTCTTGGGCGCCTCGCCCAAGAGGCGGAGCACGTTGGGGCAGACGCGGTGGTGGGCGTCGATCTGAACACAGGCGCGCACGACTGGGCCGAAAACGCGATCGAGTACGTCGTGATCGGGACGGCCGTTCGGCACGACAAGAGCAGCCCACCGGCCGATGAGGCGAACGATCATGGCGGCAGGCCCGCCGGCCGCCGGGACGGGCGCCACACCCCCGTTCTCACAGAGCTGTCCGTAGCCGATTACGCAAAGTTGCTCAGCGCCGGCGTGGAGCCGCTCGGAGTGGTCGCGTGGAGCTCGGTGTTCTTCGTTGGCGCCTCCTACTCGACGCAGATGATGAGCGGCATTGGCGGCTTGGGCTTTACCCAGAACCAGGAGCTGCCCGAATTCACCGAAGGCGTCTACAGCGCGCGTGAGAGCGTCGTGGCACGCCTAACCCACCAGGCGGCGAAGCTCGACGCCAGCGGCGTGATCGGCGTGCGGATCGCCCATGGCATCCAGCGGACCACGGTCGGGGCCGGCACCTATTCGCGCGGCGGGCTGATGGTGACCTTCCACGCGATCGGCACCGCCGTCCGCGAGGACCCGGCGACTATCCCGTTTGCACCCGAGACCATTGTCGATTTGACGGCTTAGAGGAGCACCAGAACATGAACCCAACCGAAGGAGCAGCGGCATGAGCGACGTCGAAGAGAGCGAGAGCGCCTACGACCCCACGTCGCTCGAGGGGGTTCCCGAGGCGGGCAGGGCGCGCCTGCAACAAAACCGTGCGGGCCTGTTCACCTCGGACCTGAGTGTGAACGAGTTCCTGCTGATCAAGCAGGCCGGCTTCGACCCGGTCGGACTGGTTGTCGGCAGCTCGATCTACCACATCGGCATCCAGGTAGCCGGCTGGAAGAAGAGCCAGGAGATGACGGTGCTCTCCGAAGCGATGTACGGGGCGCGACAGCTCGCGATGACGCGCATGGAGGAGGAGGCCGACCAGCTCGGGGCCGACGGCGTGGTGGGCGTGCGCCTGGACATCGGCCGCTACGAGTGGGGCCAGGACATGGCCGAGTTCATCGCGATCGGGACTGCCGTCAAGCACCGCGAGGGAGTTCTGCACCGTGCGCCCAACGGGCGCCCATTTACCAGCGACCTATCGGGCCAGGACTTCTGGACGCTATTGCGTACCGGCCATCGTCCCGTGGGCATGGTGATGGGCAGTTGCGTCTACCACGTCGCCCACAGGGGGATGCTCAAGTCGATGGCGCAGACAGGGCGCAACGTGGAGCTTGCGAATTTCACGCAGGCACTTTACGACGCGCGCGAGCTGGCGATGGAGCGCATGCAATCGGAGGCACAGACTTTGAGCGCGGAGGGCATCGTTGGCGTCGACCTGCAGGAGAAGAGCCACGGCTGGGGCAGCCACACGATCGAGTTCTTCGCCGTCGGCACCGCGATCGTGCCCAGCGAGGGCCACGACGGCAAGATCGAAGCACCGACACAGGTGCTGGATCTGAGTTGAACCTCACGTCGCGAGTGCCGACAGTTGAACCTCACGTCGCGAGTGCCGGCGCTGGCGCTTATACACGCGCACGCGAGGCAGCCCTTTGCGTAAACACACCACCCCACGCCCCGCACAGCATTCGACACCCGCGCAGCATTCGACACCCGCACAGCATTCGACATCCGCGCAGCATCCGACAAGCTCACACCCCCGACACGAAGGAATCGAGCCGATGAGCATCGTCATCACCGAAGACCGCGGAGCGGCACGCCACATCGTGCTGAACCGCCCCGAGAAGCGAAACGCGATGAGCCAGGAGCTGCTGAAGGCGCTGGCAGACGCCTTGCGCGAGGCGTCTGCCGACGACTCCGTCCACTGCGTGGTCCTGCGCGGTGAAGGACCGGTGTTCTCAGCCGGTGTGGATCTACCGGAGCTGGCCGCATCGGCAAACGAGCCGGGCAGGCTGCGCCCGTTCAGGAACACGTTCCTGGAGTGCCCGAACCTGGCCGAAGCGATGCCCAAGCCGGTGATCTGCCAGATTCACAGGACCTGTGTGGGAGGGGCCTTGGAGGTGGCGCTCGGCTGCGATTTGAGGATCGCATCCGATGATGCCCAATTGGGTTTGCCAGAGGTGAAGTTCGGGATCATCCCCGACGTAGGCGGCTCCACTCGCCTGCCGGCAGTGGTGGGCCTGGGTAGGGCCAAGGAGCTGATCATGACCGGCCGTACGATCGACGCTGTCGAGGCCGAGCGCATCGGACTGATCAACCGAGTCGTGGCATCTGATGAGCTGGAGCAAGCCACGCAGGACCTGGTGGAGGAGCTGCTGGCCAACTCTCACGTTGCCGTGGGACGTGCCAAGCGCGTGATCGACGCCTCGGCGCGACCTGCGCTCGCACAGACCTTGGAGATGGAGGTTGCGGTGCAGGAGTACTGCGTTGCAGCGATGCGCGAGAGCGCCCGTGAGGCAGAGCCCGCCGCGGCGGGCTAGTGCCAATCCACGGGCCCGGCCACCAAAGTGTGCGAGCCGAGCGGGCGGCCGAGCACTTCCTGGGCGCGGCGCGCGCACCCGAGTAGGGCGTCCAAGTCCACGCCGGTGGAGATGCCCATCTCGTGCAGCATCGAGACGAGGTCCTCGCTGGCGATGTTGCCGGTGGCGCCCGCGGGCACCGGACAGCCACCCAACTCGCCGAAGCTCGACTCGAAGCTGGAGACGCCTCTCTGAAGCGCGGCGAGCACGTTGGCAAGGCCCTGGCCTCGAGTGTTGTGGAAGTGCGCGGTGAGCTGCGGCCCATCCTCACCGGTCCCGCCACGCTCAGTCGGCGAAGCGCTCCCGTGGGCGACTCCGAGCCGATCGAACGCCAACCCGAAGAACGCTGCGACCTGAACCGGGTTGGCCATGCCGGTGGTGTCACCGAAACCGATCTCCTGAGCACCGGCGTCGCGTAGGCGCTGTGCGATCTCCAGAACCCGCTCGGGCGCAACCCGCCCCTCGTAGGGGCAGCCGAAGGAGGTGGAGATGACGGCCTCGCAGCGCAAGCCCTCCGCGCGCGCGGAGGGCAGCACCTGTTCAAGGGACGCCAACGACTCCTCGACCGAGCGATTGACGTTCTTGCGGTTGTGGGTCTCGGAGGCGGATAGGAAGACGTTGATCTCGTCGAATGCAGGGCGCGTCTGCTGGCCGGCAGACGATCCTCCAGACCGTCGCTCGGCGATCGCCTCGCGCACCCGCAAGGCCCGCTCCAAGCCGCGCTCGTTGGGAATCAAGACACTGAGCGCAACTTGCGCCGGTACGTCGATGCGCGCAAGCACCTCCTCGGCGTCGGCCAGCTGAGGAATCACGTCGGGACGCACGAAGCTCGTAACCTCCAAGCGGCGCAGGCCCGTGCAGGCGAGCATGTCGATCAGCTCGACCTTGCGCCCGGTGGGGATCACCTCCGGCTCGTTCTGGAAGCCGTCGCGCGGACCAACCTCGCGGATTTGGACGATGTCAGGGACGGTCATTTGTGTATTTACCGGATCGTGCATGCACGATCCGGCCTGCCGGTACATGTACCGGCAGGGACCAGGTCGCATGCGACCTGGTCATCATCACCACATGGATAGGCCGCCGCTGACGTTCAGCGTCTGGCCCGTCACATACGAAGCGTCCTCGGAGGCGAGGAAGGCTATAGCCGCCGCCACCTCCTCGGGCTCACCCGAGCGGCCCATCACGGTCTGGTTGACCATGCCCTGCTTCAAGCGCTCGCCGAGCTCGCCGAGCAGTTGCGGCGCGGCGTTCAAGAGCGGCGTCTCGATCGGGCCAGGCGCAACCGCGTTTGAGCGGACCCGGTAGCGGGCGGACTCTCGCGCTATCGCCTTGGTGAAGCCGATCACGCCGGCCTTGGCGGCCGAGTAGACCGCGGAGCCTTGCGAGCCGACGCGACCCGCCTCGGAGGCGACGTTGACGATTGCGCCCGCCCTGCGCTCCTGCATGCCGGGAAGCACCGCGTGTGTGACGGCCAAGACCCCGCGTAGGTTGACTCCCAGCACGAAGTCCCAGAGGCCCTCGTCGGAGTTGATGAAGTAGGAGAACAAGTCCGTGCCGGCGTTGTTGACGAGCACGCCGATCGGACCGAGCTTCTCCTCGATCGAAGCGACCGCCGCGCGCACCGAGGCGGTATCGGTCACATCGAGCTTGCAGCCGAGGCCATCGAGCTCGGCGGCCAGCTCGCGGGCACCGTCCTCGTTGACGTCGCCGATCGCCACTTGGGCTCCTTCGGCGGCCAGCAGACGGGCGGTGGCGGCGCCGATCCCGGACGCTCCGCCAGTGACCAGCGCGGTGGTGCCCTCGAATCGCATCGTGCAAGCCTATACTGCGCCGCCGTGGAGCCCAGTCCCGCAGACCCTGTCGCAATCGTCGGAGCATCGGGGGCACTCGGCTTCGGCTTGGCGGTCCGCCTTGGACGCGTCGGCGTGCCAATCGTGATCGGCTCGCGCGAGGAGGGACGCGCGGTCGAGGCCGCGGCCAAGGCTCGTGCGGCTGTGCCCGAAGGCGGGTTCACAGGCGCGGAGAACTCGAAGGCCGTGGAGACGGTCGAGACCGTGATCTTGAGCGTCCCCTTTCGCAGCCAGTCCGAGACGCTCAAAAACCTGAAGGGCTCGCTACGAGCCGGCCAGCTGTTGATCGACGCCACCGTGCCGCTCGCCGCGGCAGTCAGCGGACGTGCTACTCGAATGTTGGGGGTCTGGCAAGGCTCAGCCGCACAGGCAGCGCAGGAGATGGCGCCCGACGGCGTGAGAATCGTCTCGGCTCTGCACACGGTCAGCGCCGCGTCGCTGACCGACCTCGATTACGACCTCGCCCAGGACGTGCTCGTTTGCGGCGACTCGCGCGAGGACAAGACCGAGGCAGCGCGTCTGCTTCAGCGGATCGAGGGTTTGCGCTGTGTGGACTGCGGACGCCTGGAGATGGCGCGCATCGCCGAGTCCATGACAGCCTTGATGATCTCGATCAACGCCAAGCACAAAACGCACGCGGGTATCAGGATCACCGGCCTGCCCGACGACGACTGGAAGTGAGCTCCCAAGGCGCACCGGTCGTTGTGCTGGCCGGGGGCACAGGCGGGGCGAAGCTGGCGCGTGGCATGTTGGACGTAGTCGGCGCGGAGGATCTGGTGGTGATCGCCAATACAGGCGACGACATCGAGATCTATGGCTCGCACGTGTCTCCCGACCCCGATCTTGTGTCGTTCTGGCTTGCCGACGAGATCGACGAGCGCGGATGGGGATTGCGCGACGACACGTTCGCGGTGATGGATGGGTTGCGCGCGCTGGGCAAGGACGTGTGGTTCAACCTCGGCGACCGTGACCTCGCTTGGTGTTTGGAGCGCAAGCGCATGACCGACGAGGGCCTGCGCCCTACCGAGGCCCTGGCCCGACTGAACGAGGCGATCGGCGTGAAAGCGAAAGTGCTTCCAGTGTGCGATGAGCCGCTGGGCACCTGGATCCGCACAGACGCCGGCTGGCGCGACTTTCAGCAGTTCATGATCCGCGATCGAGCCGCGGGCAGTGTGCGTGAGGTAGCCTTCGCGACGCCTGCGCAAATACGCATTGCAGGTGAGGGCGAGGTTCCGGCAAAGGCCCCCCCTCCTCAACCCTCGGCCGAGGTGCTCAGGGCCCTGGACCAAGCCCGCGCGGTGATCGTGGGTCCCAGCAACCCGGTGATCTCGATCTGGCCGATTCTGCATGTGCTGGGGGACGTGCTTGGGCAGATCGAGGCGCCCGTGGTGTGTGTCAGCCCGGTCGTCGGCGGCGAGATCCTCAAGGGACCGACAGCGGCGTGCTTGGCAGCCTACGACCAGCCTGTCAGTGCGGCCGGGGTGCTCGCCTTCTACGAGCAGATCGCACCCGGCCTAGTCGGCGGGATCGTCGCCGATGAGACGCCCGCGGACCTTCCGGCGCTGCAGATCGATACAGCCATGCCCGATCCGACGACACGCAGGCATGTGGCAGGACAGACACTCGCGTTCGCGGAAGCGCTTGGCGGGTAGCCTGTCAGAGTCGATGCGCACCGCCGTGATCCTCCCCGTCAAGCGCTTCCCGCTGGCCAAGCAGAGACTGGGCGAAAGCGTCGCGGATTCGCTGCGAAGCGACTTGGCGAAGGCGATGGTGGGCGACGTGCTCAGCGCGCTGCGGGAATGCCGAGCGGTCGAGACGACGATCGTCGTGACCTGTGAGTCCTCGGTGGCGCTTGCGGCTCGCTACATCGGGGCAATCGTCGTCGAGGACACGGCAGAGGCGGGCCAGAGCGCGGCAGCCTCGCTTGGCTTGGCCAAGGCCCTGGAAGAGGGCTTCGAGCGGGCTCTGTGCGTGCCGGGCGACTGCCCGACCCTCGATCCGGCAGAGCTGACGGATCTGCTTGCCTTCCGAGCACCGGGCGGAGACAAAGAGTCAGACATCGAAACAACACCCCCCGCGCGCGCGAAGGGCACCGCTATGCGTGAAGTCGCAATCGTGCCCGACCGCCACGGCAAGGGCACTAACGGGCTGCTGCTCACACCCCCGAACGCGATCGAACCGAGCTTCGGACCGGACAGTCGCGCCCGCCATGAACGGCTGGCGCACGACGGTGGTCTTGCCTGCCGGGTCGCCCAGCCGGCGTCGCTGTTGCTGGACATCGACACGGGCGAGGACTTGGCGGTGTTGCGCGAACGCCTTGCGGACAAGCAGGCCGGGGCACCGCGCACACGTGAGGTCCTCGCACGAGCCACACCACAAGAGGGCGCCGCGCGCCACAGCGAACCTGGACACTCCTCCTCAGAGGCTGCCTGAACCTGTGAGCGGCCTGAGCGCCCGTGGCCTGAGCGGCCTACCGGAGATCGCCCACGGCACAGATCTGGGCGAGCTGATCGCCCAAACGCTCGCCGCCGAGAACCCAGCAAGCCCGCTTCGGGACGGTCAGATAGTGGCAATCGCCCATAAGGCTGTCTCGAAGGCGGAGGGGGCGGTGGTGGACTTGGGCACAGTGACGCCCGGCGCGCGCGCGCGGGACATTGCCGAGCGACAGCACAAGGACCCGAAGGCCGTGCAGGTCGTGCTCGACCAATCCGAGGAGATCTTGCGCGAGGCGAACGGGGTGCTGATATGCCGCACGAAGCACGGTTTCGTGTGCGCGAATGCGGGCGTGGACGCGTCCAACTCAGCGAACCAGGACACGCTGATCGTGCTCCCACGAGACCCCGACGGATCGGCCAGGGCGATCCGCAAACGCCTGCACGAGCTCACGGAGGCAAAGGTTGGCGTGCTGATCAGCGACAGTTTTGGGCGCGCTTGGCGCCACGGTCAATGCGATGTGGCAATCGGCTGCGCCGGCGTCGCCCCGCTTGAGGACTGGCGCGGGCGCACCGACAGCAGCGGGATGGAGCTGCACGCGACCTGGCTCGCGGTGGCCGATGCGATCGCGGGACTTGCCGACCTCGCGCGAGCCAAGGACTCGCGCGAGCCGGTCGTGATCGTGGAGGGCTTGGAGCGCTTCGTCAGCTCTGAGGAGGGACCTGGCGCACTTGCCCTGTTGCGGCCGTTGGCCGAGGACCTCTTTCGTTGAACGAGCGCCGCGCGGTGGCAAGCACCGCGAGAGGTATTCCTGTTGCCAGCATCCGCCCGGGGCCTATGTTGCGCGAACCGAAAGCCTCGAACACCTTCGCGGTGCGCTCATCGTGGGCGGCTGCCGAGAAGAAGAGCTTCTCTCCGAGGTTGATCTTTCGGCCTGTCGCGTAGCTGAGGATTTCTTTCGTGTGGCCTTTCAATCCTCTGGCGTGGCGGCGGCGATAGCGCTGTAGACCGCGCTCCAGAGGCTCAACGCCACTAAGCGCGGGCGAGACACTGTCGGCCAGCCATTCGGAGGATTGCAGGGCGAAACCACAACCGACGCCCCACAAGGGGTCGACGGCGCTGGCGGCATCTCCGATCAGCGCAAGTCCGGGCGCGGTGGGGGTGTTGATGACGTTGGTCATGTCGATCTTGCCCATGACCTCTCCCACCAAGCGCGACTGTGCGATCGGCGGAGCGTCGGGTATGCCCGCCACGAACTTCTGAATCGCCGCCGCCGGATCGCTGCGGAATTCCGGCAAGCGCTCCTTGGCGGGCATTACCGCATAGAAGGTCTGCCCTTGGTCGGTCGGGAAGGCGCCCACCATGTCCGGATCGAGCAGCCAGAGCGCGGAGTTGGGATATCTGGCGGGTGCGGGGCCCTCGAAGTAGCCGCCGTAGGCAAAGCGCCCGTGGGGCGCGGTCTTCGTGTTCACCCCAGCCAGCTTGGCTACGCGCGAGCCGCGACCGTCCGCGCCGACTACGAGCCGCGCGTGCAGCTCCAAGGCTTGACCGTGTGGGTCGCGTGCACGGCAGCCCGATACCCGCTCTCCGTCATAGAGAAGCTCTTGGACGGTGTGCCCGAGCACCAGGTCGACACCCTGAGTGTCGCCGGCCAACCCGCGGATCAGGGGGTCGAGGCGTTCGCGGCGCAAGTTGATTCCGCTCGGCAAAGTGCTGCTTGGAGGCGGGTCGACCCAGCCCCAGCGTGTCCAGGCACAGGCGCTCGAGCGCACCGCGCCGGCCTGCATCATCGGCTCGAGAAGCCCCAGACGTTCCAGGGGACGTACGCCTGAGGACTGGATGTAATGCGAGCAGATCCGCTTGAAGGCTTGTGGGTCCGGACTCTTCTCGATCAATGCAACCCGTGCCCCGGAACGAGCGAGAAACATGGCGGCGGTGCAGCCGGCGAGGCTGGCCCCCACAATCGCCACGTCATAATCGGCCCGGGCGGGAGCCATGTTCGAAGCGTCTGTGTCGGGCATCTTCAGCTCCTTTGTCTATAGTTCGATCCGAACTATACAAGACGAACTATGAACTGCAAGCCGATCCGCCTCACGACAACCTCATACGCGGTACTCAGCCTGCTCGAGACGTTTGGCGAGGCGACGCCGTATGAGCTCAAGCAAGCGCTCGAGCACACGATCGAGAACTTTTGGCCGGTTCCACACACCACTTTCTATGAAGAGCCCGCCCGGCTGGCCAAGGCGGGCTATCTCTCACAGCGCCAGGAGCGTGGCGGGCGCAGACGCAAGCGTTATGCGCTCACCGACACGGGACGGGAGGCGCTACGCGCATGGGCCGACTCGCCGGGCGCGCCCCCTTCCCAGTACCGGGACGAGGGCATGTTGAAGGTGTTCGCCGGCGCCGACCCACGCGTGGTGTTCGCAGGACGGAGCGATTGGCATCGCGCCAAGCTGGCCGAGCTGAGGGGCTATATGGAGGTGGTGAGATCGGAACCCGACGGTCCGGGCAAGGAGCGATGGCGAGGTCCCGCTGCCACTCTCGTGGCGGGAATCACCTACCACTGTCAGATGATCGAGACCTTGGAGCGATTCATCGACCCGCCCGCAGGCGATACTCAGGTGCTTGCGGCCAAGGAGGGCTCTTTGGTCGAGGAGGGCTCTTTAGCCAAGGAGGGCTCTTTGGTCGAGGAGCCATCCGGAGCACAGGAGCCCGTGACTCCCGTCAAGGGATAGCGTTGCCTGATCGCGTACAAAGTTGTGCGCTCGCCCGCCGGGCGCCCAGCTTGGTGCGCGGCGGCCACCAGCTGCTCGGGATCGAGACGGGTGCCGTGGTAGGAGCCGGCCAGGCGCGAGATCGACTCCTCCATCAAAGTGCCGCCGAGATCGTTGACGCCCCAGCGCAGGGACTCGGTGGCGGCGTCCAAGCCCATCTTCACCCACGAGGCTTGCAAGCTGGGGATCGTGCGTCCGAGCGCGAGGCGGAACACCGCGGTGTGCTTGAGGTTCTCGGCGCGGGATATCTCCTCCACCCCGTGAGTGCGTCCGAGCAATGTTTGGAAGGGGATGAAGGAGAGGGGCACGAACTCGGTGATTCCACCTGTGCGCTCCTGTAGGGAACGGATGACGCGCATGTGCTCGGCCAGCTCCCAGGGCTCCTCGATATGGCCGAACATGACGGTGGAGGTGGAGCGCAGACCCGCGCGGTGCGAGGCTTCGATGATCTCCACCCAGCGGGAGACGGGCAGCTTGTTGGGTGAGATGCGCTCGCGCACGCCGTCGTGGAGAACCTCGGCGGCGGTGCCGGGGGTTGAGCCGAGCCCGGCCTCGCGCAAGCCGTCGAACACCTCTGAGGGAGGCAGGCCGGAGATGTCGCACATGTGGGCGATCTCCATCGGCGAATAGGCGTGCAGGTGCAGTTCGGTTCCCGCTTCGCGAGCAATCGCCTTGGCGAGGAGCAACCAAGACAGGTAGTCCTCGAAGCTCCAGTCGGGATGGATACCCGACTGGATGCACAGCTCGGATGCCCCGTAGTCGATTGCCTCCAAGACCCGTCGTCTGAACTCGTCCTCGTCGTGCTGGTAGGCGTCGGGGGAGCGCTTGGACTGGCCGAAGCCGCAGAAGGCGCAGCCGACGGTGCAGACGTTGGAGATGTTGATGTTGCGGTTGACGACGAACGTGACCAAGTCGCCCGCCAAGTCGGCGCGCAACTCGTCGGCGGCCACTCTGATCTCCTCGATGACCTGGGGACGCGTCTCGGCGAACATGGCCGTCAGCTCCTCGGCGCTCAGGGGCAGCCCGTCGCGACCCTTCTCGATCGCGCCGCCCACGAGGTCGGGGCGAATCGGGACGGGTGGGTCGGTGCGGGTGGGCGGCCCTCCCGATCCACTGCGGGGAATAAAGCTCCAGTACTTGAGCTTGATCGTGTCGAGGACAGCGGGCGCGACCCAAGCAGGGTCGATGTATTGGGGGTAGACACATAGTCGCTCGGTTAGGGCGTAGCCGTCGGCCTGCAGGCGCTTGCGCACCTGGTGGGGCGAGGGGAAAGGGTGCTCGGGCGAGATGTGATCTCCGTTGGCCGACAATCCGCCCAGATCGGTCGCGCCACATGCGATCAGCTCGCTCCACCAGTCGGCCAGATTGGGCGGAATCTGGATGCCCACTTCGGGCATCAAGCGCCGCGCTTCGCTGATCAGGAGCTTCATGTCCTCGATCGATACCGGGCTGGCCCACGAGGGCAGAGGCAGTTGGGGATGAAGTGCCGAGGGGTGAGGATCGTCGTTCGTACGTGTCGCGTGCCCCTCGGCTTCCCCCTCGGAGGAACGGGGGGCCTTCTGCCGCGAATTCGCATCTTGAGGCCCCACTCCTGTTCGCCAGTAGGCACGAGCGGCTGCCTCGGCAATCTGGGCCGGCTCCTGGCCGTAGTAGGACTGGTGGGGCACGAAGTTCTGGAGGATCACCTCTTGGATGTGGCCGTATTCGGCGTGCACGGTCGCGATGGCCTCCAGGGAGGCGATGCGCTCCTCGAGCGTCTCGCCGATACCGACGAGGATGCCGCTCGTGAAGGGGATCCGGAGCTCGCCGGCGGCGCGGATCGTTTCCAGGCGTCGGGCTGGATGCTTGGTTGGGGAACCGGCGTGCACGGTCTGCATGAGGCGCTCGGAGACCGACTCGAGCATCAGACCCTGGGATGCGGTGACCTCTCTGAGGCGTGCCAAATCCTCGCTTGCGAGCACACCCAGGTTGGTGTGTGGCAACAGGCCTCGCTCCAAAGCCCGTTCGCATGTCCAGGCGACGTAGGCGGTGAAATCCTCGTGCCCGTAATCGCTGAGGCGCCGGCGCACCTCGGGATTGACCTCGGGATGCTCACCGGTGAGCACGAGCAGCTCCTTGACCTGGCGGCGGGCGGCGCCGTCGAGGATCTCGATCACTTCATCGGGCGCGTACAGATGGGCCTTGTGGGTGGCGAAGGCGCAGTACTTGCAGTAGCAGCGACACGTGCGCGAAAGCGAGAGCGTGAGGTTGCGCGAGAACGTGACCCGGCGACGCATCGTTCTGAGTGTATGCGCTCACAAACAGAAGGCCTACGCGCGTGCGCGCGAAAGCTGTCGCTCGGACGGGATGTGTGCGGATGCGTGCCGCAGCTCGGACGGGAGTGTGTGGGATGTGTGCCCGCAAACAGGTGGCCCCACGCGCGTGCGCGGAGAAAGCCTTCTTTCACGCACACGCGCGCAAGTCACCCCTTGCGGCGACACAATCCGTCCGGAGCGGCCCCTAGCGTTCGGGTCATGTCCGAAGACACTTTGCGCCGCGCCGTGGCCGAGATGGTTGGCGCCTTCACCCTCACCTTCATCGGCGCCGGCGCCGCGGCGGCCTCCGGCGTCATCTCCGACCCTTCCCTGATCGGCGTAGCGGTCGCCAACGGCTTGGCGATCGGTGTGATGGTCTGCGCCTTGGGCCACATCTCCGGCGGGCACTTCAATCCGGCTGTGACGTTCGGCTTCTTGATCACCAAAAAGATCAAGCCGGCCCTGGCGCCTGTCTATTGGGTTGCCCAGTTCGGCGGCGCTGCACTGGCGGCGCTGCTGGTCAAGCAATTGCTCCCACGGGCGACCACCGAAGCGGTCAAGCTGGGTGTGCCGGCGCTTGGGCACGGGGTGAACGCCAGCTCGGGCTTTTTGCTGGAGGCGATCTTGACGTTCTTCTTGGTGTTCGTGATCTTCGGCGCGGCGGTGGATGCGCGCAACCAGTTCAGCGTCGTGGCCGGACTGGCGATCGGTCTCACAATCACGATCGACGTTTTGTTCGGTGGCCCGTTCACGGGTGCCGCGATGAACCCGTCACGCGCTTTCGGGCCGCAGCTCGTGGGCGACCATTGGGCCAACGGTTGGGTCTGGTACGCGGGACCACTGCTCGGCGCCACGGTCGCCGCCGGGCTGTACGCGTTCCTGTATCTGCGCAAGCCCGGAGTCGAGCCAGCGGCGGCCTAGTGTCCCGAGCGCTCGATTCGGGGTGGCGGCGGAAATGAGCGCGGTCCCGGCGACCGATACGGAACGACGACAGGGATGAGCGCGGCGAGCGTGTACCTGGCCAGGCATGGCCAGACTGCGTACAACCTGGAGCGGCGCTTCCAAGGACATCTGCCCGTCCCGCTCGACGACACCGGCAGGACACAAGCAGCGGACTTGGCCGAGCGGGCTACCGCCGGCGCGGCCGGCTCGCCGTTCGTGTCCCTTTGGTGCAGTCCGCTGCTGAGGGCTAGGGAAACAGCAGACATCGTGGCCGCCCGTCTGGGCTTGGAGCCACGCGAGGAGCCGCGCTTGATGGAGACCGACGCGGGCGACTGGACAGACCGGTTGTTCTCCGACGTGCAGGCAGAAGACCCGGACGGCTTCGCCGGCTTCATCGAAGGGCGCCCCGACTTCGCGTTCCCCGGCGGCGAGTCCTTCGCACAGCAGGACCAACGGGTCGCGGCGGCGCTCGCCGACGTTGAGCGAGGCGCTCTTCCGGCCCTCGCAGTCTGCCACGGCGTGGTGATCCGCATCGCGCTCTTCCAACGCGCCGGCCACAAGGTGGCGCTAGCCGAGCGGGTGCCCAACGCCGCGCTCGTGCCACTCGATCCCGTCGAGGCCGAACATACCGACGTAGGCGGTGGCGAGGCCTTGCCTCCTAGCTGACCAGCTTGGACACGAGCGCCGCGCCTTCGCGCGCCATGCGCGAACGGGGAACCACCAGCTCGCAACCTGCCTGCTCGGCAAGGCGACGGGCTTCGACATCGACATGCGAGTAAAAGGCCAACGTGGGCACCTCCGCTCGCTCGTCCGGAGGCAAGGACTCGAGCAGTCCCGCACGACGCGCCGATTCGTCGGTGAGATCCAGGACGAGCACGTCCGCCGCCCGCAAACCGGTACGCACGCCCTCTTCATCCCCCACCAAATCCACCGTATGACCACCTGCTTGCAGGCTTCCCTGCACCTGTGAGCCGAACAGCAGATCCGGAATGAAAGCGACCACGTGGGCCATCGCGCGCGGCTCTACTGGGCGCGCAGACGCGCGAACTCTTCGCGCACAGAGTGCGGACGGCCCCACATCTGGGTGACCTCGACGCGCCCGGCGCGTTGCTCGCGCAAGGCCAGCTCGCCCTCAATGCCGGCTTCATCGAGCAGGCGCAGGGTCCCGTGCGTGGTCGGCGCAGAAGCTGCATGACCGAAACGATGGGCCACCAACAGACGCCAATGCCAGTCGTGACGGGAGTAAGGCCTGGCATTGCACGTCACCAAGTACACACTCGCGTCGATATACCTCGACTCGTCGGCGATGCGCAGATCGAGCTCGAGGTCGGTCCAGTCGTCCGGAAGCGAGTCCACGATGCGCTGGAAGGTGTCGGCAAGAGCCATCAGCGGGAAGCCTAGCGGCCCACGCGGCCCACACGGCCCACACGGCCCACACGGACCACACGCGGCCCACCCAGCCCACACAGTCACTCGGCTACCCGGCACTGGCACCCCCGGAGTCACGCCTCGATGACACATGCCGTCAAGCGTCCGCAAAGAGCGGGCTATCCTCGAAACCGTGGCGACAACAGATACAGCAGCACTTGCCGAGGAGCACGCGAGCTTGACCGAACGTTGCGGATTGGTGGATCGTTCCGAGCGCGGCAAGCTGGCGCTCACCGGCTCGGGAGCGGTCGAGTTCTTGAACGGTCAGCTCACCAACGAGCTGGTCGGCCTGAAGCCAGGCGAAGGCCGCTATGCCGCTTTTCTCACGCACAAGGGCAAGATGCTCGGCGATCTACGAGTCCTCGCGGTCGGCGACGATCCAGACGTCGAGCCAAGCGAACTGCTGCTCGACACCGAGCGGGTCGCTCTGCAGGCTCTGTTCGACATGATTCGCCGCTTCAAGGTGGGATATGACGTAGAGCTGCATAAGCGCACCTTGGAGTGCTCGCTGCTTTCCCTCATCGGCCCGACCGCTACCGAGGTGGCCACTCGCGCCTTCTTGCTCGAACCGTCCAGTCTGAGGTCGTTCGGGGCCTCGAGTGTTGGGGTTGATGTATCCGACGGAGGACCGCCCAACGCGCGCGTGGGGCCTTTGCTCGAGGCAGAGCACGATCACCTGCTCCTGTCTCTAGGCGACACACCGGCGCGCTTGATCCGCACCGACCTGGGTTTCGATGTCCTGTTCGAGACCGACGCGGTCGATGCGGCCCGCGCAGCCCTCGTGGACGCCGGCGCTGTCGAGGTGAGCGAAGCCGCGGCCGAGATCGTGCGCGTCGAGCACGGGCGCCCTCGCTATGGGCTCGACCTCGAGGACACCACGATCCCCCAGGAGGCGGGCCTCAACGAACGCGCGGTCAGCTTCACCAAGGGCTGCTATGTCGGCCAAGAGACCGTCGCGAGACTCCACTACAAGGGCAAACCCAACCGTCACTTGCGCGGCCTGCGCCTCTCTGAGCAGGTCGAGCCCGGTGCCGAGCTGCGCCTCGGCGAGCGCGCGGTCGGGCATCTGGGCAGCTCGGTGCTCTCCCCCACCTTCGGCGCGATCGGCCTGGCTTTGGTGCGCCGCGAGGCCGAGCCCGGCGCCGCACTCGAGGTCGGGCATCGGGGCGCACACGCCACCGTGACCGAGTTGCCCTTCAAGCCCATATAGGATTGGACGGTCCCGTCCCCTACACGCGAGGTCTAAGCGCACCGTGGCAATTGATCTGCAACGAGTCTCCCAAGTCGACGCCGAACCCGGCGAGCTGCCGGCCACGATGGCCGCATGGGTCATCCGGGAGGAGCGCCAAGGCGAACCAAAGGACGCTTTCCAGTTGGAGGAGATCGAGGTCCCCGAGCCCGCCGCCTTCGAGGTGATCGTCCGCGTTATGGCCGCAGGGGTCAACTACAACAACGTGTGGGCCGCCTTGGGCAAGCCCGTGTCGGTGATGAAGTACGGCGACCACCCCCAGTACGGCCACCATATCGGCGGCTCGGACGCCTCCGGGATCGTCTGGAAGGTCGGTCCCGGCGTCACGCGCTGGAAGCCGGGCGACGAGGTCGTGGTGCACTGTAACCAAGCTTCCTATGAGGATCCCGAGGTGCACGGCCTCGACCCTATGGCCGCTCCCTCACAGAAGATCTGGGGCTATGAGACGACTTGGGGCTCATTCGCCCAGTTCACCAAGGTCCAGGCTCAGCAGCTCCTGCCCAAGCCCCAAGCCTTGAGCTGGTCGGAGTCCGCCTCTTACGGGCTCGTCTACTTCACCGCCTACCGCATGCTGATCACTCGCTGCAAACTGCAGGCCGGCCAGAAGGTCTTGATCTGGGGCGCCGCGGGCGGCCTCGGCGTGTTCGCGACGCAGCTGTGCGCCGCGGCGGGCGCCCACAGCGTAGGTGTCGTCTCCTCGGCCGAGAAGGGCGAGCTGGTGAAGCGTCTCGGGGCCGTCGACTACATCGACCGGGCCGAGTTCGCGGGGATGATGCGCAAGGGCGGCGAGAGCCCCGAAGAGGAGAAGGCCCGCTTCTTGGCCTCGCGCGAGTTCTCAAAGCGCGTCAAGCAAATCCTTGGCGACGCGCCCGACATCGTCTTCGAGCACGTCGGCCAGGCTACCTTCCCGACCTCGGTGTTCACGGTCAAGCCGTTCGGCAAGGTCGTCATCTGCGCCGGCACGACCGGTTTCAACCTCGACTTCGACGTGCGCTACCTGTGGATGAAGCAGAAGGAGATCCTCGGCTCCCACTTCGCGAACGCGTACGAGTGCATGAAGGCCAATGAGCTGATCGAGTCGGGCCAGATCAAGCCTGTCCTGTGGCGTACGCTCGGCTTCGAGGGCGTAGCCGAAGCCCATCAGCTAATGCTCGAAAACAAGCACCTCGGCAAGATCTCGATCCTCGTCGGCGCCGAGTCCGATACCGAAGGCAAGACAGCGGACGGCCCAGGTGCGATCCACGCCGAGGTCGGTGGCTGATGATGCCCGATAGACGCTCGACGATGCAACAAGAGTGGAGGTATTCATGGCTGGCACTGTGATCGTTCCCTGGTATGCGACCGGCTTCCGGGCCGACGACTTCGAGGAGGCGCTGAACGAGGTCGCCTCGGTCGCCTTGCGCTACGGCGCCACCTCATATGCGGTCTATCGCTTCCGCGACGACCGTTACCGCTTCCAGCAGCTAGCCCACTTCGACAGCCACGCCGACTGGGAACGCTTCTGGGAAGGGCCCGAGATGGTCGACTTCAGGGTGCGCCACTCAAGCTGGTACCAGGTCCCCGTGCTGTACGGATGGTGGGATCGCACCGCGGGCGCCTCGATCGAGGAGGCCCACGCGGCCTTGATGACCAATGGCCACGCCAACGGCGCCCCCAGCGATAGCGTGGCCTGAGGCGTCGCTGCACTGATCAACGGTCTCACGCGCCGATCAACGGTCTCAGGTGCCGATCAACGGTCTCACGGTTTGATCGGGATGACCGTGCTTTCTTCCAGGTTTGTGACCCATATCTGACCTGGAGCGGCGGCAATCGCGTTGGGGTGTCCCCCGACTACGATCGCCTTGCCCACCTGCTTGTCCGAGGCCGGATCGATTTGGCTTACGGTGCCATCGCCCGAGTTGGCTACCCAGATCCCGTTGGAGGCGATCGCGATCCCCTTGGGAGCACGGCCCACTGCGATCACTTTGACGACTTTGTGTGAACGCGGATCGATCTTGCTCACGGTTCCCTCAATCGAGTTCGTCACCCACACCGCTCCGGCGCCCACCGCGATCGCCTGCGTGCTGCGACCAACAGCGATCCTCTGGATGACTGTGTCGGAGCGAGGACTGATGCGAGCAACTATGCGGTCGGCCGAACTCGCTACCCACACCGAGCCTTCTCCCACGGCGATGCCGGTCGGATGCGAGCCGACCGCAAGGACTGTGCGCACAGTCCCCGAGCGAGGAGCTATCCGGCTGACTGTGCCATCGCCCGAGTTGGCTACCCAGACCGAGCCGAGCCCGATCGCAAGCGTGTTGGGCGCACGCCCAACCGGATAGGAGCTCAGCACCCGGCCCAATCGCGGGTCTATTGCCTTGACCTTGTTTTCATCGAGCAAGGCCACCCACACGTACCCGTTGGGTTCAACCCTCACGGAGTTCGGATCGCGTCCTACCTTGACGTAGTCGGCGATCTTGGTGGCCGGTTGAGCGATCCAGCTGAGACGTTCGACGTTGGAGCTCGTCACCCACACGCGGCCAGCCCCGATCGCAAGCCCCACGGGACTCTCCCCGACGGAGATCGGGCTCCCCACCCGCGATTTTGAGCCGCCCGAGAAAACGCCCGCCAACAGGAGCGCCGCTACGACCACGACACAAAGCACGCCACCTGAGACAACCCACGCGACGCGACCTCGAGACTCTCCTTCTTCGCTCCTCCTTTTATTTTCCTCCCGGACCCTCTCCTCCTCCCGGAGCCTCTCCTCGTCGCGGAGCCTCTCCTCCTCGCGGACCCTCTCCTCCTCGCGGAGCCTCTCCTCCTCGCGGAGCCTCTCCTCCTCCCGGAGCCTCTCTTCTTCGCCAATTGGCTCCTCCAGTTTGTCCCATTCAACCTCGAACAAGCGCCCATCGTCGACGCTGGTGAACAACACCGGTGTGGCCCACTCGAGGCCTTGAGCCGCGGCGAACATGCCCCGACGAGCGTCGGTCAAGGCCTTATCGAGCGGATGACTGCGCGCCAAGGAGCCATAGAAGTGACGAGCGAAGCCAATCGCCGCTTCGTCGCTGATCTCGAACTGCATGGCAATCACTGCCGGCACGCCGTACTGCATGAGGCTGGCCGCGATACCACTCGAGTCGAGTGCCATGCGAGCGCCCTCGCAGGCGTTGATGACCGCCAGGCGCAGCGTATGTTGGTCGGCCAGGATCGTGCCTAGTTCGGTGCCCGTCAAACGGTGGCTGCGACCAGCACGAGCCTCGAACAAGAGAACCCCGTCTTGGGCTTGCTCGTCGAAATCGCCATGGCCAATGAAGTGAAAGATGTGGTAGTCGCCTTCATTGAGATGCTCCAGTAGCCCGCTCAGAGTAGCCTCGGACACCCAGTCAATCTCCAACAGTCCGCGATCGATCAGCGATTCGCAGGCCTGGGCCAGCTGTGCCTGCTCGCGCTCGGCGTCTAGCGGAGGCATGTCGCTGGGGCTGCTCACCATCCCAAGGATGCGCAGCGGTGCTTGCAGGCTGAGCGGCAATGGCCGCACCGGCGTTTTCACATATCGCAGTACCGGTGTGTAGGCGGACGTAGAGATGAACCGAGGCGAATCCCACAACAGCTCCCACGGCACGTTGCGCAAGGGGCCGGCCCCGTCGAGCTGGAACACGAACCTGAGGCCCTCGCTCGCGTGGCGTGTTTGCATGAAGGACTCGTCTAGCGCTTTGCGAGCGGACGCCTGGAAGATCAGCTCAAACAGGCGCTCGCCGAGCAGGCGTGCCTGGGCCGACTCGTCGCTCTCCACCCTGCGAGCAATCGAGCGTGGCCGGCTGACCGCGGCCGCTACCGCGTCGAAGTCGGCCTTGTCGAAGGTCAGCTCGAACTCGGACTCCCCTTCTGCTTTGTCCGGGCCCCTGATTATCGCTTTGTAGCGATCCCCGTGGAGCGCATCGATGCGGACATTCAAAGTGCGGTATTCGATCATCAGGGCGGAGCCTCCACGGGACGCTCCCAGCGCAAGAGCACCCGGAAATTGGCTTCGGCTCCGGCGCGCGCGACGACCATCCCAGCTTCGCCGGTGAGCTTCAGACCGAGCTCGACCTCGATCTGGCTCAGCTCGCTCGATACGCCACGCAGCTTGCCCAGCACCTCCTGCAAGGCCGGCGCGATCGAGCCAAGGCTTTCCTCAAGGGTTCGCCCACTGCGTTCGACCAAGTCTGTGCCCCGATCGCCGCCGCGCATCGTGCGCGACCCGTCCTCGACCTCAACCGTGATCGATCCGCCTGCGGCCAGAGGCACCTCGACCAACCGAGTCATCGCGAATACCGCCTTTCAGCTCATCGATCGATTTCGAAGAAATCCATGAGATGCAGCATGTTCTGGCTACTGGACTTATATATGAATGGCCGCAAAAACGTCGTCCGGCCGCGACTAAAGACCGGCGGAGTGAGTGCGCCATCCGTGCTGTCCAACGGGCACGAGGCGAGGCGAGCACCGGCGAGGCGAGCACCGGATCGGCTAGAGAGCGGAACGGCCGTGGATCGCTAGAGAGCCGGAACGGCCGTCAAGGGCGCCCGGCGCCCGCAAGCGCCTGCACGGCAGCGGCCACCACGGCGGGGTGTGTGTATGGAGCCATGTGGCCGCCAGGCACCATCCGCAAGCGTGCACCCGGAATGCCGGCCGCGATGCTGCGTCCACATTCGGGCTTCACCAGCTTGTCCTGGGCGCCTTGGATCACGATTGTGGGCACGCGGATGCGACCAAGACCGCGAGTGACTGTTTCGATTTCTTTGTTGGCCGCCAATATCTCGCCCGCATAAGCCTCCAGATTGCCGTGCTTGAGGTTGATCGCCAGCACGCGGTGGCGGTGTCGCGGATTGACCGGGGCCGGCGAGAACGCTTCGCTCTCCTCTGGTTCTGAGGAGACGGTGCGCACCAGCTGAGAGAAAGTGATGTCGGAGAGCTGAGCGATCACCGGCAGCTCCATGAGCTTGATGAAGTGCGCCTGCGCTCGCGTGAAAGCATTGTCATGGCGAGGGCAGTGACCGGCCGCGGCGTCGACCAACACGAGACCCTTCACTTCGGTGGGGTGGAGCTCGGCATAGGCAAGTGAGATCGAGCCCCCATAGGAATGGCCCACAAGGATCGGGCGACCGAGATGCAGGCGTTCGATCGTTTCGTGCACGGCTTGCAATTGGCGTTCGAACGAGAAGTAGCCACCCGTCGAGAAGCCGTATCCGGGCCGGTCGATCGCGACCGTCCTGTGGCCGATCAAAGGCGTCACATCTTCGAAGTCTTCCGCTGTCCCGGGCAGGCCGTGGATCAGGAGCACCGCCGGTTCGGGCCCTGGCCGTTCCAAGTAGCGCAGCTTCACGCCCGTCAGCTGCAGAAACTTGCCACTGGGATGCGGTGTGGTCGGCAGACGCCCGTACGTCCAGTTGAGCACCACCACGACCACAGCCAGCACAAGCACGCCCCAGAGCAGGCGTCTGCGACTCAGCACTGCTCGAGCGGCGCCATTGTCAATCCAGCGCCCTTGAGGAGCTCCCAGTAGTGCTCGGCCGGCTCCTTGTGGCCGGCGAAGACGATCGCCTGACCCGAGTTGTGGATGATCGAAGCGATCTCATGCCCCCGCTCCAAGCTCACTCCGGGGATGAAACGCGCCAGCGTACGAGCCACATGATCGAAGGTGTTGTGGTCGTCGTTGCGCACTATCACGCGCCACGAACCGCCCGTGCCGGTGCCGGGGCCACCGGTGCGCGGCAGCTCGATCGTCTCGCTCATACCGCGCCAGGATAGACCGCCGACATACAATTGACTCCGTGAGCGACGAGCACTCCCCCCGCCTGCCCAAGGCTGACCGTCCTTGGATGATGCGCACCTACGCGGGCCACTCGACCGCGAAGGCCTCCAACGAGCTGTACTTGCGCAACATCGCCAAGGGCCAGACAGGCTTGTCCGTGGCCTTCGATCTGCCCACCCAGACCGGTTATGACCCAGACGACGAGCTTGCCCGCGGCGAGGTCGGCAAGGTCGGTGTACCGATCGTCCACAAGGGAGACATGGCCACCTTGATGGAGGGGATCCCGCTCGGCGAAATGAACACGTCGATGACGATCAATGCCACGGCCGCCTGGCTTTTGGCCCTGTACATCGTCGCCGCCGAGGCCCAAGGAGTCGCCCAAGAGCAGCTACAAGGAACAACCCAGAACGACATCATCAAGGAGTTCCTGGCGCGCGGCACCTACGCGTTCCCGCCGGCTCCCTCAATGAGGTTGATCGCCGACATGATCGCCTACACGGTTGAGCACGTGCCGAAGTGGAACCCGATCAACATCTGCTCGTATCACCTGCAGGAGGCGGGCGCCACTCCCATCCAGGAGATCGCCTACGCGATGAGCAACGCGATCGCGGTCCTCGACGCAACCCAAGAGCGTCTCGGCGACCGCGCACAAGAGTTGATCGGCGACGTGTTCGGACGCATCTCCTTCTTCGTCAATGCCGGCGTGCGCTTCGTCGAGGAGCACGCCAAGCTGCGCGCGATGGGGATCCTGTGGGAGGAGTTGGGGCGTGAGCGCTATGGCGTTACCGACGAGCGCCGGCTGAGGTTCCGCTACGGCGTGCAGGTCAACTCGCTCGGCCTGACCGAGGCCCAACCCGAGAACAACGTGCAGCGCATCGTCTTGGAGGCGCTCGCGGTGACCTTGGGCCGCGACGCCCGGGCTCGCGCGATCCAGCTGCCCGCTTGGAACGAGGCTTTGGGATTGCCCCGTGCCTGGGATCAGCAGTGGTCCTTGCGCATCCAACAAGTGCTCGCCTACGAAACGGACCTGCTCGAGTATCCCGACATCTTCGAGGGCTCCAAGGTGATGGATGGGCTCGTGGCCGAGCTGCTGGAGGGCGCCCGCTCCGAGATGGCGGTCGTAGCCGAGCACGGTGGCGCCGTCCAAGCCGTCCCCTACATGAAGGCGGCGCTCGTGGACTCCCATCGCGCCCGCATCCAGCGCATCGAATCCGGCGAGCAAATCGTGGTCGGGCAAAACAGGTTCACCGAGACCGAGGTCTCCCCCCTTACCGATGACGCCGAGGGCGGGATTCTCGTGGTAGACCCGGCCGTGGAGGCCGAGCAAATCGAGTCGGTCCGTCGGTGGCGAGCCGAGCGCGACCAGCATGCCGTCGACGCCGCGCTAGCCGAGCTGGCCCGCGTGGCGGCAAGCGAGAGCACCGATGAGAACCTGATGGCGCCCACGATTGCCGCGGCACGCGCGGGCGCGACCACGGGCGAGTGGGCCAAGACCTTGCGCGAGGTGTTCGGCAGTTACCGCGCCCCCACCGGAGTCGGCGAGGCAACCGGAGCGCCGGCCGACGAGGAGTTGGAAGACTTGCGCGAGGAGGTCGCCGCGCTCACCGAGAGACTCGGCCGCCGTCCCAAGATCCTCGTTGGCAAGCCAGGCTTGGACGGCCACTCCAACGGCGCCGAGCAGATCGCGGTGAGGGCGCGCGACGCGGGCATGGACGTTGTCTACGAAGGCATACGGCTCACCCCGGCCCAGATCGCGGCCTCGGCCCTGCAGGAGGGGGTGCACGTGATTGGCCTTTCGATCCTCTCCGGTTCACACCGCGAGCTGATCCCTGCTGTGATCGACGCTTTGCGCGAGGCGGGCGTTGAGGTGCCCGTCGTGGTCGGTGGCATCATCCCTGAGCAGGACGTGGCGCCGCTCAAGCAGGCGGGCGTAGCGGCGGTTTACACGCCCAAGGACTTCGAGATCACGCGCATCGTGCGCGACATCGTGGAGCTCGTCGGCGAGCGCAACGGCGTTCGCACACCCGCGTGAGCGACTCCGGCGCGACGCTGGGCGCCGACTCTGGCGCGACGCTGGGCGCCGACACCCAATGACCGGCGCCGACATCGGCAAACGCCTACGCGAGCGTGACCTGAGCGCGGCGCCGGCGGCCTTGAATCTGCTTGAGAGCACCGCGTCGGCTGACCGCGAGCAGGCGAAGGCGTTGCTGCACGAGGTCTCTCCCGCCGTGCTCGGCGGCGAGGCCAAAGGGCATATCGTCGGAGTTACCGGTCCACCGGGCGCGGGCAAGTCCACCTTGCTTTCGGCGCTCCTACATACTTGGCGCCAGCCCCCGCAGGGAGAGAGCCGGACCGTGGCGATGCTCGCCGTGGACCCCAGCTCCAAGCGCTCGGGCGGCTCGCTCCTCGGCGACAGGGCCCGCATCGAGTTCGACCCCGCCGACAGAGGCGTCCTGATTCGCTCCACCGCGGCCGGCGAGCGCCTCGGCGGACTCGCACCCGCGACCCGTGCCGCCGCCCAGGCGTTGGCGGCGGCATTCGACGTGGTCGTGATCGAGACGGTCGGCGTGGGCCAGGCAGAGACCGAGGTCGCCGATGTCGCCGACACGGTCGCCGTGATCGTGCAGCCGGGCAGCGGCGACGTATTGCAGTTCCTGAAGTCCGGAATCATGGAGACTCCCGATGTGCTTGTCGTCACCAAGGCCGACCTCGGCCAGATCGCTTTGGCCACCAAGCGCGACCTGAGCGCCGCCCTTCGCTCGCTGGGAACCCGAGAAGATGGCGCCAAGACACGCGTGCTTGCGGTCTCCTCGCTCCCCCCGGCACAAGGCATCGAGGATCTGGTGGAGGCCCTCGACGAGCACCGCCGCTCGGCGAACATCGGCCGGCGCCGCTTGCGCGCTCGTCGCGCCGGCGCGTTGCTCGACTTCGCGAACGAGCACGGCGAGCGCGGCCTGCGAGCGCTCGGAGGACGCCGCGCGGCTGAGCGCTTGCTCGAGGCCCAAACCCCCGGGCTCGATTCGCAAGCGCTCGTCCAGGCCCTCGAGCAAGCCGCCAAGAGTGAGGGCTGAGGTGGCGCGCGACCTGGGGATCATGTTCGGGGCGCTCCTGCTTGCGAGCGCCCTCGCCGGAGCCCTGGGCGCGGTCAACCTGGGCACTGCGCTCGCGTTCGGGCAGATCGCATTCGCGATGGCCACCGTCTACGTATTGCTCAAGCGCTGACGGTCGATGGCCGGCGCGATACTGCGTCCTCGATCACTCATGTGCTGAAGCACATTTCGCTCACTGCGTCCTTGTATCGCTTGACCCTCGACCGCCAGTCGCCAACTAATGACCTGCGCCGAGCGGTGCAGGCCGCCTTAAGCTGTACTTCGCAATGTTGATTTTGATCGGATTCGCGGTTCTCGCCGGCGCTGGTACCGCACTCTCGCCGTGCGTGCTTCCGGTCTTGCCGGCGCTCCTGGCCTCCGGCGGTGTCGGCGGCAAGCGCAGACCGTTGGGTGTGGTGATCGGATTGACCGTCACCTTCACGGTCACGATCGTGGGGGTCGCCGACGTCGTGGATGGCGTGGGCTTGGGCTCGGACCCGTTGCGAGCCGTGGCCGTGGCTGTCCTGATCGCCTCCGGTCTTGCCTTGATCGTGCCCGGTTTGGCTGACCGGCTGGAGGCAAGACTCTCGCGGATCGCCGCCTTCGGGGCAAGCGGAGCGTCCAACAGGGGCGACGGCTTCCGTTCGGGCTTGGTGGTGGGAGCGGCGCTCGGTTTTGTGTATACGCCCTGTGCGGGACCCATCCTGGCCGCGGTTATCTCGGTGAGCGCGGCCAGTGGCCGCACGGTGGCGGTGGCCCTCGCCTATTCGCTCGGCAGTGCAGCCGTGCTGTTCGCCCTGACGCTCGGAGGACGCAAGCTGTTTGACCGCATACGCGCCGCCGGACGCGGTCTCGCTTTGCAGCGCACACTCGGCGTGATTATGTTGGCGACGGCCTTGGCGATCGTCGTGGGCGTGGATGTGCGCTTCGACCAATACGTGGCCGAACACATCCCCAACGTCAATCTGACCGCCGGCTTGGAGAAATCCAAAGCGGTGGAGAACCGCCTGCCCTCACTGACCGGTCATGGCGCCAAGTTCGCAACCGGGGCGAAAACACCGACGGCGCCTCGCAATGCGAGCGACGCGGTCCTGCTCGCCGACGCGCAAGGCCTGAAGAATCTCGGGCCGGCCCCCGAATTCGAGAACACCGAGGACTGGTTCAATACGCCTGGAAATCGCCCTCTCAGCCTTACCGGTTTGCGGGGGCACGTGGTGCTGGTGGACTTCTGGACTTACACCTGCATCAACTGCATCAGGACGCTCCCCTATCTGAAGGCTTGGGATGCCAGCTACCGCAAAGACGGCCTCACGGTCGTTGGTGTGGAGACGCCGGAGTTCGCCTTCGAGAAGGAGGCCTCAAACGTCAAAGACGCAATCGACCAGTTCGGCTTGCGCTACCCGGTGGCACAGGACAATGAAATGGGAACTTGGAACGCCTACGGCAACGAGTACTGGCCCGCCGACTACTTGATCGACGCCAAAGGCGATGTACGCTATGCCGCAGCGGGCGAGGGCGATTACGACCAGACCGAAACAGCAATAAGGGCGCTGCTTGCCGAAGCAGGCGCCTCGGTTGGCGGCAAGAGTCACCCCACCGATGTGATCGTGCCCAGCGAAGTGGCCACACCGGAGACCTATTTGGGGACCGCCCGCGCCCAGGGCTGGCGGGTGGAGCCCAAGGAAGGAATCCACGATTACGGCACGAGCCTGCCGGCACGGCTGGGCCTAAACGAATTCGCCTATAGCGGCACTTGGAACATCGCCGAACAACCCGCCACCGCTGTATCAAGTGCCCACCCACCCGGCATAGACGCGCAGTTCGAGGCCAAGAACGTGTACTTGGTGCTCAGCTCCGCCGGTGAAAGCCCACGTCAAGTACAGGTCCTGCTCGACGGAAAGCCGATCTCCGCGAAGGACGCCGGCGCCGACGTGCACAAAGGCGCGGTCACGGTCACCGGTCAGCGCTTGTACTCGCTGGTGTCCTTGCCCACAGACCAAGAACATCGGCTCAGCTTGCGCTTCGCGCCGGGCGTGTCCGGCTATGCGTTCACGTTTGGATAGCGGACCGATCCCCGAGGGGGCATACAATGGTCCCATGGAGGGAGGCCCCGCACCTGAGACCACCGCGCGAGCGTGGCTGCGTTGCTACCGCTGCTGGTCGCAGAACCTTGAGGTACAGGTCCACTACGAGGGCATTCACAAGATCGATCCCGACACGGGCGAGCGCTCAGAAGTGGTGGACGAGCTACAGGAGGCAGTAGTCCAGTGTTTGGACTGCATGCACGACCAGCCCCACCTCGGCTTTTCCGGTGGCCGCGTCGAGCCGATCGAGGACCGTTGGGAACGAATGATCGCCGGCACGCCTTGGGTGGCGTCTTGCACTGTCACAGTGGAGGCCGACGACGTTGAGATCTGCTCAGGCCCAGAGGCTGGAGACGCCCTCTCCTATGCCGCCTTCGGCGAGTATGGGGTCAGGGAGTTCTTCACACACGTGCGCTTCCATAAGCACGAGGAGGACCAGATCGTGGTGCACCTGCTTGTCGAGTTGTATGCGCGGTCCCTGGAGGAGGCGACCGAGGTGCTCGAGTCCGCCGCCCGGGGCGCACTCACAATCACCTCGCTGGCCGAGGAGTCAAGGCCACCCGCATCAGCGGGTGAACCACACGAACACGATTAGGCTCATCATCTACCGGTGAGCGTGCTTGCGGCGAAGATCCTGCTGGCGCCGACTTTCGTGATGGCGGCGTCGCTTGCGGCTAGGCGCTATGGGGCGAGGATCGGCGGACTAGTGGGCGGCCTGCCCGTTGTGGCAGGACCGATCCTGCTGGTGTTCGCGCTAAGTCACGGACGCGCGTTCGCGGCCGAGGCAGCCGCCGGGACACTACTCGGGATCGTATCGCTGCTGGCGTTCATCTTGGTCTACTCACACCTGGCGGGCAGAGCAAGCTGGGCGGTGAGCTTGGTCTTGGGTTGGGGCGCATTCTTCGCGATGACAGGCGCGCTTAGCACCGTCACGGTGGGGCCGGGTGTGGCGCTTGGGGTCGTACTCGGCGGGATCGTGTTGACGCTCCTGGCGCTGCCGAGAGCGCAGGGTGAACGGCTGAGCACGGTCAGCTTGCCGGCTTGGGATCTGCCGCTGCGTGGCCTGAGCGCACTTGCCTTGGTGCTTGCGCTGACAGCACTTGCGGGTCAGCTCGGAGCGAAATTGAGCGGCTTGTTGGCGCCGTTCCCTGTGATCGCCAGCGTACTGGCAGTGTTCACGCATGCCCAGCATGGCGAGGAGGATCTGCTGCGCATCATGCGCGGTTTCGTCATTGGATTGGTCGCCTACGCGCTGTTTTGCTTCGCCTTGGCGGTGTCACTGGAATCGCTGAGCATCGCCGAGAGCTTTCTGCTGGCCACAAGCTGCGCGTTGGCAACTCAGGCGGTGGCCCTGACCGTCACCTGGCGTCGCCGCGAGCCGGCCGCCGAGCCGCTTTAGCACCCAGGTCCGATACCCCCCAACGGAGGGGCTGCACTAGGGCGGCCCCTCGTTGGCGAGTGGTCTAAGCCGACAGGCGCTGCTCAAGCGCCGAGAGCTGCTTGTGCAGCTCTTTGGGCAAGCGGTCAAACTTGCCAAGGTGCTCGTGGAAATGGGGCAGCTGAGCCTTCCATTCGGCGACGTCCACGCGCAGCAACTCGGCGATGTCCTCGTCAGAGACGTCGACACCGCGAGTGTCGAGACCATCGGGGCCGACAGGCGGCATGTGACCGATCGGCGTCTCCGCGGCGGCGCCATGACCAGCGCAGCGCGCGAAGACCCAAGCCAGTACGCGTGAGTTCTCACCGTAGCCTGGCCACAGGAATTTGCCCTCGGCATCCTTGCGGAACCAGTTGACATAGAAGATCTTGGGCAGCTTCGCCGCATCGGCTTCGCGCCCGATCTTCAGCCAGTGCGCAAAGTAGTCGGCCATGTTGTAGCCGCAGAAGGGCAGCATCGCGAATGGGTCGAAGCGCAACTCGCCGACCGTGCCCGCGGCCGCGGCCGTCTTCTCGGAGCCCATCGTCGCCCCCAGAAAGACGCCGTGCTCCCAGTCGAATGCCTCGGTCACAAGCGGCACCACCGTCGAGCGACGGCCTCCGAACAGGATCGCTGAGATCGGTACGCCGGCTGTGTCCTCCCACTCAGCGGCGATCGCCGGGTCCTGCGCAGCGGCGACGGTAAAACGAGCATTGGGATGTGCAGCCGGCGTCTCCGAGGCGGGCGTCCACTCTTTGCCGCGCCAATCGATCAAGTGGGCGGGCGAATCGTCGGTCAGCCCCTCCCACCACACGTCGCCGTCATCGGTCAGCGCGCAGTTAGTGAAGATCGTGTTCGACTCAATCGTCTTGATCGCATTCGGGTTGGTGTGCTCGCCGGTCCCGGGCGCCACACCGAAGAAGCCGGCCTCGGGGTTGATCGCGTACAGCCGGCCGTCCTCGCCGAACTTCATCCAGGCGATGTCGTCGCCGATCGTCTCGACCTCCCAGCCCTCCAGGGTGGGTATCAGCATCGCCAGGTTGGTCTTGCCACACGCAGACGGGAATGCGGCCGCGATGTACTTGACGTCCTTCTCGGGCGAGGTCAACTTGAGGATCAGCATGTGCTCGGCCATCCAGCCCTCGTCGCGCGCCATCACCGAGGCGATCCGCAGCGCGAAGCACTTCTTGCCGAGCAGCGCGTTACCGCCGTAGCCGGAGCCGTAGGAGGTGATCTCGCGGGTGGCGGGGAAGTGGACTATGTACTTGTTATCGGCGTTGCACGGCCAGGGCACGTCCTCGGTGCCGTCCTCGAGTGGCATGCCGACCGAGTGCAAGCAGGGGATGAAGTCGCCTTCGTCGCCGAGCGCGTCGAGCGCGGCGGAGCCCATCCTGGTCATGATTCGCATCGAGACCGCTACGTAGGGCGAGTCGGTCAACTGCACACCGATCTGGCTCTTGTCAGAGCCGATCGGGCCCATCGAGAACGGCACCACATACATCGTGCGGCCACGCATGGAGCCGGTGAACAGCTCTTTGAGCGCTTCCTTCATCTCTGCGGGCTCGCGCCAGTTGTTGGTCGGGCCGGCTTCCTCCTCGATCTGCGAGCAGATGAATGTGCGGTCTTCTACGCGGGCGACATCGCCGGGGTCTGAGAGACCCAGGTAGGAGTTGGGGCGCTTGGCGTCGGAGAGACGCTGGAAGGTGCCCGCATCGACGAGTACCTGGCAAAGGCGGTCGTACTCCTCGGCGGACCCGTCGCACCAGTAGATCGCGTCCGGTTCGGTGAGGGCAGCAATCTCCTCGACCCACGTCAACAGGCGCTTGTGATTTGTATTGGGGGCGGCGGTGGCGGTGGTCTCCATGACGTGCGAGCGGCTCCTCGGTGTCGCGGTGGCTGCGGGTGGGTGGGATTCAATCCCTGGCGGCTGGGTGGGTGGGACTTCCTTCCAACCTGGAACGGAAAAACGCCCGTGAGGACGCATACTTACAAGCGAAAAACGCCCGTGCAGGGCGTGTACTTGCAAGCCTATCGCACCGCGTGGAAGCGGTCTACTCGTTGCTCCTATGTCAAGCGGATTTCGCAATTTGCGAGCTCGGCTGGAGGGTCGTGCACTGCTTTTCGCGCGAATGCGCTCATCTTCGCCAGTCCCGAGCATCGTGGTGGACTTCGCCAATGGCTGGCGCCGCTTCGTGCTCGCGTCGCGATGCCAATCGTGAGAGGATCTCGCCGATGAGCGATTTCTTGGTCAAGCGCGACGACCTTCGCGAGTGCAGGGTCGCCGAGTCGGAGGTGCCCGAGCTCGAGCCTGGCCAGGCGCTGCTTCGGGTCGAGCGCTTCGGGCTGACAGCGAACAACGTCACGTATGCGGTGCTTGGCCAGATCATGTCCTACTGGGATTTCTTTCCTGCGGAGGAGGGATGGGGTCGCGTCCCGATGTGGGGCTTTGCCGAGGTGGAGGGAAGCGAGGCCCAGGGTGTCGAGCCCGGCGCGCGCGTGTACGGATATCTGCCCCCTTCCTCATACCTTGTTGTGACGCCCGCCCACGCGGGTGTGGACGGGTTCGTCGACGGCTCGCCGCAGCGCGCGGTGCTGCCCTCGGCCTACCAGCGCTACCTGGCGAGTGATGCAGACCCTTTCTACCGAGCAGATACCGAGGGGCTGCAGATGCTCTTGCGTCCGTTGTTCTTCACCTCGTTTCTGATCGACGACCAGCTCTCAGGCGACGGCCTGACTGTGCGTGGGCCGATTGTGATCTCGAGCGCCTCGAGCAAGACCGCGATTGCCGCGGCCTTTCTGCTGGCGCAGCGCGAGGGAGTCGAGCTGGTGGGGCTGACCTCGCCACGGAACGCCGAGTTCGTCGAAGACCTCGGGATCTACGGCCGCACTGTCACCTACGACGCGATCCAGTCGCTTGAGCAAGGACCCGCCACGTTCGTCGATATCGCGGGAGATGGCAAGGTGCGCCTCGACGTCCATTCGCACTACGGTGACGAGCTCGTCTACAGCATGACCGTGGGGGTCACGCACTGGGAGGAGCTGGGCGCTGGCCAGGGCGAGCTGCCTGGCCCAACACCGACCCTCTTCTTTGCCCCCGATCGCGTTACCAAGCGCTCCGGGGACTGGGGCCCTGCCGAGCTTCAGAGCAGGGTCGCTAACGCCTGGCATCCATTCTGCGAGTGGACGGAGGGTTGGCTCGATGTTGTCCACGACCGTGGCTTTGAAGCGGTTCAGCGCGTCTACCTAGATGTGCTCGAGGGTCGCGTCAACCCTAAGACCGCCAACGTGCTCTCACTCGTCGATTAGGGATCGGACTCACGCATGGCCAGGATCGTGATGTTGGGCGGTGGGTGTGTGGGCTGGCGGGCGGAATGATGCTGGCGCGCGACGGGCACGAGGTCACGGTGCTCGAGCGCGACGCGGATCCCGTGCCCGGGTCCGTCGAGGAGGCGTGGGAGAAGTAGTCGCGCGACGGCGTGACCCAGTTCCGCCTGGCCCACTTCCTGCAGCCCGCGGGCGCCCTTGCTCACCGGCATTGCGCTGCTGGGCGACGCCTGGGCGTGCACGAACCCCTCGCTCGGTCTCGGTATATCGCTCGGGCTGCTGCACACGAAGTGTCTGCGCGAGGTGGTCCGATCTCACCTCGAGGATCCATTGGAGTTCGCCGAAGCGTGGGATGCGGCTACTGAGGCAAACCTGACTCCCTGGTATCGGGAGACGGTCGACGAGGACCGCGCCCGCCTGCGCGAGATCGACGCGCTGAGCAACGGCTTGGAGCCCCCACCGCCGAGCGAGCGCTTGGCGGTCCTGCGGAGAGCGCTGCTCACGGCGATGCTGCACGATCCCGATCTCTTCAGATCCTTCCTGGCGTCGCGCTCCGTCTTCACCCCGTTGAGCGAGACGTTCGCCCAAGACGGCGTGCCCGAGCGCATCCTCGAGCTGGCGGGCCAGCATGAGCGCATGGCGCTACCAGGCCCCAGCCGCGAGGACCTGCTGAAGCTGCTCGGCTGACCCGGGGACCCACGGCTGACGCAGTCTGGGTGCGCCGCCTGACCGCCGATCCATTGGGTGATGCGTGGTGGATAGGAGTAGGAGAGACTCGCCTCCCCGCACTTGGCACGATTCCCGCTGCCCTGGCGGCGCTCTTTCGCTACTCGACGTTCCCCTCAGCCGTGCCGACGGGGTGAGCGGGACCTGGATCCCGACGCGGGACAAGGACCAAGCGCTTGAACTCGGCGACCAAGACCCCGTCCTGGTTGTAGACACGCGTGTGCACCTTGACGGTGCCGCGATCGGGCTTTGACTGGGACTCGCGCTTCTCCAAGACCTCTGACTCGCAGAACAGCGTGTCGCCATGGAAGACCGGCGCCGGATGCTTCAGCTCTTCGGTGGCGAGATTCGCGATCGCCTTGCCGGAGACGTCGGAAACCGACATACCGAGCGCCAGCGAGTAGACGAGCGGACCCACAACGACGTTGCGTTTCTGCTGCGATTTGGCGGCGTAGACGTCGTTCAGGTGCAAGGGATGGTGGTTCATCGTGATCAGGCAGAAGAGGTGGTCGTCTGACTCGGTGACCGTCTTGGCGGGCCAATGCTTGTAGGTGGCGCCGACCTCGAACTCCTCCAGGTAGCGGCCATAGGGGTGTGCGCCCGAAGCCTCACGGGCGGCTTGCTCGGTCTCGAGGGTGTGGGTATCGCTCATGGGTGGGGAGTGTCTCCTGTGGTGTGCGTGATGGGCGTTGAAGCGGCTGGAACTCTATTGTGGAGGCCCAGAGAGCGCCATCAGACCCAGGAGATAGAGCCTTGCGCAACCCCAGAGCCTTCGACAAGCCCCTTGCCATCGGCGCGCCCGAGCCGGCGCGCGAGATCCCCTTCAAGCCGTCGCGGATGATCCATTTCCTCGACCTTTCCAACGAGAAAATGGTCGAAAAGGTGCCCGCTATCGCGCCGACGGTGGACATCTTGCTCGGCAACCTGGAGGACGCCGTGTCGGTGGACCGCAAGGAGGCCGCGCGCGCCGGGCTGATCAAGGTGGGGCGCGAGATGGACATGGGCGAGACCGCGTTGTGGACGCGGGTCAATTCGCTTGAGTCTCCCTGGGTGCTTGACGACTTGACCGAGATCGTGGGCGCCATCGGGGAGAAGATCGAGGTGATCATGGTTCCCAAGGTCGAGGGTCCGTGGGACATCCACTACGTGGACCGCCTGCTGGCTCAGCTGGAGGCAAAGGCAGGCATCGAGAAGCCGATCCTGGTGCACGCGATCCTGGAGACCGCTCTCGGCGTAGCCAACCTCGAGGAGATCGCGGCCGCGTCGCCGCGCATTCAAGGCATGAGCTTCGGCCCCGCCGATCTGGCGGCCTCGCGCCGCATGAAGACCACCCGCGTTGGCGGCGGGCACCCCGGCTATCGCACGATCGCCGACCCGGACGCCGAGAACCCGGAGCTGCCGCGCCCCAGCTACCAGCAGGATCCGTGGCACTACTCGATCGCGCGCATGGTCGACGCTTGTACTGCCGTCGGCGCGCTCCCCTTTTACGGCCCCTATGGCGACATCAAGGACGAGCTCGGCTGCGAAACACAGTTCCGCGCGGCCTTCCTGCTTGGCTGCGTGGGCGCGTGGTCGCTGCATCCCGTGCAGATCGGGATCGCGAAGAGGGTGTTCTCGCCGGATCCCGAGGAGGTCATCTTCGCCAAGAAGGTGATCGAGGCGATTCCGGACGGGCGCGGAGTGCACATGATCGACGGCAAGATGCAGGACGACGCTACTTGGAAGCAGTGCCAGGTGATGGTGAAACTGGCCGAGATGCTTGCCCGCAAGGACCCGGAGTTGGCCGAGGCGTATGGGTTCGTGGGAGCCGAGGCGTAGCCGCCCGGTTTCCGACCCAAATGCCCGTACATACGTCTAGATAGCTGCCTCACCGCCCCCATACCACTGGTAGAGTCCCGCCCGCTTTGAGCGTCCGTCGGCGTCGGCGGGTGGCAACCAACAGAAGGGGACGGCATGTTTCGCAACTCACTCCTACGCGGGACCATGCCGAGGGCGACCGCCCACCGGCTTGCGGCGGGACTGCTGGGCATCTTTTTCGCCGTGCTGATCCCAGCGACAGCGCAGGCCACCAACCTGTTCACGCTCGGTTCCAACGCCGAAACGAACGCCATCGTCACCGACGCGAGCGGAACTGGCTATGCGGCCTGGGTTCAGCCTGCCGCCAAACCGGCCACTGAACCGGAAGTCGTGGAGTTCTGCAAGATCCCCCGTGGCGCCACCGCGTGCACATCTCCGATTGCCCTCCCGCTGCCTGCAGGCCCCGACGAAGAGATCACCCAGCCCTTCCCCGTGCTCGGCTCTCACTCCGGGGTGGTCTATGTGGTCGGGCCTCGCTACATCAAAAACGAAGAGACGCTGATCTGGACATCGACCGACGGCGGCGCGACGTTTTCCGCCGCAAAGTCGATCCATTCAGCCTCGCCCGGTAAGACGGGTGTCGGCGATGTGCTGCTGGACCCGAACACTCCCGCGGGAATCAAACCAACCGAAGACTATTTCGGGATGGCTTTCAACAATCCGGGCCTTGGATTCGGCTTCACGGCCAACGAGATCACTTCTGGGAAAACCTCCTTCACCTTCTCGAACCCTGGTACAGGCGGTGTGGCCAGCTCGACGCTCGGCTACGTCACCGGCACGATCGAAGACAAATCCACCACAGCGCAGATCCATCCCGAAATCGAGGCCTACTACAACCTCTCGTCCCCGGCGCCCGAAGTGTTCTTCTACCGCTACTACGCCAATGGCGGCAACGTCGACGGCGAAGAAACGGGATGGGAAGGGCCGTTCAAGACCAGCAACGGCTATGTGCCGCGCCTGGCCGGCGGTCCGGCCGGGCTGTTCATGCTCTCCACCGACATCGCCCCCGGAGAATCGGACGAAGCTCAGCCCTCGGCGATCGACGTGCGCAAGTTCGACGAAACGACCAAGACCTTTGGGGAACCGGTGCAGATCGCGAAGATCCCCACGAGCGCGGGCACGCTGTTCAACTCGGGCGACATCTACGAGAACCCGACAACAGGCTCCATATACGTGGCTCAGCCGGTCATCAACGGCGCAGGGGAATATGTGATGCGTCTGTGGGAATCGACCAACGGGGGAGTGACCTTTGCCGGCGAACGCGACATCGCGACGATCGGCTTTGGCTATTCGGGAATTCCTCGCCTTGCAGTGGCTGCCGACGGTCAGGGCTGGCTCACGTTCAACGACGCCGGGGGTCAAGAGGTCGCAGACCTCAACGCACTACCGGCGCCCCCTTCAAAACCCATACCGTCGTCGCCGCCGCTACCACCACCACCGGCACCAGCCGTCTCATCACTCACTATCCCCAACCAGAACGATGAGGTCAACAGCAAAGGCGACCTGTCCGTCGTCGTCCATTGCTCGGGTGTGAAGTGCACGGGCGATCTCACACTGCTCGCGAAGTTCAAGAAGACGACCGGGAAAGGCAAAAAAAAGAAAACGAAGACCATGGTCCAGACGATCGGCACGGCCTCGTTCAATTCGCTTGCCCTTGGCATCGACACGCTGTCGATAAAACTCGACAGCCATGGCAAGAGCCTGCTCGCAATCGGTGACTACAAACTGAGCAGTACCGCCAGCGCCAGCTACCTCTCCGGCTCGGTCTTCAAGACCGCCACGGGCCTCGTGAAGCTCAAAGGTCACAAACCGTCGAAAAAAGGCGTCCTCAAAAAGATCAAAGTGTAGGACGGAAGCCGCGCCCGACTGCTCGCGTGGTAGATCCACGGAGCTGCTATTGTTAACCATATGGCTAACAATGCCCTTCTGGACCGCACCTTCGTCGCCTGTTCGCACCCAATAAGACGCAGCATCCTCGAACGCCTTGCCGGTGGCGAGATGACCGTCGGCGAGGCAACGGGCGACTTTGGCGTGTCCAAGCCCGCTATCAGCAAGCATCTGAAGTTGCTGGAGGAGGCGGGCGCGATCACACGCGTGATCGACGGGCGCACGCACCGTCTGCAGCTGCGCGAGCAGCCGCTTGACGAGGCGTACGCGTGGATGACAAATCAGCGCGAGCTGTGGGAACGCAAGCTCGACACCGTCGATCAGTACCTGCGCGAGCAAAAGGAGCGCCAACAGCCCCGACAAGGAGCGTCACAGCAAGAGAACAAACCAGCGAAGGAGTCGAAATGACCGAGATAACCAAGCCCAGCGAGACCAGCCTACGCCTACAGCGCACATACGACGCACCCGCCGAGGACGTGTTCGACGCGTGGACCAATCCCGAGGTGCTCCGACGCTGGTGGAAGGCGAATCCGGCGTGGATCACACCCGTCGCCGAGGTCGATCTACGCGTCGGCGGGCGCTATCGCATCTCAATGGAAGACCCTGAGAGCGGCAAAAAATACACCGCGGGAGGCGAGTACAGCGAGGTGAGCCGCCCCACTCGGCTCGTCTACAGCTGGCAGTGGGAACAGGAAGATGGCGAGCTCGGCCACGCCAGCACTGTGGCGGTCGACTTTCGTGGCGAGGGGGAGCAAACGACCGTGGTCCTCGAACACACCGGCCTCGAGTCACTGGAGTCCCGCGACTCGCACGGACACGGCTGGGAAGGCGTGCTGGAGGCGTTCCAGACGCACCTGCTCGAGCGCACCGCACAGACGTCCTGACAGACGCTCGCAATGCCGCTCAGGAAGCCGATGGGGACTTCCAGGGCGGCAGCGAGGGCAAGGCTCTCACACACAACACGAACAGAAGGAGCAAGAAGATGGCGAACTACCTGCTGGCATACACCGGTGGCGGCATGGCGGCGACAGAGGCCGAGCGCGAACAGGCGATGGCAGCCTGGGGACAATGGTTTGGCAAGCTCGGCTCGGCGGTCGTCGCGCCCGGCAACCCGATCGGCGCATCCACGTCCGTGAGCGCTTCCGGTAGCAACGGCACCGCAGGGTCCGGCCTGACCGGCTACTCGGTTATCGCCGCGGACAGCCTCGATGCCGCTGCGGCACTCGTCACCGACTGCCCGATCATCGCCGCGGGCGGCAAGGTGGACGTGTACGAGACAATCGAGGTCATGTAGCACCTCGCGTCCTGTGTACGGGACGGTCGCCGCGAGCGCATGTGGGCGGCCGTCCCGATAGGGTTCCGACGCCCCGTCCCCAAGCAACCAAGGACGCGATGAGATTCTTCGAGTTTGAGGCGCGCGAGGTAGTCAAGCGCGCCGGTATCCCGGTAACCGACTACGGCTTCACCACCGACCCAGCCGAGGCGCGGCAGATCGCCGAGCGCATCGGCGGCCCCACCGTGATCAAGTCCCAGGTGCTGACCGGCGGGCGCATGAAGGCCGGTGGCGTCAAGTTCGCCGACACGCCCGAGCAGGCCGAGGAGTATGCGCGCGAGATCCTGGCCCTGGAAATCAACGGCCACATGCCGCGTGGCGTGCTCGTGGATCCGAAGGCCGAGGTCGCCCAGGAGTACTACGCAGGCGTCGTCTGGGACGGAACGCGCAAGCAGCCGGTGATGATCTTCTCGCCGGTAGGCGGCATCGACATCGAGCAGGTCGCAGAGGAGCAGCCTGACAAGGTGGGCCGCCGGCACTTCTCCAACATCCTGCCTCTCAGCGACTTTGAGGCCAAGGAGGTGATCGCCTCCACGGGCGTCACCGGGTCGGCCCTGAACAAGCTCGTCCCGATCGTCACGCGTTTGGCCAAGCTGTTCGTCGAGAACGACATGACCTTGGCCGAGATCAACCCGCTCGGGCAACTCAAGGACGGTTCGTTCGTGGCGCTCGACGCCCACATGGACATCGAGAACGAGGCAAGAGGCCGCCACAAGAAGCTGCTCAAGGAACTCGGTGTGGGCGACGAGGAGACTCGCCAGGCGCGCGAGGCGACTCCCTTCGAGCTCGCGGGCGAGGCGGTCGACGCCACAGACCACCGCGGCGTGGCGGGCAACGTGACCGAGTTCGACGGCAACCTCGGCCTCGTCATCGGCGCCGGGGGCGGTTCGCTCACGCTGTTCGACGCAGTCAGGGCCCACGGCGGCGACCCCGCCAACTACTGCGAGATCGGCGGCAACCCTTCGGTCGCCAAGGCGTGCGGCTTGGCCAAGCTGGTGCTGCAGAAGCCTGGCGTGGACAAGATCGCAGTGATGATGTCGATCGTCTCCAACACCCGCGTGGACATTGTCGCCCGCGGCGTGATCAAGGCCTGCTTGGAGTTGGGCATGGATCCCTCCGAGAAGATCGCGATCTTCAGGATCCCGGGCGCCTGGGAGGAGGAGGGCTTCAAGATCCTCGAGAAGTACGGCGTCGACTACGCCGACCGCTCCGTCTCGCTCAACGAGGCCGCACGCAGAGCGGTCGAGAAGATTCAAGGAGTCGCGGCATGAGCATCCTGATCGACGCAGACACAACCTTCATCGTCCAAGGCATCACCGGACGCGAGGCCGTCAACCTCACGCGCGAGTGCTTGGATTACGGCGCCGGCGCGAAGGTCGTCGGCGGGGTGACGCCGGGGCGCCTGGGGCGCGATGTGCACGGAGTACCCGTGTTCGACACAGTCGCCCAAGCGGTCGAGCACCACGGCGCACCGATCTACGGCTCGGTCGTGACCGTCCCCCCTGCCTTCACCAAGGACGCCGTCTTCGAGGCGATCGAGAACGGCATAAAGCTGATCGTGATCGTGACCGAGCGCATCCCACGCCGCGACGTGGCCGAGATGGTCGAGCTGGCTACGCTCAGAGGCGCTCGCATCATCGGCCCCAACTGCCTCGGGATCATCGTCCCCGACGTGATCAAGATGGGCGGCATCGGCGGTCCCGCGCGCAACGCCGCCCAGGCCTACAGTCCCGGCCCGATCGGCGTGATCTCGCGCTCGGGGGGCATGACGACCGAGATGTCCTCGACGCTCAGCGCGGCAGGCCTCGGTCAGTCCACGGCCGTGTCGATCGGCGGCGACGCGATCATCGGCTCCTCATACGCCGAGCTGATGCCTTTGTTTGAGGCAGACGAGCAGACCCAGGGCATCGTCATCTACACCGAGCCGGGCGGACGCATGGAGGCCGAGCTGGCGCGCTGGGTGACTGAGAACAAATCGCGTCTGCCGATCGTGGCCTTCATGGCCGGGCGCTTCATGGACGAGATGCCGGGCATGAGCTTCGGCCACGCCGGCACGATCGTGGAAGGCAAGGAGGACACGGCCTCCGAGAAGATCGCGCGCCTAGCGCAGGCGGGGATCACGGTGGCCGAGCGCATCGAGGACATCCCCGGGATGATCCGCGCCAAGATCGAGCAAGGGAGCCCGGTATGAGAGCCGATGGAATCTTCATCGCCGTCGAAGTCGACGACGCGGTCACCGGCGACGCGGAGCTTGCGCTCAAGTTGAGCGACGCCTGCCCGGTCGACATCTTCGCTCAGGCCGACAGCGGCGTGAGCATCGTCGAGAAGAACCTCGACGAGTGCGTCTTGTGCGGGCTATGCCTGGCGGCGGCTCCACAGGGCACCGTCAGTGTGATCAAGCTCTACGACAACGACGCGGTCCTCGCCCTGGCCTAGCCTTCTCGGCGCTAAGGCATCGCACGCCTTGGGAGCAGAAGGCGATAGGCCCGCGATGGCTACCTCCATAGACCTCAGACCGAGGACGCCGCCTGAGACGGCTACCAGCGCAGGAGCATCAAGCCGACGGTGACGCCTGGGCCGACAGTCACCATCAAACCGAGCTCGCCGGCCAGCGGCTGGCGCAGCTCCAGCGCGCGGCTCATCACATAGAAGATCGAAGGCGTGCCCATGTTGCCGTGCTCGGCGAGCACGTCGTAGCTGGCCGCCACGTCCTCGTGTGAGAGGTCGAGCGCTTCTTGGACGCTCTCGATGATGCGCCGTCCGCCCGGATGCACGAGCCAGTGGTCGATCGCCTCGCGCTCGAGACCGTTCGTTGCGAGGAAGTCGTCGACCAACTCGAGCAAGCCTTCGCTGGCCACGTCCGGCAGCTCGCGGATCAAGTGGAGATAGCTGTCCTCGGGAGTCAGCTCCATTCTTACGGCGCCCAACGTGCCGGCAACTTGGTGGACCTTGGAGTCGAGCACCACCGGACCGGCCGGGGTGGCACCGGTATTGGCCGGCGTCCCACTGTCGAACTCGATCAGAGCGGCGGCGCAGCCATCGCCGAAGATCGAGGAGCCCACGGTCTTGCTGCGCTCGTCGTCCTCGGCTGCCCCCATGAGAATGCCCGTCATGCTCTCCGCCGCGACCACAAGCGCCTTCTTGCCAGGCTGATCGCGCAGGGCCTGAGAGGCCAGGCGCACAAGCGGAACGGCGCTCGCGCAGCCGACGCCCACGACGTGGTACTTGTCGGTGGAGGGGTCCATCTCATAGTGGTCCACGAGCCGGTGGGCGATCGTGGGCCCGCCAAGCGAATAGAGCGTGGCACTCACAACCACCGCGATCTCCGCTGGATCGATCTGGAGCTCGTCGATCGCCCGCACGGCGTAGTCGAGCAGGTGCTGCTCGATCGCGTGGGTGCGACCTTGAACAGTGGTCGCCAGGAACTCGTCGGTCAAGGTCAGGCGACGGCGCTGTACGCCGCAACGGCTGAAGATGCGCTGGGCGAACTCGTCGTCTGAGAGGCCGAGCAAGCCGAGTACATCGCTCTGGGTGAACGAGGTCTCGGGACCGGCCAGGGCGAGCCGGCTGATGTGAGGAAGTCCGGTGCTTGGTTGCACCCAGTCGAGCGGCTGCGCTCTCAAACCGGGGAGATCGGCTATAGCCTTCAAGATGGATCCCTTGGACTGTCTAGGGGGTTCATAGGGCAGACTGGTGGGCGGGCCAGAAAACGAGGATACGTGAGCAACCCGTCGGCAACCGCGAAAGAGCGGCCCCTCGTTGGCTTTTCTTCATAGACTCTTCATCCTATCGACATGTTTCTTCACAAACCCTTCGACAGGTGTCCATGAATAGCCTGCAGGGACCTACAACAGCCATGGAGCCTGGAGGGAAGTAGATGAGATTGATCGGGGCCGGAATGCCGCGCACGGGCACGCTGACGCAGAAGGTGGCGCTCGAGACGCTGGGCTTTGAGCCCTGCTACCACTGGGTCAACGTGATCGCCGACCTCGACCAGGTCGACGTGTGGAATCGGGCACTCGATGGCGAGGCCCCATGGGATGAGGTGTTCGCAGGCGCCCAGGCCACGGTGGACTGGCCAGGCGGGTACTTCTGGCACGAGCTGATGGACCGCTACCCGGACGCCAAGGTCCTGTTGAGTGTGCGCGACCCGCAGAAGTGGGAGCCCAGCTTCAGGGAGACGATCTGGGACATGTGTTACGGAGAGTCCTTGATCCGACTGCTCTCCAGCGCACGCGCCCAAGTCGATCCCAGCTGGGCGCGCTACCTGAAGCTTGTCGAGCGCATGTTCTGGACCGAAGAGGCCCCATTTGCCGCCGGCCACGAGCGTCCCGAGCAGCTGATCGACGGGTTCAAGCGCCACAACGCCGCCGTCGAAGCGACCGTGCCGAGCGAGCGGTTGCTCGTGTGGAACGTGAGCGAAGGCTGGGGTCCATTGTGCGAGTTCCTGGAGGTCCCGACGCCAGACGAGCCGCTGCCCCACGTCAACGACCGCGAGACGTTCCTCGGTCGCGTGATCGACGGCGCTTTGGGCGCGCTGCAAGCTTGGCGTGCCGAGGAGTCTGAAGCACTGAAGTCCGCGACGGCTTAGTGCGGCAAGCGCCGAGTCCAGACGCCGGAGTCCATCCGGGATGAGCAGATCGCGTCTTCTTCTCGCGCCGGCGCTCGCCGCGGTAGCGCTTGTCGTTGTCCTGCTCGCGACCGGCGCCCTGTCGGGCTCCGGCAAAGGCGGTACCGCCCAAGCGTCCTCACCCGCCTGTCTGCCGAGCACGCTCGACCACGACGCCAGGCTTCCGGGGACCTCGCTCGAGGTGTCGCCCGCGCCGGAAACTGGCACGGCCAATCCTCACACCCAGATCAGCTTTCTGGGGGTCCCGGCCGGCCAAATTCGCGCGGTGTCGGTGGCGGGTGCGCAAAGCGGCGCTCACCCCGGACGGCTGCAGGCTTATTCGCAAGGCGATGGGGTCAGCTTTCTCCCCGACGCCCCATTCGAGCCTGGGGAGCATGTGAGCGTGCATGCCACGATCCTCGCGACGGGAGCATCCACGGGCACGCGTGCCGGAAAGACGGTCGCCTTCGGATTTCGCGTGGACACGCCCTATTCGACGACGAGCATTCCCCCCTTCCCCAACCCTCAAGCCGCGCCGGCAGACTACGAGAGCTTCGACACTCTGCCAGGCGCCCAGGTCCCGATTCTCAGCGTCACGACGGCCGATCGCGATCCAGGGGCCGGCGAGATCCTCACGACCAACGGACCGGGCCCCGGACAGTATGGGCCGCTGATCTACACGCCGCAAGGCAGGCTTGTGTGGTTCGACCGTCTCCCTCAGGGTCAGACCGCCGAGAACCTGAGCGTGCAGCGCTACGAAGGCCACCCCGCCTTGACTTTCTGGCGCGGCAAGGTGCTCTCGTTGGGCTTTGGCCAGGGAGAAGACGTGGTACTGAACTCCGCTTATCAGGCGATCGCCAAAGTCCCGGGCGGCAATGGCCTGCAGGCCGACCTGCACGACTTCCAGATCGCCTCGGGAGACGTGTCCTACACGACCGCCTTCAATCCGATCCGTTGCAACCTCTCCTCGGTTGAAGGAGTACGCGACGGGGTAATCCTCGACACCTCCGTCCAGGAGATCGATATGAGAACGGGTCTAGTGCGCTGGGAATGGCACAGCCTCGACCACGTGGCCGCCTCGGAGTCCGAGACCACCACCCCGACCAAGCCAACCCCGTGGGACTGGTTCCACATCAACTCGATCGACGTGCAGCCCGACGGGAACGTCTTCATCTCGGCGCGCAGCACCTGGGCCGGCTACCAGATCGAAGCGGGCAGCGGCGACATCCTGTGGCGCTTGGGCGGCTTGAAGAGCTCGTTCAAGTTGGGCCCCGGCGTCGAAACGGCCTGGCAGCACGACGGGCGCATTCTTTCCAACGGGCTCGTCACGTTCTTCGATGATGGCTCGAACCCGCCGATTCATTCACAGTCGCGTGGCTTGCGAATCGCTCTGGACTTCAAGACCCACACAGCGCGTCTCGTCTCTAACTACACGCACCCTGACCCGCCCCTACTGGCTCCCAGCCAAGGGAACATGCAGACTTTGCCCGACGGCAACGCAGTGGTGGGCTATGGCGGCCTGCCCGCGATCAGCGAGTTCGCCACGGGCGGCTCGTTGCTGTTCGACGCCCATCTGCCCTATGACATGTCCTTCTACAGGGCCTTCCGCTTCACCTGGAACGGGCGCCCCGCAAGCCCGCCGACAGCATTCGCCAACCTGAACGACACGAGCGAAGAGACGATCGTGCATATGAGCTGGAACGGGGCCACCGAAGTGGCCTCTTGGCGGGTCCTCGCGGGAGCGAAGCCCAATTCGCTCAAGGCTCAGACCGGAATCCCGGCGAGCAGCTTTGAAAGCTCGACGACCTTGCCTAAGAAGTACGCCTACGCCGCCGTCCAGGCGCTCGACTCGGCCGGCCGTGTGCTCGGCGTCTCGAAGCCCGTCGCAGTCACCTCGTACGCCGCCGCCCTGCCCTCCACAGGATGAGCACGCCACCCCAGCCAACCCGCCATCGGCTTACCTGCGCCGCAAGCCGGCAACTCGGCTCGCCGCTGAACCTGCGGTTCAGTAGGCCGGCTTGGTGGAGTGCTTGTGCGGAGCCGTGCCTGTCGTGGTCGTGGCGCCGCTCGTCGACGTCGAGGTCGAAGTGCTCGTTGTTTTGCCGCCGCACCCAGCTACCGCCAGAGTGGCCGCGAGGACGGCCAGTAGCGTTAGCATGGCGGCCAGTGACGTTCGTCTCATCGGCCGGCCTCTCGTTGTCGCTCGCCCATTTCGAGGCCCACCCTACCAGCCGTCCAGGAGGCCTCCCGCGCGCGCGTAGGGCACCCCTTTCCGAAGCAAACCCTGGACCAGACCCACCACGACACCCCTCGCGCACGCGTAGGGCACCCCTTTCCGAAGCAAACCCTGGACCACACCCACCGCGACACCCCCCGCGCGCGCATAGGGCACCCCTTTCCGCAACACAATCCCCAGCCCGTTCCGTCCGGGAGCGCCGGGCATGAGCACCGTCACGCCAACGAACCCCCAGAGCACCGAGCCGCAGCCACCCAAACGCAAGCTGGGCTCGCGCGAGGCTTGGCTCCTGGGCGTGTGCTGCGTGGCGCAGTTCATGGTCATCCTCGACCTGAGCATCGTCAACGTGGCGTTGCCCTCGATCCAGCTGAGCCTCAACTTCACGGCCCCGGAACTGCAGTGGATCGTCGACGCCTACGCGATCACGTTCGCGGGCTTCTTGATGCTGGGCGGCAGGGCGGCCGACCACTTCGGTCAGCGCAGGATGTTCGTGCTGGCCCTGCTCCTGTTCGGGCTGGCCTCTCTGGCCGGCGGCATCGCCAACGACCGCACCACGCTGATCGCGGCCCGCGCCGCGCAAGGACTCGGCGGCGCCCTGATGGCCGCCTGTTCGCTGGCGGTGATCACCTCCTCGTTCGCGCCCGGACCGAAGCTCAACAGGGCAATCGGCGCTTGGGCGGCCATGAACGGGCTGGGCGGCGCGGCGGGAATGCTGTTCGGAGGCCTCATCACCCAGGAGCTGAGCTGGCGTTGGGTGCTGTTGATCAACCCCCCGATTGCGATCGTGGCGGCCGCGATCGCCTACGCCGTCGTAAGTGAGCGCCGCAGAGCCCCAGGACGCACCTTCGACCTCGCGGGCGCATTGACGCTGACAATCGGCCAGATGGTCTTGGTCTTTGGCGTGGTCGAAGCGGGCTTGGCCGGCTGGGACACGACGGCCGCGCTCGGCCCGATCATCGGCGGCATCGCCCTGCTTGGCGTGTTCGTCGCGATCGAGACGTGGGTCGCCTCAGAACCCTTGATCCCCTTCAAGGAGCTGACCAAGCCATTGCGGGTCGCCAACAACATCGTGTTGTTGTTCAGCGCCTCACTGTTCCCGATGTGGTTCGTGAGCTCGCTCTATCTGCAACAGGTGTTGGGGCTGTCGCCACTGCACACCGGTCTGATCTTCCTGCCGATGACCTTGATGATCATGCTGGTGGCCTCGCGCGCGGGCAAGCTGGTAGGCCAGTTCGGTGTGAAGGCGGTGCTCGGCGGCGGGCTGATCCTGCTGACCGGCGGGATGTTGCTGCTGGCGGGGATCGGAGCCAGCGGCAGCCCGATCGTGTACATCATGATCCCGGGCCTGCTGACCGCGGCCGGCATCGCGCTGTCGATCGTGCCCTCGACGATCGCCGCCACGCAGGGCGCCAAGGAGGGCCAGACCGGACTCGCCTCGGGCCTGGTCAACACCTCGCGCCAGATCGGCGGCGGGCTCGGCCTGGCCGTGCTGGTGACGCTGGCGACACAGCACTCCAGCAAGCTGATCGGAGCCGGGGCGCTTGTGCCACAGGCGCTGACCGACGGCTTCAGGCTGGCCTACCTGATCGGCGCGGGGCTGGCGGCGGCGGCGGCGCTGGTCACGTTCACGGCGATGGCCAAGCCCGATAAAGCAGCTTCGGCTCGCCCATTGGCGCTCGCAATCGCGGCGGTGCTGGTGGTCTTCGTGGCGGTCGATCTGGCCTTCGCCGGCTCGCATGGGGCGCCGGTCGGGGCCTATACGACCAAAGGCGCCTACAGCTTCGTGACCGAGCCGACGCTGCATCCGCCCAAGCTGCAAACGGAAGGTAGAACCCAAACCGCGGCGCTGGCGCCGGGATTCATCTTCACCGCCAACTTCTACAACCTCAACTATCCCCCGCTGGTCGGCCAGAGCGGACCGTTGATCCTCGACCACGACCTGCAGCCGGTGTGGTTCGAGCCGGTGCCCGAAAAGGCGGTGGCCTCCAATCTGAGCCTGCAAACCTACGGCGGCAAGCCGGCGCTCGCCTGGTGGCAGGGGGTCGTCACGAACACGGGCCAGACCGAGAGCGGCGAATACGTGATCGCCAACCAGCACTATCAACCTGTCGCGCACCTGAAAGGGAGGGACGGCTGGGTCTTGACGCTGCACGAGATCGTGATCAGAGGCGAAGACGCGTGGGTGACGGCCAACAAGAACATCGCCAAGGACCTGTCGAAGTACGGTGGCGCCTACAACGGCGCGCTGATCGACTCGGCGGTGCAGGAGTACAACCTGAAGACGGGCAAGCTGTTGAGCAGCTGGGACGCGCTCGATCACATTCCGCTGGAGGACTCCTATGCCAGCGTGCCGACGAACGGGTTCCCGTGGGACGCATACCACGTGAACTCAATCTCGCTGACCGACAAGGGCCAGTTCTTGGTGTCGATGCGCAACACGTGGGCCGCCTACCTGGTCGACGCCGCCAGCGGACGGATCGAATGGACGCTGGGCGGTAAGCGCTCGAGCTTCGCGTTCGGCAAGGGCGCGGAATTCCAATGGCAGCACGACGTCGCGTTCGGGGTGGGCGGGCATTCAGATTCTACGGTGACGCTGTTCGACGATCACTGCTGCCAGCTGACTGGCGGCGGCACCTCAGTCCCCGCCACGGGGGCCTCACGCGGGCTGGTGCTGGCGCTGGACGAAAACGCGAAGACGGCAAAGCTCGCAACCCAATACCCGGGCGGGGATCAGTTCGAAACCGAATACATGGGCGACACCCAGCCGCTGCCAAACGGCAACGCGTTCATCGGCTGGGGCTCGGAACCGTATCTCTCAGAGTACAGCCGCACAGGCAAACAGCTGTTGCAAGGCCGTTTCCCGGGGCCGGATCTGAGCTACCGCTCGACGCTCGAGTCTTGGGTCGGGCTGCCGCTCACCAAGCCCGCGGGAGCGGCTCGCCAAGCAGGGGACAAGACCACGGTGTACGCGAGTTGGAACGGCGCCACGCAAGTCGCCTCTTGGCGGGTGCTTGCCGGCGCGGACGCCGGTAGCTTGAAGGTCGTAGCGAACCTTGCCAGGTCCGGGTTTGAGACGGAAATCCCAGTGGTGGGCAGCTACCGGAGCTTCGAGTTGCAGGCAAGGGATATAAAAGGTCACGTGATCGGCACTTCGCGGCCGTTCTCGCCTGTGGCTGGATGACGCTGGCGGCGCTGGACCATGGACCACGGCTTGTGGCGTTCGACGACGACGATTGGTAGGGGGAATTCGATGATGGGTGGGAACGGTTCGAAGACGATGCGCGCAAGCGTGCTGGTTGCGGCGATGGCCCTGTGTGGCGCCCTTTGTGCGTGCGGCGACAGCGGGGCCAGCAGCGCGTCGACGAAAGGACTAACCCCGACAGCCGATCGCGCCGAGGCACAGGCCAATTCGATCGCCGTCTCGCCAATGCCGGGTACCGAGGACGCCTCGCCGGACACCCAGATCAGTTTCTTGGGGGAAGCGGGCACGACCGTGTCGAACGTGAGTGTGGTGGGCTCTCGCAGCGGCAACCACCCGGGCAAATTGAAGCGCTACTCGACCGGGACGGGCGAGAGCTTCGTGCCCAACATCCCATTCAAGGCAGGCGAGCAGGTGGCCGTGCACGCACTCGTGGGCACGGGTGGGGCAACGCCTGAGGAGCCGGTGACGACGATCTTCACGGTCGCCCACCAGGCGAATGTGAGCCAGGTCGAGTTCCCCAACAACCCGGGCGACCCGCACGCGATACAGCACTACGCCTCAGCCCCGAGCCTGACGCCTTCGACCGTCACGATCACGACCAAAGCACAGGCGGGGACGGCGCCAGGCGATCTGTTCTTGGCTCCCTACCAGGGCGAGGGCACACCGGGGCCGATGATCGCCGAACAAGATGGGGCGCTCGTCTGGTTTCACCCGTTGGCCAAAGGCTATGAGTCGACCAACTTCCAGGTCCAGCAGTTCGATGGCAAGCCTGTGCTGACCTGGTGGCAGGGGCGCATCTTGAAGGTGGGCTTTGGGCAGGGCGAAGACGTGATCTACAACACCTCCTACAAACGCATCGGCAGCGTGAAGGCGGGCAACGGCTATAAGGCCGATCTGCATGAGATCAGGCTGACCCCGGAAGGCACCGCCTGGATCGACGAGTTCGACCCGATCGAGATGAAAACCGCCTCGCTGAAGGGAGCGGGCGGCGTGCTGACTGACTCGGTCATCCAGGAGATCGACGTCAAGACGGGGTTGGTCATGTGGGAGTGGCATGCGTTGGGCCATATACCGCTGAGCGACTCCAATAACCCGATCCCGCGCAACGGCAATCCGTGGGACTACATCCACGTCAACTCGGCCGATCCGGGGACCTCCGACGACCTGTTGATCTCGGCGCGCAACTCGTGGGCGCTATATGACATCGATCTCAAGACGGGTGCCTTCAACTGGCAGCTGGGCGGCAAGCACTCGACCTTCAAGCTGGGGCCGGGCGCGAAAACGTATTGGCAGCACGACGCCGAATGGCAGCCAGGAGGCCTGATCTCGGTGTTCGACAACGGTTCCACCCCACCCAAGGAGAAGCAGTCCAGGGGCGTACTGTTGAAGCCCGATTATGGCGCCAAGACCGTTGCGTTGGCGAAAGCATTCACGAACCCAACGAAGACCTTGCTGGCGCCCGCGCAAGGCAACACTCTGTCGCTGCCGGGCGGCAATTGGCTCATGGGTTATGGAAACCTGCCCAACTTCACCGAGTACGACTCGGCCGGTCACGTGCTACTGGACGGCACGCTTGGGCACAACGTGCAGGACTTCAGGACCTACCTGGCGCCTTGGAGCGGCCAGCCGGAAACAGAGCCCGCGCTCGTGGCGAAGCGAAGCGGAAGCAGCGTGACGGTGAGCACCAGCTGGAATGGGGCGACGGACGTGGCTTCGTGGCAGGTGTTCGGGGGCTCCTCCCCCACCGTGCTGGTCCCGCTTATGAGCTGGCCGAAGGTCGGCTTTCAGGGCACCTCGACGGTGGTCACGAGCGCCACATACATTGAGGTCCGGGCGCTGGACGCGAACGGCAACGTGCTGGGCACCTCACCCGCGACGCACGTCGGTTGAGCGACCACGAAGGCCGCCCACACCGCTAAGCTATAGAGGCCGTGAGCGAAAACTTCTCACTGATCGTGATGTGCGTGTTCATGCTCGCCTCACTTGCCTTCTTGGCCCAGCAGATTCTCGCCTACCACTAGACGTTCGCTGAGCGGCGCCATACTGCGTCCTCGCTCGTTCGTGTGCAAAGCACACTTCACTTGCTGCGTCCTTGTCTGGCTTGCTCAGCGAATGTCTAGACGCTGGTCTCGAGCGTCAGGCGTGCTTTCTTGCTGACTTGAGCCGTTCACGTTCCTGCTGCTTGTCCACGACCGTGGAGATCAGCTTGAGGAATTGGGAGGGGCCGGTGGCCTTGGCCTTGCCGTAGGTGAAGGCCTCGATCCAGTCGGCGACCTTGCCCTCGGTGGCCATGATGTTGAAGAACTCGCGGCGCATCTCGACCTTGATGCGGGCGTCGTCGGCGGGTCCCTTGGTGACGTTGAAGTCGGGCATCTCCAGGCGGAAGAACTGGACGTCGCCTTTGCCTTGTAGTTCAACCCCGACGACGATCTTCATCGGCGCAAGAGCGGGCACTTCCTCAACGAAGCGCCGCGCGGCGGTCTCGATCAGGTCCTTGGCGTCACCGGCCATCGGCTACCTCTTCCCCGTTGCGGTTATCGGCAATCGCCATCAGATCTTGTGGCGCTGGAGTAGCTTCTTGCCGATCACCATGCGCTGGATCTCGGAGGTGCCCTCGCCGATCAAGAGCAGGGGCGCGTCGCGGTAGAGACGCTCGATCTCGTACTCCTTTGAGTAGCCGTAGCCGCCGTGGATGCGGAAGCACTCCTCGACACAGAAGCGGCCGGCCTCGGAGGCGAACAGCTTGGCCATGCCGGCCTCCAGGTCCGAGCGCTCGCCTGCGTCCTTCAGGCGCGCGGCGCGCAACGTGAGCAAGCGGGCAGCATCTACCTGGGTGGCCATGTCGGCGAGCTTGAACTGGATCGCCTGGTGCTCGGCGATCGGCTTGCCGAAGGTCTTGCGCTCCTGGGAGTAGCGCAGACCCAACTCGAGGGCGCGCTGGGCGATGCCGACGCCTCGCGCGGCGACGTTGACACGGCCGACCTCCAAGGCATCCATCATCTGGGCGAAACCCCTGTTGAGACCGGCCTCCTCGCCGCCGAGCACGTTCTCGGCGGGGCACTTGTAGCCGTCGAACACCAGCTCGGTCGACTCGACGCCCTTGTAGCCCATCTTCTTGAGCTTCTCCGGCACGATCAGACCTGCGTAGTCGCCCGTGTTCTCGGAGACACCGCCCTCCTTCTCCGCTATGAAGCACGTGAAGCCCTTGTGGCGCGGTTGGGCGTCGGGGTCGGTCTTGACGAGCACGAACACAAGCGAGGACATGAGGCCGTTGGTGACCCACATCTTCTGGCCGTTGATCTCGTACTTGCCGTCCTCGCCCTTCTTGGCGGCCGTTTTGATCGCCTGCACGTCGGAGCCGAGCTCGGGCTCGGACAGGGAGAAGGCAGCGCGGATCTCGCCGGTGGCCATGCGAGGCAAATACTTCTGCTTCTGCTCCTCGGAGCCGAACTTCATGAGCAAGTAGGAACCGATGAAATGGGTGTTGATGACGCCCGAAATCGAGATCCAGCCACGCGAGAGCTCCTCGACGATCATCGCGTAGGTCGTGAGGTCGAGACCCATCCCGCCGTACTCCTCGGGGATCGTGACCCCGAACAAGCCAAGCTCCTTCATCTGCTCGACGATCGGCTCGGGGAACAGGTCCTCGTGGTCGTAGTGCTCGGCGTTGGGGAGGATCTGCTCGTCGGCGAACTGGTGGACCATCTCGGTGATGGCCTTCTGCTCGTCGGTCTTCTCGGTGTAGGGGGCGGGGGCTACAGCCATGCGCAAGGGACTCCAAAGGTCGGGAACAAGGCGGTCCCCGCAGGATACCTGGGTAGGGCGAGACAAATCGCGCGAGACGCCGTCCAATCGCTTCAGGCATGGCAGACTGCGCGCGTGAACTTCGCATCCGACCTCCTTCGTGACCGACCACCCGAGGGCCTCGCGCTGGTGGAGCTGGCCCGCGACGGGACGCGCCGAGAGTGGACATTCGGGGAGGTTGCGGCCAAAGGCGCTCTAATGGCAAGCGCCCTGCGCGCGCGGGGCGTTGGTCGCGGCGACGTTGTGATGACCCTGATCGGCAACCGGCCGGAGTGGGTACTCACGATGATGGCCTGCTTTCGGATCGGCGCGGTGGTCCTGCCTTGCACCGAGCAATTGCGCGCAAAGGACCTTGAACTGCGCCTGGAGGTGGCACGGCCGGAGCTGATCGTGGCGGATGAGCGCAACGCCGAGGAGCTCGAAGCGGCGAGGCCACGCTGTGAAGTGTTGTGGGTTGGTGCTTCCAAAAAGGGGTGCCCTGCGCCCCTGCGCGCACACGCGCACGGGGCACCCCCAACAGACATACACATCCCCCCTCCTCCACCGGCGGACCTGGAGGAGAACGACCCGGCCCTGATCACCTTCACGAGCGGCACCGCGGGCGAGCCGAAGGCGGTGGTGCACGGCCAGCGCTACCTGTACGGGCAGCGCGTGCAGGCCGAGCGCTGGCTCGGCGCGAGCGCGGGCGAGCTGGTGTGGTGCACGGCCGCGTCAGGGTGGAGCAAGTCGGCGCGCAACGTGTTCATGGCGCCATGGCTGATGGGCGCACCGGCGCTGCTGCACGATGCGCGCTTCGATCCGCACGAGCGCCTCGATCTGATCGAGCGCGAGCGGGTGAGCGTGCTGTGCATGGCGCCCACCGAGTACCGCGTGATCGCCAAGCGCACGACGCTGCGGGCCCTGCCGACCCTGAAGGGCATGGTGGCTGCGGGCGAGGCGCTCAACCCGGAGGTGCTGCGCGCCTGGCGTGAGGCGACCGGCCTCGACATCCGCGACGGCTACGGGCAGACCGAGACGGGGCAGATGACGGGCATGGCGATCGGCCAGCCGGCCCGGCTCGGCTCGATGGGCATGGCGCTGCAGGGGGTGCGGCTGAGTGTGGTCGACGGGGAGCTGGTGGCCGATCCGACGAGCGTGCCCACGTTCTTCCTCGGCTATCTCGGCGAGGGCGTCCGACGCGAGGCCGGCGGCGGCTGGACGGTGCGGGATCGTCGGGACGGCGGCCTGTGGCACACCGGCGACCGGGTCGTGCAAGACGACGACGGCTACCTGCGCTTCGAGGGGCGCTCCGACGATGTGATCATCTCGGCGGGCTACCGTATCGGCCCGTTCGAGGTGGAGTCCGCCCTCGTGGCCCATCCGGCCGTGGCCGAGGCCGCAGCCGTGTCCGCCCCCAACGAGGAGCGCGGCGCGGTCGTGCGCGCGGTCGTGGTCCTGCGCGACAGCTACGAGCCGTCCCCCGAGCTCGTGAGCGACCTACAGGAGCATGTGAAGCGCGAGACGGCCCCTTACAAGTATCCGCGCATCGTCGAGTTCGTCGCCGAGCTGCCCAAGACCGCGAGCGGCAAGGTCCGCCGGGCACAGTTGCGCGACCCGACCTCGTAACTACGCGCGAGCGTCCGTCGATGACTCGAACGAGCAGGGCCGCTACTGCCATCAGACCAAATCTGACGTCCGTCGCGCTGTGGATTGAAACAGGCACTCATCGTGTCCTGCTTTCGGTGCGCAGTTGCCCCGTGAGAGCGATACGACGCGATTGATCTCGCGCGCAGGTCGACTGCGAATCGCAGCGGGTCCATCGTGGCGCCGCTGGGATGCCCTGGCCACAGCCATAACCTCCACCATTCCAGGCGCGCGGGTCGACACCCGAGCTGAGATTGGGTATGTCCGCTATAGCGCGCGCCAGGAGGGGTGGGACGTGGAGGAAGGAAGCTTGTAGCTGTGTGCTAAGTTGTGGCCATGCGTGTGCACATAAGCCTTGACGATGCGCTCATAGAGCAACTCGATCGGCGTATCGGAGCACGTCGGCGCAGTGCGTTCATCTCTGAGACCCTGCGCCGCGCGCTCGAGGACGATCAGCGCTGGGAGGACATCGAAGCGGGCCTCGGCGCGCTCTCGGAGACCACGCACGAGTGGGACCGCGACACCGCTGGTTGGGTCGCGGCGCAACGCACGGGCGATTCCGCTCGCGTCGGCTAACCGCTTGCGTCTGCTGCTCGATACCACCGTCCTGATCGACGCGCTGCGCAACCGCCCGGCAGCCCAACGTCTACGCGACTTGCGCCACAGCTCGCAGGTACCGTGGGTCTGTGCCGTGAACATCGAGGAGGTGCTGCGCGGGACTCGCGAGCAGGAGGAACCTCGGGTCACGCAGTTCCTGGGAGGCCTCCAACTGGCACCGCTCGGGCGCCCGGAGGGATCGCGCGCCGGGCGCTGGCGTAGAGAGCACGCGCGCAACGGCATCACGCTCAGTCAGGCCGACTGCCTGATCGCGGCCGCCGCCGTCGGGATCGGCGCGCGCCTCGCCACGGGCAACCCCAAGCACTTTCCGATGGCCGAGCTCGACGTCGAGCATTGGCCTGTGGGCTAGTGAATATCCGACAGGCGCATGCGCCTGTCGGCGGGACGGTACATGTACCGTCCCGGACAGGGCCGCATGCGGCCCTGTCTTCCCCAAATATTTAATCGGTCGGAAGCGCGACGACCGCGTCGATCTCGACCTGCGCGCCCTTGGGCAGCGCCGCCACACCGATCGCCACACGTGCGGGCGGATCGCCGGGAAAGAACGAGGCGTACACCTCGTTGACCTCGGCGAAGCGCGCCAGGTCGGTCATGTAGACGGTGAGACGCACGGCATCGGCCAACGAGGCCTCGGCTGCGTCGCAGACGGCGGTTAGGTTGAGCAAGCATTGACGTGCTTGCTCGCCAGAGGTCTCCCCCACAATCTCGCCGGTGGCGGGGTCCAATGGTATCTGCCCCGAGCAGAACAGCAACGAACCGGCGCGCACGGCGTGGCTGTAGGGGCCGATCGCCGCGGGGGCGTCGGGCGCTTCGATCGTTTCGCGGGGATAGACCACTGGAGCATGAGCGTACCCGGCTACTCCTCGTCGCGCCGTTCGCTCCTTCTCTCGCGCTGAGAGCCACTGGAGCATGGACACACGAGGTCAGTTAGATTCCGATTGATGCTACGAGTCGCCAGGACACTTCTGGGCGCTTTCCTGGCAAGCGCCGCTTGCGCGGCACTGCCGGTGACGGCAGCTCAGGCCCAGATCGCATGGACTCCGTGCGGGGATTCGAACGATGTGGCCTGCGGCCATCTGACCGTGCCGATCGACCCGAGCGGCGCGACGCCGGGAACAATCGCATTGGCAATGCGCCGCCATCGTGCCCCGGTGGGAGAAGCGAAAGACGCGGTGATCGCGCTGGCCGGCGGGCCGGGACAGTCGGCGATCCCGTTTCTCAGCCAATTCGGCCAGATCCTTGGCAAGATCGCGGACACTCGCGACGTGATCGCCTTTGACCAGCGCGGCACGGGATTGTCCCATCCGCTGTCCTGCCCAGCCTTTGAACACCTGACGGGCGGCGGCTCACCTGGAGCGGTGGCAATCTGCGCGGGTCAGATAGGTCCTACGCGCGGTCTTTATACGACGGCTGACACTGTCGCCGACATCGAGGCGATCCGTCAGGCGGGCGGCTATGAAAAGCTGGTGCTGTACGGGACCTCCTATGGGACCAAGGTCGCCGAGCGCTACGCCCAGATCTATCCAAGCCACGTCGAGGCGCTGGTGCTCGACTCGGTCGTGCCTCCCTCCGGCCCCGAACCGTTCGACCTCACGACTTTCGAAGCGGTCGGGCGCGTATTGAGGCAATTGTGCGGAGCCGGCGCATGCGCGCACATCACCAAGTCGCCCGTGAGTGATCTGGCGCGCTTGGTCAAAAGTCTCGACGGTGGGCAGATCGACGGGCGGGCGATCGACGGCGAAGGCAAGGCGCACGAGGTTGGCATTTCCAGCAACGACCTGATCGGGACGCTGATCGAGGGCGATTTGGACCCGGTGCTGCGCTCGGAATTCCCGGCAGCGGTGCGATCGGCGGTGCGCGGCGACACGGCTGCGCTGGCGCGCCTGCTGAGCAGGGCCGAAGGGCCGGAAGAAAGCGAAGAAAGCTTGAGCGAGGGCTTTGACTCGCCGCTCTATTTCGCGACGATCTGCAACGAGACCGATTTCCCTTGGAATCGCTCTGCCGGCCCGAAGACGCGAATGCGCGAAGCGGTGGCTGCGCTGCTCAAGCGGCCGACGAAGGCGTTCGCCCCGTTCACCGCGGCCAATGCGCTCGACTCGAGCGACGTGCCGGCCTGCGCCCAGTGGCCCTTCACGCCGGGCGCCCCGGAAGCGGGCACCGGAGCGATGCCAAATGTGCCGACGCTGATCCTGAGCGGCGAAGACGATCTGAGGACTCCCACCGCCAACGCCAGGCAGGTGGCGGCGCAGATACCGGACGCCCAGTTGCTGGTGGTGCCCAATACGGGTCACTCGGTGCTCGGCTCAGACCCCACGCCTTGTTCCGAGCAGGCGCTGCAGGCCCTGTTCGCGGGCAAGCAGGTGCGCAAGTGCACGCAGAGGAAGCCGGCCTCGCTGTTGTTGCCAACGCCGCTACCGCCACTAAGCCTGGCCGAAAGTCCGCTAGCGCGAGGAGACCACGGCGCCGCCGGCCATACGGCCGGCGCGGTTGTGTTGACGCTGGCAGACTTCGACCGCCAGATCGCGCTGGCGCTGCTCGGACACTTCGACGAAAGCCTGCTCGGGCGCCCGGTGAGCACGGGCGGCCTGCGCGCCGGCTGGGGCGGCACAGATCACGGCGGATTGGCGTTGCACCACTACTCTTACGTGCCTGGTGTAACCGTGTCTGGCAATGTCACGACCGCCGGTGCAAAGCTGAGGATCGGCGGCTCGAAGGCGGTTCATGGCACGATCGAGATCGACGCACACGGCACTCTGACGGGCACGCTGGCGGGACAACGGGTGCATGTGACGGCCCCCAAAGCGAGCGGGCTTGAAACGAGTGAGTCATCCTTGGATCTGCGAGAGCAGGCAAGCGCGGAGTTGCAAACACGCTTGAGCGGGCTTCTGGCGGACCCCAAGCGGTTGCAGGCACTCAGAGCCGACGGTGAGAGCGCACTGCTGCGCTACATGGTCGGCTGAAGCCTTTACGGACCCTTACGGATCTGACGCTAACGTCTGAGCCTGTGGCGCGGCGGATTCCGACACTGATACTCGGCGCGCCGCTGCTCTGCGGCGTCCTTGCGCTCGCAACCGCGAGCCCGGCGAGTGCCATGACTTTCACGCCGTGCACAAGTGCGTCCGCGAGCGGCTTTTCGTGTGCCACCTTGAGCGTGCCGCTCGAGCGAAGCGGCGCGGTGGGCGGCAGTGTGAACCTGAACGTGGAGCGCCTTGATCCAGATCCCGCCCACCCCACGCCCAGCAAAGCGGCCGTGGTGGCTCTCGCCGGGGGACCTGGCCAGGCGGCCGTGCCGCTGGCTGCGGGAATGGCCAAGACGATCGGCCCGGCACTCACGACCAGAGATCTGGTCGTGTTCGACCAGCGTGGCACGGGCAGCTCCGGCGCATTGAGTTGCCCGGCTTTGGAAGGCACCGAAGCGCTGGGGTCGATCGGCCAGGCATTCGAACGCTGCGCGCAACAGATCGGTCCGCGGCGAGGCGGCTATACGACCCAGGAATCGGTCGCTGACATCGAGGCGCTACGCCAAGCAGCAGGCTACGAAAAGCTGGTGTTGTTCGGCGTCTCCTATGGCACCAAGGTGGCACTGGAGTACGCCGAACGCTATCCACAGAACGTGGAAGCTTTGGTACTTGATTCGGTTGTGCCGCCCGAACGCGCGGATCCCTTCTCGGTGGGCATGTTCAAAGCGATGAAGCCGGTGTTCGAACAGCTGTGCTCGGACGGCGCCTGCAACGGCATCACCACCGACCCGCTTGGGGACGTCGCTCGATTGGCGGCCCGCCTGCACACACATGCTCTTAGCGGCTGGGTGTACGACGGCACAGGACACCGCCACCGCGCGACAGTCTCGAATGTGGATCTGTTGAACCTGATCGGCGCGGGCGATTTGAATCCGGCCCTGAGGGCGTTGCTGCCGGCTTCGGTGCAGTCGGCCTTGCGCGGCGATCCGGCTCCGTTGCTGCGCCTTAACCTGTTGTCCGAGGGGCTGATCCCCAATTTGCCGGGCACGCCGTTCGCGAGCTCGGACGGGATCGACGAAGCGCTGTTCGTGGACACCACTTGCGAAGAGTCCGCGCTGCCGTGGCAACGGGCAGCAGCGCCGAAGATCAGGCTCACCGAAGGCATCGCTGCTCTACGGGCGCTGCCGGCCGGCGATTTCTATCCGTTTGATGCGAGCACCGCTTGGGTGGACAGCGTGTTGCCGGGCTGCGTGCAGTGGCCCAACGCTGCTCCTGCGCCACCGACCGTGGGGACATTGCCGAGCGTGCCGACTTTGATCTTGAGCGGCGCCCAGGATCTGCGGACGCCAACCGCGGGCGCCGAAGCAGTCGCGGCCCGCATTCCGGGAGCACAGCTGGTGGTGGTGCCCTATACGGGCCACTCCGTGCTTGGGACCGACTTCAGCGGCTGCGCACAGACCGCCTTGAAGGACTTCTTCTCCAGCGAGACAGCCCAACAGTGCGGCACGATCCACAATCCGTTCGCGCCGACGCCGATCACACCGTCCAAACTGACAGCGGTCAAACCGGTGGGCGGGTTGAGCGGCGCCCCGGGCAGCACTTTGGCGGTGGTGCTCGACACAATCCTCGACCTTGAAAGGCAAGTCGTCGGGGCGACACTGCAGGCCGACCAGGAACTGCCCAGCGGCTCCAGCTTCGGGGGACTACGCGGAGGCTTCGCCCAGATCACCTCCTCGGCATTGCGACTGCACCGGCTGTCGTTTGTGAACGGGGTGCAGATCACGGGCTCCTTCCCGGTCGTGAAAGGTCGCCTGCGCCCCACCGATCTGCGGGTGGAAGGTTCGCGTGCCGCGACCGGCACGGTCAGGGTCGGCGCAAGCATGAGTGTGAGTGGCAGCTTGGGTGGCCATCGCTTCGATGTGAGCCTGGCCAAAGTGAAGCTGGCGCGCGCCGGCGCCACGCCCGTCCTGGCGATGGGGGATCTCCCGCTCGACCTGGGCTTCCCGGCGCCCCCGCTTGCGCGTCTAGGCTGAGGCTCGTGTCCAACGCGCTTGCCGCCGAGAGCTCGCCCTACCTGCGCCAGCACGCCGAGAACCCGGTCGATTGGTTGCCTTGGGGCCAAGCCGCGCTAAATCTCGCCAAGGAGCGCGACGTGCCCGTGCTCGTCTCGATCGGATACTCGGCCTGCCACTGGTGCCATGTGATGGAGCGCGAGTCCTTCGAGGACCCCGACACCGCTCGGTTGATGAACGATGCCTTCGTGTGCGTGAAGGTGGACAGGGAGGAGCGCCCCGACGTGGACGCGCTGTACATGGAGGCGGTCCAAGGCATGACCGGCCATGGCGGCTGGCCGCTCAACGTGTTCCTGACCCCCGAGGGCCTGCCGTTCTACGGCGGCACGTACTTCCCACCGGAGGACCGACCCGGGATGCCGTCCTTCAAGCAGGTCCTGCTCGCCCTGAGCGAAGCGTGGGGCGAGCGCGGCGAGGAGATCAGAGCCGGCGGCGAGCAGTTGCGTGAGCGCTTGTCCGGCGGCGCACTGCTGAAGCCGTCGGATGCGCCTTTCGGGGAGGCTTCGCTCGACGAAGCGGTCGAGCGCTTGGAGCGGTCTTATGACTCGGTGCAAGGGGGTTTCGGCGGAGCGCCAAAGTTTCCACAAGCTTCGGTGTTGGGGTTTTTGATGTGCCGAACCGAGGCCCACGATGGGCGCGAGCTTTCCTCCTCCCCAAGCCTGGATACCCTCGCACCGGGAAGACAAGAAGCCTCAGCTGAGGCCCGTATGGCGCTATACACCTTGAAGGCGATGGCGGGTGGCGGCATCCACGACCAGGTCGGCGGTGGCTTTCACCGCTATGCGGTCGACACGACTTGGACGGTGCCCCATTTCGAGAAGATGCTTTACGACAACGCGTTGCTCGCACGGGCCTACCTGCACGGCCATCGGCTCTCTGGCGACCCGGCCCTGCTGGAGGTATGCGAAGACACCTTGGATTGGGCTTTGCGCGAGATGAGGGGCCCGGAGGGTGGCTTCTACAGCGCCTTGGACGCCGATTCGGAGGGCGTCGAGGGTCGCTTCTATGTGTGGACCACGACCGAGCTGGAAGATGCGCTCGGCAGAGACAAACCGACGGATAGCCCGCCCACGGGATCACGATTGGCGGATGTCGCGATCCGCTGGCTGGGCGCGACCGAGGAGGGCAACTTCGTCGATCCGCACCATCCCGCACCGGGCCTGAACGTGCTCGAGGACCGTGGACCGCGCCCGGATCCCGAGACCCGCAAGCGCATCAGAGAGCGGCTGCTGGAGGCACGGACCCAACGGACACGACCGGGCTTGGACGACAAGCGCCTGACGAGTTGGAACGCTTTGATGATCTCGGCGTTGGCCGAGGCCGGCGGCTCCTATCTGGATGAGGCCGTGACATGCGCCGAGTTCGTGTTGCGAGACCTGCGGACCTCGGAGGGGCGCTTGCTGCGCACCTATAGCTTGGGTGAAGCCAAGCTGGACGCCTATCTCGAGGACTACGCCTTTCTACTGGAGGCCTTCGTGGTCCTGTTCGAAGCCAATTGCGACGAGCGCTGGCTGACCGAGGCCACGGTCCTCGCGGATGAGTTGATCGAGCGTTTCGCGGACACAGAGAACGGCGGCTTCTTCTCTACAGCGGCCGACGGCGAACAGTTGATCGCGAGGCGCAAGGAGCTTGAGGACTCCCCGATCCCGGCGGGCGGCTCAAGCGCCGCGATGGGCCTGTTGCGTTTGACTCAGCTGACGGGCGAGCAACGCTACGAACAGCACGGGGCGAGCGTGATCGGGCTACTGCACCCGATCGCCGTCAAACACCCCGCCGCGTTCGGCCATCTCCTACAGGCAATGCACTGGAGCGTGGCCCCGATGCGCCCGATCGCATGCGCCTTGCCGCCCAGACCTTAGGCAAACAAGCGACTGACGGCCGAAGGGCAAGCCTGGCAAGGACGCAGGGAGCGAAATGTGCTCAGCACATGAGCGACCGAGGACGCCGCCAGGCGCAGCCATTCGGCCGTCAGTGTCCGGCGAGCGCCTTTAGTTCGGAGAGATCGACCGCATTTGAGGGAGCAGTGATCGTGGCCGGCTGGTTCCACTTGGAGAACGTGATCGTCCCGCTTTCCGAGCCGCCCTTGGCGATCTGCAACGGGTAGGGCTTGCCGGTCGTGGCCACGTAAAGGGTGCCATCCTTCGCGCTGTCGGTGATCGCGATCACCTGTTGGCCGTTGACTGTCGTGGTGGCGCCCTTGACCAAGGTTCCGTGGGCGGCGAGCGTGGTGTCGATCAATTGGCGCATGTCGGCTAGCTGCTTAAACGACGCAAATTCGCCGCTCGTGGCCGAGGCCTTCAGCCACTTGCCTTTGAACAGCTGCGCCGCAGCGGAGCCGCCGAGACTGCGATAGAAGGCGGGGCTGCCGCTGATGTACGCCGTATCGCCAACCAACATCAGCTTGAAGCTGGCGCCGTTTTGGGAGATTTCGCCCTGGGCGCCCTTTTCGGCGACAAGGCTCAAATCGAGCGTGACGGGCGTCCCCCCGCTTTTGAGCGATCCTGACACGTGCACAGCGGTCGCCGCGTCGGCCGCAGCCTTGCTTTCCTTGACGATCTCTTCGGCGCTCTTGGACGTGATGCCGTTGCCGGAGGAGCCCGATTTGCCGCAGCCTGCAAGGGCCACGAACACCAGGAGCAGCAATGAAACCGCGATCAGAGGAGAGCGCAAACGCAAGATTCCGGCATGCTATCCGTCGTTGCGGACGCGCGGCTCCTACAGAATCGCCAGGTAGCGGTCCAGCTCCCACTGCGTGACCTGCACCCTGTAGTCCTCCCACTCCTGGCGCTTGATCTCGATGTAGCGATTGAACATGTGCTCGCCCAAGGTCCGCAACACCAGCTCGGACTCGGCCGTGATCTCGATCGCCTCGCCCAAGGACTCGGGCAGCTGGTCGATGCCCAGGCGCCGACGCTCCTCGGCGGTCAGGTGGTACAGGTTCTTCTCCATCGGGTCGGGTAGCTCATAACCCTTCTCGATTCCCTCCAAGCCCGCCTGCAAGAGCGCGGCGAAAGTCAGATAGGGGTTGCAAGCTGGATCGGGGCAGCGCAACTCCATGCGAGTGGCCTGCTCCTTGCCGGGGTGGTATAGCGGCACCCGCACCAAGGCCGAGCGGTTGCGTCGCGACCATGCCGCGTACACGGGCGCCTCATAGCCAGGCACAAGCCGCTTGTAGGAGTTGACCCACTGAGCGAAGATCGAGCAGATCTCGCGCGCGTGCTTGAGCTGACCGGCGATGAAAGCCTTGCCGATGTCGGAGAGGAAATACTGATCGTCGGCGTCGTAGAAAGCATTCTTACCGCCAGCGAACAGCGATTGGTGCGTATGCATCCCGGAGCCGTTCTCGCCAAACAAGGGCTTCGGCATGAAAGTCGCGTGCCAGCCGTACTTGACCGCGTACTCCTTGACTGTGATGCGGTAGGTCATGCAGTCGTCAGCCATCTTCAAGGCATCGGCGTAGCGCATGTCGATCTCGTGCTGGGAGGGCCCGACCTCATGGTGGGTGTACTCGACATGGATGCCCAGCTGTTCGAGCGCAAGCACCGTCTCGCGGCGCACGTCGGTGCCTGCATCGAGTGTCGTCAGGTCGAAGTAGCCGCCTTTGTCGAGGACCTCCGTCGATTTGGAGTCCTTGAACAAGAAGTACTCCAACTCAGGCCCCACGTTGAACGTGTCAAAGCCCATGGCGTGGGCCCGCTCGATCGCGCGGCGCAGGACGTGCCTCGGATCGCCCTCGTACGGTGTGCGCTCTGGCGTGACCACATCGCAGAACATGCGGCCCACGCCCTGCTCTTCGGGGCGCCACGGCAACACAGCGAACGTGCTCGGATCGGGTAGCGCGATCATGTCGGACTCCTCGATCGCGTTGAAGCCGGTGATCGACGAGCCGTCGAAGCCCATGCCCGCCTCGAACGCGTCGTCGAGATCCTGCGAGTTGACCGAGAACGACTTCAGCTGACCGAGGATGTCGGTGAACCAGAAGCGTATGAAGCGAATATCGCGCTCGGCCACCAGATCCTTGACGTCCTGGGCACTCTTAGGTTGCTCGCTCGAGGGCATCTCGGCGCAGCGTAGTGGATGAGCCAGCGCCTCGCCATGGACGGCTGGCCAAACCTAAACGAAAGGCCGAGGACGCAGCATCGCCCGCTCCGAGGACGCCCTAGCCGTGGGCGCTCAGTACCGCAGCAAATACCAGCAGGAAGCCAAGCAATACAGCCCAGGCCGCGATCCTGTCCGGATGCGGGCCCAGACCACGCGGCGCGCGCGGACGCGTGCGCCGTCGCGCCTCTGCTTCGCGGGCCGCGGCGGCGTCGCTCTCGACCAGCATCAGGCGCTGACCAGGCCTGATTTCGCGCACGCCGCGATGATTCATCGGAGCTGCCGTCATGCGTGAACTGGCCGCTATTCGGCTCTCACGGGCACGGCGCACTTCGATCCGCTCGCGCACATCCTCGACGTCGGCCCACCAGGAGCGGGCCTCGGAAGCTCGTGGCATCGGCGCGTGATGCTAACAGCGCTCCCGGCGGCCAAAAGCGCCTTCGCCGCAACAAGCGCAAAGAACCGTCCGACGAGCCAGGAACTTCGCGTCCGACCCTCGAGAACTTCAGTGACCGGCGGTCGCGGCCAGGAAGTCGGCAATCGATTCGGCGTCGCGACCCTGGTAGAGGCCGGCCGGCATCTGTCCGAGGCCGCGAGCCCGGCCTTCGGCGATCGCGTTCAGAGCCAGCGCCTTGCGTCCTGCTTCGGTGGAGATCTCCGAGCCGAGCCTGATGTCGAGGTTGGGGCCCACGTGACCCTCCGCATTGGCGGCGGCCAAGGTGTGGCAGACCGCACAGGACTCCGAGAAGAGCACGCGACCGTGCTGCTCCTCGGCGTTGAGGTGGACACCGCCGACGGCGGCGCTCGCCTTGTTGTTTCCGTTGGCGGTGAGGACCAGCACCGGAACGATCAAGCCGAACGCGAACACCAGCACGACCGCGGCCATCACGACCCGCTGGCCCAGTTTCGACTCGGTGTGCAAGGCGCCGCGAGCACCACGAGGCCCGCCGCGCATCGCCACGAAGAACACGCCGAGGCCGAGCACGACCCAGAGCAGGATTACGCCGAAGACCACCATCGGGTCGGCACGATACATCAGGTCCCGGCTCCGACGACGCGCCGTGGCGCACCCGATGAGAGATCTCTTCAGCTGTCTTTAGGCAACCCCTAACTACAGCGCTACGCTGATAGTGGCTCGATCTCGTCGAGAACAAAGGACCTGCTCACGTGAACCTCCTGCGCCGCCTGCCCCTCCCCCGCCTGTTGCTCCTGTGCGGCGTGGTCGTGGCGGTTGGCATCGGAGCCACTGCTTTGGCCTTGGCGGTCGGCACGGGTCCGACGCCGCCCCCCAAGCCGCTTGCGGACGCTCTCCACGAAGCTTTGACGACGCCCAAGGTCGATGGCGTGAGCGCGCGCATCCAGTTCACCAATCATCTGCTCGAAGGCGCCAATCTGGCGAGCGGGGGAGGCGGCGAAGCCGGCCAGCTCAGCTCCAGCCCCCTCATATCGGGCGCCTCCGGTCGGCTGTGGATCGGCGCCGAAGGCCACGCGCGTCTGGAACTGCAGTCTGAAAAGGGCGACACCCAAATCCTGTGGGACGGCAAAACGGCCTCCCTCTACGACGCCTCCACCAACACCCTCTACCACTACGTGCCGTCTGCCGATACGACCGGCGCCGACGCTCAAGCCGGCTCGGACGGATCTTCTTCCACAAGCGACGCCTCTTCTGAGACCGGCACGAACCCCCGTGGGACACCGACGGTCGGTGAAATCGAAGAAGGCCTCGCACACGCCGACAAGCACGCCAATATCTCCCCCGCCACACCCACCGACGTGGCGGGACAGGCCGCCTACACCGTGAGGGTCTCGCCACGCGAAAACGGCGGCTTGATCGCCGGCGCCGAGCTGTCCTGGGACGCAGTGCACGGCGTCCCGCTCAGAGCCGCGCTCTATTCGACCACAAGCTCATCGCCCACGATCGAACTGGCGGCCACAGAAGTCTCCTACGGGCCCGTCGCCGCCTCAACGCTCGATTTCACACCGCCCGCCAATGCCAAGGTCGAGGAAGTGACGCTTCCCGCCAAGCACGGCTCAGATGCGCCCGACTCCGGGAGCGGCGAAAAGCCGAAGGTGAGCAGCCACGGCGAAGGCCTCGCCTCGATCGTCCTGCTGGAAAGCCCAGTCAAGGCGGGCTCTAAGGAAGAACCCACCTCTGAGCTTGAAAGCCTGCCGAAGGTCACCATCGACGGCACCAGCGCCTCGGAGCTACCCACACCGCTCGGCACGCTTTTGACGTTCGAGCGCGCCGGCGTGCGCTACGTGCTCGCCGGTTCGGTCACCCCGGCCTCGATCGAGGCGTTCGCGCGAGGACTTTAGTGTGACCGACGCCCAGCCGGTCAAGGCAAGGGGGCTCGTCAAGCGCTACAAGGAGGTCCTGGCGGTCGACCACATCGACCTCAACGTCCAGACCGGCGACGTGTACGGCTTCCTCGGCCCCAACGGCGCGGGCAAGACCACGACCTTGCGCATGGCCTTGGGCTTGATTACGCCTTCTGAGGGGGTCGTGGAGCTGTTCGGGCGCGAACCCATGCGCGAGGGCGCGCGCGCCTTGGAGGGCGTCGCCGGCTTCGTAGAGGCACCCCGCTTCTATCCCTACATGACCGGGCGCAAGAACTTGGAGTTGCTGGCCGCTCTGGACGGCGACGGCGCCTCGGCCCGCATCAAGGAGGTGTTGGAGGTCGTCGAGCTGGCCCCGCGCGCCAAGCACAAGGTCGGCGGCTACTCCCACGGGATGCGCCAGCGCTTGGGGATCGCGGCGGCCCTCCTGCGCCGCCCGCGCCTGTTGATCCTGGACGAGCCCGCCACGGGCCTGGACCCGGCCGGGATGCGCGACATGCGAGCTTTGATCAGGCGCCTGGCCGACGAAGGCATCACCGTCCTGCTCTCCAGCCATCAGCTGCCCGAGGTCCAGGAACTGTGTGATCGCGTCGCGATCGTGGACCGCGGCAAAGTCGTCTACGAGGGCGCTCTGGCCGACCTGCGCCGCCAAGGAGGGGCCGGATATCGGCTGCGCACAACCGACGACTCGCGCGCTTTGGGAGTGCTCGGCGCGCAGAGCGGCGTCGAGCACGTCGCGACCGGTCCACACGGGATCGCCTTCCAAGCCCAGGAGAGCGATGTCGGCCCGCTCTCGCTCGCGCTTGGCCAAGCGGGCATCGGCATCCTCGCGCTCACGCCCGAATTGGCCACGCTCGAGGACCTGTTCTTCCGTCTTACCGAGAGCAACGGAGACGAACCATCCGCGCCGCCCCCAAGCGAAACGCCCCCGGCCGCCGACTCTCTGGTGGGAGCGCCATGAGGTTCCAGTCGTCAACACATTCGCGCGTCCGCGTCGCCCCACGAGCCTCGAAAGGCCCCCGATGAGCAGCGTCGCCGCCTCCCCTCCCCTGTCCGCGCCCGCTACGGCAACGCGTGCACGGCGCCCTTCCACGCTCACCGTCTACCGCTGGGAGCTGCGCAAGCTGCGCGCCCAAAAGCGGACGTACATGGGCTTTGGCCTGGCCGTGATCCTGCCTCTGATCTTCGTGATCGTGCAAAACGTCCACACGCGCCACGGCGGTGGAGACAGCATCTTCGCGGGCCAGATCACCCAGTCGGGCTTGGCCACGCCGGTCTTGATGTTGCTGTTCGAGTCCGTCTTCTTCCTGCCTTTGATCGCCTCTTTGGTGGCGGGCGACGTCGTCGCGGCAGAGGACGGCAACGGGACGCTCAAGACGATCCTCACGCGCTCGGTGGACCGCGGCCAGGTGTTTGCCGCCAAGACCCTCACGGCGCTCACCTACGCCACGATCGCGGTGTTCCTCTCGGCCGCGGTCGCGACCGTCGGTGGCATCGCCTCGTGGGGATTTCACTCGATCACAACGTTCTCGGGCAGCACCGTCTCGGCCTCCGAAGGCCTCCTGCTTGTGGTCGCCGCCAACGCCTGCTACCTGATTCCCCTGTTCGCGGTGGCCTGCATCGGGGTGCTCCTGTCTACCAGCACCCGCAACAGCACCGCTTCGGTTGTCGGCGCGGTGGGCGTCGTGATCCTGCTTTACATAATCGCCGGCATACCCGGCCTGGAAGGCATCAAGCCCTACCTGCTCACCGAACAGTTCGAGAACTGGCACGGCTTGCTGCGCACCCCCACCGACTGGGCGCCCGTGCTCCACTCGCTTTGGGTATCCGCCCTGTACGCGGTCCCCTCCCTCCTCGCGGCCTACCTGGTTTTCCTGCGCCGCGACGTCGCCGGCGGCTAGCCAACCTCGGCGGGCAGCTCTACAGCTCCCACTTCGACCTCGCCCAACAGCCGCCGTGCCTCCTTGGGATCGATCAGGCCGGCCCCCAGACGCCCGGTGGACTCGGCCCCGCAGGCGACGCCGAAGCGCAAGCACTGGTCGGGCGGGCGACCCTCGTAGCGGGCAGCCACATAGCCGGCCAGGAAGGCGTCGCCCGAACCGCGCTTGGCGATCGGGTCGCGCGGAGCGGTGCGGGCTCTACGCAAGCACGATTTGCCGTCGATCAAGACGTCGGCGACGCAGCCGTCGCCCATCGTCATGATCGCCTCGCGCGGCCCCAATCCGACGATCTCGCGCACCGCCAAGAGGCGTTCCTCCTCGGCCGCGAACTCGTGGCCGACCAGCTCCTCGGCCTCCAGGATGTTGGGCGAGACGACATCCGGTTCGGCTCTGACCGCGTGTGTGAGGGGATCCCCGTCGGTGTCGATCACCGTGGTTACGCCCGCCTTCTGCAGCTCACGGATCAAGGTCGCGTACAGGTCCGGCTCGACGCCCCTGGGCAACGAGCCGGCCAGCACCACGATGGCCGCGCCGCGCGCCAGGTAGAGCAGCTTGTCGCGGAACAGCTCGACCTCCTGCTCAGAGACCGACGGGCCGCGTTCGTTGACCTCGGTCTGCTCACCGTTGGTGGGGTCGAGCACCGACGTGTTGGTCCTCGACTCGTCCCTGATGCGCACGAAGTCGTTGAGGATCGCCTCCTCGGTGAGCTGCTCCACGATGTGCGTGCCAGTCGCCCCGCCGGCCAGGCCGGTCGCGATCACCGGCTGTCCCAGCGCCTTCAGGGCACGGGCGATATTGACGCCCTTGCCGCCCGCCATCGTGCGCTGCTCGACGGTCCTGTGGCGCCGCCCAAGGCGGAAGTTGGGCACCGAGAGCGACTTGTCGATCGCCGCGTTGAGCGTAACCGTGATGATCATCTGTCCATCACCTCCGTCTTGTGCGTGACCGGAGCCGCACTGGCGCCGCCTGAGGCTCCACAGAGGCTACCGGACCGGGCACCTCGATTCAGAAAAACTGGGTAAATCAAAGACCGGCCCACCAGGCCGTTGGCCTCGAGAGGCCTAGCCGGATATGCCCCAAGCCAGCTCTCGCAAACGCTCGGCCTCCGCACGCGCAGCTTCGCCCGGGGCGCCACCGTTCGCGATATGGGCGTTCGCGACGGAGCGCGACGCGGCGATCAGACCGCCCGCGCGCCCAGGCACGAAGGCGGCTCCCAGATCCTCGACACGCCCCCCTTGGGAGCCCACGCCGGGCAGCAGGAAGACGGAGCGCGGCATCAGCTCGCGGGCGCGCTCCAAGTGCTCGGGCACAGTCGCCCCGACCACTGCACCCACATCGCTGAGACCGCTCTCCCCCACACCGTCGGCTCCGAGCCGCTCGACGAGCATCGCGATCCGCTCCCACACGCGCCCGCCCCCGACGAGCTCCAGGTCCTCGATATCGGCCGCGCCCGGGTTGGAGGTGCGCACGAGCACAAGCACTCCGGCTGGGCGGCGGGCGCGCGCGCGCGTGTCGCGTGCGGTCGCGACAAACGGCTCTATCGCGTCGGAGCCCATCAGGGGATTGACCGTGATCATGTCCGCGCCGAGCCCGTCCACCGCATCGAAAGGACTGTCGGTGGAGCCCTGCAGCGCCCGCGCGTAGGCGCGGGCGGTCACGTCGATGTCGCCCCGCTTGCCATCCGCGATCACGAGCAAGCCCGCCTCGTGCGCGTATTCGACGATTCCTTCCAAGGCCACCCACCCCGGCGCCCCAAGCTGCTCGAAGCGCGCCAGTTGGGGCTTGACCCCCACACAGGCCGGGCCCGCGGCGTCGATCAAAGCGCGACAGTGCGTGAGTACGGCCACGGCGGCCCGCTCGGCCGGCGAGCCTCCCATCGGAGCGGGCACACCAGGCCACAAAGCCAGCGGATCGGGGTCCAGCCCAAGCACGATCTGGGACTCGCGCTCGGCCACGCGAGCGGCGAGCGAGTCCCCGAAACCGGCGATTGAGCTGGGCGCGGGAGAAGGTTGGGCCACCATCAGGGAGAATACGCTTGCGTGACGTCGCTAACCCGTTTCAGCTGGATCGCGACCGTGCTCGTGGCCTTGGTCACGGCAGTGTTGCTGCTCCTGTCCGACTACACCGGCTACGCCGCCCTGAGCGTGGCAGTGGCGTGCTCGGCCGCGATCAACCTGCTGTGAGCCACTCCCGCAGGGCAGCCACCGCGCGGCCGCGGTGGCTGAGCTCGTCCTTGCGCTCGTCGCTCAGCTCAGCCGCCGTCATCTCGGGGTGCTCGTCAGGCAGGAAGGCAGGGTCATAGCCGAAGCCCCGCTCTCCGCGCGGCGCTTGGGCCAAACGACCCGTCCAACGACCTTCGAACAGGTGCTCCTCGCCCGTGGCCGGATCGACGTAGGCAAGCGCGCACACGTAGGCCAGCCCACTGCCCGCGGGCGCCTCGGCGAGTAGCTTGGCCAGATTCTGCTCGTCGGTGGCGTCCTCGCCGGCGTAGCGCGCCGAACGCACACCGGGCGCCCCGCCCAAGGCCGACGCTTCAATACCCGAATCGTCGGCGATAGAGATCCGTCCGGTGGCGGCAGCCGCAGCGCGTGCCTTGCCGAGGGCATTGGCCGCGAAAGTATCGCCGTCCTCCGGCGGCAAGACCACCTCCCCGGGCAGCGCGTCCACCTCGACGCCCGGCAACAGCCGCGCGAACTCGCGCCGCTTATGGTCATTGCGGGTGGCGAGCACCAACCTCACGAGGCGTCGGCCAGAACCTGCTCCTGAACGACCCGCAGCTGCTCGATCCCAACCGCCGCCAGCGCCAGCAGCTCGTCCAGCGAGGCCCTTGAGAGCGGTGTGCGCTCGGCGGTTGCCTGAACCTCTACCAGCCCGCCGTCGCCGGTCATCACCACGTTGGCGTCGACCTCGGCATTGGAGTCCTCGCCGTAGTCGAGGTCGAGCATCGCCGCCTCGCCCACGATCCCGCACGAGACTGCCGCGATCGAGCCGGTCAAAGGCGAAGCCTCGAGCTTCTCTTCGCGTCGCAATCGCGCGCAGGCGAGCGCCAGGGCGACGTAGGCGCCGGTGATCGACGCGCAGCGTGTGCCTCCGTCGGCCTGAAGCACGTCGCAGTCCAGGTACATGGTGCGTTCGCCGAGCGCCTTCAGGTCGATCGCGACGCGTAGCGAGCGGCCGATCAAGCGTTGGATCTCCACCGAGCGCCCGTCCAAGCGCCCCTTGGAGATGTCGCGCGCCTTGCGGTCTCCGGTCGAGGCGGGCAGCATCCCGTACTCGGCGGTCAGCCAGCCCCTGCCCTTGCCGGTCATCCAGCGCGGCACGCCCTCCTGCGCGGAGGCGGTGCAGATCACGCGCGTCTCGCCCATCGAGATCAAGGCCGAGCCGGTGGCGGTGCGCACGAAGCCCGGCTCGATCTCAACCGGGCGCAGCTCGCCGGTGGAGCGACGGTAGCTGCGTCTGCGCACGCCGCGCTTCACGCCAGTCTCGCCCGCGTCGGAAACTCCGCCCGAAGACCCGGCCTGAGTCCCCTCGACCGGGGGCGTTCCCTCGCCGCTCATGCCAACGCCCCCACGCTGTGCAGGTCGATGTGCTCGATCTCCCCGAGCGGCATCTGCAGGAAGCGCGTGCCCGGCTCCTTGAAAGCGTCTACGTCGCCGGTGCACAGGAAGCGATAGTCGCCCTCCCCTTGCTCGCGCGGGTTCTGCAGGCCACGCGTGGAGAGCGCGTGCTCGACCTGGCGCGCGAGTGCTCCCCCTGAGCTCACGAGCCTCACTTCGGGGCCGAGCATCCGCTGCAACATGGGGCTGATCAAGGGATAGTGGGTGCAGCCGAGGATCACCGTGTCCACGCCCGTCTCCCGCAGCGGCGCGCACGCCTCGCGCACGGTCTCCACCGCGAGCTCGTCGAACTGGCGGCCCTCCTGGATCACCGAGGCGAGCGTAGGACAGGCCACGGCGTGCAAGGTGACGTGTGGGTCGACCGTGCCCACGGCGCGCTCGTAGCTGCCGCTGGCGACGGTTGTGGGCGTGGCGAGCAGGCCGATCCTCCCGTTACGCGTGGCCGCGACCGCGCGCAACGCCTCAGGGCGCACGACGCCGAGCACGTCGACGCCGAGCGTGGTCTCCATCATGCGCCGCTCCAAGATCGGCAAGGCCGCGGCCGTGGCCGAATTGCAAGCAATGACGAGCAGCTTGGCACGTCGGCGCAACAGCTCCTCGGCGATCTCTGACGAGAAGCGCGCCAGCTCCTCCGGGGAGCGCTCCCCGTAGGGAAAGCGCGCGGTGTCACCCAGGTAGAGAAAGTCCTCGCGAGGAAGCCGCACCAAGAGCTCGTGCAGGACGGTGAGCCCGCCCACGCCGGAGTCGAACACGCCGATCGGACGGGCGCGGGGGTCACTTGATTGGACACTCGCCACGCAGCCCATCATTCCAGAGCGCTACCGTCAGCGCTCGTGCGCGCGCTCGTGCTGTCCAACATGGTCGCTGACGCGGCTCATCCCGAGCGGGGTCGCTTCGTGCGCGACCAGGTCGGCGCGCTGCGAGCGCTGGGAGCGGCGAGAGACGTGCCCGGAAACGGGAACTCGGGGCTGGAGGTCGAGCTGTACGAGTTCGCACCCGGAGGGAAAGCTCTGGCCCGTGCGGCACGAGACCTGCACAGGCGCTACGCAGGAGAGCGCTTCGACGTCGTGCACGCCCACTTCGGGTTGACCGCCTGGCCGGCCCTGGCCGTGAAGGCGCGGACGCGAGCACTGACCGTGCACGGCACCGACGTGCGCCATCCCCGCACGCGCCTGGCCACACGTGCCGCGCTGCCCACGGTGGGACTGCTCGCGGCCGTGTCCGACGCGCTCGTCCAAGAACTGCCCGGGAGACGAGCTCGCGCGCGCGCGCAGGTGTTGCCCTGCGGTGTGGACTTGGAGCGTTTCAAGCCCATGCCTCGCGCGCGCGCGCAGAGCACCCTCTTTTTGGAACCACAACACACAAGTCCTGGCTCGCCCCCGAGCACCGACCCACAGCGTTCAGGCACCGACCCGGACCAGGAACCCCACAGTGCCGATCCGTACCCCCCCTACCTGCTCTTCCCAGCCGACCCAAGCCGTGCCGAGAAGCGCTTCGACCGCGCCCAAGCGCTCGCCGAGGCCGTCGGGGCGCAGCTGCTCACGCTCGGCGGCGTGGAGCCTGAGCGGGTGCCTTTGTACGTGAACGCCGCACATGCGGTGTTGGTGCCTTCAGAGCGGGAGGGCTTTGGCTTGGCGGTGCTGGAGGCCTTGGCCTGCGACGTGCCCGTCCTGGCAACCCCGGTGGGCATCCATGCGCAGGCGCTGACAGGACTTGCCGGAACGCTGTGCGAGCCGTTCGACCTGGAGCGCTGGCGCCGGTCGCTCGCTTCGATCGTCGCCGAGCCCGACCCGCGCGTCGAGGGCCGCGAGCGCGCGCAAGCGTTCTCGGCGACGCGGATGGCCGAGCGCGTCGCGAGTGCATGGCGCTCACTCGTCGCAAAGGCCGGATAGCATGGAAGCCGTGGCAGGCGCAGATGAAGCTGGGGAGGAGACGCAGGCCCCCCAAGCCCCCGGGTTCGGCGAGCGTGGGCGCATGCGTCGCAGGGCACGCTTCCTGCGCAAGGCGCGCGAGCTGGCCTACCGCGACCTCGGCGGGCTCGTATTCGACCTGCATCGCTTCGGCCAGCGCAACGACCCGTTGGTGCTCGCCAAGTTGGCGACACTGCGCCAAATCGATACCGAGGTGCGCGAACTGGAAGCGGTGCTGAACGACCACAGGCCTGTGACCGTGCTGCGCGAAGTGGGAATCGCCGCGTGCCCGCGTTGTGCCGCGATCCACGACAGCGACGATCGCTTCTGTCCAGGCTGCGGCCTTGCCTTCGACGCCAAGGCCGACCGTCCTATCTCCACGGCCCCCGTCAACCAACAGCGTCAACCTGCCGCGCCTGTCGCGCCGCCAAACGCAACGGCGCCAAACGCAACGCCGCCAAGCGTAACCTCGCAAAACGCAACGGCGCCCGCACCCCAGCCTGTAAGACCGCCCGCAACCCCGACGGCAACGCCAGTCCGTGCTCCGGAACCGACAAAGGAGGACGAACCGACCCAGATCATCCGCCCAACGCCGACGAAGCAATGAGCGCGGTCATGCCACCCGCCACCGAAGCGTGCCCGTTGTGCGGCTCCGAGCTGCGACCCGAGCAAAGCTGGTGCCTGCGCTGCGGCGCGGCCGCGCGGACCCGTCTGGCGGCGCAGCCGAAATGGAAGACGCTCGCGGTCACTTTCGTTGCGATCGTGGTGGTGTCGTTGGGCGTGCTTGCCGCGGCTTTGGTGCAGCTCGCCGGATGATCGACCGATGAAGGCGGCCCGGGCGTCGGGGCGAAGGCGCGCGGATTTCGACGTGGTGGTGGTCGGCGCAGGCGCGGCAGGCCTGTACGCGGCGCTTTGCGCGGCGCGCGAGGGGGGCAAAGTCGCGCTTCTCTCCGCGATGGCGCTGGCGCAAACAGCCAGTTACTGGGCTCAGGGCGGCCTGGCGGCGGTGCTCGCGACCGACGACAGCCTGGATCTACACCTCGAGGACACAGAGCGGGCGGGGCGTGGGGCTGTACGGCCCTCAGCCGCGGAGGTGCTTGTGCGAGAGGCGCCGGCTTGCGTGGAGGACCTCGAGCTGCTCGGCTTTCATTTCGACGCCGATCGCCGGGGGCGCCTGGCGCTCGGCTTGGAGGGCGGACACTCTGTACGTCGCATCGTGCACGCCGGCGGCAGCGCCACCGGACGGCGCCTGCTGCGCGAGCTGTCGGCCTTGGTGGTCGCCAACGAGCGTGTCGAGGTCATCGAGGGAGCACGGGTGAGTGGTCTCGTTTGCGAGGAAGGCCGCTGCAGCGGGGTCGTTTGCCAACTGCTGAGCGGCAATGGCGCTCCTCAGTCACACATGCGCACGGTCAGAGCGCCTGCGGTGGTGTTGAGCACCGGTGGAGCCGCGGCGCTGTGGGCACGCACGACCAACCCGCCGGGCTCGATCGGCCAAGGTCTGTTGCTTGCCCATGCCGCGGGGGCGACGCTCGCCGACCTGGAGTTCGTGCAGTTCCATCCGACAGCGGTGATCGGCGTGGAGAGGCGCGAAGGCTTTCTGATCACCGAGGCGATCCGAGGCGAGGGCGCCACGCTGCACGGGACGGACGGCGAGCGCTTCGTGGACGAGCTGGCGCCGCGCGACGAGGTCTCGCGAGCGATCCAAGCCAAGCTGCACGCGGAGGGCGGGAAGGCGGTGCAGCTGGATATGCGCTCGATCGACCCGGCCCTGTTTCCCAACGTGGTGGGGGCGCTACGCGAGGCGGGACTGGACCCGACGCGAGAGACGGTGCCGGTCGCCCCGGCCGCCCACTACACAATCGGCGGCGTCGTCACCGACCTGTATGGACGCTCGGGCGTGAACGGCCTGTACGCGGTGGGTGAGACCGCGTGCACGGGCCTGCACGGGGCGAACCGGCTCGCCTCGAACTCCTTGAGCGAGTGCTTCGTATTCGGCCGCCGAGCGGCTTTGGCGGCGCTTGACGAGCCGGCCGGGACGAGCGATGACAGCACGATCGGCGAGCCGGCCACCACAAGCGGCGAGAGCGCTAAGGGCGCCGTTGTGGGGGAACAGCCCACGGCGGCAGAGGAAGCACTCGTCGGGAAGTCTGGCCCGACCGTGGTCGAGCAGACCACCAGGACTGCGCTATGGGAGCACGCGGGAATCGTGCGCTCGGCGACGGGCTTGAAGGCGTTGTCCGAGGACGCGCACCCACTGGCACGGCTGATCGCGCGCGCGGCGCTGGAGCGTGAGGAGACCCGCGGAACACACACGCGCAGCGACCACCCTGAGCGCGATGCTCAACTGGACGGGCAGCACGTGGTTGTGGAGGAGAACGATCGCCTCGTGTGGCGCGACTGGCAATAGACCCTCGGTTGGGAGGATTGACGATAAACCTAACCTGGGCTTAATGAATTCCTTCTGTGCCGCTTAGGAATGGCTTGGATACTTGACAAAACCGGTCCATTAGACCAACCGGGGTGTTCAGGCAGGTATAGCCCATGTACCAATTCAGTCGAGCCATCTACAGGGAGCTGGCTCCGTATATAACGGAGTCGCGACCGGACGCGGTCGATTCCAATCACCGGCACGTACTCGAAGCTTGTGAGTCGGCGATGGAGCGCTTGGCCACCGATCGCCACTATTTCGCAAAGCCGGCGCGCACCTTGTTCTGCGACATCAGGACGTACTTCCCGATGAGTGCTCAAGAGCGCGTATTGCAGAGTGTGTGCTGTTACGTGGGTCTGGCTCAGCGATTTTTGATGGAGCATCCGATCGAGGCGCACGCGGCTGTGACCGACGAGCCGCCTACGTGCCGGGCGACCACCCGTAAGGGCTCGACCTGCCAGCGGGTGCCACTGCCCCACAACGGCTATTGCCCCTCGCACCAGCACCTGGCCGACACCGAGCACCAGGAGCGCCTGGCCGCGGCCTGACGCTCGCCGCCGTTTGCGCACGTGCCACCAGCACGCACGCAACGCCGTCAAACGTCAGGAGCCCACAGGAATTAGGCTCCCCGGCGATGCTGCTCGGGGTAGATGTCGGCGGGACCTTTACGGACGCTGTGCTGGTGGCCGACGACGGGACGAGCTATAGCGCCAAGGCGCCGAGCACCCCCGAAGCGCAACAGGTGGGCGTGCTGGCCGCAGTTGCGGCGGTGCTCGAGAAGGCCGGCACGGAGCCCCGAGAAATCGAAAGGTTCGCGCACGGGATGACGGTCGCCACCAACGCGCTGTTGGAATCCGAGGCCCACCCGCCCGCTAAGACCGCGCTGATCGCGACCGATGGTTTCACTGACATCGTCGAGCTGGGACGCCAGGCACGACCGAGCCTGTACAAGCTGTGTGAGGCGGGGCCGGAACCGCTTGTCCCGCCCAAGCTTCGCTTCGGCGCATCCGAGCGAACGGGGCCGGAGGGGTCGCTCATGCCGCTCGACGAAGAGGCGACCGTGGCGCTGTTGGAGCGCTTGGCGCAGGCCGAACCGGAAGCGGTTGCGGTTGCGCTGTTGCACTCCTACGCCCATCCGGTTCACGAGCAGCGGATCGGCGAGCTGCTCGGCGAGCGTCTTCCCCACGTGCATGTGTCGCTCTCGCACGAGCTGGTAGGCACTTTCAGGGAGTACGAAAGGAGCGCGACGACCGAGGTCGATGCGGCCCTCTCCCCCCTGCTGCGAACCTACCTGGAGCGCCTCGGGGTGCAGGCCACGGCCGAGGGGCTGCCCGCGGTCCAAGTGATGCAATCCTCGGGCGGGCTCACCGACTCTCATCGCGCGGCCGCCCACGCCGCCTTGACGGTGCTCTCGGGGCCCGCGGGCGGCGTTGGCGGAGCGCTGCTGCTGAGCGAGGCGACTGGCGCAAAAGACGTGCTGTGCTTCGACATGGGCGGCACCTCTTGCGACGTTTGCGTGATCGACGAAGGCAGGGTCGCCGAGACCGCGCAGAGAGAGGTGGCGGGGCGACCGCTGGCGTTGCCTGCTCTGGACATCCACACGGTTGGCGCGGGCGGCGGCTCGATCGCGTGGCGCGATGCGGGCGGCGCGCTGCGCGTGGGACCGGAGTCGGCCGGGGCCGATCCAGGGCC
>JBAVYU010000057.1:0-1568 GCA_049588415.1 Solirubrobacteraceae bacterium
CTCTGTAATGCGCCCGCGCGACAGCGTGCACAGCAGGCCCGCTACAAGGACGGCGCCGGTTCCCAGCGCGGCAATATCGATGATCCGCGACCTCAATATCACTGTCGAAATCGCGAGCGTCGCCAGCACAACATTGACTGCGAATACGCGCGCCACCACGTCGATGACCGTAAAGCCGCGATCCGTGGCGCGCTGATAGAAATGCGAGCGATGCGCCCGCCAAATCGTCTCGCCGTTTCGTGCGCGACGCACGAGTGTGATGGTCGAGTCGGCGAGATAATATAATGGCAGCAGGATTGCCGCGGCGCGTCCGCCATTGCCAGCTAGCAAAACTAGCAACCAGCCGAGCATAAGTCCAACCGGAAGGCTGCCAACGTCGCCAAGAAAGAGCTTTGCAACCGGCCGATTGAAATAGCCAAAGCCGATCATGGCGCCGCACAACGCCAAACTCACGATGACTGCCACCGGCGGCAGCGTGCCGAGTAAGCCGATTACCGCGAGCGCTGCCGCGATCGGCACGGTCTCCGCCGCAGTCATCCAGTCGAGGCCGTCCATGAAATTTACCAGATTGACGAACCACAGGCCGCCGATCACGAGCACAACACGTTCGGCCGCCAATGGTAGAATCGGCAGTATTCGCAATCCAGGTGGCAACACGAAGATGACCGCCGTAACCGCCAGTGTTTGCAGCAGCAAACGTAACGCCACGTTTTCCGGATGAATGTCTGCAAGCACGCCAACGCCGGCAATGAAGACGACGGCGACGAAGACAGGCAAATGCTGCGCGGCCGCGGTGGCGCCGACCGGGAAAAAATATAGCGTCGCGCCGGACACGCCGAGCGCGGCCGCGATGACCGCGATGCCGCCGCCTTGCGGCGTCGGTAACGTGAGCGACGAACGCTCATTCGGCCGCACGATCGCATGGCGCGCAAGCAGTGGACGCAGCAGCACAATCAGGACCGCACTGAGGAGGGCCGCCGCGATGAGGATCGCGGCGCCGCCTAATATCAATGAAACCGTCAGCTCCCTGTCCATCCGCGCATCCAGCTTTCGATGTTTTGTCCTGAGAATTATCTAGCATAAAAATCTTGCCGCCCTACGGAATTTCCGGGATGGTGTGGCCGCCTAAGGAGAGACGCAGGTTTGCCGAATGACGATATCGTCCACGACACTTCGCGCGTTCTTTATCCTGCTCGCCGATTGGGTCGCGGTGGGCGTTGCCGTCGCGCTGCCGTGGTCGACCAGCGCCGCAAGCATATTCATCGCGCTTTGGCTCGTGGTTGCGCTGGCGACCATGGACCCTGCCGCGCTCAAGCGCGAGCTGATCACCCCGGCCGGCGGTCTGCCGGTATTGTTATGGTGCTTTGGCGCCGTCGGTATGTTGTGGGCGGACGTCAGTTGGCACGATCGCCTGGGTGGCCTCGATGGCTTTGACCGGCTCCTGATGATCCCATTGCTGTTGGCGCAATTCCGGCGTTCGGAGAATGGTGCTCTCGTGCTGTATGGCTATCTAGCTTCCGCGACGGGCCTCCTCCTGACGTCATTTGCTTTTGCTTTGATCCCGGCCC
>JBAVYU010000058.1:0-1883 GCA_049588415.1 Solirubrobacteraceae bacterium
GCAGAGGAACATCGCCCCCGAGACGAGGCCGTGACTAATCATCTGATAGACAGCGCCCTGAATCCCCTGGACGTTGGCGGCGAAAATCCCCATCGTCACGAAGCCCATGTGAGCGACCGACGAGTAGGCGATGAGCTTCTTCGTACTCTCCTGCGCGAGAGCGACCAGGGACGCGTAAATGATCGCGATCACCGACAAGGCAAAGACGAGCGGGGTGAAATGAACGGAGGCGTCCGGAAACATCGACAACGAAAAGCGGATGAAGCCATAGCCGCCCATCTTGAGCAGAATGGCCGCCAGCACCACAGATCCGGCGGTCGGAGCTTCGACATGCGCATCAGGCAGCCAAGTGTGGACTGGCCACATCGGCATCTTGACGGCGAACGAGGCGAAAAATCCGAGCCACAGCCAAGTCTGCATGTGAACCGGAAAGGGGGTCTTGAGCAACACCGTGATGTCGGTCGTGCCCGCGAACCAGTACATGGCCATGATCGCGAGCAGCATCAGCACCGAGCCGGTGAAGGTGTAGAGGAAGAACTTGAAGGCGGCGTATACGCGGTTCCCGTGGCCCCAGATGCCGATGATGATGAACATCGGGATGAGGCCGCCCTCGAAGAACAGATAGAAGAGCACCAAGTCGAGCGCCACGAAGACGCCGACCATCAGCGTCTCCATCACCAGGAAGGTGATCATGTACGCCTTCACCCGGGTCTGGATCGGGGTCCAAGATGCGATGATGCAAATTGGCATGATGAATGTCGTGAGCAGGACGAACGGCATCGAAATGCCATCGACGCCAAGCTTGTATAAGATCGCATGCGAGAACCAGTCGCGTTCCTCGATAAGCTGAAAGCCAGGCTGCGCCGAGTCGAAGCGACCCCAGGCGACAAGGCTCAGTACGAATGTGATTAAAGTCGCGAATAAGGCGATCCAGCGCGAGTTTCGCTTGGTCGCCTCGCCATCTCCCGGGAGCAATAAAATGCACAGAGCGCCGATCAGCGGCAGCGTCAGAATACCGGAGAGGATCCAGGAGCCGTTCATCGCGTGACCCCCCCGAACAGATACCAGGTCGTCAGCGCGGCAGCGCCAAGCAGCATCGCGAAGGCGTAGTGGTAGACGTAGCCGGTTTGCAATCGCACCGAGTTCCGAGCGACATCAAGAACGCGCGCCGAGACACCGTCCGGCCCGAAACCATCGATGATCACGCCGTCGCCGCCCTTCCAGAACAAGCGGCCGATAGCGAAGGCCGGACGGACGAACAGGAAGTCGTAGAGTTCGTCGAAGTACCACTTGTGGACGAGGAAGCGATGAAGCCCCGGAATATCTGCGGCGAGCCGCTGCGGTGCGGTGCGGTCGACCTTGTACATGTAGTAGGCGATCCCGAGCCCGATAAGCATAGCCAGCGTCGGGGAAACGGAGACGAGCCAAGGGGCAGTCTCCATGCGCTCAAGAAGCCCGTTCTCCTGGCCCAGGGACAGAGAGTTCCGCCAGAACCCGTCGTGTCCCGCGCCGATGAATAGGGACCGGAAAGCCATGCCGGCGAAAGTCGCGCCGAGGGCCAGCACTACGAGCGGAACCAGCATGACCAGCGGAGATTCGTGCACGGGATGATCACCGTGGCCGTGATCATGCCCGTCGTGCGCGTTCGGCAGGCTCGCCGACCAGTCGCCGCGCTTGCCGAAAAAGGTCATGAACATGAGGCGCCAAGTATAGAACGCGGTCAATCCGGCCGCGATGTCGGCGCACCAGAACGCATACATCGCACCGAATCGATGAGAGACGAAGGCCGCCTCGATAATCGGGTCCTTCGAGACAAACCCGGCAAAGCCGATCGGCGTGAATGGGATACCGACAGCGCTCAGCGCCAGCGCGCCGGCCATCAT
>JBAVYU010000059.1:0-1691 GCA_049588415.1 Solirubrobacteraceae bacterium
ATCCGCTGCTTCAGGGACGTAACTTCTCTTACCTGGACACGCAACTCAAGCGGCTCGGGGGACCGAACTTCACGCACATTCCGATCAATGCGCCGAAATGCCCATTTGCGCACTTTCAGCAGGACGGCCACATGGCGATGCGCAATCCCGTCGGCCACGTGAACTACGAACCCAACTCGTTCGGCGAAGGTCCGCGCGAGTCTTCGCAACGAGGATTTACGTCGTTCGCCGACGTCGAGCAGGGGCCTAAAGGGCGCCTTCGAGCCGAAAGCTTCGCGGATCATTACAGCCAGGCTCGGCAATTCTTCATTAGTCAGACTGCCGGCGAGCAGACGCACATCGCCGCCGCTCTCACATTCGAACTCAGCAAGGTAAAGACGCCGGCCGTCCGAGAACGCGTTGTCTCGCATCTTCTCAATATCGACGAAGCCTTGGCGAATAAGGTTGCCGGGGCGCTCGGCCTGAAGAAATTGCCGAAGCCGGCCGATGCGGCAGTCGCGACCCGGGGGGATCTCGAACCTTCGCCCGCCCTCAGCATCGTTCAGAAGGGGCCGCAGCGTTTCGAAGGCCGCAAGCTGGGGATCTTGGTTTCGGAAGGAACAGACGCCAATCTGCTCAAGGCGCTCAAAGTCGCCCTGTCAAAGGCGGGCGCGACATTCGAAATCATCGCTCCCCAGGTGACGGGGGCGGAAGCGAGCGACGGTAGCTGGATCGACGCGGATCAGATGATCGACGGCGGACCATCGGTTCTGTACGACGCGGTCGCTCTGCTTCCTACCGCCGCCGCGATGGACGAACTCCTGCAGGAGTCCACCGCGAGAGACTTCGTTGCTGACGCATTCGCCCATTGCAAGTTCATCGGATACGTCGAGACCGCTCTACCGTTGATGGAGAAGAGCGGCATATCCGGCGACGATCTCGACGAGGGATGCGTCGTTCTCGAGGTTGCGAAGGATGCCAGGATCTTTGTTGGTCGTCTCGGGCAACTGCGCGTCTGGGACCGTGAAGCCAAAGTGAAAATGCCCGCATAACCGAGAGTGCAATGAACGGCTTGGAAGAAAAAATTCGGCAACGTGCCTACCAGCTTTGGGAGGCAAGCGGCCAAAAAGAGGGTTCAGAGATGGACTTCTGGCTGCACGCGGAGCGCGAAATAACCCAAGGCGACAATGCGCCTGTGCCGCCTCAGGACAGGCTGGAATAAATCGAACTTTCGGTGCCTTGTCGCTGATTGGCAGGTCCCCGCCACCAGTGCGCCAAAAGCTCCTGGTTCGAGCCACCTCAACTTTTCAGCCGCCGGAACCTTTGCGTCCTCTGCCTATTGTCGCGGCACTAGAAACAAGTTTGCCACAACTACCTGAATCCAGGAAGCGCGGGGCGGCGGCGCGTCAGGCTGCCGGTCGCGCTTGCGACGATCGAGGTATCGCAGAACGGCCTGCGACCGGTCATTCACAATCTCGGCGACGTGTGAACCGATCGCGAGGATGCGCCGGCTTAAAGCGGCGGAAGGGCCAGATGGGGAGGCGCAGGAAGGACCGCCTTGATCCGGTCCCCGGGCGAGACTTCGCCACCTTCCGTTACGATCGCCATGACGCCGGCTCGAAAGCGCGGTCCGGCCGCGCCGTCCTGAAGGCGATCTTGCAATCCGGACTTGAAGCGATCGATCAGGACGCAGGGCGTGCGGAGGCCGGTGA
>JBAVYU010000060.1:0-2032 GCA_049588415.1 Solirubrobacteraceae bacterium
CGCCAGTTCAGGACATTGCGCACGCCAGCTCTTGATCCGCGACAGAGTCTTTTCCTGCGCGGCCGGGCGCTTCATCGCTTTGAGGACTTCCGGGCTTGCGTGCTGGAACGGGATATCGAGATAGGGCAGCACCTTGCCCTCGGTCAACAGCCCGATGACCTCGTCGACATGGGGATAGGGGTAGACGTATTGCAGGCGCACCCAGGCGCCGAGCTCGCCGAGCTCCTTTGCGAGATCGAAGAATTTTGCACGCACCTGACGATCCCGCCACGGGCTCTCGGCGTATTTGATATCGACGCCATAGGCGGACGTATCCTGCGAGATCACCAGCAGCTCCTTGACGCCGGCCTTCACCAGCCGCTCGGCCTCGCGCAGGACGTCATTGGCCGGCCGCGACACCAGATCGCCGCGCAGCTTCGGGATGATGCAGAAGCTGCAGCGGTTGTTGCAGCCCTCTGAAATCTTCAAATAGGCGTAGTGCCGCGGCGTCAGCTTGATGCCCTGCGGCGGCAACAGGTCGATATGGGGATTGTGCGCGGGCGGCGCCGCGCGATGCACGGCCTCCAGCACGCTCTCATATTGCTGCGGCCCCGTGATCGAGAGCACGCCGGGATAGGCCTTCTCGATCGCTTCGGGCTCCGCGCCCATGCAGCCGGTGACGATGACCTTGCCGTTCTCGGCCATGGCGTCGCCGATCGCCGACAACGATTCCGCTTTCGCGCTGTCGAGGAAGCCGCAGGTGTTGACGATGACGAGGTCGGCGCCGTCATGCTTGCGCGCGAGCTCATAGCCTTCGGCGCGCAGGCGCGTGATGATGCGCTCGGAATCCACCAAAGCCTTGGGGCATCCGAGCGAGACAAAGCTGATTTTTGGCGCGATAGCCGTCGACATGCTTAAACTGTGTGATTGAAGGCGCTGAGCTAGTCCTTTATGCGCAGAAATACAAGGCTTTGAGCCGCTGTTCCCCGTGCTATGGATAGACTTGCCGGATTACGAGTGATCGATGGGCGCTGAGCAGTCTCCGAAAATCGTCATCATCGACGAAAGCCCGATCCGCGCTGCGATCCTCGAAGAGGGCTTGCGGGAAGCCGGCTATACCGAGGTCGTGCAGGTCAATGAGATGCAGAGCCTGCTGGCGCGCATCTCCGCGCTCGATCCGGATATCATCGTCATCGATCTGGAAAATCCGAGCCGCGACAGCCTGGAGCAGATGTTCCAGGTGAGCCGCGCCGTGCGCCGGCCGATCGCGATGTTCGTCGACCAGAGCGACTCCTCCATGATCCAGGCCTCCGTCGATGCCGGCGTGTCCGCCTACATCGTCGACGGACTGAAGAAGGAGCGCATCAAGCCGATCCTCGATCTCTGCGTGTCCCGCTTCAACGCCTTTTCGAAATTGCAGGACGAACTCGATCGCACCAAGAACGCGCTGGAAGAGCGCAAGGTGATCGACCGCGCCAAGGGCATCCTGATGAAGCTGAAGGGCCTCACCGAGGAAGAGGCCTATGTGCTGATGCGCTCGACCGCGATGCGCGAGAAAAAGAAGATCGGCGAGATCGCGCAATCGATCCTGACGGCGTCGGAGCTCCTGAAATGAGCGGACCGCTCGAAATCGGTTTCATCCCGCTGGTCGATGCTGCCGCCCTGATCGTCGCCGTCGACAAGGGATTTGCCGCCGAGGAGGGGCTCGAAGTCAATCTCGTGCGGGAAGTGTCGTGGTCGAACGTCCGCGACAAGCTCAATATCGGACTGTTCGATGCCGCGCATCTCCTGGCGCCCGTGGCGATCGCCTCGAGCCTTGGCATCGGCCACGTCAAGGTGCCGATCGCAGCACCCTTCAATCTCGGCATCAATGGCAACGCCATCACCGTGTCGCCGCCGCAGCATGCGGCGATCATGGCCGAGATCGACGGCGACCGTTACGATCCGATGGCGACCGCACGCGCATTGGCACGGGTGGTCGCGGCACGGCGCAAGCGCGGTGCCGAGCCGCTGACGTTTGCGATGACCTTCCCGTTCTCGACCCACAATTATC
>JBAVYU010000061.1:0-31467 GCA_049588415.1 Solirubrobacteraceae bacterium
ATCCAGGGCCCGCCTGCTACGGCAGGGGCGGGGAGCGGGCGACCGTGACCGACGCGAACCTGGTGCTCGGCAGGCTGCTCGCGGACACGCCTCTGGCCGGCGGCGTACGGCTCGACTTGGAAGCAGCAGAGCAAGTCGTAGGCGCGCTGGCACGCGAGCTGGGACTGGAGAAGACCGCTTGTGCGGAGGGGATCGTGAGGGTCGCGGAGACCGAGATGAGGCGTGCGCTTGCGGTGATGACGGTCGAGCGCGGAGTCGATCCGCGCCGCTTCGCGCTGATGCCGTTCGGCGGCGCCGGCCCGTTGCACGCGGCGTCGATGGCGGCTGAGCTGGGGATCGAGCGGGTGTTGTGTCCGCGCGCGTGCGGCGTGCTATCGGCGCTTGGGCTGGCAGCAGCAGCGCCGCGGCGAGACGCCGCGCGGACCGTGATGTTGAGCGACGCCGCTTTCACCGACGAGCGGGTGAAGCGCGAGCTGGACGCGCTGATCGAGCGGGCTGTCGGCGAGCTGGACGGGCCGACGAGCCGCGTGGGCGTGCGCTACGAGCTGCGATACGCAGGCCAGTCGTTCGAGTTGGGTGTGGAAGCCGAGATCGACGATCTACGAACGGCGTTTGAGGACGCTCACGAAGCGCGTTATGGCTACCGCGACCAAAAAGCCGAAGTCGAGCTGGTGACCATGCGCGTGTCGGCGCTGGGAGCGCGCCCGGCATTGACGCTGGGCGGCGCCGCGCACAAACCGCCGGAACGAAGGAGCACGCCGGTGGTGTTCGACGGCGTGCTCGTCGAAGCTGAGCTGTGGCGAGGCGAGCTGCCTCCGGGCGCCCATATAGGAGGCCCGGCTGTGTGTGCGATGCCCGAGTCCACGCTGCTTGTGCCGCCGGGCTGGCATGGGACTGTGGATGAGCGTGGAACCGTTCTGTTGGAGCGGGTGGTGTGAGGGCGCTGGACCCGATCGAACTGCAGGTGATTGTGGGTGGCTTGCGAGCTGCCTGTGAGGAGATGGGCGCGGCGCTGGTGCGATCGGCGCACTCGGTCAATATCAAGGAGCGCCGAGACGCTTCGACCGCGCTGTTCGACCGGGACGGACAGATGGTGATGCAGGCCGAGCACATCCCGGTGCATCTCGGTTCGATGCCTGCCGCGGTCGCGGCCGTGCTCGATCGAGACCATCGGCCCGGGGTCTCGTGGGTCTTGAACGACCCGTTCGAAGGGGGCACGCACCTGCCAGACATCACGGTGGTGACGCCTGTGTTCGTGGACACCCTCATCGGGTTCGCGGCCAGCAGGGCCCACCACTCCGACGTGGGCGGCAAGGTGCCGGGGTCGATGCCGGCGGACAGCCGGACCCTTGCCGAGGAGGGCGTGGTGATCCACCCGCGTGAGCTGACCGAGCAGGCGATCGAGGAGCTGGTCGTGCAGATGCGCCGACCGGAGGAGCGCAAGGCCGACCTGATGGCGCAGCTGGCAGCCAACAGGATCGGCGCGCAGAGACTCATCGATCTGGCCGAGCGTACGAGCGTTGAACACCTGGAAGCCGCGATGGACGCTGTGCTCGACTACGCGGAGCGGCGCACGCGCGCTTGTATCGCGGCTTTGGACGACGGTGTGCGCGAAGCTGAAGACGTGTTGGAGGCGCCCGCGGGCGACCTGGCGCTGCGCCTGAAGGCCACCGTGCAAGGAGAGCGGCTGGTACTTGACTTCACGGGCTCGGCGGCCCAGCACGACGGCAACCTGAACTGCCCAGAGGCGGTGACGCTCTCGGCCTGCTGGTTTGCGGTGCGTGTGTTGACCGATCCCGACATCCCGCCTTCGGCCGGGGCCTACCGGCCAGTCGCGGTGATCGTGCCGGCGGGATCGCTGCTCAATGCCAAGCCGGGCGCAGCGGTCGCGGCCGGGAACGTGGAGAGCTCCTCGCGCGTGGCCGACCTCGTCCTGAAGGCATTCGGGCGCGCGCTGGGCCAAGGCACGATGAACAACCTGACACTTGGCAACGAGGACTTCGCCTACTACGAGACGCTTGGAGGCGGTCAGGGTGCTTGTGAAGATGCAGATGGGCCCAGCGGGGTGCATGTGGCGATGAGCAACACCCTGAACACGCCGATTGAGGCGCTGGAGCTCGAATTGCCGCTACGCGTGACCGAGTACGCGCTGCGCCGCGGCTCGGGCGGCACGGGCGAGCACAGAGGCGGGGAGGGCGTCGTGCGCGAAGTCGAAGCGCTGATGGACATGACCTTCTCGCTGATCGCCGAGCGCCGCCGCCATGGGCCGCCGGGCGCACACGGAGGCGGGTCCGGCCAACCCGGCCGGGACACACTGATCGCGACGAGCGGTCACGCTCGTCGATTGCCGGCGAAGGTCACGGGTACGCTTCGCGACGGTGAGCGAATTCGCATCGAAACCCCAGGAGGCGGCGGATATGGCACGTGAGCGCATCGGATTCTTGGGACTCGGCATCATGGGCTCGCGCATGGCCGCCAACTTGGCCAAGGCGGGCTATGAGCTGAGCGTATGGACGCACACGTCGGGGAAGGCCGAGCGGTGGGCCTCGGAGCACGACGCGAGCGCCAAGGCTACGCCCGCCGAGGTGGCGTCCGTGAGCGACGTGGTGGTGAGCATGGTCGTGGACGGCGCGCAGGTCGAGGAGGTGCTCTGCGGCGAGGACGGTGTCGCGCGTGGCGCCCACGAAGGCCTGCTTTGCGTGGACATGTCCACGATCGCCCCGACGGATACGCGGCGCATCGCGGGGCGGCTGGTCGCCGAGGGCGTTCGCATGATGGACGCGCCTGTAACCGGCTCCTCGCCGCGCGCGGAGGCGGGCACGCTGACGATCATGGCCGGCGGCGAGCCGGAGGACTTCGAGCGGACCAAGCCTCTGCTGGAGTGCATGGGCGAGCTGGTGATGCACGTCGGCGAGCTGGGCCAGGGCGAGATGCTGAAGCTGATCAACAACTCGCTGGGTGCCGCCAACGCGGCGGCCGTGGCGGAGGCGCTGCTGCTGGCCGACGCGACCGGCGTGGACTTGGACGCGCTTGTGCAGGTGACGATGAGTGGCTCGGGCGGCTCGGCGCAGCTGCAAATGAAGTCGGGGCCGATGAGGGCGCACGACTACACGACGCTGTTCAAGACCGAGCACTTGCTCAAGGACGTGCGCCTGTGCTTGGAGGAAGCGCAGGCCGCCGGCGTCCCCTTCCCCGCCGCAGCGCACGCACGCGACCTGCTCTCGGCCACGGTCGGCAGGGGCCATGGCGCCGACGACTATGCCTCTCTAATCGAGGCCGCCGAGGGGCTCGCGGGCCGCCGCCTGTAAAAAAAACCCCCGATTTGCAGGCGATTTGGGATTTTCGCTCGGATTTCGTATCTTTAAGCGAGGCGACACCCCGTGCTTGGGCCTGTTAGGGGCGGCACGGACGGGGTAGCGCGGTTTTCAGACGATCCTCGTATTCAGGTTTTCAAGATGCCAATTGCTCTCAAGGAATGGGCGGTCACCGTCCGCGCCCTCGCCGAAGGCGAGCAGCTGATCACCCTGCGCAAGGGCGGGATTCGCGAGCCGGAAAAGCACTTCAAGCTCGAGCACGACCGCTTCTTCCTGTACCCCACGTTCGATCATCAGCGCAACGACCTCGTGCGCGAGTCCCACCAACCGGAGCTGCGCAGGGCGCTCGAGGAAGGCGTGTGGAACGACGGCGAGCCGCCGGTGCAGGCATTCAGCGTCGAAGGCGGCATCCAGCAGCCCGAGCGCGTGAGGATCAGGGCATGGGCCGAAGTGGCCGGTCACTTCACGATCTCCGACCCGCGCTGCGTGGACGCGTTGTCCCCGTTCTACGTGTGGACGCCCGACTATGCCGAGAAGCGCCTGGAATGGAAGCGGCGCCACCCACTGCACGTGCTGCTGCTGAGGACCTACAGGATTCCCCGTCCGGTGACCGTCAAGGTCAAGGACGAGTACGGGGTCTGCAGCTCGTGGCTTGAGCTGCAGCGCGAACTGCCCTTCGAGGGTACGCCTGTGCTCTCCGACGGCGAGTTCGAGCGCGCCGCCGAAGAGATCGAGGCGATCACGCGCGAGGCCGGCCAGTCAATGGGCCAGCCGGTCCTCGTTTAGCTTTCAGGGCCGCTTGGCGGCGCGATACTACGTCCTCCCTCCCTTGTGTGCGCACGCACACGGCGGTCGGTGCGTCCTTGTCTCGCTTGCCCACCGGCCCTGAAAGGGCCTTAGGCCAACAGCTCGCGCGCCCGGTCGGCCTGGGAGACGGGCACCAGCACGTCACGCGCCCCCGCTGAGAGGAAGTCGGGCACGTCGAAGCCGCCATTGCGCTTGAGCATGCTTGGGATCTCCTCTTGGCGCAGAAGGCCCTGGATCAGTTCGGCCTCGGCCAGATTGCGCGCGTAGGCAACCTTGACGAGGTGAACCCGCTCGCCGCTAGACGGCGATTTGCGCGATCTCCACCTCACGGACGAGGCCCTCCTCGATCAGGTAGGAGCGGATCTCCGGCTCGGCGGGATCGGCCAGCCCGACGATGATCCACTCGACGCCAGGCCAGTGCGCGGCGAAGTTGATGTCCGTCTGCGACGGGTAGGGAGCTGTGTGGGTGTGGGAGTGGTAGATCGCGCCGATCTCCCAGCCGGCCTCTTCGAACTCACTCATCGCGTGGATCACGTCGCGGCCGTCGATCTCGAAGCGCTTGGGGCTCGCGTGGACGTTGCGGGCACGCCGTACACGCATCGCCTGCGCCGGCCTGCCATCTGCGGCCGGAACGACCCCAACGACACCGCAGCACTCATTGGGGGCCTCTTCTTGCGCGTGGGCGAGAATCTCGCCCAGCATCTCAGCGGAGATGTCCACCGCTCACCACCAGACGGTGGACTCGAGGTTCTCGATCTCCTCGACGGGCAAGGTGTAGATGCCGCTCGACAGGTACTTCCAGCCGTCGTCGGCGACGACGAAGACGACGTTGCCCTCGTCCAGCTCGCCGGCGATGCGGACGGCGACGCGGGCGATCGCACCGGAGGAGACACCGGCGAAGACGCTCTCCTCGTCGAGCAGCTTGCGCGTCCACAGGATCGCGTCGGTGTTGGTGACGAAGATCTTGCGGTCCAAGAGCGAGAGGTCGATGATCGGCGGGATGAAGCCGTCGTCGAGCGAGCGCAGGCCCTGCACGGGCTCTCCTTGCATCGGCTCGGCGGCGACGATCTTGCAGGCATCCCCGAAGGCCTCCTTCAGGCGACGGCCGTTGCCCATCAGGGTGCCGCCTGTGCCGAGACCGGCGACGAACGCGGAGACCTCGTCCAGCTCCTCGAGGATCTCCAAGGCGGTGCCGTTGTAGTGGGCGTTGGGGTTGGCGACGTTGCCGTACTGGTAGGGCATGTAGTAGGAGGAATCTTTCTCGGCCATGTCCAAGGCCAGCTCGACCGCGCCGTTTGAGCCCTTGGAGCCCTCGGAGTAGACGATCTCGGCTCCGTACATCTTCAAGAGCTGGGTGCGCTCGGGCGTGACGTTCTCGGGCATGACGACCTTCAGGCGATAGCCCTTGCGCGAGCAGATCATGCCGAGCGAGATGCCGGTGTTGCCGGAGGTCGGCTCGAGGATGGTCTGGCCGGGCATGATCGCGCCTTGAGCCTCTGCGTCCTCGATCAGGGCGCGTGCGACACGGTCCTTGACCGAGCCGGTGGGGTTGCGCGACTCGAGCTTTGCCCAGATGCGCACGCCCGGCTTGGGCGAGAGACGTGGCAACTCCACGAGCGGCGTGTTGCCGATCGACTGGATGATGTCGCCGTAGCGACCCCCACAGGGCTTGTTAGCGACCCGCTCGACAGCCATTACTTCACGGAATATAGCGCCATTGGAATGGCCGGTCGAATTGTGGGGATGAGTGAAATGGGCGACGCGCGCCGATTGGGTTGCTCGACTGGCTGCGCAACCAATATGCTGGTGTGAGGATGAGCGGGGACTTCGACTTCGACTGGTTGGTGATCGGCTCGGGCTTCGGCGGGAGCGTGTCGGCGCTGCGACTGTCGGAGAAGGGCTACAAGGTCGGCGTATTGGAGTGCGGACGGCGCTTCGCCGACCACGAGTTTCCCGAGTCGACAAGCGACTACAAGCGCTACTTCTGGCGTCCGAGGATCGGCTGGAAGGGCATCTTCCGGCTGACCACCTTCAAAGACGTCTCGGTCGTGAGCGGCTGCGGGGTGGGCGGCGGCAGCCTTGGCTACGCCAACACGCTGTACGTGCCGCCGACACAGTTCTTCGAGGATCCCCAGTGGGCTGGGATCGCCGCTTGGGAGTCCGAGCTGGCGCCCCACTACGAGGAGGCGCAGCGGATGTTGGGCGTGACGATGAATCCGTATGACGACCCGGCCGACCAGCTGCTGCGCGAGCTTGGTGAGGAGCTGGGTGTCTCTGACACCTACAAAAAGACTCCGGTGGGAGTGTTCTTCGGCGGCGAGGGCGAGGCCGGCAAGACGGTGCCCGACCCGTTCTTCGGCGGCGAGGGGCCGGATCGAACCGGTTGCTCGCTGTGTGGGCGCTGCATGGTGGGCTGCCCGCACGGATCGAAGAACACGCTCGTCAAGAACTACCTGTATCTGGCTGAGAAGCGCGGCGCGAAGGTGAGCCCGGAACGCACTGTGATCGACATCAGGCCGCTCGGCCGGGGCGACGGCAGTGAGGGCTATGAGGTCGAAAGCGTGCGCTCAGGAGCCTGGGTACGCAGGGAACGCAAGGTGCAGCGAGCACGCGGCGTGGTCGTCTCAGCCGGCCCACTCGGCACTAACACGCTGCTGCAGCGCTGCAGGCTGGGCGGCTCTCTGCCACGCATCTCACCCCGCTTGGGCGAGCTCGTGAGGACCAACAGCGAGGCGATCCTCGCGGTGACGGTGCCGGAGGACTACCCGGAGAACCTGATCAAACGGGTGGCGATCACGTCCAGCATCTATCCGGACCCGCACACTCACATCGAGACCGTGACCTATGGCAACGATGGCGATTCGATGAGCCGCTTGAACACGCTGTTGACGGGCGATGGGACGCGTGCGACGCGGCCCTTGAAGCTGCTCGGGCAGATCGCGCGCCATCCGAGGCGCTTCGCGCAACTGGTCAGGCCCAAGAACTGGTCGCGCAGGACGATCATCATCCTGGTGATGCAGACGCTCGACAACGCGATCGCGCTGCGCCCGAAACAGGGACCGTTCAAAACGCTGTGGCTGAGTACCGAACAGGATCCGGAGCGTCCGATCCCGACGTTCATCCCGGTCGCCAACCAGGCCGCCGAATGGTTCGCGGAGCGCACCGGTGGAATCCCGCAGAGCTCGTTCACCGAGGCGGCATTGAACATCCCGACGACCGCCCACATTCTTGGCGGCGCGGTGATCGGTGGGGACGCCGAGCATGGCGTGGTGGACGCCCACCAGCATGTCTTCGGCTATGAGAATCTGCTGGTGTGCGACGGCTCGGCGATCCCGGCGAATGTCGGCGTGAACCCGAGCCTGACTATCACGGCGCTGGCCGAGCATGCGATGAGCCATGTGCCCGCGGCGGGCATGACCACCCTGAATGCCGAATCCATCGCCGCAGCGCCCTAGTCGCTTGACGGCGCACTCCCACGTCTAAGCGACCTTTGGCAATGTGCCTTTTCTACGCTTCAGACTAGCCAACTGGAGGCGCAACGACAGTAGGGGCGTATGTACCGGAGGATCCTTTGTGCGTTGGGGATGAGTGACTCACCGCGGGAGGAGGTACATATGCAGGAGTGGTTGAAACTACAGAAGGAGTAGATTTGATTACGGACCTTCCAGCTTGGGTCGGCGTGGACTCTTGTCTGTGATGAACTTTGCGCCGCGGAAGGTTTGGCAGCCTCAATGCCTCAGCCGTGATAGTGCGTAGCGCCGGTGTCGTGAACCCAGCCGCCCGTGTTCCGTGAATGGCACGAGCCAAGCCCACTTGTATTGCCGGAATTGATGCCACCAAACTGGCATAGCTAGCTCGATCATCACGCTTAGCGGCATCTGAGAGAGAGCTCATTGCGTCGGCCTCGCGACTTAGCGAGGCCGCCAATGTCATGATCCCCACTTGTTGAGCATCTGAGACAGCAGGGACTCTTAAGAGTTGCGCAACCGCGTCGTTGTCCCCTACCGCTAGCGATCTCTCCGCTGTCGAGAGGGAGCGGGTGTCATGCACAGGTCCTCTACCAAATCTCGCGCGAGCGAGCGCAGTCGGCCTAAGGCTCTCTGTGAGATCCGGGAAGGTTCTGTGCACAGCCTTAGCGCTAGGCCCATGCCTATCCAGCAAAAGGAAACAGACAACAACGATCACAGCCGACAACCCACCAGCAGCCGCCCGTAGGAGCCATCGTCGAGGTGATGAACCCACTGGCGGGGAGGGCGTGACATCTGGCATCTTTCGCCGCTGGTCGGCAGCTGTAGGCGCTGCCAGGTGTGAGTGCGTCTCACGGCGAGGCGACCGATAGATCCCGCTATCGACCGTCTGCTTGAAGGCGGGGATCAAATGACGGCGAGCCTGAGGCATGCGATTCACGGCATGGGACGCCGCGCTGAGTAGGTCGCGGGCATAGGTGTAACGCATGGTCGGCTCCTTCGCCATGCCGCGAACGACCGCATCGCGGAGCTCGCGCTCCTCGTCGCTACTGCCAGGAAGCGCCGGAGGTGGCTCATGAAGATGGGCGTGCATGATGGCCGGATCGGTTTCACGGACATAGGGAACCTCTCCGGTCAAACAGTGGTAGAGCACGGCGGTAAGCGCGTAGATGTCGCTTGCGTGGGTCAACACCGAGCCTTCTATCTGCTCGGGGGACGCATAATTCACGGTTCCTACAAAACCGCCAGTCGCGGTAAGGCCGTAGGTGTTTGAGCCCTTGGCGACACCAAAGTCCGCCAAGTAAGGATGCCCTCGCTCAGTGATGAGGATATTCTGCGGCTTGATGTCTCGGTGTATCAGCCCATCAGCGTGCGCGGCGTCGAGAGCGTTGGCTATTGGGACAAGAATACTGATGGTCCGCTGTGCATCAAGCGACCGATCGCGGATGAGCTGAGCAAGATTTGTGCCCTCAACGAACCGCATGGCCAGGTAGAGCAGCCCGTCTCGCTCGCCCGAATCGTGTACGGGAACTATGTTGGGATGCTCGAACGCGGCCAGATGCTTACCCTCGCGTCGGAAGCGCTCCCGGAATGCATCATCACGAGCAAGGTGGTCGGAAAGCACCTTGAGCGCCACGGGCCGTCCAAGCGAGATCTGTTCAGCGCGGTAGACAATTGCCGTGCCACCGAGGCCGATCAGCTCATCTACACGGTATCCGCCAAGAACATCACCAGGACGTAGTATCGATGATGCCATGATCAATCGTCCGCTATCCAACGCTCAGATCGCTGAAAGCTAGAGCTCATTTGCATCTCTGGGTTGGGACATGAGACTATATGTCAGCTCGCGGTCGGTCCCACACAAACGATTTGGACCGGTCAGCGTTGGCATGTGACCATGCAAGTTGGGTTATTCTCACCATGAAGGGGGGGACATCATCCGCCATGGTTCTTGCCCTGTCTGACGAAGATCCCTCTTCCTGGTAGCGCGTTGTAGATCGAACGTACGAGCCTGTGTCGTCAATCGACGCCAGTGAACGGGCAACCCTGAGCGCAAGCTCAGCGGTGACAGCGTCGACGGCTACGTCGTCAAACTGTTCGGGTCCATTTACCTTGACGAAGGCAAGACGGGCGATGTCTTGATCCAACAGGGCGATCGAGCCGCACTCTCCAGGTAGTCCACGCCGCGTGTGGCCGAGCCAGATCGTGTAGATCCCTACTGCGGGTCCCCTCTTGAGAATCTCGCTGATCGTACCTCGCTCGCGAACAAGATCCTCGTCCACAAACAACACGAGCGCAGGAGTCGAACCTGAAGACGAATCACCATTTGCCCCGTCATATCGTTCACTCATAACCTTCGATATCTGTAGAAACATCTCTTCTGTAGCCTGAATATCGTCCACAAGTCGAGGACCGTCGATCGGCGACGGATCTATCCTGGTATGGGGAAGCCACTTCAACCAGTCCCATTCTTCGCGCTGGTCTGGGTCAACAGCGGCAACAATCGAAAGTTCTCGCGGACTGTGGAGAATCGCCAGCTGAAGCACAAGCCACAATCCAAGGCCATCCACTCGTGCCTCGGGTCCTACCAAACCGACGCTCTCTATTTGCCTCAGGCAAATAGTCACGGGGACCATCGGCGTGGTGTGATAAGCGGCAAGAAGTTCTTGCGCCCTGGACGAAATTGGCATTCGGTGCGTGTCTATTGTGAATTCGGACGGGAGGTCAGCTACACCGATCCTGAGCGTCAGAAAATCGTCGTTTCCTTCTCGGCGCTCCCAAAGCTCAGGCCGCACTTCCAGGACCCTTGCACTGAGCTCCGAGGCGTCGGGCGCAGCTGCCCGCCTTACTACTCCCTCCCTCGCCCTAGCGGCTTCCAACTGCCCCTCCAACTCGTCCAGATGCTTGTTATACCGTGTCATATTCTGCTGGAAAAGAAGCCTCCCGTGACGACGCTCACTGATATACGACCACAGCAGTGTCGCGGGACTGAGAAGCATGGATAGTAGTAGTGCCGGCTGTGCAAAGATCACCGCAAACGCTCCTCCAAGCACCAGAGGTAGTATCGCTGCACCTACCTGCAACCTAACTCGGGATGCTTCCGGCGGAGGTGCTTCGAGCTCGAAGCTTGGGGCTTGGTAAGACTCAAAAATACGTGGCTGCCGGTTGAACCGCATCGACCCACCTTCGAGAGCGCCCATCTCAAAGGGATAAACAACCTGCTTGCTGAACGTGATCACTGAGCGTCCAACCTCGATCTGGGAACCATGGTCGGGCGTCAATTGCCTGTCGCCCAACAGTGGATGTCCGTCCAACGAGGAGCCGTTACGCGAGCCGAGATCGCGAACATTGACGGTCTCCGATTCAACCTGAATCTCCAAATGCCGACGCGAGAGCGACGGGTCGTCGAGGACTATGTCGCAACCACGGTCGCGGCCGAAAAGATAGCGCCCAGGGCTCAGCTCAACGCGCAAACCAGCCCGCGGACCAGCGGTCACAACGAGGCTAACCGCGTTCTTTTTTGGAACGGACTTTGCTGCATAGCCACCTGCATCTTCGACAAATCCAGGGCCCGCGACCAGTACAAGCTCATCTCCCGAGCGCAGTCCAGCCTCAAGTACTTCCTCGTTGGGGTCGAGCAGACCGAGACGGTTGCAGTGCAGAGTAATCGCGTCCTCAGAACCTACAATGATCGACGAACGGCCGGGTGCCCCCAGATAACCAAAGAAGGCCTGGCTTAGATCCTCAATCCGCGTGCCATCCTTAACCTCGACTACAACGTCGACACCGGTATCGAGCTCAGAAACACGAACGCTCAGAAGCAGTCTGATGCTGGGATCCATACTTAACCTGTCAGGGACAGCGCAGTGAGCGCCCCGCGGAGGAAAGACAGCCCTGATGGGCTACGTAAGCGATCACACCGCGCCGCATGCGCACGAACCGGTACTGAGCAAAGCGAGTAACACGACCTCGAGTTAGTACCTGCATCTCTATCCTCGTCGTACCAAGGAGTGGCAACGGCGGAGATATTGTTATTGTGCCATGCGTATTTCGATGCCCACCGACAAGAAGTGATTCTTGCAGGCGCCGCCGGCATCCGGCGATACAACGAATCACAATCTTATCTCCGGTGTGGACACCCTTTACCGCCGCGATCCCCACGAGTAGACCGAGCGTGTTGCCGGCAGTGGCGGCCCGCGTTGCAAATAGTGGCGTAAAATCGGCCACAGCCGCCTCCAAGCGCCTGCGCTTGACACGAGGTGGATCGATAGGAGGTAGAACGATCGTCCCAGGCGGGTCCACGGTAGACGCTCTGATCGTAATCGAACGGGCGGTGCTGGTGACATTGCCCAGTGTATCTGCGGCCTTTACGGCAACGCGATATACACCTGGATCGCCGAAAACGTGAGTCACGCTTTCACCCGAGCTATCAGGGCTTCCGTCATCCCACGACCAACTTGTAGAGCTAATCGTCGACCATAGGCTCAACGGTGAGACCGAGAACGTGAGCGGGATGCCTGCTTGCCCTTCGGTCGGGATCTGTGCCCCTTCCAGGCTCGGGCCATCTGCTTGATACCCAGCCAGCTGGGCAATATCGTTTGTCCCGTCGAAGTTCATCCACGTAGCCATGGCGTTGCCTTGTGAATCGAAGGCTGCCGTAATGGACCCTAATGTTTCGCCACCCGCGGAAAGCTTCACAGGAGCCCCAAAGGAGCCTCCATCTGCCCTGGTCGACGCTTCCACGAAGCCTCCGCTTCCCATCCAGACGACAACGCTGTCACCACTTTTATCCACCGCCACCGCCAACTTTCCGGCGCATGCACTAGGTCCCGTAATCGTGATTGGATTGCCGAACACGCCACCGGCCGGACGCGTGACAGCCGTTACAGCCTGAGAGGGAGACGACCAAGCGACCGTGGTGTCGCCTCCGGCGTTCATGGCAATCGTGGGTTCCAGCAAGCTTGCTCCGGTTTCTTTCGCGAGCACACCTGAGGCCCGAGGAGCTTCGTGAGGTGGGGTCGGCGAAAAGACTTCGATAGACTGCTTTTCACCTGCTCTGAGGCTCGACCATATGGCAGTTGGTTCTCCGTTGGGATCCATTGCAATGGTCGGAGGACCTTGCGCTATCACCGGTTCCCAAGACGGAACATACGGCCCAACAGGCTCACTGAAACTGCCGGCGGCGGGTCGCGTAGCAAGTTGAACACTTGGCACCCAGGCGGGTTCGGGCGGCGAGAAGTATTGAGGCGGTTCTACATCGAGCCAAGCAATCCCAGTATCTCCCGAAGCATTCATCGCCAAGGCCGGCGCCGTCGCGTTGCTTGTCGGTTCGGTATAGACTTCTGGGAGGGATACGGACTTAAGTGGTCCGAGTTTTTCTCCCTCCAAGCTGGTCCGCTCGGCGATGAGGTAATTGTTGTCGTTATAGAGAACCCAGGCGATCGTCGTATCGCCTTGTGCATCCATGGCAACAAGAGGATCGTAGTCTTCGTGATTGGTGTTGTCCGGTTCCGCCACTTCTCCGAACTGCCCGGAGGCAGACCGGGTGACCGATCTCAGGCTGCGAAAACCGGGGTAGTCATGAGCAGTCCGCCATACGATGGTTGCGTCGCCTTGAGCGTCCATCGCCACGACTGGATCTTCTGCTTCTGCGTCATCTCCCGGCGAGAGATCCACAGGGGCCTGAAATGTCCCACCTGCGGATCGCCAAGCCGCCTCGATGACACCGTGTGCCTGGTTTGTCTGCACCCATACAACCAGCATGTCGCCCCTGTCGTCCATTGCTGCCGCGACCTGCGCATTGGATCCCTGGCCTGCTTCCGCGACGGACAATGGACTGAGCCAAGTCGCCATGGCATGAGCGGGCGGCGCCATAACCACCAAAAAAATCGCGCATGAAAGCGCGACTGCCGGCCATGCTTGTGCCCAAGGTTTTGCCATGAAGATCGTTGCCCCGTTACCGGTCCGCGCGAAACTCTACACGACATTGATAGATGGAATATGGTCGCGATAAGACGAACGGTCAAATAGTCAGAATAGCTTCACAGGTGGCTTCGAGTCCGTGGCACCCACTCCGACGCCGAGTTCCTGCCATCAACATGTAGGCGTAGGCGTACGCGACCACTCCACCTGTAGAGCACATTGAGCACACCGGCGTGGTCGGCGCGCAGGCGAGCGATCGTGCGCCAATGCCCGCCGGGCCCCTGACGCTGTAGAGCGGCCGGCTCATCGGGCGCCCTCAACAAAGCCCAGACACGCACCAGCCCTCGGTTCACGCGCAACGGGTCGAACGGCAGGCTGAAGCCCTGCAGGAATGGCTTGGGCCGCGCCAGCACGGGATCTCCGCCAGGGCCCGCCGAGTAAAGCCCTGCGGGTCGCGGGTAAGGGCTGAGACTGCCGTCAGGCGCGGACAGCAAAGTCCCGCCGTAGGGGTCCACCAAGAACTGCCAATCGACAAGGCTCACTCCGGCCACCCAGAGGCGGTGCAGGGCGCGCGAGACCCAGGCGGCCTGCAGGGCTTGGGGCACGCCGGTGGCGCTTTGCGGGGCGCTCTCCCAGTTGAGCTCGGTGACCCACACCGGCCGGCGGCCGGCAGGCAGCACCGTGTGCAGCTTCTCTGCTCGCCGCAGAAGCCCTGTGATCTTGCCGATGTCGGATACGGCGGAGTCGAGCGAAGAAACGGCTGGGACATCGGGATTGAACACCGACAACGGGTGGAAGGCGAGCACGTCCATATGGGGCTCCTCACCACAATCGACCCGCGCCGCGCCAAGACAGAGCAGGCCTTCCAGGAACGTGACTGGTGCCATCGCCCCCACGCCCGCCGGTTCGCCCTCGGGAGCAATGCCGGCGGCGATCACGGTGTCGCCGGGCTCGACCGCCTTGACGCCGGCGTAGAACCCGTTCAAGAGTTGGCGATAGAGCAGCGGCGAGAAGGCGCTCCAATGCCTGCCGTTCGCCACCCATTGGGGCTCCAGATAGCGCGCCAGATTGGGCTCGTTCCAGGCCTGGAGCAGGCGCACACGCGGCAGCGTGCCGCCGGAGTCGAGCGGGTCGGGGAAAGCGCCGTCGTAGCGGCGGGCCAGAGCCATCGCGAATTGTTCGAAGGCAACCGGACTGGGCGCCCAGCTGCCGCGATAAGCGTAGGGCCATGGGTGTGGCGCTTCGGCGAAGGCGGGAGCGTGCGAGACGACCAGGAGCGGTTGCAAGCCGGCGACGACGGCGCTACGCACGGCCGCGTCGAGTCGAGCGAAGCGGTAGGAGGAACTAGCCGGGTCACTTGCCTGAAAGCCGGGAGGCGGAGAGGCTTCGACGGTGTCGCGCCAGTCGACGGGGATGCGCGCGATGGCGCCCCCGAGCGCTTTGATCCTGGTCATCGTGAGCGCGCGGACGCTGGGGTCTTCGCTCAGCATGGGCACGCCGTCGGAGACCCCTCGCTGGAGGCCTCCTTGCGGGAAGGGGCCGTACAGCAGAGCGTGGTTCTGTGCCCGCCGCCACGAAGAGGCGGTGTGGCCGGGAAAGACGCCGGCCGGCGGCTCGGCGCCGAACGGCCGCGGCGGCCCGTCGGCGCCGGTGCGTGAAGGGAGAGGTAGAACCACAGGCGGTTGCAACCAGGCAGGCTGTAGCCAGGCGATCAGCGAGAACAGAACCGAAGCTGTCCGCAGAACCCGGGTCACGGCCGGCCGAGAGCGTCTAATGGTGCAGAGTGAGAGAGCGGCGCGCCAGCGCGAGCTTGGCGCCCGACTTGGCGGTGAGGGTCGTGACGAGCACCACTTTGGCGCTGTGTACATGCCTGAGCAGGCGCCGACCGGCAGATGTGGGACGAACCGTGACTGTCACTATGCCTGCCGCGTTGGCGGTCGCTGTGCCACGCGCCAGCAACACTACTTTGCGCTCTTTGCGGGGCCGCTTATGTTTGCTTGTCGCAGCGAATGCGGGTACCGCGCCGCTGTGCTGGTAGAGGTCCTCGACGATCTGCCCTGGCTGGTTGATCATCACGTGCGTGGGCCATCCAGAGCGAAGTAGTTTGGAGATCGAGATCCGCGTGAATTTCGAGAATGCCCCGGCGAGCGCCAGTGAGACCGGGGGCGGCGGAGGGGGCGGCGGACAGCCGCCAACCGGACGGTCGTTCTCGCTGGTGTAGGTGAACGTCGCTCCGCCTGGCAGTGAGGAGGTGAGCGACTCGACTGCGTAGACGGTGTCGCCGCTGAGGAGCGGGTTGAGAAAACTGCCGCCGAAGGCGGACCCGGAAAGCACCTGTATCTGGGCCAGCGTGTTCTGCGAGTGGTAGATGTGGCGGCGGGCCGGCGTCACCGTGTAGTAGCCACCTTCGACGGTGTAACCGAGGGTGCGCTGACCCGAGAAGTTGTTCGAGCCGACGCATACGGTGGGATCTATCGTCGGCAGACCGTCGTAGGTGACGGCCGTCGTGAAGCCCTGGGAGGCAAAGGTGACCACATCCCCCACTTGCGGTACTTGCGAGAGGCCCGCATAGCCTTCGCCTGTGTCCAGTGCCACGACGAGACCGTTGTGGGTCAACGACACCGACACTTCGGCATTCTGGCTGGCGCTTGCGCTGACGCGCTCGATCGTGTCTGCTGGCTGCGTATCGGCTCCCTCGACAACCGACAGGGAGTATTCGGGAGCTTTGTCGTGCGCCCATGCGCCGGCGGGTGCGACCAAGACCACCGTGGCGACACACGTTGCCAGTGCCCCACAAAGGGCGACTGGGACGTTGCGTTGAAAGAGCTGACCTATTCCCATCGGCACGAGAACATAGTCGTGCGCCCGGTCGGAATATTTAGCGTTGGGCGAGAAGTTGGACGTTCAGCGCCGCCCGGCGCGCATTACGACGAGCAGCGCTCGCTCAGCGTCCGCCGGCCATCGCCGGCAGGATCACGACCGTGTCCCCGTCGCCGACCGCCGTGTCCAACCCGTCCAAAACCCGAACGTCCTCGTCGTTGAGATAGACGTTGACGTAGCGGTTGAGCTCGCCGTCCTCGGCGAACAGCTGGTCGGCTGTCGCGGGATGCGAGTCGGCCAGGTCGCGCAGGATCTCGCCGACATTGCCGCCGGAGGCGGATACCTCGCGCTCGCCGCCCACTGAGGGGCGCAGTACCGGTGGAATCTTGATCTTGGCCACGGCGGAATGATTACCAGGTATCGACATCGGGCGGGTTAGCGGCCGCTAACCCGCCGCCGCGCAGAACGCCTCGTAATCCGGAAAGACGCCCATCTCCTCGTCGGAAATCTCCTCCGGCGGGCGCGAGCAGATCGGGCACTCGGGGTCGCGGTGGACCTTGACCTCGGTCAAGGTGGCAGCCAGGGCGTCGTACAAGAGCAGGCGCCCAATCGCGGGGTCGCCGATGCCGAGGATCAGCTTCACCACCTCGGTGGCCTGCAGGAGACCCATCGTGCCGGGCAGGACACCGAGCACACCATTAGCGCCGCAGGAGGGCGCCAGCTCTGCGGGCGGGGGCTCGCGGAACAGGCAGCGGTAGCAGGGGCCCTCATACGGCTTGAATACGGACAGCTGGCCGTCAAAGCCGAGGATCGAAGCGGACACGACGGGAATCTGGAGGCGCACTGTGGCGTCGTTGAGCAAGTACCTGGTGGGGAAGTTGTCGACCCCGTCGACGATCACGTCGTAGCCCTCGATGATCTCCATGATGTTGGAGGCGTCCAGGCGCACCGGGTACTTGACGACGCGGACATCGGGATTGAGCGCGTGGATCGACTCCTCGGCGGAGTCGACCTTGGGGATGCCGACACGCTGAGTGGAGTGGATCACTTGGCGCTGCAGGTTGGAGAGGTCAACAACATCGTCGTCGACAATCCCGAGCGTGCCGACGCCGGCGGCGGCGAGGTAGAGGGCGGTCGGCGAGCCGAGGCCTCCGGCGCCCAGCAGAAGGACCTTGGCATCCAGCAGCTTCTGCTGGCCCTCGGTGCCGATCTCGGGGATCAGGAGGTGGCGCGAGTAGCGGTCGCGCTGCTCGGCCGTGAGGGTGCGGGGCACGTCTACCTCGTAGCCGCGGTCCTTCCAGAGGGCGATGCCGCCGGTCATCGACTCGACGTGCTCGTAACCGAGGTCGTCGCGCAGGGTGCGGGCGCCGTAGGCGGAGCGGTTGCCGGAGGCGCAGTAGAGGATGACGTGGGCGGAGCGGTCGGGCACGATGCCCTCGATGCGCGTCTCCAGGTAGGAGCGCGGCACGTGCTTTGCTCCGGGCAGCAGGCCGGATGCGAGCTCCTCGGCCTCGCGCACGTCGATGATCGTGACTCCCTCTTGCAGGAGTTCGTTGACCTGGGAGGGGTCGATCTCGTCGATTTCGCTCTTCACCTGGCGCAACAGGTCCGCGCTTGACGGGCTCATGAGAAAACTCCTGAATTGCGGTCGGGATTCATAGGACTTCACAAAGTGTAGCGAGGCGAGCGCCGGTTTTGAATGGGTCTCATAGGCTGCTGGCGTGCTACCCCGAAACCGCTACCTGCTGCCGGCCATCTCGGCCCTGCTGGCGATCGCATTGGTAGGAGTGCTCGTGCTGGGAGCCTCCAAAGGAGGCCATTCGACCGCCGGCCGAGCGAGCGGATTCGATGGGGCCGCGATTCCGGGAGACGTGAAGGCGCCGGACTTCACGCTGAGCGCCCAGGACGGGCGGGCGGTCTCGCTGAGCTCCTATCGGGGGCGGGTGGCGGTGCTCGTGTTCCTGGCGGCGGGCGCGCCTTCGGGGCTGGACGCGACGTGTCGCACCTGCGTGCTCGTGGCCCAGCAGGTCCGCGGAGCGCTCGATGAATTGGAATCCCACCCACCCCCCAAAGCGGATACGCGGGCGATCTTCGTGAGCGGCGAGCTGCCCGCACGCGGGAGCCCAAATCGACTGTTGGCGCAAACGTCGCTGTCCACCCGAGCCGAGTACTTGACGGGAGACGGGGTTGGGGTGGGGAGGGTTTGGCGTGCGTATCGCATTGCCTTGCCCGCCGCGAACGATTCGAAGGCGGAAGCCGCGACGACGGTGGTGTTGATCGACAGACGAGGCTTCGAGCGGGTGGCGTTCGGAATAGAACAGATCACGCCGGAAAGCCTGAGCCACGACATCGGACTGCTCGAAGGGAGCTGACGCCGAGCAGCCTGGCCGAGAGCCCGCATCGCAGAGCGCTCCCCAGCCACCGTCGCCTCACGGGCGCATCTGCACTGCTGATACCCTAGTCGGCAGGTAGGTATTTGGAGATGATGTTCTCGACAAAGGCCGAGTACGGCGTGAGGGTGATGGTGGAGCTGGCCCGCAGGGCCGGGGAATGCACCGACGGCACAGAGTCCGTGGTCCCGCTCGCGGAGATCGCCGAGCATGACGGGATGCCGCTCGCCTACCTGGAGCACTTGGTTGCGCGGTTGCGCAAGGCAGGATTGATCGACAGTAGGAGGGGCTCGCGCGGCGGCTATATGTTGGCGCGCCCGGCCGAAGAGATCACGATGGCCGAGGTGGTCGAGGCTTTGGAGGGTTCGATCGCTCCGATCGAGTGCATCTCCCAGAGCGCCGACGGCAGCATTGTGTGCTCGCGGGAGTCCGATCCGAGCCACGTATGCCCGACCAAGCTGTTGTGGACAAGGGTGCGTGGCTCGATCGTGAGGACCTTGCGGGATACGACGCTTGCAGACCTGCTGGTGCCCAAGGCGCTTGCGATGGCGGACACGGCGATAGCAGCCGCGCCGATGGCGGCTTCGGCTCCCCTCCCCTCCCTTCCCGCCTGATCTCGCCAACCGCCGTTCAATCCCACCTGTCCAAGCCCGTTTTTCGTCCCAGTCCCCGCACAGAGCAAAGGAACCATGGCTGACCTCGAAATCAAGAACCTGCACGTACGCACCGAGGATCGCGAGATCCTGAAGGGCGTCGACTTGAGCATCGACAAGGGCGAGATCCACGCCCTGATGGGGCCCAACGGCTCCGGCAAGTCGACACTCGCCAACACGATGCTCGGCCACCCCTCCTACGAGGTGACCGAGGGCAAAGTCATCTTCAAGGGCGAGGACATCACCGAGGCCGCGCCACACGAGCGCGCCAAGTCGGGGTTGTTCCTGGCTTTCCAGTATCCGGTGTCAATCCCGGGGGTGTCGGTCGCCAACTTCTTGCGCATGGCCATCAACGCCAAGCGAGAGGAGCCGATCAGGGTCAAGGAGTTCGGCCGGCAATTGCAGCACGCGATCGAGTTGCTCGACGTGGATAGGGCCTTCACATCGAGGCATCTCAACGAGGGCTTCTCGGGCGGCGAGAAGAAGCGGGCGGAGATTCTGCAGATGGCGATGCTCTCACCTGACGTGGCGATCCTGGACGAGACCGACTCGGGACTGGACATCGACGCTTTGAGGACGGTTGCCGAGGGGGTCCAGAAGCTGCATGACGAGCAGGGATTGGGGGCGCTGATCATCACCCACTATCAGCGCATCCTGCACTACGTGAAGCCTCAGTTCGTGCACATCCTGATGGACGGACGCATCGTGCTGGAGGGTGGCGTTGAGCTGGTGGAGCGCCTGGAGCGCGAGGGCTACGACCAGATCCGCCAGGAGGTGGGCGCCGGTGCCGCCTGAGACCACCGCGACGCCAAGCACCGCGGGCAACGGCGCCGCTCCGGTTGCGGTCAAGCCGGGACGCCACCGCGAGGCGTCGCTCTACCACGCGCTGGCGGGTGCGGGCGCCGGCGACGGGCGCACTTTGGCCGAGCTGAGGGCGACCGCAAAGGAGGCCTTCGAGCACAGCGAGCTGCCGGTGTGGCGCCGCTCGGGCTTTTGGACGACGACCTTCGCGGAGCTCGACGAAGGGTTGCTTGACAGCAATGGGACGGCCGTTGCGGACCGCTCCACGCGCGCGCAGGGCATCCCCGATTTCGTGGCACGCTCCATTCCCGACCGCCCCAGGGCAGGACGGATCGTGCAAGTCGACGAGTCGGTCGTGCACGTCGAGCTCGACCCGGCGCTGGCCGAGCGAGGCGTGATCCTGTGCTCGCTGGAAGAGGCCGCGACCGAGCACACGGAGCTGTTCGACGTGTGGTACTCCAAGCGGCTGACGATCGACAGGCACAAGCTGGAGGCCGCCAATGCCGCTTTTTGGAGCGGCGGAGCGTTCTTGTACGTACCTGACGGCCTGCTGGTCGAGGACCCGTTCGAGGTCGTCTACGCGATCTCGGGGCCGGGCGTGGCCCAGTATGGACGCACGCTGGCAATCGGCGGCAAGGGAAGCGACTTCAAGCTGCACGAGCACGACCTGGCCGCGGACTTCGAGGGATCCGACGCCGACGGTGGGGGCGCTAAGAGCCACCCTGAAGGGCGCAAGCAGTCTTTGCATGCAGGCGCTTTCGAGCTGTACCTGCAAGACAACGCACGCTGCCGCCTCGCCCAAGTCCAAGATTGGGGCTCGGGCGACGTGTTCGACGCAAGTACGCGCTTCGTGGGCGTCGGCAGGGACGCCTACTGCCACTGGCTGCCTGCGCTGTTGGGCGGACACCTTGTACGCCACCATCTGGAGCTGGCCGTGAGCGAGCCGGGTGGCGACATGGCCTTCAGAGGGCTGTTCTTCACCGAGGCCCAGGAGCATTTGGACACGTTCGCCGTTGACCTGCACGAGACTGGCCCTTCCGGTGGCGACGTGCACTGGCGCGGCGCGGCCACCGGTCAGAGCAGGGCCAGCTTTGAGGGCTTGATCCAGATCGATCCGGGCTCCCAACAGACGCATACCTACCTGCAGATCCACACGATGATGCTCTCGCCCAAGGCTCGTTTGGACGCGATCCCCTCGGTGCTCGTGTCCGCCGACGATGTGTCGGCGTCGCATGGAGGCACAGTGGGCGAGCTGGACGAGGCCTCGATCTTCTACATGGCCAGCCGCGGGCTTGACCGCCCCACGGCGGTGAGGCTGCTCGTGGAGGGATTCTTCGAGCCGGTCCTCGGCCAGCTCGAAGACGAGCCCTTGGAAGAGCTGGTGCGCGGCAAGATCGCCGCCAAGCTGGCTCGCGCCAAGGACGACATCGAGGCTTACGCGACCGCGCGATGAATGTCATGACGACACTCGACGTGCGGGCAGATTTCCCGATCCTGGCACGCGGGTTTGACGGCAAGCCGCTCGTGTACCTGGACTCGGGCGCGACTTCGCAGAAGCCGCAGGCGGTGATCGACGCGATGGACTCCTACTACAGGCAGCGCAACGCCAACGTCCACCGTGGTGTCTATCCCCTCGCCCAGGAAGCCGACGCGGCCTATGACGGGGCGCGCGCAAAGGTCGCTCGGTTTGTGGGCTGGGATCCAAAAACGACGATCTTCACCAAGAACGTGACCGAGGCGATCAACCTGGTCGCCTATGCCTGGGGTCGCGCCAACGTGGGTGAGGGCGACGCGATCGTGACGACGCAGATGGAGCATCACGCCAACATCGTGCCCTGGCAGCAGCTGTGCAAGGCCCAGGGCGCCCACTTGCGCTACCTGGAGGTGGACGAGCGCGGCGAGATCTCCTTGGATCAGCTCGACTGCGAGCTGGCCAAGGGTGACGTGAAGCTGGTGGCATTCACCCATGTCTCCAACGTGCTCGGCACGATTCTGCCCGTCGCCGAGATGACCGCGCGTGTGAGGACGGCCGGAGCGATCTCGCTGGTCGACGGCGCCCAGGCGGTGCCGCACATGCCCGTCGACGCCGCCGCTATCGGCGCCGACTTCTATGCCTGGACCGGCCATAAGGCACTGGGGCCGACCGGCATCGGTGTGCTGCACGGCCGCGCAGAGATCCTGGAGGAGATGGAGCCCTTCCTCACCGGCGGCGACATGATCGCCTCGGTCGATTTCGAAGGCGCCACTTGGAACGAGCTGCCCTACAAGTTCGAGGCCGGCACCCCGCCGATCGCCGAGGCGGTCGGACTCGGCGCCGCCGTGGACTATCTGGAGGCGCTCGGCATGGAGCCCGTGAGGGATCACGAGCGCGAGCTGACCGCCTACATGCTTGCCCGCCTGCAAGAGGTGCCGGGCCTGCGCTTCGTCGGCCCGCCGGAGGCCGAGAACCGAGGCGGGCTGGTGTCGTTCACGATCGAGGGCATGCACGCCCACGACATCGCTGAGCTGGCCTCACGCGAGGGAGTCTGCGTGCGGGCAGGCCACCACTGTGCGCAGCCCCTGATGCGCTGCCTTGGGGTATCGGCCACCGCTAGGGCGAGCGTAGGCGTGTACAACGATAGGCACGACATCGACGCCTTGGTTGAGTCGTTGCTCAACGGCAGACGCGTGTTCGAGCTCTAGACAAGACCGGCACGCGGCGCGGGCTCACGACAGCATCCCATCCCGACCGACAAGCCAACGCCCACCAACCCGCACGACCCAACCCCACCAAAACCCCGAAACGAAACAGCTAATGGACGACCTGTACCGCGATTACATCCTCGATCACTACAAGCGCCCGCGCAATTTCGGGGAGCTCGACCCACATGACATGGAGGGGCTCGAGCACAACCCCCTATGCGGGGACGAGCTGGGCGTGCACATCAAGGTCAAGGACGGCAAGATCGAGGACCTGCGCTTCCACGGCCACGGATGCGCGATCTCTCAAGCGTCGGCCTCGATCTCCTCGGAGGAGCTGGTGGGTATGCCACTGGAGGAGGTCGGCAAGCTCGGTGCCGACTGGGCAATAGACCTGCTCGGCATCCCAGTTTCGGCGACTCGTCGCAAGTGTGCGTTGCTTGGGCTCAAGGTCGTCAAGGGGGCGGTTACAGGCGACAACGGCTGGCCGACCTGAGTCCGATTCGATCGCCGGCCCACCCCCAACCATTCATTTCACGCAGCCGTCCCACATGAGCGCGATACAATTCCTAGTCCACAGCACAGGATTCTGAGAGGACGCCCCTATGGCCACGATGGACCGCACGAAGATCGCCAAGCCCAGCCCGATCGTCGAGGACGAGCAGGGGCAGCTGTTGGCGCGCAAAGGGATCTCGCGCGAGGTGGTCCAAGAGCTGTCCAAGGTCAAGGGCGAGCCCGCTTGGATGGCCGAGAAGCGCGTCAAGTCGCTGGAAATCTTCGAACGCAAGCCGATCCCCACCTGGGGTCCGGACCTGGGCGGCCTGAACCTGGACGAGTTGGTGCTCTACTCCCCCCCCACCGCCGGGCGCTTCAAATCTTGGGACGACGTGCCCGAGGAGATGAAGAAAACCTATGAGGACCTGGGCATCCCCCAGGCCGAGCGCGAGCAGCTTGCCGGCGTCGTCGGCGTTTGGCGCCAAGAGCCGGTGTATGAGGGCCTGAAGGAAGAGTACGCAAAGCTGGGCATCCTGTTCTGCTCGATGGACACCGCCATCACCGAGTACTCGGACTTGGTGCAGAAGTACTTCATGAACAAGTGCGTGCCGCCCCAGGACAACAAGTTCTCGGCGCTGCACGGCGCGGTTTGGTCGGGCGGCTCGTTCCTGTACGTCCCCAAGGGCGTCAAGGTGGACCTGCCCCTACAGGCCTACTTCCGCATGGAGGGTGCCGGCGAGGGCACCTTCGAGCACACCCTGATCATCGCCGACGAGGGCTCGGATGTGAACTACATCGAGGGCTGCACCGCCCAGACTTATTCGGTCAACTCGATGCACTCCGCGGTCGTCGAGATCTTCGTGCACGAGGGCGCCAAGGCGCGCTACACGACCGTCCAGAACTGGTCCAAGGACGTCTACAACCTCAATACCAAGCGGGCTGTCGTAGATGCCGAGGGCACCGTCGAGTGGGTCGGTGGCTCGATGGGCGCCAAGTACGTGATGCTCTATCCCGGCTCGTTCCTGATGGGCGAGGGCGCGCGGGCCGACCACCTGAACGTGGGCGTGGCCGGCAAGGGCGTGCACAAGGACACGGGCGCCAAGGTCGTCCACCTGGCCCCCAATACGACTTCGAACATCCTCGCCAAGTCGATCTCCAAGGACGGCGGGATCATGGGCTACCGGGGCCTCGTCAAGATGGGCGCCAACTCGGCCGGCTCCAAGGCGAGAGTCCAGTGCGACGGATTGATGATGGATGGCGAATCGCGCTCAGACACGTGGCCTGACATCCAGATCCAGAACCCCAACGTGGCCGTCGCCCACGAGGCCACGGTCGGTCGCATCTCCGACGACCAACTGTTCTACATGGGCTCGCGCGGCTTCACCGAGGACGAGGCCGCCGCGATGATCGTCAACGGCTTCATCGAGCCGGTGACGAAGGAGCTGCCGATGGAGTACGCGGTCGAGCTCAACCGTCTGATTCAGCTGGAGATGGTCGGCTCCATCGGCTGAGCGGCACGATTCACTGCGTCTGGCGGCGTCCTCGGTCGCTCGTGTGCTGGCCGATTGTTGATCCCGTCGATCGACAATCGGCACACTTCGCGAACTGCCTGTGCCCTTCAGGACACGTCCTTGCCAAGACTTGCGACTCGCACCGCTCAGGGGCCCTTCTGATGAAAGCCCCAGTCGACACAATTGCGGCGCCGCTGTTCCCGACGAAGCTGCCGTGGGTGAACACGAATGGGGCCCAGGCGAGCATCCTCAAGCGGGGGCAGCCGATGCTGGTCGAGTTCTGGGACTTCTGCCGGCCCAACTCGATCAGGACATTGCCCTACCTGAAGGAGTGGCACTCGCGCTACGCCGAGGACGGCTTGCGGGTGATCGGGGTGCACTGTCCCGGCTTCGAGCCCGGCCACGACGAGCAGACGGTGCGCGACGCGGTGGCCCGCCTGGAGATCGCCTACCCCGTGCTGATCGACAGCGAGTTCGAGGTGTGGCAGGAGTACGAGAACCGGGGCTGGCCGGCTCGCTACCTGTTCGACGGCAAAGCCCGCCTGTTCGAGTACCACTATGGAGAGGGCGGCTACCTGGAAACCGAGCTTGCAATCCAAGAGCTGCTCGACGTGGAGTGCGAGGCGCTGGCGCCACTACGCCCGGAGGACGCCCCCGATGCCTTGCTATCGCGCCAGAGCGAGGAGCGCGAGGGAGCCTGGTCGGGCCCTTATGAGGCGGGCGGCGTGTGGGGCGTCTTCGTGCCCTCTGGGGCGCATCCAGAGGGCACACGACACGCCGGCTCCCCCCTCCGGGGACAGGCGGGAGTCGTGACGGTCAACGAGGACGTCACGATCGCGGTCGAGTATCCGGGCGCCTACAAGCTTGTCGAGCATCCTTGCCACACGCAGGCATCTCTCACACTGGCCGTGGGCCCCGGTGTGGAGTGCCTCGCGACCTGCTTCACACCCGGAATAGCTTGAACCCTGATCACCCGGCGGGTGCTCTGAGCCTTGCTTACCCCACGAGCGGGGCGAGCTCCTCTTTCGAGCAGTGGTCCAGCAGGCGCCACGGCACAGGCGGCCCTTCGTCCTCAACGAGCACTGCCCCTCCCGGCCAGTAGGGGCTCTCACCGGGGTTGACCGTGACGAAGTAGGAGTCGTAGGTCCAGCAGCCCGCGTTGATCATCCGGGCGCCGGCCGGCCCGCGCCACTCGGCCGCCACGTCGTAAGGCCGCGGCCCGGCGCGGTGGGTATGACCGAAGATCACGTGGGCATCCCCCAGGCCGAGCCGCGAGGCTACCTCCCCCATTGCGCGCAAACCGGCGCGACGCAGCTCATCGGTGGATATGTCGGCGTTGAACGAGCCGAGACCAGCCCTGTTGAGCGCGGCGATCGCGAACGGAAACGCGCTCGCCAACGCACGCAGGCGCAGATCCCCCCAACCCTTGCCGTTGCCGTTGCGCTCGCCTGCCAGGGCCTGCCAAGCACGTACCGTGGTCTGCCCGTTGAGCGTCGATCCGGTCGGAGCTTGGCGCGCGACCGCGTCGATCCAGGCGAACACGGGCGAGGTCACCGCCTCGTAGTCGCCCACCTCCGCAAACTCCTCGCTGCTGCGGCGCAGAGCACGGGCGGTCGTACCGATCCCGAGGCGCTCCATCGTGGGGATCGTCAGATGACAATCGAGGTAGTGGCCGTGCGTGGCATACACATCAGGGCGCAGCCACAAGCCCGGAAAGGCGGCACTGAGCTTGGCCGGCCGGGCCCAGGAGGCGAACGCTGCGACCATCTCAGATGATTCCTCGGCGGCGAAGCGTTGCTCCAGCCCGAGCGGCTCGCACACGAGATCTTCGTCGCGCCGGCGCAGCCACGACTCGGCCAAAGCGTGGTCGTGGTTGCCGGCGACGACCACGATCTCCCGTCCGGCAAAGGCGCGGCCCAGCTCCTCGAAGAACGGCTTCGCCGCAGCCAAAGCGTCGCGCCGCGGCCCGTGTCGCAGCTCCAACACGTCTCCGAGCAGGACCAGGCGCTCGATGTCTGTCAAAGCCTCGATCAAGGCCGCGCGCGGCCCGGGGCGGCGCAGCACGTCGGCGCCGGTTCCGGCGCCGAGATGCAAATCTGAGACGACTAGCGTGCGCATTCCCCTACCCGTTCACGATCCGCGCCCAACGCACCATCGCCCACGGGCCGTTCGCGCCCTCGCGATCGCGCGAGCCGTCAAGAGGCCGCCGCTGCGGCCTCGCGGATCGGCTTCGGCAACATGAACCTGACGTCCTCGCGGACCACGTGGAACTCGGAGATGTCCTGCACGCCGCGCTCCTTGAAAAAAGCGAGTAGGTCCTGCACGAGATCGTCCGGGGCGGACGCGCCGGAGCTGATGCCCACCACGCGCTTCCCTGCGAGCCACTCCTCGCGCACCTCGCCGGCGTGGTCGATCAGGTAGGCCTCGGTGCCACAGTCGTGGGCAACCTCGACGAGCCTGACCGAGTTGGAGGAGTTGCGCGAGCCGATAACGAGCATCAGGTCGCAACCGCCGGCCATCTGCTTAACGGCGGCCTGGCGGTTAGTGGTGGCGTAACAAATATCGTCGGTGCGAGGACCGGCGATCGAGGGGAAGCGCTCGTGCAGGCGAGCGACGATCGAAGTTGTTTCGTCGACCGAGAGTGTCGTCTGGGTGACGTAGGCGACGCGCTCCGGATCGGCGACGACTAGATCATCCACGTCCTGCTCGTTCTCGACCAGGACGATGTGCTCGGGGGCCTCACCCATCGTGCCTTGGACCTCCTCGTGGCCGGCATGACCGACGAGCACGATCGTGTAGCCCTCTTCGGCGAACTTGAGGGCCTCGCGGTGGACCTTCGTGACCAGAGGACAGGTCGCATCGATCGTGTCCAGGTTGCGCGCCTTGGCGTCGGAGCGCACCTTGGGCGAGACCCCGTGGGCCGAAAAAACGGTCAGAGCACCCTCGGGTACTTCGCTGATGTCCTCGACGAACACAGCACCGCGCTCGGAGAGCAAATCGACGACGTGCTTGTTGTGGACGATCTGCTTGCGCACATACACGGGCGGGCCGTGCAGGTCGAGCGCTCGTTCGACTGTTTGTACGGCACGATCCACGCCCGCGCAGTATCCGCGCGGCGCGGCGAGCAACAGCTTTTCCACAGTGTTGGGCACCACGCTCATTGTAGGTGTCCCAGCTACCCTTGGCGGATGGCACAGCGCCACCTCGACAGACTGACCGCGGTTGACGCCTCGTTCCTGCACCAGGAGGGGCCGACTTCGCACATGCACGTGGGTGGTTTGACGATCGTCGAGGGTCCTCCTCCTTCGATGGATGAATTCTTGGAGCAGATCCGCAAGCGGTTGCACCTGGTGCCGCGCTACCGCCACAAGCTGGCCTACACGGCGCTCGACAGCGGTAGGCCGGTTTGGGTGGACGACCCGGGCTTCAACTTGGAGTACCACGTGCGCCATAGCGCCCTGCCGTTGCCGGGCAGCTGGGAACAGTTGCGCAACCTGACGGCGCGCATTTTCTCCCAAGCGTTGGATCGCTCCAGGCCGTTGTGGGAGATGTGGCTGATCGAAGGGCTTTGGGACGACAAGTTCGCGTTGATCTCAAAGACGCATCACTCGCTGATTGACGGGATCGCGGGCGTCGATCTGGCCACGGTCCTGTTCGACCTCTCGCCTGAACCGGAGCCTTTACGCCACTCGGGCAGGCCTTGGAAACCGAAGCCGGAGCCGGACACGACCGACCTCGTGGCAGTCGGCGTGCGCGGAGTGATGAGAGCGGGCGTGGAGATGGCGAGCGGCGCGCTGCACGCGCTGACCCACCCGGAGCGCACGCTGGAGCGCGCGCGTGAGGCCGCGGAGGGGGTCGGCGAGATCGTGTGGGCGAACCTGAACCCGGCCCCGGAGACCCCCCTGAATGTGGAGATAGGGCCGCACCGGCGCTTCGTTGGGATCGCGGCGCAGTTGGACGACTTCAAGCTCGTCAAGAACGCCTTCGGCGGCACCGTCAACGACGTCGTCCTGGCGGTCGTAACCGGTGCTTTGCGCTCGTTCCTGATCGCACGGGGAGTGCGCACGGAGGGGATGGAGGTCAGAGCGCTCGTGCCGGTCTCGGTCCGCACGGTGGGCGAGCGCCACGAGGGCGGCAACCGGATCGCGGTGATGCGGGGACCTCTGCCCGTCTACATCTCCGATCCGCTTCATCGCCTGCGCTTCGTGAGCCACGCGATGGACGGCCTGAAGGAGTCCAAGCAGGCGCTGGGGGCCGAGGTGATCGCGGGCGCCCAGAACTTCGCCCCGCCCACGATCTTGGCGCAGGCTTCGCGCTTGAACTTCTCGACGCGCCTGTTCAACCTGATTGTGACGAACGTGCCCGGCCCCCAGTTCCCGCTGTATGTGCTGGGACGGCGCATGGAGCGAGTGTTCCCGGTCGCGTTCCTGCCCGAAAACCACGCGCTCGCAGTGGCGATCATGTCCTATGCGGGCGAGATGAACTTCGGCCTGCTCGGCGACTTCGACGCCCTACCCGACATCGACTCGATCGGCGAGAGCATCAAAGCGGAGCTGGCCGAACTGGTCGCGCTTGCCAAGGAAAAGCAAGCCGCTCAGCAAACCGTCCGAGCAAAGCCAAAGAGCAAGGCCAAGCCAAAGCGCGCCGCGCCCGTTGGCTCCTAACGTCGACACGCTGCTACTGGCGTCGATGAGCAAGCGGGGCAAGGACGCAGGGAGCGAAGTGTGCTTTGCACATGTGCTGGCCGATCGGAGATCCCATCGATCTCCGATCGGTAGGACGCAGCCCCGCGCCGCTCAGCGACGTCAGTAGCCCAAAGCGAACTTCGCGTCCTCCGACATCTTCTCGGGCGTCCACGGAGGCGTGAACACCATCTCCGATTCGACCGAGGCGACGCCTTCGAGCTCGCCTACGAACTCTTCGATCTGTTCGGTGACCTGAGGCCCGATCGGGCAACCGGGGGTCGTGAGCGTGAAGGTGACTTGGACGTCGCCGCCTGAGACCTCGACGCCGTAGATCAAGCCGAGCTCGACGAAGTCGAGACCCAGCTCGGGGTCGATTACGTTGGACAGGGCGTCCATCACGTCATCTGCGGTGACCGTCGTCTCTTCCATCGCTTCAGTCTACCCGTACTACTGTCGCCGCCCTGCGCCGCAGCGGGACATCTCAGTTCATGGAGCCCAGTCTGTCCCACTGATACAGCTGGATGCACTCGGATGCCAACTCGATCGCGCGCTCACGCGACAGGTGGGGTAGGACCGTGTCGAGGGCCTGATCCTCGGCGACGCCGGCGTCGAAGGCTTCCTCGCCCTTGAAGCCGGCGGCGATCTTCAGGGCCTCGCGACGGTTCTCGCCGAGACTGGGGAAGACACCGACCAGGAAAGCGGTGTTGGGCACCGGCTGGCCGACCTCCAAAGAGGCGTGCCAGGCGGCGAGCAGGTGCAGGTCGTCCTGGTCCAGGCCGGCGAGCGCGCGCTCGTAATGGACCGTGAGCTCCTGGTCGGGCAGGTCGTCGACCCACGCGCGCACGACCTCGCCGAGCAGTTGCCGGCGGGCCTCGCGGCCGACGGAGTCCGCGATCACCCTGATCGCGTCGTGGGGCTCGATGAAGCAGAGCGGCATGGCGGCTCCTCGGTCTTGCGGAAAGGAGAACATGACCAGCAAAACCATAGGGACCGGTGTGGACGGCAAAAGTGCCTCAGATCTCAAGCGCGGCGGCGGCCCTCTCGGCGGCGTGCGGGTCGTTCGTGTCCTCGGGGAAACCGAGTGTGACGCGCTCCTCGGAGGACCAGTTCGCCAAGGCCAAATCGAGCGCTTCGATGGGGACGTCCATCGCGTGCGCCAGCGCAGCGGAGCGCCGCTCGATGTGGATCGGATCGCCGATCCCGAAAACACGCTTGGCGGCCGGCGGCGTGGGATCTGAAGTGATCAGAGATGTGCGCGTGCCGAGATGCAGGGAATCGGCTCGAAGTTCGTACAGCCCAAGACGCCCAAGCGTGACGAGAAGGTCGTAGCGTCCCATTCGGCCGAAGCCGGGCAGGGCGAGGCGCTCGAACACACGCTCGAAGCGCCGCTGGGGGGTCCAGGAGGCCTCGCCCGTGAAGGCGGCCTGCTGCGAGCCGGCGTGCTCGGCGAAGCGCCGGTAGGCGACCAAGGTCTCCGTGCCGCGGGCGGGGTCGTGCGATGAGCGCGGGCCAAGTGGAGTTTCGTCCAGCTCGGGCACGGTGCCGGATGCCCAACTGGAGAGCAGGGCTGCGCGCACGCCCGCGAACGGTTGCTCGCCCTGTAGCGGCGAGAGGTAGGCCGCCAGGAAGCACATCCAGGTTGCTTGCTCGATGTCCTCGCAGTCGCGCGCCTCGGAATACAGGCTGGGCGGCGCCGCGGTCAGGGTGAGCAGGCGCCCCGAGGAGAAGCCGATCTCGCGCACGAGCCGCTTGGCGTCCTCGGAGGAGTGCAAACCCGGGATCAGGTCGCAACGGTAGCCGTCGTCCTCGGAGCGGGCCTCGCGCTGGACGCGCACTTCCTGGGTGCGACGGGTGTAGGTGCGGCCGGTCGGGCGAGCGGCGCTGCCGGCACGCGAGGTGGCCCCGGCTCGCGCACTGGTACCC
>JBAVYU010000062.1:0-50266 GCA_049588415.1 Solirubrobacteraceae bacterium
GAGCAAAGGAGTGCTCCGCGCGCGACCACTCCTCTCACGGTCTTACACACCGCGAAGATCGCACCGCCAGAGCGGACAATGCCCGCGACCCACGATCGCGGACAGACGCTTGAGGGTCCAGAAGACGGGTAGAGTGTCGAGCATGGAGGAGAACGTGCCCGCACAAGCCGAGAAACTCATTGAGCCTCCGCCAGGCACGCTCGCCGCACCACTCATGAATCGCGGTGAGCGTCGGCGCGAGGAGCGCCGGGCAGTCGAGGAGGCCGGAGGCGGCGAGTCAGAGGGCTTCGAGCTGGCCGAGCAGGAGCTGATCGAACACGCCTCCCACGGCGACGAGCACAGACCTGCCCGCATCATGCGCGACGCGGATGGACTCGACGAGGAGTCCTCCCAATCGGTCTACGGCGAGGCCGATAGCGAGCAGCTCAGCGACTGACGCCGCCGGAGCCATCAACAGACATTGGAGCCTGGGAGAATCCAAAGATCTCCGGTCACCTCAAATATGTCGATCCCACTCGCCCGCGCAGCGTGTTCAGCAGAGCCTTTGCAAGATTTTCGGCGACCCGCGCGGGCAGGCTCTTCTCCGCCAAGGTTGTCTGGAAGCTCGATCCACACCTGCTGCGTGCAACCAAAGGACGCCTGGGCATGGGCTTGGTCCTGCCGACGGCGTTGCTCGAAACCGAAGGCGCCAAGAGCGGCACGAGGCGGCGCAACGCGGTCATCTATTTTCATGACGAAGATCGAGTCACGATCGTCGCCTCAAAGGCCGGCGCCCCGAAGCACCCGGCATGGTTTCACAACCTCAAGGCCCACCCCGACGTCACCTTCGGCGGCGTCCCGATGCGGGCAACGGTGGTCGAAGAGGAGGCCGAGCGGCAAAGAATCTGGAAGCTCGCCGACCGTGTTTTCGCACCCTACGCGACCTATCGTTGTGAAGCGGCCGCGGCGAACCGGACGATCCCGATCGTCCAGCTCATCGCCCGCGAGTCCAATGTCGAGGAGCGGCTTGCCGCTCCGACACACCTTTGAACGCGCCACTACTGGGCGCGATGAGCAAGGAGATCGAAGATGAGGTTCATGCTGATCCAGAACTACTCGGGCGGAGCGAACTGCGACGTGCCGATGACGCAATGGGCGCCGGAGGAGGTGCAGGCGCACATCGACTACCAGCGCAGCCTGAACAAGGAGCTCAGAGAGCGAGGCGAGTTGGTCGACGCGCAAGGTCTTACCGGACCCGCGCTTGCCAGGTTCGTAACTCACGACGGGCTCACAGCGCCGGTCGTCACCGACGGTCCCTTCGCGGAGTCCAAGGAGCTGCTCGCCGGCTACAGGATCGTGGACGTCGAGTCTCCCGAGCGTGCGATCGAGATCGCCGCCAAGGTCTCGGCCGCACCGGCACAGGGCGGCGTGCCGATCATGCAGCCGATCGAGGTACGCGAGGTGATGGGAGCCCCGGACCCAGAGGCATGAGATGAGCCACGCCCGGGCCTGGAGAGCATGGTGAGCTGGTACCCCTCGCCCAACGCAGGCCGCTCGACTCAGACAGGCGCAGATCCAGCTCCATCCCGTTGAGTCAGTTCGAGCTGAGCCTTCATCGCCTCAGCGAGCGCCAGCACACCCGAGAGTGGTCTGATCATCACGCACAGCTCATCGATCAGACCTTGCTCGTTTGTGTGCAGGAAATCGCATCCCTCCAGTTCGCGATCGCCGACGTGGGCATGAAAGACGAGCGCATGGTCGGACGCATCGGGCGCGCCGATCTCACGCTCGTAGCGAAAGTCTTCGAATACGCGCGCCACGGCACCGAGCAGCATTGCGACGGCGTCGCGCCCTTGATAGGGCTTGAAGACGACCGGGCTTCGAAAAACGACTTCGTCGGTCATGAGGGCAACAGCGGCCTCAAGATCCTGCGCTTCTACTGCTACACGGAAGGGATGCATGAGCTCGATCTCCTAGACGCTTATTGGATGGGGCACCCGTGGGACAATAGGCGACTCAGATAGCCCCTACGCACGAAGTCCCGGCGCCTCTACACGAAGTCCGCCGAGTTATCGCGCGGACTCCAGCCGAAGGGATTGGTCGTGTCGTGAATCCTGTCGGCGTTGGCGGAGACCGCATAGAAGACGCTTGAACGCCCTGGCAGCGGCTCGGTGCTCAAGCATGCGTCGATGGCGCCCACGAGATCGCCGTGACTTAGCCAGGTCGCCGTCTGTCCTGCTCCCGTCTTTACAGAGTTATCTCGTGTCACACCGCCAAATCGCACACCGATGAATTCGAAGCCAAACTGCTTTGCGAGGATCCTGCCTACCTCCTCCTCAACGAGCTTGAAGACGCCATAAGGCGTCACCGGGTGGTAGCTGCCAGGTACGGCAAACAGCCCAACCGCGGTGGGATCACGATGGTGATCAGCATGGACCGAGCTGGCCATGATGAGACGCTTCACCTTGGCTTTCACTATTGCGGTGAAGATATTGACGTCTATCTGCACGTTCTCTGGATAGATGCGCATACGTTGCTCGACGGGGTCGGCCGGCGAAAACCTGCGGGCCAAGTGGATGACCGTGTCAACTCCAGCCATTTGCTGCCACAGGACCTCGTAGCAGGAGATATCCCCAGGCAGATCCACTCCGTTTATCCGGTACTTATTGCCCAGCCCACATCGCAACACTGAGCCGATGATCCCCTCAGAGCCGGTGATCAGGATCGTACGCATCAAGCCGGGCTATCCCGGAGCTTGTCTTTCGCTGCGCTCCTGCTCTCGTGCACGCCGGTACTCGTTTACGACGATCTCTGTGAGCTCCTCGACGGAAGTCTCATTCGTTGGCTTATCCAATGTGATCACACCGTCTTGGATCATGCTCACGCGGTCGCACGCCTGCAGCACATGGACGTAGTTGTGGAGGATCATGATGATCGACACTCGACCCTCCGCCTTCAGCCGCGCCACGAGGTCGAGGATCATCGATCCCTCCTTGGCGCCCATCGCGGCAAGCGGCTCGTCCAGCAACAGGATGTCGGCGTCGGAGTTGACCGTGCGTGCGACCGCGATCGCTTGTCTTTGCCCGCCGGACAGGCGCGCCACTGCGACGTCGATCCGCGGAATATTGATCCCGATCTCATCGAGCGCCGCGCGGGTCTCCTGCTTCATCCGCCGGTTGGCGAGCAGTGGGATCGGCCGATGCACGTGCTCGCGGCACAGAAACATGTTGTGGTAGACAGACAGTTCGTCGATCAGCGCAAGGTCTTGAAAGACGGTGTCGATCCCTTGACTGCGCGCGTCGTCGACGCCGCGGGGACGGTAGGGCTCTCCGTGCAGGAACATCTCGCCTGAATCCTGCTTTTGAAAGCCGCTGATGGTCTTGATCAGCGTGGACTTACCCGAGCCGTTGTCACCCAGCAGCCCGAGCACCTCGCCCTTGCGCAAGTGCAGATTGACATCGCGCAGCGCGGTCACAGGGCCAAAGCGCTTGGAGATGTGTTCGACTCTGAGCACATCGTCGGGTGCCGAGGTTGGCGGGACGACGGTCTCGATCGGTTGGGCGTCAGCCACCGCCATGCCCCCTGCGCGCGCGTTGGACGTAGACGTTGACGGTCATCGCCACGATGATCGCCAGACCGAGATAGAACAGCTTGTAGTTGGCGTTTACCCCTTGCAGGATCAGGCCGTCTTGGAGGATCCCGAGGAACAGAGCACCGATCAGCGCGCCGATCACGGTGCCGGACCCGCCGGCCAGCAATGTCCCGCCGATCACCGCCGAGGCGATCGCGAAGAAGAGGATTTCGTTAGCTCCGGAGGGGTCGGGCTGGACGGAGCCTGCGCGCACGGCCTCGAGGACCCCGACGAGCCCGGCGGTGAGGCTGCAGAGGACGAAGTTGCGGATCGTCACCAACTTGACCGCGACACCCGCCTCGGCCGCGCCGAGCTTGTTGGAGCCGATTGCCACGGTGTGCAGACCCCAGCGGGTGAACGTGAGCGTGGTTTGCAGCAGGAACACGATCACGATCGCCCAGATGAACTCTGAATATGTGCCGGCGCCAAAGATTTTGGCGAACGTGCCGACGTGGTTGACCGTTTCGGTGAGGAAGATGTGGTGGCCGTTGACCACGTGTTCCACCTTCACCGTTGTTTGGTGAACTTGCGCTCCGGGCGTGTTGACCGGCGCGCCGTGGGAGATGATCAGGCTAATTCCCTCAAAGGTGAACAGCATCCCGAGCGTCGCCACGAATGAGCTGATTCCGACGACCGCCGTGAAAAAGCCGTTGACGGCTCCCACCGCCATACAGCACAGGAGCGCGATCACCACGCTTGGTACCAGCGCGATCCCAGCGGTAGACAACTTGTAGAACAGGATCGGAGAAAACAGGTACATCGCACCGATCGACAGGTCGATCTCCCCGAGGATCATCACGAACACCTCGCCCGCCGCGAGGATCGTGAGCGGCGCGAAGTATGGCAACAGCGTCTTGAAGTTGGCGCTCGTCAAGAAGCTGCTGGTCTCCAGAGAAAAATACACCGCCGTGACGATTGCCACGACGATGATGCTGCCCTCACGCAGCGACAGCACGCGCGCGAGCGGACTGTGTGTATCGAGGGAGCGCGCCCGCGGCTCTGAGTTCTCCTCGCCCACCTGGCTCTCAGACCCAGGTGGTCCCCCTGTCACGCTGGACACCGATTAGCTCTTCCGCTGAGCGCGCATGGCCGTCGCGATCCACTAGGCGGGTGTGCCGGCCTTGATCGGTACCACCTTGACTTCGGTTGACGTTCCCTCGAAGCGAGTCTTGGATTCGACGTAAGGCGCGACCGTTTCCTTGTTGAGGAACTTCAACCCCGTGTCTGTTTCGGCAGGGCCCGTGAGCGAGCCCGACACTTGCCACATGAACAACTGCAGGACCGGAAGGAAGCCCTGTAGGTAGGGTTGCTGGTCGATCGTGAATTCGATGTTGCCTTCTTGCAGCAGCTTCTGGGTGCCTTCGGTCAAGTCGAAACCGCCGGCCTTGATCCCCTTGGCCGCCAATCCGTACTTCTGCATGACTCGCGCGAGACTTTCGGTGCTGCCCCCGTCCACGGCGTACATGCCCTTCGTGTTCTGATGACCGATCCAATAGGCGTCGATCGTGGAGAGCTCGCCCGGGACCGCTGCGCCGGTCGCGACCGTGTGTACCGTGATCGACTTACCTGAGTCCTTGATCGCCTTCTCAGCCCCTTCGATGCGCGGTTGCAGGTTAGCCGATCCGGGCGTTGCGATGAATAGTGCGACATCGCCCGAGCCAACCGCTTCGACTATCTTTTCACCCATCTTTTCGCCGGCCAGCTTGAGGTCCTGCCCGATGTAGGACAGACGCGCGTTGCCGGGCGCATCGGCGTTGTATGCGACGACGGGGATACCTGCCTTCAACGCCGATTCAACCGGAGCGTTGAATGCGTGCAGGTCGATCAGTGCGACCGCGATTCCATCGGCTTTGCTTGTAATTGCGGTGTTGATCGCGTTGACCATCTGGTTTACGTTGCTGCTTTCCGAGCCCGTCCACTCGTACGAGCATCCCAACAACTTGCATGCATCGGCCAAGCCATATTGGGTCGGCACGAAGAACGGGTTGGTCGTAACGTGATTGATGGCCACGAATTTGTAGTTCGGATGCGAGCCGAACACGGCCTCGCTGCCCCCGCCGGAAGCGGAGCTTGAGCCACTGCTTTTGCCACAGGCGGCCAATATGCTGCTCGCCGAGCCGGCTGCAATGCCGGTGATGGCTGTGCGCCGAAGGAAAGCCCGACGATCCAAGCCTCGCCGACCGATCTCAGGACGCTCCAGCTCCGCGAGCTCATCGACCTGATCTGTATCTGACATCTGTATCTCCTCCTGTATGGAGGCTGCGTCGGACGACGCAGCGCCCATCAATACATGTACCCCGTGAATCCATTCGTATGCATTCGTTGTGCAAGGACTTCAGGTCGAGGGGCTCTATCGTCAGGGGCATGGCTCCGGCATCCGCCAGCCCACAGCCTCCTTCCGGCCGCTCGGATCCGGGCGGCCCGGGAGAGCAAGGATCGGATGCTGCACGCAGCAAAGCGCTCGCGGCGCCGGAGTCCGATACCACGCCTCGGGGAGCGCCCAATCCACACAAACTTGCGCATGAGCAGGCTGAAAACTATGGGCCGCTGAGCATTGAGCGGCAAATCAAGCGGGACGGCAGGACGCTCATCCTCTATGCCCGCCTGGAGAGCCCGGACCAATGAGCGCAGACCAATGAGCGCAGACCAATGAGCGCAGACCAATGAGCGAGCGACGCTTCCCGGATCGATGAGCGAGCAGCGCTTCAACGAGTTGCGCGGAGAGGAGGTCGTATACGCGATCCAGCGACAGGACCGCACCTTCCTCCCCGCCGAGGATCACTGCCCCCTGTGCCCCACGCCGGAGGGCTCCCAAGCCGCGGAGGCCGTGCGTACGGAGATCCCTGTGGCGGCGTTTGAGATCGCCGTTTTCGACAACCTGTTCCCCGCCTTTCAAGCCCCGCAAGGAGCGGCCGAGGTGGTCGTGTACACCGACAGACACCTTGGCTCCTTTGGCACGCTCGCGCCCGAGCGCGCGGAGGCGTTGATGTGGGTGTGGCGCCACCGCTACCAAGAGCTTGGCGCCAGAGAGGACGTGCAGTATGTGCTCATCTTCGAGAACCGCGGAGTCGAGGTCGGCGCGACCTTGCACCACCCGCATGGGCAAATTTACGGTTACCCGTTCTTGCCACCGGTGCCCAAGCTCGAGCTGATGGCGGACGCGCGCTTGGGAGGGTGTGCGGCTTGTGCACTGTTGGGGGATGAGTTGGAAGACGGGAAGCGGATCGTGCACGAGAACGAACACGTCGCCGCCTACATTCCCTATGCGGCCCGCTGGCCGTATGAAGCGCACGTCGTCATGAGAGAGCATCGTCCGAGCTTGCTCGACTGCGAGCCCGATGAGCTACGCCTGCTCGCCGAGTGCTTGCAGAGCATCACTCGGGGCTATGACGCCCTGTTCGCAAGTCTCTTCCCGTATGTGATGGTGGTCCACCAAGCGCCCACCGATGAACATTCAGGCGGACACCTGCACGTCGAGTTCTACCCGCCGCTGCGTACCGCCACCAAGATCAAGTACACCGCCGGCTCAGAGCTTGGCGGAGGCACATTCATTGGGGACAGTCTTCCTGAGCACTCGGCTGGGGCGCTGCGCGAGGCGATCGCCAGTGTCGCTTGAGAGCGTCGGCGCTTTTGCCCCCGGTCGCGTCAATCTGATCGGCGAGCACACCGACTACAACCATGGGCTCGCGCTGCCATTCGCGATCTCGCACGGAGTCACAGTTCACGCCCGGGCGAGTGGCGAGGAGCGCATCCTCGCGCGTACGCTCGACCGCGGCGAGCGGGACGAGTTCGCACTCGCCGATCCCCAAGGCGCGACGGGCTGGCGCGCGTACGTACGCGGCGTGGTCGCCGAGCTGCGACGTGCCGGGCACTCGCTGGTCGGGGCCGAGCTGGAGATCGGCGGCGACCTCCAGCAGGGGGCGGGCCTGTCCTCCTCGGCCGCGCTCGAGGTCGCCTTGTGCCTGGCCTTGCTGGCCCTGGCCGGCGAGGCCGGAACCGACCGTGTCGGACTCGCCCGACTGTGCTCGCGCGTGGAGAGTGACTGGGTTGGCGCCCACACCGGGATGCTCGACCAGCTCGCTTGCTTGTATGGCGCGCCGGGGATGGCGATGTTCATCGACTTTCAGACACTGGAGGTCGAGCCTGTTCCACTGCGTCTGGAGGGTGGCTGGCGACTGGTGACGCTCGACTCGGGCGAGCGCCACGAGAACGCAAGCTCCGCTTACAACCTGCGCAGATCCGAATGCTCTGAGGCGTGCGAGCTCTTGGACGTCGATTCGCTGAGGGAAGCGAGCCCAGACGCCCTCGAGGGGTTGCCCGAGCGGCTGCGGCGACGCGTACTCCACGTGCTCAGCGAGAACGAGCGGGTGAACCGTACGGTGGGAGCGCTGCGAGCAGACGACCTGCCCACAGTGGGGCGCTTGCTGAACGCTTCCCATGCGAGCTTGCGCGACCAGTATGAAATCTCCACGCCGGCTGTGGAGGCGACTGTCAAGCGCCTTCTCCAGGCAGGCGCCGCCGGCGCGAGGATCGTGGGGGGTGGCTTCGGAGGGCACGTCCTCGGCCTACTCACACCGAGTGCCCACGCGCCGGAGGGCGCCTTGGAGGTGCGCGCGTATGTAGGCGCCCACCTTCTGGATCCAACCGCGATGCCGGCTGTAAGTGAACGGTCTAAGGTGTCCTGACCGCTATCGGGACGGAGGTTCGGGTTGCTATACGTCGGGCTGGGCATCATCTACCTGTTTCTGCTGTTTTTTCTTGGTGTCAGAACGTTCCAAAATCGCCACTGGGTCTTGTTGATCCTCGGGTTCATCATCCCGTTTCTCTGGATCATCGGAGCGATGTTGCCACCAAAGGGCATGTCGCATATGGATGAGCTGTACGCGCAACGCGATGAGAGGGACTAAGGGCCGTGTTCCACGGTTCGTCCGATGCCGCGATCCTGCTGAGCATGCCCGTTGCGGCGCTTTCCCGGCCAACCGCATATCCAGGGTCTCAACCGTCATCGACCCCTCTACCGAGGACGCCGCCGTCACGGCCAAGGCCTGAGAACCGCATTTGGGGTGCAATCCAGTGCGTGACTGTTGCCGGCCGATCGTGATCAGTCATCGCGCGGATGCGATCGAAGCGCTCCTGGTCACGGGTGGTGACCCGCTCCAAGCGCAAGCGCCGCAAACAACATGAACGTCTGCGCGAGGAGCAGGAAGCGCCGGCGGTCCACCAGATCCCCAACGGCCCTCGCCGGCACCGCGAACAAAAGCACGGGAAGACTCGAGGCCGTCTGGATCAGCGCGACGGGTGCCGCGGCCCGTAGTCAGCGAGAGCATCAGCCACTGTGCCCCTACCGTCTGCATCCAACCACCGATGTTGCTTACGAACTGAGCCGACTACATCGCTCGAAATACACCTGAGCGAAACGGGGCCCACGCGGAGGAACCAGCGGTGGACTGCTCCTCCTCGGAGGCCATCACGGTAGGGGTAGCATGGTGCATTGAGCTGAAAACCGGTTGTGAGCGCCCGGGCGCCACTCTCAGCGGGACGCGACTTACATATTGATGATCGCCCCCAAGCCGGGAGGCTGAACATGGCGAGCATCGCCCGCGGGGGCTTCGCGTTGAAGGGACCGGCGACCGAAGACGGAGGACACGCGCCTTCGGCGCGCATCCCCGTCTCGGCCGGCCCGCGTCCGATCAAGGACGATCGACGCCCGGGAGCACCTGAGTGCCTTCGATCTGGACCGCCTGAAGTGCGTCCGGATCCAAGCCGAGCAGGCTTAGGATCGTGGGCGCTATCTGGGTCGTCTCGACCCAGGGGCGGTACGTGCCGGGCTGTACCGCTCCCGGCGCATAGACAACGATCGGAACGTCACGGTCAGCCGGGTTGGCGCCGCCGTGCTCGGCGACCTTGCTGCCGCCGGTGTACACCACACCGACCTGCACCACACCCCACACGTCGGGATGACGGGGATCGCTGAGCGGCACCCCGAAGTATTTCGCCGCTTCCTTGCCGGCGAAGATTTCGGTCAGGCCCGAGTGGGCCAAGGTGCGTGTGGAGCCGTCGTAGGCGACACCGGTCGCCGTGTGATTCCACAGGTATTCCTTCACGAAATCCGCAGCTTCCTGAGAGGTATTGGATAGGTAGCTCTGCCATGCGTCGTCGTCGGTTCCGGCAACGATCAGGGCACCGGACCCAGGGCGAGCTGCTTCCCAGGCGGCGTTGATCGCTTCGATGATCGGCCCGTCCTTGATTTTGACCAGCGAGTCGGGGTCCTGGGGCGACTGGCCGTGCTTCGCCGAGACGATGATCGCCGTCGAGTCCGCCAAACCCTGGGCTTGGATTTCTTCGCTCATCGCCTGCAGCTTGGCGTTGATGTAGTCGAGCGCCCGCTGGAGCAACGGTCCGGGTGTGTCGGTGCCCGGTAGGTAACCACCGGTCAGACCATCGGATGTGTGCAACTTCTCGGCGGTTGAGACGGTCTGGAAGTTCATCCCGAAGATCGCAGGCACGCCGACCTTGGTTTTGCGACTGTGGTCGTAGCCGTCGATCTCGTTGAGCACCGCTTGGACCTTGTAGGAGTCGTACTGCATCGTCGCGGCGTTGTCTTCGGTCCAGCTGATTTCACCGGGATACGGGTTGCCGTCGGGCTGCAACGCGATCGAGTCGATCTCGGGTGTGAACAGGTCGTCGATACTGTTGCCCGCCGGGCCCTCAAGGGCTTCGTAGGCAGGGTGCTTGTCAGACCAGGCGGTCCGCAAGCCGTGATCGTGGATAACTTCGAAGATCGTGTTGACCTCGAGGTATTCGTGGGGGTAGATCGGCTTGCAGGTAGCCGGGTTGACCGGCAAAGCGGCCGGATTGAGCAAAGACCCTGGCTGGGCGGTCATTTCGAGGATGCTTTCGGGCAGACCCGCAAGCCCCTCACCCGCATCGAGCGCGCCGTCGTTGATGTCGTCCGGTGAGTCGTAGATGACTTCGCCGCCGGTCGGCTGACCGTGGCACGAGGTGGTCCCCGCAGGCAGCACGGCGTGGCTGTACTCATCGTCGTAGTAAATGCCGGTTGTGCGCGGGTTGCCGCCGGTCACCTGGGCTGTCATGCCGGGAAACGAGTCGGACGGGATCGGCGTCTGCGCCTGTGAGTACTCCGCGCCGCCACCGACGAGCTTGGCCAGCTCTGAACCAGGGTGGTTGCTGACATACCATTCGAGGTCCGACTGGTGCAGACCGTCGACCGAGATCAAGAGCACGTGGGAGATGGAATTCCCGTGGTGGTGTCCGTGGTCGCCGGACCCTCCATGGCCCGAGTGTTTTCCTCCATGCCCGCCAGATCGTCCTCCATGCCCGCCAGATCGTCCTCCGTGGTCTCCATAACCTCGGCCGTGGTCCCGGGAGCGTCCGTGGTCCGTGGCATGTTGATTGTGGTCGTAGGGTCGACCATGACCTCCTGACGGGTCGGCCAAGACCACCGCAGCGGGAGCTCCGATCGCGATGACCCCGACAGCGAGCGCAACGCCCGCGCCGCGGTGTATTCGTCCAAGCATGAAATCTCTCCTCCGTTTTGGGGTGAGCGGTTACATGCAGTCCTATCCAGGTGCTTGGGCACCGAGGTTTCCGAGCTGTGGCGATCGTGTAGCGATGTGGTAAACGACCACATCTGACCGTGGCATTTTGACCACATCTGACCGTGGCATTCCGAGCGCATCTCGCCTGGGCGTTTGAACCGCAGTCGATCCGTCGATGAGGACCATCTTTTGCCGCCGCACCCTGACGATAGGCTTACGTGCGTGCAGCCAAAGTTCAGCCCCGAGGTCGCGGCCCGGGTCATTTGCGTGCTTGGGTGTGCGCTGGCCTTGGTGCCCTCCGCCGCGATCGGAGCCGAACCCCAGATGACGATCGCGGCCACCGAAGGCAAGCCGTTCAGTGGCCAGGTGGCTGACATCCACTCGTTGGTGTGCCCCGTAGAAGATTTGAGACACGAGGAAGCATCGATCGTGTGGGGCGACGATCCGACCACAGCCGGAATGGTAAGCATCGATCAGGCGGGGACTGGCCTGTCGGTCAGTGGCACGCACACTTATCTCGCCGCCGGCGCCTACGAAGGCTCCGTGAAACTCGACTACGAATGCAATCAGGTGCCGTTTTCGACGACCGCCACCTTCACGGCTGACGTGAAAGCGCCTTCCCAGGAACCTCCGCCCACCGAAACAACGCCGACGCCCACACCCACGTCGACGCAGACAACTCCGCCATCCCCCCCACCACCGGCGCCGCCGGTCGTCAAAGCGAGCTTTAGCGTGGTGTCCGTAACTCCTGGGCGTGCCGTGCTGGACGCCTCGGCCTCGGCCCCGCCGGGTACGAGCGCGACGAGCTACAGCTGGAACATCACCGGTGGAGCCCACCCTGACGCGGTCTGCCAAGGCAGCGAGCCGCAGCTGACCGTGATGACCCGGGCATCACTCGACGCCACGGTCAACTTGACGGCGACCGACGCCCAGGGAGCCACGAGCACCGCAAGCGTTCCGCTTGCGATCGCGGCTCCCAACTTCCGCGTCTCACACGCCGCGCACGTGTCGGCCGTTCACACCAGCGCACCTTCCGTACGCCGGGCAATAGGAAAACCTGTCAGCCCCTCCTTCACGGTGCTGGGCGAATGCTCCGGGACAGTGCACCCGACACTGGCCCCGCTCACCAACGCGGGCGCGCGGCTGGCTACTAAAGGCGTCGGGCTTGGCGTACGTCCGCTGGGGAGCATCGGAGCCCCGCCCGAAGAATGCAAACAGGACGTCGAGTTCGGCGCCGCCGACGTCCTGGGCTGCCTGGAAAAGATCGAAGAACCCAACCAGCTTCCCGGCGGCATCACGACAGCCTTGGCGGGACTGTTGTGTGGGGTGCACGACAAGTCCTTCTGTACACCCGCCCTGAGCGCCGCGGCAAACGCGGGGGCGAGCTTCATCGAAGAAGAACTTGGCGCCGCCAGCGCCGCCAGGACCGTTAATACCGCCAGAAGGATCAACGCCAGACAGGCATCGGTCCTCGAGCAACAGGCCACAGTAGCCGTCCCCGGCGCGCTCAAGCGGATGGGCTTCCCCAGCTACTACTCGTGGACCTCGGTGCGCGTGGACGGTCTCGACATCGATCCTCAGGGCGGCCAGCCGATCCTCGTGATCCCCTCGGCAAGCATCGTCGTCTCCGCCGACGCCTCGATCTACCTGCTCGGCCACCAGATCTCTCCACTACACACAGTGGCGCTGTACCTCCCGAAGGCCGGCGGAAGCCTGGGCGAATTCTCGCTGCCCCACAAGCTGCCGCTCATCGGCAGCCTGCCGTTCAGCGGCAGCATCTCGGTGGCCCTGCAGCGGGCGGGAGTGACGCTGTCAAACGGCGACACCTGCGCCTTCGACTGTGCGGCCATCTCTGTCAACGCCGAACTTCCAGGCGTCTTCAGCGACGGCGATGGCCACGGGTTGAGCGCCGGCGGAGTGATCACCGCGGACGATCAGCAAGGACTACAGCTCGACTCGCTGGAGGTCAAGATCCCGCACGCCGAGATCGCGGGGATCGGTGTCGACAAAGTGGACTTCCGCTACCGCCGCGCCGATGACTCGTTGCGCGGAGAAGCGACGCTCGACCTGCTCGCCAGCGGGGAAATCAGCGCCAGGTTCGCTTTCGTGCACGGCGGCTTTCAGGAAGGCCACGTCGCCTGGAGCGCGGGCGACGGGCCCGGTATCGACCTGGGCGGTCCGATCCCCATCTTCTTGACCAGGCTTGGCGGTGGCATAACCGTTAATCCGGCCGTGCTCAGCGCCGAAGGCTCGATCGCCGGCGGCGGCGACGTGATGGGCTGCTCGCTGTTCGGCATCAGCGGCACCCTGACGATTCAGTTCACCCCGTTTGAACTGAATGCGAACGCAGCGGGCGAACTGTTGTGCAATCAGGTGGCCGAAGAGTACTTCCACGTTGATGAAGCGGGCGACATCGGCCTTGGCGGCAATGTGCACATCGAAATCTATGTGCTGTCTTTCGAAGCTGGAATCGCTTTCGAAGTGAGCCAAGGTCATTTCCAGTTCGACGGCAACGTCAACGCTTGCTTGCATCTGCTTGGCGAACATTGCCTCGGCGCGGAGGTCGTCGTCTCAGACCACGGCGTGGGCGTTTGCGCCGATCTAGGCTTCACTCATGCGGGCGCGGGCATCGTGTTTCCCGACGAAACCCACTTCATGCTCGACTCGTGCGACATAGCCCAGTTCCGCTCGCTGCCGATGCCCGCGAACCTTGCTTCCCTGCGTCGCTTCCCAACCTCCCACGACCTGCCGGGCGGCACAGCTCAAGACCTCCCAACCGCCCACGGCCCAACCGCGATTACGGCTCAAGCGTTGCCCAGCTTCACCGTCCCGCATGGTCAGAGCGTTACCGCGATAGGGATCCTCGGCGCGGGCGGCGCACCAAACGTGACCCTCAAAGGACCGGACGGACGCACGATCGAAACGCCTGCAGATGGATACCTGAAGGACTCAAACGAGGTCGTAGTCGCCGACGGACACAAGACGATGGAGACCTACTTCTTTATTAACCATCCGGCTCCCGGCAAGTGGACGATCGCAAGCGACCCCGGTTCGGTGCCGGTGAGGAGCGTCGATCAGGCCGCCGGCCTGCCGAGCCCGGACTTGCACGCCAAGCTGAGCAACGACGGAAGGGGCACGGAGCGCCTGCGCTACTCCCTACGCGCGATACCGGGACAGCAGGTGAGCTTCGTGGACGCTCACAAAGGGCACGGCTTCCGCGTGCTGGGCCAAGCCCACCACTCCAAAGGAGCGATCGTGTTCAGCCCCTCCGCCGACCTCGGCCGGCAGCACGAAATCATTGCCTGGGTAACGCAGGACGGCCATCCCCGGGAAGACGTCACGCTGATCCATTACACGACGCCGCCGCCGGGCCCACTCCCGGCGCCGAAGGGTCTGAAAGCGACACGCCACGGTACGACGGTGACGATCCGCTGGCGGGCGGTCGCCGGGGCCGCAGGCTACACACTGAGCGTTCGTCTCTCCAACGGCGCACATGAGCACTATGCGCTCGGAATTCGGGGCTCCGGCAGGGGTCGACAGCTGACACTTTCGGCGCCGAGCTATCTCGGCGCCGAGCTGAGCATTGCCGCTCAAGCCCCCGGACGGGGACACCGTGCCGGACGGAGCGCGGCCGTGAAGTTGCATGCTGGACCCCGCCCTCGCGGCGTCGTGGTCCAGCCGCTGCTCTCCTGATCCTCTCGCTACTTGCGGCTGTCCAAGCTACTTGCAGCTGTCCAAGCTAATTGGGGCGGTCCGCACTACTTGGGGCGGTCCGCCGCTACTCGCGAGGTCCGCCCGAAATGATGCGGACAGACTTGGCCGGATCAAGCGGCGACGTGTAAGCAGCGGCGATCAAGAGGCGGCCTGCATCACCGTAAAGGCGGCTCCTTGGGGATCGACGATGCCGGCGAAGCGCCCGATCGGCATGTCCATCGGACCGTTCGTGACGGTTGCCCCGAGCTCGCGTGCCTTGGCGACGATGGCGTCACAGTCGGCCACTGCGAAGACCACGCCCCAGTGCGGCGGAATCTCGGCAGGGAAATACTCGTCGGTCATCTGCATCATGCCGCCGATCTGCTTGCCGTCGTTCTCCCAAACCGTGTACGTGGTCGGGGCGCCCTCGAAGGCCGGGGGACGACCTTCCCAACCGAAGACGGCGGTATAGAACGCCTTGCCGGCCTCGGCGTCGCGGGTGAGCACCTCGTTCCAGCACAGCGAGTTAGGCTCATTGACGAGGTCGGCGCCGGTGAAGCTCTTGGGCTGCCACACGCCGAACACGGCGCCGGTGGGGTCGGCGAAGACGGCCATCCGGCCTATGTCCATCACGTCCATCGGCTCCACCACCGCTGTGCCGCCGGCCGCCTTGACCTTGGCGGCGGTCTCCTCCGCGTCGGCGACGCTCACGTAGGTGGCCCACGCGGTGGGCTGACCCTCCTGCATGTGGCCCATCAAGCCCGCGATGTTCTTGGAGTCCTGCTGGAACATGCGATAACCGCCGGTCTCCTCAGACCCCGGCTCGGTCGAGCTCCAGCCCATCAGCTCACCATAGAAACGCGCGGAGGCGTCGGTATCCGGCGAGGCAAGTTCGATCCAAGAGGGGGTTCCGGGTGCGTAGCTGGGCATGGGTTCTCCTTTGCGGACGGGGACTCTCACGAGAGTGGCAGATCGGCGCTTGAAGTGCGGTGGACCGGTCGGTCCGGCGCAACGCAGACCATCCCCTCGCTGAACCCGGCCGCGCCAATCCCGAAGGCCGCATTGAAGCGGTCGAGGTTGACGAGCGTGAGCAAGGCGGTGATCTCCACCAGTTGTTCGTCGTTGAAGTACTGCTGCATGTGGGCGAACAGCTCGTCGGTGACCTCGACCGGCGTGCGCATAACGGCGACTGTGTAGTCGAGCGCCAGCTTCTCGCGCTCGGTGAACAAGTCGCTCTCGCGATAGCGGGGCAGCACCAGGAGCTCCTCATCGGAGAAGCCGGAGTTGCGACATATCTGGGAGCCGAGGTCGACACAGAACTCGCACCCGATCATCTGGGCGCCCTTCAACTCGACCAAGTTCTTGAGTCGCTCCTCGACCGACTTGCCTTTGCGGACAGCCTGGTTGAACTTGCCCATGGCGCCCATCATCTTCGGCTGGTGGGCCCAGATCCCCATCGGCTCGATCCCGCTGCCGGTGCGCGGCTCACGGCCGGTCAGTTTTCTGACCATCCTCGGCCCCAGCTTGTACACGAGCTTGACCTGAAGGCCGGCGTCGGCCTGCTTGACTGCATCGATGCGTGCCATCGGGCACCTCCTGTCACATTTGCGGTGGTTCGAGGGTCTATGTCGTATGACCCGCGAGACGCGATAGATGTGACAGCGATGGACGAACTCGAGCTTGCCAACAGGTTCGACGGCCGGCGCCCGCAGTTGAAGGCGGTCGCCTACCGGATCCTCGGGTCGGTCAGCGAGGCCGAAGACGCCGTGCAAGAGACCTGGCTTCGGCTACAGAGAACCGACGCCGTGCGGATCGAGAGCCTCGACAGCTGGCTGACGACGGTCACGGCTCGAATCTGCCTGAACATGCTCCGTTCCCGCCGCACCCGAGGCGAGCAGCCACTTGAGGGCTTGCGCCCTGAGCCGATCATCGACGACCCCGCGGCCAGAGCCGATCCCGAGCACGAGGCGATGCTGGCCGACTCGATCGGGATCGCGCTGCAGGTCGTGTTGGACACGCTCAGCCCGGCTGAGCGGCTCGCGTTCGTGCTGCACGACATGTTCGCCGTGCCTTTCGCAGAGATCGCGAGGATGCTCGAGCGCTCACCCCAAGCGACCCGCCGGCTCGCCAGCCGTGCCCGTCAGCGCGTGCGCGAGGCGGCGCCGGCCCCGGACCCGGACCTGACCCGCCAACGGGCGGTCGTCGACGCCTACTTCGCCGCCGCCCGTGACGGCGACTTGGAGGCTTTGACGGCAGTGCTCGACCCCGACGTGGTGCTGCGATCCCACCGCCGCGACGGCGAGCCGCGCTTGCTGCACGGCGCTGCCCAGGTCTCTCGCGGGGCGATGAGCGCCCGCCAGTTCGCGCCCTACGTGCGCCCCGCCTTGGTCAACGGCGCCGCCGGTGTGGTCGCGTTCGACGGGGCGCACCCGTTCGCGGTGTTGGCGTTCACGGTCGTCGGCGACCGCGTGAAGGCGATCGACGTATTCAACGACCCCGAGCTGGTCGCCAAGCTCGACATCGGAGGGATCACCGCTTGAGACTTGCCTAACTGGCTCGAGCATCGCTTCTTGACAAAGTCTAGAATCTTGATAGATTTTATGAACAATGTTGGTTCTCGCTTCCATCGCCCGACGAGACAGCGACGTTCGGCAGCACGTCGCGAGCGACGTCTCCTGAACGGATGGCGGCGTGCTCGAACATTGTTGTCGTCCCTGACGCCTCTCCCTCTCGCGTCCGGGGAGGTGCTCCCGCCCTCCCCGGACGCCCCTCAAGGCAGCCACTCTCAGAGCGGATGCTTTGCTCACCACATAACCGCCAAGTCTCGAGAAGGAGCTTCGGATGCCACGAATCATCGTCACCACAGACCCGTCCCACCTGCCCGCCGACATGCCTGTCTGGCTCGACGAGCAGGTCCAATCGATTCACCTGAGCACCGACCACGCAGCGGCCCAGTTCGTTGAGCGGGTCGCCTGGGCAATCAACGACGCGGAGGATGCCGACCGCGAGCAAGCCGACGACATCGAGCAGGCCGCGCGTCGCGCGCGAGCCGCGTGGCGGAGGCGAGGGAGCAGCTCCGCTCCGCGCTCCCGCGGTCAAGTCCGCTTGCGCGCTTAGTCAAGTCCGCTTGCGCGCTTAGAACAGCATGTAGGCCTTCGAGCCAAGGTGCGTCCACTTTGCGTGTCGGCAGTGCCTTCTTTCCGGACCGGCGGTTCCGAAAGAGTGCCGATCTCAAAAGAGCGCGACCGGCGTTCCGCTTTAACCTGCGGCTAGGGAGTGATGATGACGCGGCCGAACGCCTTGCGGCTCTCGGCGTATTCGTGTGCTGCGGCGGCATCCGACAGCGGGAAGGATCGATCGATCTCCACTTGCAGCTCGCCGTTTGCCACCTGCTCCAGCATGGAGCCGATCATGGGATGGACGCGGGCGTACTCCGACAGGATCGCGCCGCCGAGAAAGACGCCGTGCAGCGAGTTGTTGCGTGTCCAGAGCGACCTGGCCTCGACCGTCGAGCCCGAACGGGCGGCTACTCCAACGCTGACGAGCCTTCCCCGGTAGGTGAGCACGCCGATGCTGTCGATGAGGTTTTGGCCTCCAATCGAGTCGAGGACGACCTCGACGCCGCGCGAGTCGGTCAGCTGGTTGGTGCGCTCGACGAAGCTCTCGGTCGCGTAGTTGATCCCGTGGTCGAGTCCGAGCGCCTCCAGCCGCTCTAGCTTCTCCTCAAGGGAGGCAGTCGCGATCACGGTCGCGCCTGTGCGCTTAGCGAGTTGGATCGCGGCCATGCCGACGCCGCCGGCTCCAGCGTGGATCAGAACGCTCTGACCCTCGGCAAGGTTGCCGGCGGTGAACAAGCACTCATACGCGGTTCCGAACGCAACCGGCACACATGCCGCGCGGTCCGCGTCCAGCCCGGTGGGGATCGGCCAGGTCATCACAGCGGGGACTACTCGCCTGGCGGCGTGCGACCCTGCCGCGTTTAGGGCGACCACTCGGTCGCCAACCGCGCGTCCCTCGACCCCGCCGGCGACCTCGCTAATGGTGCCGGCGCTCAGATAGCCGACGATATGTGGAGCCGCGGGCATATCCCCTGCTGCGCGAGCGAGCAGATCACCACCCTCGATGCTGATTGCCTCGGCGTCAACGATCACGCAGCCGTCGGGGCAATCAGGGTCGGGCACATCTTCGTAGCGAAGCACCTCTGGCGCGCCGTTCTCGTAGATAACCGCTGCCTTCATTTGCGTCGTCCTCTCGCTTTCGACGTTGCACCATCAGACCTCATGCTTGGGTCTCCGGCCATGCACGGTAGCGGCGTAGCGCACGCAGGTTGCACACGCTGGTCATATACGAGCGCGTGGAGCAGGGTGAATCTTTGGGCGGCTCTATTTGCCGGTGGCTTGCGCGAGTGCGTGCTTGAGTCCTTCGAGCTCGGCTACTTGCCATTGCTGGAAGGTGTCGGAGGCGGGCGAGAGCGTCTCAGTGACCGTTGCGATCGGGATGTGCTGTGCGCGTGCGATTTCGTTTACCCGTTGCACGTCGGGTGTGACGTTTTGACTGTTGAACACCCACACCTTGATTTGGTGGTTTTGGGCCTGGCTGTCAACGGTGAGCTTGTCTTGGGCTGTGACTTCGGTGCCCTCTGCGATCGCCTTGGCGAAGCTGTATGGGGTGTCCAGCTTGAGCCCGAGGTCTTCGCCGAGCGGTTGGAAGATGCTCTCGCTGTAGCCGACGGGCACACCCGCGTATTTGGAGCGGATTTCCGCTCGCAACTGGTCATATCGCGCGAGGCTGACCGTTTCAAATGTTCGCTTCTGTTGAGCGAAGTAGCTTGTGTCTTGAGGCTTTAGGCGGTCATAGTCGGCAACCATCTCATTGACGATCGCGTGGACGTTGCTCGGGGAGTACCACTGATGAGGGTTGTCGCCCTCTTTCAGGCCAAGGGTGTCGCCGACACTCAATACCAACCGCCCGCTTGCAGGGCTCGCGTTGAGTAGCTTGGGTGCCCATTCGTCGTAGCCGATGCCGTTGACGATCGCCATCTGCGCGCCGGCCATCGTTCGGGCGTCCTGCCCTGTTGGCTCGTAGCTGTGGGGATCGGTGGCGGGGTTGACGATGATGCTCTGCACCTGCACCTTCTCACCCCCAAGTTGGGCGGCAATGCTACCCCAGAAGTTCTCTGCGGCCACCACCTGCAGCTTGCCCGAACCGGCAGCGGCTGTGGGGCGTTGCGAGCCGCAGCCAGCCACTGCCAACGCGAGGACAGCCGAGGCGGCCAATAGGAGGCAGGTCAATGCGAATTGCGATTGGACTCGGCTATCAGAGCTTGCGGGTCGAGTGGAAGAGCTCGCGGGTCGAGTGGAGCGAGAGCCTCTTGGAAGGTGTCTGGATTTGGGCATGTGCGGCAAACTATCATAAGATTGAGTCTTATTATTGCCTTGGACGCTGACGTTGGTTTGCGGGTTGAGGACGAGCATCGGTGTCGTGATGTTCTCGACCTCCTCACCGCGCCTTGTAGGTGGTGACGGCCTTGAAGAGCTCGTAGCGGGAACCGCTTGTGATCCCGTACGGTCGCCGCGGAACTCGAGCGTGGCGGTGCCCGCCGGCGATACCTGCTCGACCTTGTGCATCTGCTCGTCGAATGCGTCCTTCTCACCGGCGTCGAGCAGTTGGCACAGCTCCTTGGGGAGCGGTGCCAACCAGGAGCGCGAGACGTCGACCGCGCCGCCGTCGGCCACGCCTGCGGCAAGTCGGTGCTCGGAGGCGAGTGCCCTCGGTACCCAGAAGCCGGCCTGGCTCACACCGATCACCACGCAACGGTCGCATCGCGGCGCGCCCTGGTCATACGTATGCGACTACTGATCTTTCGCGAGGCGAACTACGCAGCCGTCTCTGCGGGGGCTGCCGATACTTGACGCGCGCCATGAACCTAGAATCGTTCAAGTGCTAGACGCCGGCTTTGCGGCTCCCGCCTCGTCGAGGCGAACCGTCGAGACGCACATCTACCGCGCAATGCAAAAGCTCGGCATCAACGACAGACGAGAGTTTCGCCCTCAGAGCTAGCGCGACCATGAATCAATTCCAACAACGGAGGTCAGCATGAGCACCATCGACCAGGAGATGGTCTTGGCCCATTTCATCGTTTCAGATGATGTAGAGCGCTCCCGCCGCTTCTACACCGATGTACTTGGTGGCAAGACCGTCATCTCAGGCGAGCAGGGTGACGAGGTAACGTATGTAGCACTAGCCAACAGCTGGATTATCATCAACCTCGGAGGAGGTCCCACCGACGACAAGCCGACCGTCACGCTTGAGACCCAGCCCGACCCAGATAGGGTGAACAGCTTCCTCAACATCCGGGTTGCGGACATCCAAGCGGTGTACACCGAATGGAGCGAGCGGGGCGCCCAATTCCTGACACCGCCGAAGCAGCACGAGACCGAGATACGCTGCTACATCCGCGATCCTGACGGCTACCTGATCGAGGTCGGCCAAACGACCCTGGCCAGAGGTTGGCGCCCACCGTCTTGATCACATCAGCTGTGTTGACGCATCCGCGAGGCGTCTCGGCGCCCGGCTGATCGCATCACGCTCACTACACGTGCACCGGCGCGGTGGCTCAGCCTCACCAGCGCCAGGTTTCGCCTTCGTCGCCAGCGGACCGACAGAAAGCTCGGCAAGCGTCACAGCCGTGATAAGCGGTTCGGCGGGGAGCGCCTTCGCGTCCACCAGCTTCTGAAGCAGGATCACGGTCGAAGATACACCTTTGGTTCCCCGCAACATCCCTCTATATGCAGCGCTTCATCGATGGCTTGGAAGTGTGGCCAGCTCCGCCAGCTAGGACGGGGAACGGGAAGGCCGAGCTTCGTTAGCTTGGCGGAGGTGGAGAGGTCGGCGATGTCGCTCACGGCGACAGTCCACCGCCACAGATCACGCGGCATCTGATGGGTGGGCGGAAGCCCAATCTCAGCAAGCATCCGATACCACTCCGCCCAGGCCGTTTGCTCCTCATCGGCAAGGTAGATCGCCGCCAAGTTGCTGCCCACTTGCCAACGACCACTTGACGGCGTAGACGCAAGCCACAAACGGATCCCCACCGTGAGGCGCCTGACGCCACCACGAACCCACCGACACACGCTGGACACCTGACGCCACGACGGCAGCGCCTACGAGAAAGAAGCCTCTTCGAGCGCGGAGACCAACTCCGCCACACGCATGTAGTCGCCGCTGGCGATCACGTCTATCGGCTTGCTCTCAGCGAGCGCCGGGACCGACTTACGCAACCAGACCGCGATATAGGAAGGCTCCATCACGCGTGCCAGACGCTCCACGAGCGCTGACAGCTCGATCAGCCGCTCAGCTCTCTCCCCTGTCGGGGACCGCGTATGCGCGAGCCACGCCCGCGCCGTGCTACGCGCCACGCCCGTCGCACGCGCGATGTCTGCGTCCGTGAGCTGGGCTATCTCGTGCAGGTAGACCGCCTCTCGGATGAGCGCACGGGGAGCCAGGACAGACGATGACACCCAGCTACTGCAGCACGATTGCAACGCCTTTGTCGCCACCTAACGCTCCCCGAGACAGACGTCCGGGGACTTTCCGCTACGCAGGACGAACACCGGATGCGACAGTACTTGGGATACTCCAGCAATGCGAATAATCCATCTTTCCGATCTCCACGCCTCAGCAGATCGCGACTTCGATCAGAGGCGCATAGCAAAAGCCCTACTCAAGGACATACTGAACGGACACGAGCAGGTCCCAGTCGACCTCGTCATATTTAGCGGAGATCTCGCGAATGGCGGAACGGAAGGGGAGTTCCTCATAGGGCACGAGCTGATTATTGAGCCTCTGCTGGCTAGTCTCGACCTAGCCCTAGATCACCTCGTCATCGTGCCTGGTAATCATGATGTAGAGAGAGTTCGTATCAACACCTTTGAAGACGATGGACTCCGTGCCCAACTCACAACGGAGGAGGCGGTCACGAAGGTGTTGTCTAATCCGGATGCCGTGCGTCGCCTGAATGAGCGCTTTTCATCATGGCTTGAATATCGCCATATGCTACCTAGTAGCAACGCCTTCGGTGGACTCGCAACCGTCCACCGATTCGAACTTAAGGGCTGCAAGGTCGGTGCAGTCGCCCTTAATTCGTCCTGGCGGTCTTCCGGAGACCTAGATGAAAGGCACCTCCTTATCGGCGAATACCAACTCGCTACGGCCCTCGATGAGGTCGACGACTGTGACTTCCTTCTCGCCGTTGCTCATCACCCGCTTGACTGGCTGGATCGCTTCGACGAGTCGGCGATCCGACGAGAGCTGGAACATCGCAACGCAATGTATCTATGTGGCCATCTTCATGAACCGGAGCCTTCCGATGAAATTCGCAGAGGGCACGTAATCTATTCCCGTGCCGGCTGCCTATACGAAGACGCCCGTTATCTAAACGGCTACTCGCTCATAGATATCTCCACTGATGGGGCCGTCTCTATCAACATGCGAACTTGGTGGCCCGATCGCGGTGTATTTGACACCGCAACGAACATTGCAAAAGATGGAATCTTTACCACCAATTGGCCAAAAAACAACGTCACCGGACCACTCCCTACGGGCGTCGACGTGCTTGCCGGTCTCGCAGATATAGTTCAGCAGTCAAGTTTCCTTGACATTCCCGCAGGATCATCAAATGAACCAGCCCTCGACGATCTTCTTGTGGAGCCGCGTCTCCTTCCGCTCCCCTATAAAGAGGCACTAGCGGCCAAGAGGGTCAACGATAAGTTTAGTGTTGAGCCTATTATTCCATGGGATTCAGATTGGCTTGGAGCGCGCATTATTCTAATCGCAGGAGAGCCAGAAGCTGGCGTTTCAAGCGCGCTCCTGTGGTTGCTGGCAGACCGCTACACGACCCTCACAGACCTACTCCCAACTTATGTACCGTTTGATGACCGCTTTTCAGAGCGGGGACTAGCAATCGCCTTGGATAAAAGTGCCCGGCTGGCCGGTTGGACAGGCACGCGGGGCGAGCTTCCGCCGATGCTCATCGCCTTCGACGACGTAGTTGGGTCTGGCCGCGGGCTAGAGACTATCGTGGCCTTTCTCAAGCAATATCCTGAGCATCACTGCCTCCTCGGCTGCCGCCAGTACGATCATAACTCGCTAGCAAAGTTTCTGACAGACACATCTATGGCGTATTCCAGTTATTTTCTCGGGCCCTTTGGGCGTCAGCAGCTTCGCACATTGGTAGAGAAAATTGCCGGACATGGTTCAAGCGAGATTATTGACCACATTTTTGCGGTCGTCGACGTACAGGATTTGCCCCGCACCCCATTTATTCTCACCGCTCTCGTTGCCGTGATGGTGAGCATTAACCCTTCGGACATTGATACGCTGGAACCTAGCGACCTTTTGCAAGCCTTTACGACGCTGCTTCTTAGCCGTGACGATATCGGTGGGCCCGATCGATGGGGCATGAATTATCGTCGCAGGGAGTACTTGCTGGGTTCGTTTGCGCAAGCATTGACGCACCGCAATTCCGAATCGATGAAGCGCCTCGATGCCGAGGAGTACCTAGCCGGATGGTTTAAGTCCAAGGGCTGGGGGCCGGGAGCCTCCCCTGGACGGGTTTTGGACAGCCTCATCGACCGCAAAATTCTCGCCGAAGACGCCGCGAAAAAGGTTGGTTTTCGCCAACCTGCGCTTAGACACCTTTTTACAGCAAAGTGGATGCTGGAGGATGATGACTTTCGCACCTTTATTCTCTCCGATCCGCTCGCTTACCCAGATGCTGTACGCCATGCCGCAAGTCTTCAACGCAGCAGCAGAACACTTCTCGTTGCAACATACGATGCTGCACGTGACGTGATATCTACCCGACTGGATGATTCAGCACGATTTGACGAGGTAGTGAATCAGGCTGGCTGGGGCGGCTTTATGCCTAACCCAAAGGAGCTGGAGCGAGCCCTTGAAAACGAGGGAGAGAGAATCGTGCCAAACACACGTGAGCAAGACGCGAAATTGGACGCATTCTATGAAGAGAGCGAAGTTACGTTGGACGACGATGAGGGCCGTCTGCTCCCAGTGGAGTATGAACAGCTTGTGGAAGCCGTTAGGGTACTTACCTGGGTTCTCAGCAGCTCAGAGCTTGTCGACGACGTGACCTTGAAGAAGAATGTCTTGCGAACAGCCATCCAGGGTTGGGGCCTCCTAGCTGGATATGCATCGGTAACTGGAGACGCTAGCGCGCTTCGCAAGTATCTAATCCGTGAAACCGAGCTAGGTAGCAGCGAGGAAAAGCTTGACGAACTTGAGCGGATGATTAGGTTGCTGATTGTGGTCGCGATGCTCATGGATGTGGAGAGCGATCTTGGAACAGCTCAACTCGCGACTATCGTCGACGACATGGTCTCCAACGGAGAACTGATGGATGAGACGGCTTCCGCATTGTTCATGACGCTCCTCTACTTTGCAGGCCACCATGGTGAGGCTGTCCAGCGCTTGCGGGACCTTTACGAGGCACATGAGGACCATCCAATAATAGTTGGCGTCGTCCGTGCATGGACACATTGGGCCTACGATCACGAGGACAAGGCCGACCTTCGCAATCGGCTGGAGTCGCTCCTCGTAGACATGTTTGTCGGTACCGACATTCCACCGACCGGTCAAGCGAGAACTGCTCAGAGAAATGGTATCGCTAAGAATCTTCGCACCCTTCGTCTCAAACGACTCGCGCAGGGTAGGCAAATTGACGGCACCGGTCTTGACGTACTGGACACAGCTGACCCTGCGCCCGGTGATGTAATAGCTAGCTAGTTTCTAGAGAACATTGTGCTTCACAGTGCGTCAAACCAGGGTTTTGTCAAGATTCCTTTGCGTCGTTAGAGGCACGTGTAAATGCTCGCTCGATCATCTCAGCCTCATGCCCACCGGGACTGTAGTCCGCGTAGATCAAGGTCGTGGTGTGGTCGGCGTGACCCATCCACTCCTGCAAGGTCCGCATCGGAACACCGGCCGCTGCTGCGCGCGTGCCGAACGTGTGCCGGAGGTCATCAGCGGTGCGTCTCATCCAGCCCGGCGGCCTATCCTAGGGGATCTCGATAGAGCGCTAACCGAGTTGGGAGCCATCCGCGATGTACTGACGCACCGTCAGGGTCGTATGGACATGAAGGCGCTCGATCAGGCCCCGAGTCTCCGCACGCGCTACGAGGACGGGCACTTCGTCCGCCTCACCTGCGCCGACTACCGCACATACTCAGCCGCGATCCGTTGTTACGGGCAGGATGTCGCGATGCGGCCCATGCGCGGCTGGCGAGAGTTCCAGGAGAAGGACCTGCCGAACCTCACCCAGTGGACGGGTTACTGCGTTCTTGGGGCCTAGCAATACCTCTGTTCGGCCTGAAACCCTGAGCGGCACAGGTTATCTCGCGATCAGGCCCACCGGGGCAGCTAATCCCCCTTTAAGAAACTGGATTCAGGCGGTGCGCCCTGCGAGAATCGGCGCCCGCGCAGCCCGCAGCTGGGAAGTCCTCACCCACCGCGTCAAGATTCTTAGCGAGCCGATTACACCCGCCTCACCACGCCTGACGCCCCAAACGGAACCCTCATTGAAACCTTGAGGACCCCCAAAACGCCGAAAACCCCCTACCTACGGAGGTTCTGGCAATCGGGGCGCCCGGATTCGAACCGGGGACCTCGCCGACCCGAACGGCGCGCGCTACCAGGCTGCGCCACGCCCCGACGCAGACACCAGTATCCCACAAGCGCGCCTCCGGCCTCCGCGAGCCGCCGCGCCTCGCCGAACCACGATCGCTTAAGGAAGCCTTGTTAAGGAAGCCTTGATCTACGCACGCGCGCGCAAGGCACACTTTTTGGAACAACAACACCCGCCCGCACCCGGCACGGGAAATCCACGACACCACAGCCTCGCTAATGTCGCCCCATGCCTTGCACGCTGACCGAAGCAATCGCCCACCTCGACAACCTCCTGGACCCCGCCCGCTTCAAGGACTATTGCCCCAACGGCCTCCAAGTCCCAGGCAAAACGACCGTCTCCAAGCTCGCCACCGGCGTAACCGCGAGCGCGGAGCTCATCGAGCGAGCCATCGCCATCGAGGCCGACATGGTCATCGTCCACCATGGCCTCTTCTGGGGCTCCAAGCCCACCTCCATCGACGCCCCTATGAAGCACCGCCTGAAGCTTCTGTTCGACGCGGACATGGCTCTGGCTGCCTACCACCTTCCGCTCGACGCCCACCCCGAGGTCGGTAACAACGCCTTGATCGGCAAGGCTCTCGGAGCGGGGACCCTCACCCCCTTCGCCCCACACGAAGGCGAGCCGATCGGCCAGCTCGCCCGCTTTCCGGGCGAAGGCATCCAGACTCAAGCCCTGTTCGCCAAGGTCGCCCAGCTGACCGAGCGCACCCCACTCGTCTTTGACTCCGGCCCCGACCAGATCCGCAACATCGCGATCGTCTCAGGCGGAGGCGCCGGCTACTTCCCCGAGGCCGTGGCGGCGAAAGCAGACGCCTTCCTGACCGGCGAACCGGCCGAGCGGGTCATGTCCGAAGCCAGGGAGACCGCCACCCATTTCATAGCAGCCGGCCACTACGCAACCGAGACCTTCGGGGTGCGTCGCCTGGGCGAGAACTTGGCGGCTCGCTTCGGCCTGGAGCACACGTTCATCGACGTCCCCAACCCCGTTTGAGGGGTTGTACGCGTCCACCCAAAGGGGTATATGTACGGGCAGGCGAACGACATCGACAGGAGGACTCCACGATGGCCAACCACCTCACCCCGACCGAACTCGCGCGCACCGCTGGATTGGGACGCAGAGAAGTGCTCTCCAAGTGCGTCGAGAACGGGGTCCCTATCTTCAAGGGACGCATCGACAAGAGCCTGTTCATGGCCAGCATCCACCAAGCCGGGTCGCCGCCGGGGACGGCCCACGCCAAGACCTGAACCGGGTACCCGGCGCGACCCAACCAAGACTTGATCTGAGCGCCTGGCTCGGCAGCCAGGTGTCCGTGGCTCTCGCCACCCAAAGTCCCTAAGATCACTAGGGTCCACTAGGGGTCACTGAGGAGGAGGGTCGCAATCATGGAGGCCAGCGCCGTAGAGACGTCCACGGGATCGGGCACGATCGCCGATCTGATCTCACGCTCGGCAGCGCAGCGCCCCGAGCATGCAGCCGTCCGCTACAAGCAGGATGGCGAGTGGAAGGATGTCACCTACCAGCAGGTGGTTGACATCGTCGAGGAGGTCGGCCTCGGCTTGATCGACCTGGGCGTGCAGCCCGGCGACAGGGTGTGCATCCTCGCCAACACCCGCCCCGACTGGTCCTATGCCGATATGGCGATCACTTCTGTGGGCGCGGTCGTAGTGCCGATCTACCAGACCAACTCACCGGAGGAGTGCCTTTGGGTCATCTCCGACTCAGGCGCCACCGCGATCGTGGCCGAGGACGAGGCCCAACTGGCCAAGATCGCCGAGGTCCAGGACAAGCTTCCGAACCTGAAGACCGTGATCGTGATGGACCCGCCGCCCGGTGTCGGCCCGGTGGAGTCGATCTCGCTCGAGGAGGTACGCAAGCGCGGTCGCGAGCGCGACGCATCCGAGCTGAAGGCGCGCCGCGAAGCTGTCAAGCCGGAGGACTCGTTCACCTTCATCTACACCTCGGGCACGACCGGCCCGCCGAAGGGCTGCGTGTTGAGCCACGGCAACTACGCCGCGATGATGGAGATGCTCAAAAGCGTCGGCCAGATCGAGGATGACGAGGTCATCTATCTGTATCTCCCCCTCGCCCACGCTTTCGCGCTCCTGATCCAATTGGCCGCCTTCGACCAGGGCGCGACGATCGCCTACTTCGGCGGCGACACCAAGCAGATCGTGGGCGAGCTGATGGAGGTCAAACCGACCTACCTGCCTTCGGTGCCGAGGATCTTCGAGAAGATCTACACACTCGCCAACGCCGCCTTGGAAGCCAAGCCCGCCGAGGAGCAAGAGCAGGCAAAACAAGCGATTGCCTTGGGCATGAAGGTGCGCGAGCTGGAAGCCAAAGGCGAACATGTCCCCGAGGAGCTGCTGGGGCCCTTCAAAGAGGCCGACGACAAGCTGTTCGTGAACGTGCGAGCCATCTTCGGCGGCAACGTCAGGCACGCCGTCACCGGCGCCGCCCCGATCGCCAAGGAGATCCTCGAATTCTTCTGGGCCGCCGGGATTCCGGTGCTCGAGGGCTACGGCATGACCGAGACGGCTACCGCCGCCACGGTGTGCACCCTCGAGGACCACAAGTTCGGCACGGTCGGCAAACCATTCCCCGGTGTCGAGATCAAGATCGCCGACGACGGCGAGGTCCTGATCAAGGGCCCGAACATCTTCCAGGGCTACCACAACAACGCGGACGCCTCGTTCGGCTCGATCGAGAGCGGCTGGCTGCACACGGGCGACCTTGGCAGTGTCGACGAGGACGGATTCCTGTCGATCACGGGACGTAAGAAGGACATCATCATCACCGCAGGCGGCAAGAACATCACGCCCGCCAACCTGGAGAACGACCTGAAGCAGTGCCGCTGGATCTCCCAAGCGGTTATGCACGGCGATCAGCGCCCCTACCCGGTCGTGCTGGTGACCCTCGACGAGGAAGAGATAGCGGGCTACGCGCGCACACACAATCTGCCCGAGGACACGGCCAAGCTGTGCGAGGAGTCGGCAGTACGCGAAATGATTGCCGAGCAGGTCGAGCGCGCCAACAAGCGCTACGCGCCGGTCGAGCAGGTCAAGCGCTTTGCGATCCTGCCCCACGACTTGACCCAGGAGACGGGAGAGCTGACGCCCACCTTGAAGGTCAAGCGCAATGTAGTGGCCGAGAAGTACGCCGATGTCCTCGACGCGCTTTACGCGGGCTGAAGACCAATAGCTGCGAACATAGGGGACGAATATGCGTAGCGATCCCAGCGAGACCGGTGGCCTGTTCGTTGGCCGCAGACCAGGCACAGCACCGACGCGCTTCAGGGCACTGCCCCAGCGCGGAAGCAGCGCGCGTCAGCGCGTCGATAATAACCTCGCACGCCTACTCGTGGTCGGAATGGTCGTGGGCAGTCTGCTGTGTTGGGGACCGATCCCGATCGCCTGCCTGTGGCTCAGCGCACAAGCCAACTACCTGACTGGCAGCGTCAGCTTCGGAGTCTTGATCGCCCTCGTGGCCCTGTTCGTGCTTCTGTTCGGGACTTTGATGCTTCTGCGCAGGCTCGACAACGCTTGGATCCTTGTGCGCAGGGCCGCCGGCCACGACCAGCGCACGGGCGTGTTGCCGCGCATCTTTGGGATCACCGCAGCCGTCTGCGCAGCGGTGTTCTCGTTCTGGTTCGTGGTGATACACGGGCCCGGCTCGAGCTCGATGCCCGGGAATAAGCCGTGAACACCGGCCCGTCGACCCGCGCCGCGGGCGCCACCTCGGCGTGAAGTCCCCAAGAAGCGAGAACGGCGGAGGCGCCTGAGCTGTGGGTCTGCTCGACTACTACAAGCAGTTCGAGGGGATGAGCGAGGATGAGGTCAACGAGGGCCTGCGCGAGGAGGCAGCCGAGCGCAAACGCAAGGCATTGGCCACTGTTCAGACGCTCGACCTCTCGCAAACGACTTGGCACGAGCTGCCCCATCCCGACGTGGTCAGCGCAATCACGTTCGTGGCACGACGCGGGATGCAGCGCTACCCACACACGCGCGGCTCACAGTTGAGAGCTCGCCTGGCCCAACGCCACGGCGTAGAGCCGGCGCGGGTGATCGTGGGCAACGGCGCCGGCGAGCTTTTGAGCGCAGCCACCAGGGCCCTGATCGAGCCGGGCCAGGAGCTGATCACTTCGTGGCCGTCCTACCCACTGTTCCCGATCATGGCGCGCCGGGCGCACGGGCGGGCGGTGCCGGTGCAGGGAGGTGTGGACGCCCTGCTTGAAGCCGTCGGAGAGAGCACGCGGGTTGTGGCCTTGGCCAGCCCCAACGACCCTACCGGCGAGCTGCTGCCCACCGGCGAGCTCGAGCGGCTGCTGAGTGGCCTGCCAGACACGGTGGGAGTGTTGCTCGACGAGTCGCTCGTGGAGTTCTCAGACGCCCAGCCGATCGACGCCTCGCTTACGCTACTGGAGAGCCATCCGAGGCTGCTCGTGTTCCGCAGCTTCTCCAAGGCGTGGGGGTTGGCGGGCCTGCGTTGCGGCTATGCCATCGGTAGCCCCGGCTCGGAGGAGCTTTTGACCGAGCTCGAGCCCGACCTGGGCGTCAGCGAGATCTCCCAAGCGGGAGCTTTGGAGTCCTTGCGCAGCTGCTCAGAGCTGCTCGAGAAGCGGGTAAAGCGCATCGCGCAGGAGCGCGAGCGTCTGACGACCGCCCTGCGCCAACGCCACTTCGAAGTGACCGACAGCCAGGCCAACTTCGTGTGGGTGGCCCACCCCACGCTCGACGGTGGCGAGCTGGCGGGCCGCTTGGGCCGCGCCGGGATCGTGGTCGCGGCCGGCGCTCCGCTGGGCGAGCCAAGGCATGTGCGTATCGCGGTCCACGACGAGGCCGCTTCCACCCGCCTGCTGAACGCGCTCGACAGGGCCTTCGTTTAGCCGGCGGAGCCGGACTGACGTAGCAGCGCGCCCGTGGTGCCTTCGAGGATTTTGCGCCAAGCCCCGACCTGCTCCTCCTCGGCCTCGAAGTGGTCGACCACACGGCGCACGCGGCGCTCGGAGATCTCGATGCCGTGGCGCGCCCAGATCTCGCTGTAGCGCTCGTATTCGTCAAGCAGGTGGTAGGTGACCGACTGGAAGCCGTGACGGGCGATCTCGATACGCGAAGAGAAGCTCATGATCGAGGTCTCGAACATCAAGGAGTCCCTTGGCTCGGGCTCGATCAGCACAATGTCGACACCCGGGTAGCGCTCCTCCCACATGGTCGCCAACTCGTGCAGGCGGCGATGGCCGAGCAGCTTAAAAGCCTGGTAGCCGATCTTGGAGAAGCCCATGTCCGAGATCCGCCGCGCGGGGGGTCCCCCGTCGTCGCCCTCGGCCTCGTTGACGAAGGGGACGATCGGGTTGATCACGATTACCAGGTCCGCGCCCGCCTCGACCGCGATGTCCAGGTTGGTGGTAGAGACGATGCCACCGTCGATCAGCTCGCGATCGCCGATCTTGACCGGGGCATAGACCATCGGCAAGGCGCCCGAGGCGCGCACCGCGGTGGAGATCGGTACGTCGTCGAAGCCGTCCGCGCCGAACACGATCCGCTCGCACGAGTCCAGGTCTGTGGCGACCAGGTAGAGCTCCCGTGCAAGCGCCCTGAAATCGTCGGAGCGTCCGTCCTCGGCCAACACTTTGCGCAGGTAGCGCTCGATCCCATCGCCCGTATAAGCGCCCGTAGGCAGGATCTCGGCCAAGCCGAGCACGATGTCGATCAGCGAGACCTGCCCCAGCTGAGGCAGGAGCTGGCGCGTCAGCGAAGCCAGCTTTAACGGCAGGCGCACACCGGTGCGGGCGAGCTCGGGGATGTTCAAGCGAAGAAGATCCCCCAGGTCGATATCCCTGAAGGCCTGAGGCCCCTGGTGGGTGACGACCCTCATCATCTCCTCGGGCGTGACCCCGTTGGCGCACAAGGAGGCCACGAAAGCCCCGGCGGACGTGCCCACGTACACGTCGAACTGGTTGATCGTGCGATTGGCGGCCAACAGATCCAAGGCGCGCAAGGCGCCGATCTCATAGACACCGCCGGTGAAGCCTCCACCACCCAAGACCAAAGCGGTCTTGTCCCTGCGGGGTCCGCTGCGCTTGGAAGTTCGGGCCGGAGCGCTCCGCTTGGGGGCCTTGCGTGTTCTGGAGCCCGAGACGCCCTTAGCCACCGCTTTCAAATTGACAACCTCGCCCATACCTAGTGATTGTACGTACTGTTAGCTGATCCTATGAGACTCGCCGCCCTGCCAGTCCTCGCGACGTGCGCCCTTCTTGCCGCAAGCGCAGCCCCCGCGTCCCAGGCCCAGAGCTCGCTGCAAGCGCCGCTGGCCCGCGAGATGGGGATCGCCGGGTCGGGGTCGGGCGCCTACGTGTACGACCTGACGAAGTCCACAACCTTGTTCAGCGAGCACGCGGAAGTCCCCCATCCGCCCGCATCGGTGGAGAAGCTGTACACAGCCACGACCGCCTTGGAGCTAATGGGACCCGAAGCGACGCTCGCCACCTCCGTGCTCGGCACAGGTCACCTGGGCGCGAATGGGCGCTGGGAAGGCAGCCTGTACCTGAAGGGCGGCGGCGATCCCACCTTCGGCAGTGCTTCCTACGTGGCGGCCCGCTACGGCGGTCAGGGCGCGACCGTGACCAAGCTGGCCGCGCTCGTCAAGGCGGCCGGAATCAGAGAAGTCACCGGCAACGTAGACGGGGACGAATCCTGGTTCGATTCCCTGCGCGGAGACCCTTACAGCGACTATGCACCCGACCCCGAACTGGAAGGCGAGCTGAGCGGACTCTCGTTCAACCGCGGCCAAGCAGGCTCGCAAAGCGGTGCGCATGCGCCGGCTGCCTATGCTGCCTTGCAGTTGAGGGGGGCGCTCAGAACCGTAGGGATCAAAGTCCACGGAGGCACCGCCGCCAACACCCCACCTGGCGCGAGCACGATCGCAAGCGAGGCCTCGCCGAACCTGGCGAGCTTGCTGGGATTGACCTTGCCGCCGTCAGACAACTACTTCGCGGAGACATTGATCAAGGACATCGGCGCCCGCTTCGGGGGCGCCGGAACGACCACCGCGGGCGCCGGCGTGGTGCGTGCGACGATAGCCAAGGACTTCGGCCTGCACCCCTACCTGATCGACGGCTCGGGCCTCTCGCACTCTGACCATACGACGCCCAAGCAGGTTGTGGAGCTGCTCACCGCCCTCGCCCACAGCGCGCTGGGCACAACTTTGCGCAACGACCTGGCCGTCGCGGGCGAGAGCGGCACGCTCTCAGAACGGATGCGCCACACGCCCGCCTCCGGGCGCTGCCAAGCAAAGACGGGAACCTTGAACGGCGTGTCCAACCTGGCCGGCTACTGCGAAAGCGAGGGCGGGGACATCCTCGCCTTCGCCTTCTTCGACGACGGCATCGAAACGTACGAGGCGCATACGATCCAAGACAACATGGCGATCACCTTGGCCCGCTACTGACGCCCTGGGATTTAGCGCGGGCACCGGCGCGCGACAGGTACGAACAACAATCCCAACCCCTACCTCGCTAACCGTCCCCCAACAGATCGAGCAGGCCGCGCTCGTCGATGACGCGGACGCGCAGCCGCTCGGCCTTTTCGAGCTTTGAGCCCGGGCCTTCGCCCGCGACCACGTAATGGGTCTTCTTTGAGACCGAGGTCGTCACCCGCCCGCCGGCCGCCTGGATGCGCTCGGTCGCCTGCTCGCGCGAGAGCGTGGGCAAAGTACCGGTTAGGACCACGGTCTTGCCCGCCAAAGGACCGCTTGTGGGAGCGGGCCCCGCTTCGGCGAAGCGCAGGCCGATCGCACGCAGATCGGAGATCAGGGCCAACATGCGCTCGTCGTGCAACTGGGCGTATATAGAAGCGCTCATCTTCTCGCCGATCCCCGGCGTTTGGGCGATTTCCTCGGGCTCGGCGTCCAGCAAAGCCACGATGTTGCGGAACCTCATCGCCAGGTTGCGCCCGGTGACCTCGCCCACCTCCTCGATCCCCAGAGCGAACAGGACGCGCGCGAACGATCGCTGCTTGGAGGACTCGATCGCGGCCAGCAGGTTGGCGACCGACAGCTCCCCAAAACCCTCCAGGCCGAGTAGCTCCTCGCGATGCTCGGCTAGACGGTAATAGCCGGCAGCGGTCTTGACCAAACCCTGCTCTTGCAACAAGGCCACCTGCTTCTCGCCGAGCCCCTCGATGTCCATCGCGGCGCGTCCCACGAAGTGCTTGAGCAACTGCCACGCCCGCTCCGGGCAATCCCGGTTGGGGCACATCGTGAAGACCGAATCCTTGGGCTTGATCGTGGGCGTGTCGCAGAACGGACAACGCTCCGGCGGGCGAGTCACGGGCGGACGCCGCTTGTGCTCCACCACGTGCGGAGCCGGGGAGACGACCTGGGGGATCACGTCGCCGGCGCGCAGGATGATCACGTCCTCACCGGCCCTGATGTCCTTGCGCACGATGTCCTCCTCGTTGTGCAAGGTCGCAAGCTTTATCGTCACGCCACCGGCCGCCACCGGCTCCAGGACCGCATAGGGACGCAGGTCGCCGAACTTGCCCACGTTCCACATCACCTTGTGCAGCTTGGTGACCGCGGTCGTTGGCGGGAACTTCCAAGCCACCGCCCAGCGCGGGTCGCGCCCAACCGAGCCCAGTCTGCGCTGGAGGGCCAGGTCAGACACCTTGATCACAACGCCGTCGATCTCAAAGTCGAGGTCTCCCCTGCGCTCCTGCCAGAGCAGGCACTGGGCAATCACCTCGTCCTCGCTACCGAGGCGCTTGATGTCCCTGTTAACCCTGAAGCCATGGTCCTTCAACCACTCCAAAGCCTCCCAATGAGTCTCGAAGGAAAGGTCGGGGGCGACGCCTACCTGGTAGGCCCACATCGAGAGCGGCCGCTCAGACATCAGGGAGGGATCGAGCTGGCGTACCGCCCCGGCGGCCGAGTTGCGCGGGTTCATGAATGTGGACAGTCCGTTTTCGGCGCGCCGCTCGTTGACGGCGGCGAAATCGTCAAGCGACATGTACACCTCGCCCCTGACCTCCAACAGCGGCGGCGCGTCCTCTACATGCAGAGGGATCGAGCCAATCGTGCGCAGATTGTGCGTCACGTCCTCCCCTACCTCCCCATTGCCCCTGGTGGCGCCGCGCTCGAGGACGCCATCGCGGTAGAGCAGGCTCACGGCCAGGCCGTCTACCTTCGGCTCGACCACGTACTCGAACCTGGTCCTCACGATCCCTTCGCGTCCGAGATGGGCCTTCATGCGCTCCACCCAAGCCTTCAGCTCCTCCTCGGAGCGCACGTTGGAGAGCGACAGCATCGGCTCCAAGTGCTGGACCTTCTCCAGCTTGCCGACCGGTTCGCCACCGACCCGCTGGGTGGGTGAGTCGGGGGTCTGCAGGTCCGGGTACTCGGCCTCCAGGCCTCTCAGCTCGTCCAGCAGCGCGTCATAGGCGCCGTCTGAGATCTCGGGGTCGTCGAGGACGTAGTAGCGGTGGCCATGGTGCTCGAGCTGCCGGCGCAGCTCTGCCGCCCGTGCCTGGCCCTCCGAAGGCACCGCTGCACCGCTCGCCGTTCGGCTGGACGCCTTCCGCTTCTTGGCGGCCCCGCTCACGCGCTCCCGCCGTCGAGGACAGGGACCAGCAGGGCCTGCAGGTCAAACTCGCGCAGGACCTCCAAGCCACCGCGATGGGTCAGGTCGAAGTGGATCGGCGTCACCGCGATCCTCCCGTCAGCGACGGCCGCCAGGTCGGTGCCGGGCTCGTCGTGGAAGCCGGGGTCGGCGCCATATATCCAGTAGCGACGGCGTGTCTCCGAGCCGTCCTCGTGGGGCGCCAGCTTCAGCTCGTCGCGATAGATGCGCTTGCCCAGCTTCGTCACCTCGACGCTCTCGGGCTCACCCGCCGGCACGTTCACGTTGAGCAACGTCCCTTCAGGGACCGGCACATCCTCGATGCGCTCCACCAAGCGCGCCACGAAACCGGCGGCCACCTCGAAATCGAAGCCGCCGCCGTAGCGAAAATCGAGCGCTCTACCGCGCGCTTGCTGGGAGACGGCGATCGCAGGCAGGCCGAGCACGACACCCTCCAAGGCCGCCGCCACCGTGCCCGAGTAGGTGATGTCGTCGCCCAGATTGGCCCCGTGGTTGATGCCCGCCACCACCAGGTCAGCTTCGAAATTCGCGACCAGGCCGAGCCGCGCAAGCCTGACACAGTCCACCGGCGTGCCGTCAGTGGCGTAGCCGACCGTACCGTCCGAGAAGGCGATCTCCTCGACCCACAGGGGCCTGCGTGTGGTGATCGAACGCGCCATCGCCGAGCGATTGCCGTCGGGAGCGATCGTCACCAGGCGCACGCCTTCAACCTCGAGCAGGGCCTTACGCAGGGCCTGAAGGCCGTCGGCCTCGATCCCGTCGTCGTTGGTGAGCATCACGTTGAGCATCGCTCCCCCAGCATAGGGTTCGGCGCGGCTCTACTCGTGTTCGTCTCGCACTCCTTGAGCCCTCGACCGGCGAGCGCCGTGATGCGGCGTGTCGACTCAAGGCTGGGTTGTGTTGTTCGAAAAAAGGGGTGACTCGCGTGCGCGCGCGGTCTTCTTAAATGGACTAGCTCTCTTAATAAAGCCGCACGCGCGCGCAAGTCACCCCCTGGGTTGACAACCAACAACCCAGCCGCGCCCAGCTCGCCGACCCGCCCTAGGGATAGGCCACCGAGACCAAAACAAGCCCATGAGCGGGCGCGGTCGGCCCGGCATCGGAGCGTGGCCTGCCTTCAAGCAAGTCGGCGAACTGGGAGATCTCGCGTCGTCCGGCGGCAATGTCGAGCATCGTCCCGACAAGGATCCGGTTCATATGCCGCAAGAATGTGTCAGCCTCGACCCAAAACTCCAACAAATCTCCACCGAAACGCCACTCTGCGCGAATCAAGCTTCGCTCGAAGTGCTTGTGCTCGGTCTCGGTGGGCGTGAACGCAGTGAAGTCGTGCCTTCCCACCAGCAACCTCGCGCACTCTTCAAGCGAGGAGCGATCCAAAGGGCGCGGCCACCAGAACGCACGCCCGCGCTCGAACACGTCTCGGGTGCGACGGGCCAACACGCGATAGCAGTAGGTCCTGCTCGTGGCGCTCCATCTCGCGTCGAAGTCCTCGGCAGCAGGCTCACAGGCCAGAACCCCAATGTCATCGGGCAAAAGCCCATTCAGACGCAACGGGTCGAGCGCCTCGTGGCGGTAGCTGGCCACCTGGCCCCAAGCGTGCACACCTCTGTCGGTGCGTCCGGCCACAGTGAGCCTGAGCGGCTCCCCGTCGTGGCCTTGCTCGCCGAGGATCGTGTGCAAGGCGCGCTCCAGCTCTCCCTGGACGGTACGCTGCCCTGGCTGGCTGGCCCAGCCGAGGAACCGGCTCCCGTCGTACTGCAAGGTCAGCTTGGAGACCATGGCGTACCCCCTCGCATGTCCCGTCCGCCGCCTCGGCGGCGCCTTTAGACCAGCTCGAGGTAGACCATCTCGGTCGCGTCGGAGCGACGCGGGCCGAGCTTGAGGATGCGCGTGTACCCGCCTGGCCTGTCGGCGTAGCGGGGAGCCACCTCGGTGAACAGCTTGTGCACAGCGAACTTGTCTTGCGAGAGGGCCGAGAGCGCTTGACGGCGCGCATGCAGGTCGCCTCGCTTGGCCAGGGTGATCAGTTTCTCGATCTCAGGCTTGACAGCCTTGGCCTTGGCCTCGCTCGTCTTGATGCGCTCATGCTCGAGAACCTCCTTGGTGAGGTTCATGAGCAGCGACTTGCGATGCGCCGAGTCGCGGCTGAGCTTGTTCCTGGTCTTTTGGTGTCTCATGGCTTGTTTCTCCGAGCAGACGCGCTCGCGACCGGTCAGTCTAGAGCCCCAGTCGCGTGCGCGAGTGCTGCCTCAGTCTTGGCGCAGTTGCAAGCCCCTGGCTTCGAGCGTTTCGATGACCTCGTCGATCGACTTCTTGCCGAAGTTGGGGATCGCGTTGAGCTCGCCCTCGGACTTGGAGATGAGGTCGCCCACCGTCTGGATGCCGGCACGCTTGAGGCAGTTGTAGGAGCGCACTCCCAGCTCCAGCTCCTCGATCAGGATGCTCCACTCCTCGCCCTGAAGAGCGGCCGGAGCGCCTCCCGCGCCCACTGCCAGGCCATGACCGTCGAGCTGGCCTCCGGGGGTGGCTCGCAGCTCCTGAATGCGGTCAGCATCGGTGAAGATCGCAAGCTGGGAGATGAGCAGCTCGGCGGCCTCACGCAAAGCTGCCTGCGGCTCGATCGAGCCGTCGGTCTCGATGTCCAAGGTGAGCTTGTCGAAATCGGTCTTCTGTCCGACACGGGCCTGCTCGACCGCGTAGGCGACGCGCCGCACCGGCGAGAAGATCGAGTCGATCGGGATCACGCCGATCGGCTGGTCGGCCGACTTGTTCTCCTCGGCCGGCCTGTAGCCGCGGCCACGACCGATCGTCATGTAGAGCTCGAGCTTGGTCTTCTTCTCCAAGGTGGCGATATGGACACCCGGGTTGAGGATCTCCACGCCGGCGGGCAGGTCGATGTCCTTGGCGGTGATCTCTCCAGGACCGGTCACGACCAAGGGCGCCTCGACCTCGGAGGCATCGGAGTGCATACGGCACACGATCCCCTTCAGGTTGAGCACGATGTCAGTCACGTCCTCCTTGACGCCTTGCACGGTGGAGAACTCGTGGGCCACGCCCTCGATGCGCACGCTGGTGACGGCTGCGCCGGCGAGCGAGGAGAGCAAGACGCGTCGCAGGGAGTTGCCGAACGTGTAGCCGAAGCCGCGGTCGAGCGGCTCGATCGTGAACGTGCCACGATTCTGCTCCACGGACTCGCTGGTGATCCGGGGGATTTGGAAGTCGAGCATCGGGGTCCTAACCTCGTGTTGATGTGAAACCGGCCTCCTGGCTGGAGCCGGCTCTTTGCGTCGCCGCTCCCTTGGGGGGGACGGAGACGCGGAAAGCGTCTACTTCGAGTACAGCTCGACGATGAGCTGCTCCTGCACCGGTGCGGCCACCTCGCGCCGCTCCGGCTTGCGCAACACCTTGGCCGTGAGCGACTCGTGGTCGGCCTGGAGCCACGCGGGAATCTGTCCGGTCAGCTCGGTGGCGTCCCTCACCACCTGCATCGCCGGGGTGTCGGCTTTGATGGCGATCACGTCGCCGGGCCGCACCTGATAGCTGGGGATGTCCACGCGACGACCATTGACGGTCCAGTGGCCGTGGCGGATCAGCTGGCGCGCTTGCCTGCGCGAAGCCGCGAAGCCGAGGCGGACCATGACGTTGTCCAGGCGGCACTCCAGCAAAGCGAGCAGGTTCTCGCCTGTGATTCCGGGCTGGCGTGAAGCCTTCTCGTAGTAGCCGTGGAACTGCTTCTCGAGGACGCCGTAGTAGCGACGGGCCTTCTGCTTCTCGCGCAGCTGCAGCCTGTACTCGCTCTGCTTCTGACGCCCGCGCCCATGCTCGCCGGGCGGGTAGGAGCGACGCTCGACGCCGCACTTGTCGGTCAGACAGCGCTCACCCTTGAGAAACAGCTTCTGTCCCTCGCGACGGCACTGCTTGCACTGTGGGCTTGTGTCTCTTGCCATGAACCTAGCTCTCTGCGATCAAGTTTGCGTTAGACACGGCGCCGCTTGCGGGGGCGACAACCATTGTGGGCTTGAGGAGTCACGTCCTTGACCCCGGTGACCTCGAGTCCGGCGGCCTGCAACGAGCGGATTGCTGTCTCGCGCCCCGAGCCGGGACCCTTGACGTAGACCTCGACCTTCTGCAGACCCTGCTCCATGCCCTTGCGGGCAGCCGCGTCGGCCGTGACTTGGGCGGCGAAGGGGGTCGACTTGCGCGACCCCTTGAAGCCGGCGCCACCGGCGGACTCCCAGGCAAGCACGTTTCCCTGGGTATCGGTGAGCGAGACGATCGTGTTGTTGAACGAAGTCTTGATGTGGGCCTGCCCGATCGGGACGTTCTTCTTGAGGCGGCGACGGCCGCGCGCTGGACGCTTGGGGGCCGCCATTACTTCTTCAACTTCTTCTTGCCGGCGACCTGCAAGCGCTTGGGACCCTTGCGAGTGCGCGCATTGGTCTTCGTCTTCTGACCGCGCACAGGTAGGCCGCGACGGTGGCGCAGGCCCCTGTAGCAGGCGATCTCTTGCAGGCGCTTGATGTCCTGAGAGCGCTCTCTGCGCAGATCGCCCTCGACGGTGAGGGCGCGGTCGATCTCATCCCTGAGACGGGAGATCTCGTCCTCTGTGAGGTCGCGGATGTAGGTGTCGGGACTCACCTTGACCTCAGTCAAGACCTTGTTGGAGGTGGAGCGACCGATGCCGTAGATGTAGGTGAGCCCAATCTCTGAGCGCTTGTTCAAAGGGAGGTTGACCCCCGCGATACGTGCCATCGCGAATCAGCCTTGCCGTTGCTTGTGGCGCTTGTTCTGGCAGATGACGAGGACCGCTTTGTGGCGGCGGATGATCCTGCACTTCTCGCACATCGGCTTGACCGACGGTCTTACCTTCATGATCCCTTTCGGCTGGTGTCCCGGCGAGGCGGCTCTGGCGGCCGGTACGGCCGCCGCTACCGCGTCGTGGTCTTGCCCTCACGCACCAGCGTTTGCGCGCACGAGAGCAGGACAGCGGATATTAGCAATCCTACGCTGAGGTCGCGGCTTGCCTGTGCTGCAGCGAGGAGCGCTCGTGCGCAGGCAGATGCCAAGGGGTCAGGATGCGGGGGCCCTCCGGCGTGATCGCCACAGTGAACTCGAAGTGGGCTGCCAAGGAATCGTCTTGGGAGAAGATCGCCCATCCGTCTCCCGCCACGCGCACCGATGGGCGCCCGGCGGTTGTCATCGGCTCGATCGCCAAGACCATGCCTTGCTCGAGCAAAGGACCCTTGCCGGCGCGACCGTAGTTGGGCACCTGGGGATCCTCGTGCATGTTTTTGCCGACGCCGTGACCAACCAAGGAGCGCACCACGGCTAGACCAGCGCGCTCTGAGACCTTTTGGACAGCGTGCGAGACATCGCCCATACGATTGCCGGGCCGGCACTGCTCGACGCCGGCGAACAGAGCTTGCTCAGTGGCACTCAACAGGTTTTGAGCCGGCGGCGGGATCTCCCCGACCGCAAACGTGCGCGCCGCGTCGGCTACCCACCCCTCGAAAGTGACGCCGATGTCGACCGACAGGATGTCTCCACGCTCCAGGCGATAGCGACCGGGGATGCCATGCACGATCATGGAGTTGGGCGAGGCGCAGATCGAGCCGGGAAAACCCCGGTAGCCCTTGAAGGTGGGGGTTGCTCCCTGGGAGCGGATGAAACGCTCGGCGGCCTCGTCAAGCTCCTGAGTGGACACGCCGGGACGAATCTTGGCGGCGATCAAGTCCAGAGTAGCCGCCTGGATCAAGCCGGCGGCGGCCATCTTGTCGATCTCCTCGGGCGACTTCTTGATGATCACCCAAGGAGCTTATCCGTCGCGCCCCGCCTTCCGGCCCGCCCCAGCCGGCTGGAGGGAGGACTTAGAGCTCGTCCTCCAGGCGCAAGGTCGCGATGGTCGCCCTGATGTGGGCATGGACCTCGTCGGGATGACGTTGGCCGTCGAAGCGACGCAAGAGACCAGCCTGCTCGTAGTAGTCGATCAAAGGCGCCGTCTGGCGCGCGTAGACCTCGAGGCGCCGGCGGATCGTCTCCTCCTTGTCGTCATCTCGCTGAATCAGGCGCGAGCCATCCTGATCGCAGATCCCCTCGCGCTTGGGCGGGTCGAACTCGACGTGGTAGACATGACCGGCCTTCAGGCACACGCGCCGTCCGCCGAGCCGCCTGACCACCTCATCGTCGGGCACGTCGATCAGGATGGCCGCGGTGAGGCGCCGCTCCGATCCGGCCAAAGTCTCACCCAAGGCATCGGCTTGGACGGTGTTGCGGGGGAAGCCGTCAAGCAGGAATCCTTCGCGCGCGTCCTGCTCGCCGATCCGCTGGCCGATCATGCCGAGGATCACCTCGTCGGGGACCAAGTCGCCGGCGTTCATGTACTTCTTCGCCTCCTGGCCCAAGGCCGTGCCTTGGGCCACCTGGGCGCGCAGCATGTCACCCGTGGAGATGTGAGCCAGGGCGAAGTCCGCCTGCAGGCGCTCGGCCTGAGTGCCCTTGCCGGCGCCGGGGGGACCCAACAGAATTAGATTGGTCTCGATCATCGACTGATGGAGACTACCCGCTGGAGTGGGCAAGAGGAGATGTGGATGAGCTGCGTGCGATTCGCGCGATCACACCCACCTCGACGGGACCGGACCGCCGGGTGACGGCGCGAAAGGCCTACTTCAAGAAGCCCTCGTAGCTGCGCATCATCAGCTGGGCCTCGAGCTGCTTCATCGTTTCCAAAGCCACCCCGATCACGATCAGGATCGAAGTGCCGCCGAAGAAGAAATTCTGGTGGGTACGAGCGATCAGGATCGCGGGCAAGGCTGCCACGGCCGCCAAGAAGAGCGCCCCGGGAAAGGTCAGGCGCGCAAGGATGCGGTCGAGGAATTCGGCGGTGGGACGCCCTGGGCGCACGCCAGGAATGAAGCCACCGTACTTCTTGAGGTTGTCAGCCTGGTCGACCGGGTTGAAGGTGACGGCCGTGTAGAAGTAGGCGAAGATGATGATGAAGATCGACTCGCCCACGATGTAGTGCCAGCCGTTGGGGGTGAAGAAGTTGGACACGTCTTTGGCCCAGGGTGTTTTGATCAGCTGCCCGACGGTGGGCGGGAAGGCCATGATCGAGGCGGCGAAGATGACGGGGATCACGCCGGCCATGTTCAGGCGCAGGGGCAGGTAGGTCTGGCCGCCTTCGGTCATGCGCCTGCCGATCACCCGCTTGGCGTACTGGACGGGGATCCTGCGTTGTCCCTCCTGCACGAACACGATGCCCGCTACTACGGCCAGGACCAGGAAGGGCATCATCACCTTGAAGACCTGATCTTGGCTGGTCCACCACACTTCTATCCCGGCCGGCAACCGCGAGACGATCGAGGCGAAAATCAACAGCGAGATGCCGTTGCCGATGCCGCGCTGAGTGATCAGCTCGCCGATCCACATCAACAGGATGCAGCCGGCGGTCAAGCAGATCACGATCAAGAAGACGTGGGGAGCGTCGAACTTGGTGACGACCGCTTCGTTGGCGGAGGCCGAGAGGGAGTGGAACAGGAACACGTAGCCGATCGACTGTGCGAAGGCCAGGCCGACCGTCAAATAGCGCGTGTACTGGGTGATGCGCGCCTGGCCCACTTCGCCTTCCTTGGAGAGCTTCTCAAGCGATGGGACTACGACCTGCAGGAGCTGCAGGATGATCGAGGCGGTGATGTAGGGCATGATCCCGAGCGCGAACAGGGCAATGCGGGAGAGGCTGCCGCCTGAGAACAGATTGAGGTAGCCGAGAATGCCTGAGCCGCCGAACTGCTTTTGCAGATTGTTGACCGCGGCCAGGTTCACGCCCGGGACCGGCAGGTGCGAACCTAGCCGGTAGATCAGGAGCATGGCGCCCGTGAACAGGACCTTCTTGCGGATGTCCGCAACCTGGAAGGCGCTTAGGATCGTGGAGAGCATGGTTTAGCCGGTCACACGCGGATCGTTTGGCCCGCAATTGCCGGGTCGTGCGATTCTAGCTCTCGATGACGGTGCAAGTGCCGCCGGCGCTCTCGATGCGCTCGCGGGCGGTCTTGCTGAAGCCGTGAGCGTGGACCGTGAGCGCCTTGCTCAAATCGCCCTTGGCCAAGATCTTGACGGGAATACCCTTGCGGGTGGCCAAACCCTTAGCTTGCATCAGCTCGATCGTGACCTCCGCGCCGGCCTCGAAGCGATCCTGGAGGTCGGAGACATTGACCGGCTGAGTGTGGGTCCGGAACATCTCGAAAGGCATCGACTTCTTCATGTGGGGGCCGCGCAGCTTGCGCATGCGCATGTGGATCGGCATCTGACCGCCCTCGAAGCGAGCCCTGCTCTTGGCGCCCGAGCGCGAGCCCGCGCCCTTCTGGCCTCTACCGGAGGTCTTGCCCGTGCCCGAGCCTTCGCCGCGGCCAACGCGCTTGCGCGGACGACGGCTGCCGGGGGCTGGTTTGAGCGAGTGCAACCCGATCGGCTGCTCCTGCTCCTCCTCGACCTTGCTCTTGGCGGGACTCATGCACCCTGCTCCTGTGTGGTTGCGTTCGCACTGTCCTTGCCGGCGCCTTGTCCGGCACCGGCCTTGGCGCTCGCGTCGCGCACCTCGACGAGATGGCGCACGGCGTGCACCATGCCGCGGGCCTGATCGCAGTCCTTGACCTCGACCGTGTGGCCGATGCGACGCAAGCCAAGCGAGCGAAGAGTGTCAAGCTGGCGCTTGTTGGAGCCGACGCTGGAGCGCCGCTGGGTGACTTGCAAGGTCGCCATCAGGCCGGCGTCTCTGTGGAGTCGGCAGTCGACTCAGTCGCGGAAGCGTCCACCGGAGTACCCCCTGCTGAGCCCCCCTCTGCGAGGGCGCTTGCCTCCGGCGCGGCCTCCTCGACAGTGCCCGCCTGGGCCTCAGCGGCTGCTTCGGCGGCACCCCCGGAGGCGTCCCCGGCCTCGGCGCCATCGACGACCTCAGTGCCACGCGCGGCCTCGGCGCCATCGACAACTTCGGCGCCATCGACAACCTCGGCGGCGCCGTTAGCGGGCTGCTCGGTCAAGCCGAGCACCTTGGCGATTGAGAGCCCTCGCAGCTCTGCCACCTCGGCCGGGGTGCGCAAGCCGCGCAGACCGGCAATGGTCGCCTTGACCAGATTGATCGGGTTCTGGGTACCCAGACTCTTGGAGAGGATGTCGTGGATGCCCGCAAGCTCGAGCACCGCGCGGACGCCACCACCGGCGATCACGCCGGTACCGGGGGCGGCGGGCTTCAAGAACACCCTGCCCGCACCAAAGATGCCGGTCGTCTGATGGGTGATCGTGCTGCCGTGCTTGGGCACCCTGAACAGGTCCTTCTTGGCGCGCTCGACGCCCTTCTGGATGGCCAAGGGAACCTCGTTGGCCTTGCCGTAGCCGACGCCCACGACTTCGCGTTCGTCGCCTACGACGACGAGGGCGGTGAAGGAGAAGCGCCGGCCGCCCTTGACCACCTTGGCGACGCGGTTGATCTCCACCACGCGCTCCTGGAGGTCGAGGTTGCCTGCGTTGACTGATCTGTCTGATTGCATAAGAGAGTGAGAGAGGGTAGCGGGAAGCGAGCCTTAGACGGTGATGCCGGCCTCGCGGATCGCGTCGGCGAACGCGCGGACATGGCCGTGATAGCGGTAGCCGCCGCGGTCGAACACGACCTCCGAGACGTCGGCAGCCTTGATGCGCTCGGCGAGCAACTCGCCTGCGCGCTTGGTCCGGTCGAGGCCCTTCAAAGCGCGCAGCTCGGGCTCATACCAGTGGACGGCGGCAAGCGTACGTGCAGAAGCGTCGTCCACAAGCTGGGCCGACAGGCCGCGATTGGAGCGGAACACAGAGACGCGCGGGCGCGCGGGCGTGCCCGACACCTTGGCACGCACACGGCGTCTGCGTTTGAGGCGGCGAGTCTCCTTGGTGAGCACCGTCATGCGCGCTTACCGACCTTCCTTTGGACGTACTCGCCCTCATAGCGGATGCCCTTGCCCTTGTAGGGCTCGGGCGGACGCTGCTTGCGGATGATCGCGGCGATCTCGCCAACCTGTTGCTTGGAGATGCCCTTGACGACAACCCTGGTGGGCTGGGGCACCTCGAATTCGATGCCTGCAGGAGCCTCTATGGGAACCGGATGGGAGTAGCCGACCGCGAGCTCCAGATTCTTACCCTTCATCTGAGCGCGATAGCCGACGCCTTGTATCTCCAAGCGCTTTTCATATCCAGCGGTGACACCTTGGACCATGTTGGCGACCAAGGAGCGCGTGAGACCGTGCAAGGCACGGTGCTCGCCGCGGTCGGTGGGACGCGAGACGATCAAATTCTCGCCGTTCTGGGCAATTTCGATGTCGCGCGGGATGCGCTCCGAGAGCTCGCCCTTGGGGCCCTTCACGCTGACCGACTCGGGCTCGATCGCCACGGTCACGCCGGCGGGCACGGCAATTGGTTGTCTTCCGATTCTCGACATGAGCGGATCTACCAGACCTGAGCCAAGACCTCGCCGCCGACACCGGCGGCGCGAGCGTCGTGACCTGTCATAACGCCACGCGAAGTGGACACGATCGAAGTTCCCATCCCGCCCAAGACCTTGGGGATCCGCGTCGCCTCGACATAGGTGCGTCGACCTGGACGCGAGACGCGGCGCAGACCGGAGATCGCCGAGCGGCGATCGTCGGTGTACTTGAGACGAATCTCGATCAGCTGACCGGCGCCGCCCTCCCGCTCTGGAACGACCGACCATGAGTCGATGTAGCCCTGCTCGACGAGGATGCGCGCAAGCTCGGTCTTCAGTTTGGAGGCCGGTATGTCGACGGTCTCGTGCGCCGCATGGATCGCGTTGCGAATGCGCGTGAGGAAGTCGGCTATGGGATCGGTCATTGACATTTGAGTTTGCTCTGATCTGAGATGGTGCTCGGACGGGTTATTTGGAGGTAGGTCAGGTGAATACTGGAAAGGACGAGGCGCCTACCAGGAAGACTTGGTCATTCCAGGTATCTGGCCGTTGTGGGCGAGCTCGCGCAAGCAGATGCGACAGAGCCCGAACTTGCGGTACACCGAATGCGGACGTCCGCAGCGGTTGCAGCGAGTATAGGCACGTGTCTTGAACTTGGGCGGGCGCGCCTGCTTGACGCGCAAGGAAGTCTTTGCCATCAGTCGGTGCTCCCGTTTTCGGATGTGTTGCCGGCGGTCTCGGTCGCGGGCGCTTGGTCGAAGCCGGCAGGGCGGCCTTGGGTGGCAAACGGCAAGCCCAAAGCTTGGAGCAGAGCGAACGCTTCGACGTCGCCCTGGGCGGTCGTTGTGATGGTGATGTCGATACCTCTGACTTGGTCGATCGAGTCGTAGTCGATCTCGGGGAAGATGATCTGCTCACGCACGCCCATCGTGTAGTTGCCGTGCCCGTCGAAAGACCTTGGGTTCAGTCCCCGGAAGTCGCGGATGCGAGGTATAGCGATCGATGTGAGACGGTCCAGGAACTCGTATGAGCGCTCCGCCCTCAGAGTGACGGCAACGCCGACGGGCATCCCCTCGCGCAACTTGAAAGCGGCGATCGACTTGCGCGCGCGCCTGATGCTCGGCTGCTGGCCGGCGATCGTGGCGAGCTGTTCTTGGGCGGCCTTGAGCACTTTGGAATCCTGCTTGGCGTCGCCCACGCCCATGTTGAGTGTGATCTTCTGCAACTTGGGCGCCTGCATCGGCGAGGTGTAGCCGAAGCGCTCGATCAGCGCGGGACGGATCTCCTCCAGGTAGCGGCTCTTCAGGCGAGCTGTGGTGGCGGTGCTCATCATGTTCTCCGTCAGTCGAGCCTTGTCCCGGAGCGCTTTGCCACGCGGTAACGCTTGCCGTTCTCGCGCTCAACCGCAACCCTGGTGGGCTTGCTGTCCTTGGGGTCGAGCAGCATCACGTTGGAGACGTGGATCGGTCCCTCGCGCTCGATTACCCCACCCACCGTCTGTCCACGCTGGGTGTCGGCCACCTGCTGGGGGCGCATGTGGCGCTTGACCATGTTCAGGCCCTCGACGTAGACACGGTCGTTGGTGGGCTCCACCCGCAGGATGCGCCCTTGCTTGCCGCGATCCTTGCCGGCCATGACCTGCACTCGGTCTCCCGAGCGAACCTTCAGCGCACGCCTTGGCTTGTTAGCCGTCTTGGTGCTTGCCATGGCTAGAGCACCTCCGGCGCCAAGGACACGATCTTCATGAAGTTGCGGTCGCGCAATTCGCGCGCCACGGGACCGAACACGCGCGTGCCGCGGGGGTTGTTCTGGTCATCGATGATCACAGCGGCGTTGTCGTCGAAAGAGATATAGGTGCCGTCGTCGCGACCGAAAGGCTTCTTCGTGCGCACCACTACCGCAGTGACAACGTCACCCTTTTTGACGGCCCCGTGCGGGTTGGCTTGCTTGACGGTCGCTGTGATGACGTCGCCGACGAAGGCGTAGCGACGCTTGGAACCACCCTTGACGCGAATGCAGAGAATCTCACGGGCGCCTGTGTTGTCGGCCACTCGCAACCTGGTCTCGTTCTGGATCATCGAGCACGCTCCAACACGTCGACAAGCTTCCAGCGCTTGGTGCGCGACAGCGGGCGACTCTCGATGACGCGCACGACGTCGCCCTCGTGGGCGTCGTTGTTCTCGTCGTGGGCGTGCAAGGTGCCCGAGGAGCGCACGATCTTCTCGTAGCGACGGTGGCGACGAGCTACGTCGATGCGGACCGTGATCGTCTTGTCGGCCTTGTCGGAGACGACCACGCCCTGGCGCACCTTGCGCGATCCCTCGACCGGCGCGTGCACAGGCGGCAAGGGATCGCGCGCCGGTGCGGTAGCACGACGCTCGACGGACTTGGCGCGTTCTTGCAAACGGCGGGCGCGTCGACTGACGGCCTTGGCGCGACGCTTGGCCACACGCTCAGCATGACGCTCCTCGGCCGTACGTGGAGTGCCTGTCCCGCCAGTATGGGTCGAGCGCTCGCGACGCCGACGCTCCTTGGACGAGAGCTGCTCGACCGGCTCGGTCGACTTCGCGGTGGAAGCCGCCTGGGCCGCGGGCGTCTCGGTAGCTGCCTGCTCAGGCTGAGCCGCCTCACTGGCCTGCGTGTCCTCGCTGGCCGGTGCGTCCGCCTCGGTGTCTTGGGGCTGCTCGTTGTCTGTCTCGTCTGCCATGTCTATCCGTTTCGGTCTCTCTGCTCAGCTTTTTCAGTTCTCGGTGGGACGCTCTGCAGGCTTGGCCGTCACGCCGCGCTCGCGGGCCACGGTTAGCGCCCGGGCAAGCTCGCGTCGCGCGCGGCTGACACTGGCGGTGTCCTCGAGCTCGCCGGTGGCGTTTGCGAAGCGCTTACCGAACAGGTCCTTGCGCAAAGTGGTTATCTGCTCGGCGAGTTCTTCGGGGAGCATATCCCTCATCTCCTTGGCCTTCATCGCTCGCCTCAGTCCTCGCGCAAAACAAACTTGGATTTGACGGGAAGCTTGTGGGCAGCCAAGCGAATCGCTTCGCGCGCCAAGGGCTCGGGAACGCCCGCGAGCTCGAACATGACACGGCCGGGCTTTACCACGGCGACCCAACCTTCGGGGTTGCCCTTGCCCGAGCCCATGCGGGTCTCGGCCGGCTTCTTGGTGACGGGCTTGTCCGGGAACACGTTGATCCAGACCTTTCCGCCACGCTTGATCTTGCGGGTCATCGCGATACGAGCGGCCTCGATCTGACGGTTGGTGAGCCAACCCTGCTCGAGTGACTTGAGGCCGTACTCGCCGAACTGGACCTTGACCTGACCGCGCGAGAGCCCGCGTCGCCGACCGCGGTGCTGCTTGCGATGCTTGACACGCTTGGGAGACAACATCAGCGCATCCCACCTCGATCGCCAGATCCAGAGCCGCCCGCCCCGCCCGGTCCACGACCGCCGCCGGGGCCACCAGGACCGCCCGGTCCACGACCGCCACCGCCACCGCCACCGCCGGGTCCACGACCGCCGCCACCTGGACCGCCGCGACCGCCACCTGGACCGCCCGGTCCACGACCGCCACCCTGGCCACGACCGCCACCTGGACCACGTCCTCCACCTGGACCGCCGCGACCGCCACCTGGAC
>JBAVYU010000063.1:0-1601 GCA_049588415.1 Solirubrobacteraceae bacterium
AGGTTAGCCTGCCGCATACGCCTTACGCGCTTCCTGCTTATTATATAGTGGCGCCAGCCGAAGCCTCGAGCAATCTCGCGCGCTATGATGGCGTGCGCTACGGCCTGCGAGAGCCGGGCGCCGACATCACCGACCTTTACCAGCAGACCCGCGCCAAGGGTTTCGGGACAGAAGTGCGACGGCGCCTGATGATTGGCACCTACGTGCTCTCCGCGGGCTATTACGACGCCTATTATGTAAGAGCGCAGAAAATCCGGACCCTCATCAAGCGCGACTTCGAGCGCGTGTTCGCCGATGGCGTCGACGCGATCCTGACCCCGGCCACGCCGTCCGCCGCGTTCGGCATCGGCGAGAAGGGCTCCGACAACCCCGTCGAAATGTACCTCAACGACGTCTTCACCGTGACCGTCAACATGGCCGGTCTGCCGGGACTTGTCGCGCCCGCGGGCTTGTCGAGCGATGGCTTGCCGCTCGGATTGCAGCTGATCGGCCGCCCGTTCGACGAGGAGACGCTCTTCGCGCTCGGCGAGACGATCGAACAGTCGGCAGGCCGGATGACGCTTCCGGAGCCGTGGTGGACGTGAGGCGCGGGCGCTAAGATCCAGACGGGCTTCAGACGAGAGCAGAGCGAACTACATGGCGACGGACAGGGCGAGCGCGAAGCTCATCAAGGGCGCGACGGGAGACTGGGAGGTCATCGTCGGTCTCGAGGTCCACGCCCAGGTGACTTCGCGCTCCAAGCTGTTCTCCGCCGCTTCAACCGCGTTCGGCGGCGAGCCCAACTCGCACGTTTCGCTCGTCGATGCGGCGATGCCCGGGATGCTGCCGGTGATCAACCGCGAATGTGTGGCTCAGGCGGTGCGCACCGGCCTGGGCCTCAAGGCCAAGATAAATCGGCGTTCGACGTTCGACCGCAAGAACTATTTCTACCCCGACCTGCCCCAGGGCTACCAGATCTCCCAGTACAAGAGCCCGATCGTCGGGGAGGGGGAGATCCAGGTCGACCTCACGCCAGACCATTCCATCAAGGTCGGAATCGAGCGCCTGCATCTCGAGCAGGACGCAGGCAAGTCGTTGCACGACCAGTCGCCGACGATGAGCTTCGTCGATCTCAACCGTTCCGGCGTCGCTCTGATGGAGATCGTCTCCAAGCCCGACATGCGCTCGGCCGATGAGGCCAAGGCCTATGTCAGCAAGTTGCGCACCCTCCTGCGCTACATCGGCTCCAGCGACGGCGACATGGAGAAGGGCAATCTGCGCGCCGACGTCAATGTCTCGGTGCGCCGTCCCGGGGAGGCGCTGGGCACGCGCTGCGAGATCAAGAACGTCAACTCCATTCGCTTCATCGGCCAGGCGATCGAGACGGAGGCGCGCCGGCAGATCGCCCTCGTCGAGGACGGTGGCGTAGTCGAGCAGGAAACGCGATTGTTCGATCCCGCGCGCGGGGAAACGCGCTCGTTGCGCTCCAAGGAAGAGGCGCACGACTATCGCTATTTCCCCGACCCCGACCTCCTGCCGCTCGAATTCGATGAGGCTTTCGTTGACGCGCTCGCCGCCGATCTGCCCGAACTGCCCGACGCGAAACGAGCACGCTTCATCGC
>JBAVYU010000064.1:0-2496 GCA_049588415.1 Solirubrobacteraceae bacterium
GGCCACGCTGATCGAACTCAATCGGGTGGCTCGCTCATTCGACGGCGGCGCAGTCGTTGCCGTGCGCGAGGTGAGCCTGGCTGTCGCGGCGGGCGATTGCATCTCGATCGTGGGGCCGAGCGGCAGCGGCAAGAGCACGCTGATCCAGTTGATGTGCGGCATGGACGTGCCGACCTCCGGCACCGTGGCCTGGAATGCAAGCGTCGTTGCGGACCGCAAGCAGTGGACGCGGCTGCGCGCGAGCGAGATCGGCGTGGTCTTTCAGGATTTCCTGCTGCTGCCAAACCTCACCGCGGCACAGAATGTCGCCATCGCCATTTCGGAGCGCGCGGGCGCGCGCGACAAGGCGCTGGCCGCGCTGGAACGCGTGGGGCTCGCGCACCGCGCACATCACCTGCCACAGCAATTGTCGGGCGGAGAACGCCAGCGCGTCGCGGTGGCCCGCGGACTCGTCAACGATCCGAAGCTGCTGCTGGTCGACGAGCCGACCGGCAGCCTCGACACTGAAAATGCCGCCATTGTCAGCCGGCTGTTGCTCGACCTCCAGGCGCGCCACGGTCATGCGCTGGTGCTGGTCACTCACGAACTCGCGCTGGCGCGCCGCGCCGCCAAGCAGATCGCGGTGCGCGACGGCCGCATCGTGGAGGCGGTGTCATGACGCCTGCCGCGCTCGCAATCGCCAATATCCGGGCGCGGCCGACCCGGAACCTGCTGCTGACGCTGATCGTCGCGCTGGCCGCCGGCACCGCGCTGACCCTGCTCGTGCTGGCCGACAGCATCCGCGAAGGCCTCCGCTCGGGATCGGACGAGCGCGGCGCGGACCTCACCGTCTCGCAGCGCGATGCCGCCGACCTGCTCGCGGGCTCCGTTCCGGCGCAACTCGAGCCGAAGCTGGCGAGCCTTCCCGGCGTTGCCGGAGTCTCGGGTGAGTTGATCATGTTCGCGCCCGTCGACGGTTCGAAGCAGTCCATCGTGGTCGGCTGGACCGCGAATGCGCGTTTCTGGAAGGACATGCCTTTGCTCTCGGGACGCTTGCCAAAGGCGGAGGATCGGCGGCCCGCCGTGCTCGGCGCCGGCATCGCCGCGTCGCTGACGAAATCGCCGGGATCGACCATCGATATTTTCGGCGAGCCGTTCGAGGTAACCGGCATCGCCGGCTATGAATCCGCGATGAACCGCAGCGTCATCATCCTTCGTCTTGCCGACCTGCAGGAACTGTCGATGCGCCAGCAGCAGGTCACCGCGTTTCACCTGACGCTCGCGCCCGGCACGACCGCGAGCGAGGTCGATCGCCTCAAGCACGACATCGAAGCCATGGGCCGGGTCGTGGTGTCTCCCACCGACGCATTGCTGCGCAGCGACCGCAATTATCAGTTCCTGCAGGCGGTCTCGCGCGCGATCTCCATCATCGCGCTGGCCATGGGCTCGCTCAGCGTCGGCAGCGCGCTGTTGATGGCGGTCAACGAGCGCCGGCGCGAGATCGGCATTCTCATGGCGATCGGCTGGAGCGATGCGCGGATAAGGTCGGCGGTCGTGGCCGAGGGCCTGGCGATCGGCCTGATCGGCGGCATTGCCGCCATTCCACTGGTGCTGCTCGCTTCGCTCCTGTTCCGGCACCTGCCGGGCATCGGCGAAATCCTGGCGTTCAAGCTGACGCCCGGCCTCACGCTCTCCGGCATTGCCGCATCGTTGCTGTTGTGCGGGATCGGATCGCTCTATCCGGCGATCCGCGCGACGCGGATGAATCCGTCCGAAGTGCTGCGAACCGCCTGAGCGAATCACCCTGCCATCCCGCGCACGCCGCTGTTCGGCTGAAAGCAGCCCCGTGCTCCGATGTTCAGGAGTTGGCCGTACCCCTCGGGGTCGATTCGGCGAATGCCTTGCTGAACGGCAGGCCCGCTTTCAGCAGCCCGTCCCGATAGTGGGTGACGTCGTTGGGATTTTTCCAGTGGAAGTTTGCGAGATGCCGCTCGACGGTGAACTGCGGGTAGTTGCCGAGCAAGGTTTCGCAGGCCTGCGCGGCCTCCTCGCTCCGTCCCGATTGACCCAGCGCCGCCGCCTGCACCGCGAGCACCTGAAGATGGTTTGGATTGACGTAGAGCGCCTCACGCGCCCAGGACAGCGCAGCGTCGTATTGTCCGACGAGATAATGGCTGAACGCGGTCGCGGCCGCCCATTGATAGCGGGGGTCGCCATTGCCGCGTTGGGCAACCATCGACAACAGTTCGATGGCCTCGCGATGCTCGCCGGCAACGAAGTGACATATGCCTTCAACGCCGCGAGCGCCCATGTCGTAGGGGTTCAGCGCGACGGCCTTCCTGATCGCCTCTCGTGCCGCGTCGTGGCGGCCCTGCATCGCATGCAGATAGGCCAGGATCGAGAAAGCGAATGACGAGCGCGGATCGAGCCGGACGCTGCTCTCGGCAAGGGTCATCGCCGAACTCCACAGGTCCCGCGTACTGCCGATCCACCCGTAGTGCACGCCCTGAACCATGA
>JBAVYU010000065.1:0-47630 GCA_049588415.1 Solirubrobacteraceae bacterium
CGCGGCGGTCCGACCACGGCCGGCGCAGACGCGCCGGCCAATTACGGACCGGGGACATAAGCCCCGGCCCGTGTGAGACCTGTCCTCATTTGAGCGCTATCCACTGCGTGGAGATGATCGATTTCGCTGCCTTGCTGGTGTCGATCCAGCTGATGAACGACGCGGCCGCGCCTTTGGCGCCGCCCTTGGTCACCTCATAGAAACGCGCCACACCTGCATACTGGCCGGCAGTGGCGTTGGCCAGCGTGCAACCGACACCGTTGAAGCTGACGGGGTTGACGCCTTTGCCGGCGAAATAGCCGGACAGGAAGCCGACCGCGTTGGGGTCCTGTTCGATCGACTGGCGCTGCAGACCCTCAGACGGCTTTTCGGCGACGGCCGCGCCTTTTGGCCCCGACACTTTCTTGCCGTTGATGAGCAGCGTCTGGAAGTTGGAGAGCGTGCCGGCCGAGGAGTTGCGGCTGATGATGTCGATCGGGCCGCTCGCCGTCGCACCCGGAACCTGACTCCATGCGGTGGTCTTACCGGTGAAGATCCCTTCGACCTGGGCCTGTGTCAGATTGGCGAGTTTGTTGGCCGGGTTGGTGACCACGCACAGGTAGTACTTGGCGATCGGGTAGAAGACAAGCCCTGCCGGATCGCTCTTGAGCGGATCGCGCGAGACATCGGCGACCGACACGCGGCCGGCGGCCACGTCGTTGATCCCAACCTGGGTGCCGCCCTGGGTGAGCTTGATTTTGACCTTCTTGTTGAGCTTCTCGTACTTCTGCGCGAGCAGCTGGACGAGCGGGAAAGAGGCGGTGGCTCCGTCGATCGACAAGGCGCCGGTCGCCAAGGCGAGAGCGGGAAGCGCGATCGAGAGCGTGAACGTCGCCGCGAGGAGAGCGGCGACACGGCGAGTTCGTCGTTGCATTTACTGAAGCTCCGTTCGGATAGTTGACAGCTTGGGCGGCGCAGCCTAGCATATTCTTCATAAAGAAGATCAACATTAGCTATTTTATGGAGAACCTCACCGGCGCCCGACGCGAAGAGCAAGCGCGACGTGCGCCACTGACAGAAACCAATCCAACCGATGACCACCGAGAACAACCAAGGGCATTCGCCCACGCCAAACGCACGGGCCGTCGCGAGCGAGCGCTGCGCCGGCTGTGGAGCCACGCTCGTCGAGGACCAGCGCTACTGCCTGCAGTGCGGCGTCAGACGCGGCTTGCCCCGCCTGGACTTCACGGCCTTCTGGAAGGCGGCGTCTTTGAGCGGCACCCACGCCGGCGGATCAGCGGCGTCTCCAACCGGAGCCCACGAGGGTAGATCGGCGACGTCTCCAACCGACGCCCACGAGGGCGGGCTGGGACCGCCACGGGACGCCTCAACTCGAGCCGTCTCAGCTCATGGATCATGGCCAGGAGCGCCTTCGCGGCGTGTGGGTGGGCTGCTCGCCGCCGCCGTGCTCGCGGCCGGGATCCTCGCCGGCGCAGCGCTCGGACCGACCCCGCCCAACTCACCGGCGGACAGCTCAACCTTGGCCGAGCGAGCACTTGCCGGCTTGGTCGCGAGCGCCGGTGAGTCGCAGTCGGCGAGCCTCGCTCCCGCGTCAACCTCCACCGGTGCTTCCGCGCCAAGCGCCGCAAGCACACCTTCCCCCAAACCTGCCCCTGCCGCGTCAAGCAAAGTGAGTGGCCCCTCTTCCTCGGAAGGCCCGCCTCCCAGCGAATCCTCCAGCGGCGCAAGCTCGGAAGGCGCCTCCTCGGAAGGGTCCTCATCCGGAGGGTCCTCCAATGAACAGTCCTCCAAAGGCTCTGAATCGGCACCCGGAACCCCAATCAAACTGCCGCCGATCAAGCATGTCTGGCTGATCTCGCTCTCCGGCGCGAGCCTGGTCGCCGCGGCAGGCCAAGCACAGGCCGATCCATATTTGGTCAAGCAGCTTCTGCCCAGGGGAGCCCTGCTGAGCGACTACACGCTCACCGCACCTGGCTCCCTCGCGAACGGCATCGCCGTGCTCTCCGGTCAAGGCGTGAACCTGGACACTGAACAGAACTGCCCCACCTACAGCGAACTGCAACCACCCACGTTGAGCGCTACCGGACTCACCGAGGGAGTCGGGTGCGTCTATCCATCCGCTGTGCAGACCCTCGCCGACGAGCTCACAGCGGCAGGACTCACATGGAAGGCCTATGTCCAAGGCATGGGATCAGGCGAGACGAGCTCTTCCGTGGCCGGCGCGGAGAGCGTTGGGACACCGGGGACCGGAACGACCAGTGCCACAACGCCCGCACCGGGAGTCGGCTCCACTCCAGCGCCAGGCACAGTGACAACTCCAGCGCCCGGAGCTTCCTCGCCGACAAGCACCGCGAGCTGCCGCCACCCCGAACTGGGCGCGCCTGACCCCAACCAAGCGCCATCCCCGGGAGACCCCTATCTGACCTTCCGCAATCCGTTCGTGTACTTCCACTCCCTACTGGACAGCGGCGCTTGCGCAAGCGACGACGTGGACTTCGCTCGCCTGCAAAGCGATCTCGCGAGCACCGCCAGCACACCCAATCTCAGCTGGATCGTGCCGTCCGCCTGCGATGACGGCTCAAGCACCCCATGCTCGCCCGGCGCCGCCGCCGGGCTCGCGCCGGCCGACGATTTTCTCAAGGAAGTCGTACCCCGGATACTCGCGACAGCCGCTTACCACGAAGGCGGACTGATCGTGATCGGCCCAGACAGCGGCCCCGCACCGGCCGGCTCGTCAAACACCAAACCAGTCGGCGCGTTGGTGCTTTCGCCTTTCGTGCACGCGGGCGTACACGTCACGGAAGACCTCAACGACTTCTCGCTTCTGAAGAGCCTCTCAAGGCTGTTCGGAGTGCTCCCCTTGGGCCATGCCAACGACCCGAGTGTCGCTTCGCTCAGCGCATCGGTTTACGGCAGCAGTGGCAAGGCGGCCAAATCCGCCTCCACGGCCAAGAAGGCGGCCCAGGCCGCACCAACAGCACAAACGGGCGGCTGAACCGCCTTCATGTCCTCAAACAAGAAACGGAGATACCCGTTGCACACAAATCCACGCCACCCCCGCCGAGCAGCTGCATGGCTCGGAGCGATCCTCGGATCGCTACTCCTCTGCCTGGCGATCGCCGGCTCTGCGCTCGCGAGCTCGACCGCGGCTCCGATTACGACCCCAACCCCGACCTCCGCTCCGACTGCGACTGGGACTCCGGCACCCGCGGCGGCGGCCGAAGAAGGGTCCAAAGAAGGCAACGCCAACGGCCTGAACTGCATCGGCCATATATCCGCCGGAGAAGCGGAACTTGGCAACAGCGAACAGCAGGTCAGATACACGTTCTACTGCAACGGTCCGATCACGGGCTATTCGCTGGAGTCGAACATACCCCTGAGCGGCTATGGACCCCAGCCGATCGTGACCAACAACAAGCCCGAAATCCTCTCGGACACGTTCTCCTGCGGCGGCGAACTTCCGGGCTGGGCCGATAACTGCGTGGGGTCGACCAAGCTGGGATGGGAGAACATCACCGGCCAGTTCTCGATCGGCGGGGCCATCTGCGCCGAGCCGCGCATCGACCCGTTGCTGACGGTCACCGACATCTACGTCGAAAAGGGAGTTCCCACACAGGGGATCTCGGGTCCGTTCGACCTGGGCCGCCCCTTGCATTGCCCCAAGTCGAAGACCTACCCGGGCGGCACGCGCCTGGAACCAGCGACCATCAAGCCCGTCGCCAAGGCCAACAAGCATAAGAAGGCGAAAGGCAAAGCGAAAAGCAAGACCAAAAAGAAATAGAGCCACGGCCGTGCCTGGACACCGACCGACGTCGGGTCCGGGCACGGCGGCGGTAGGGAGTCGCTAAGAAAGGTCTAACCGAGCTTCAAAGTCGGAGGCGTAGCCTTGGTCGGATGCCGGCCGCGACTCCCCCGACTGAACCCCAACCGGTCGGCCTCCGAACAGCCGGCCGGCGACGATCTGCACTTGTGGCCGGCATCGCCGCCTCGGTTCTCCTGCTGGCGAGCTGTGGCTCGGGCGCGCATGCCGAAGAACCATCCGGCAGCGCTTCGCGCTCGCCTGCGGTTCCGCTCGCCTCCCCCCAGTGCGCGGGCACCGTCGCCACGGCGCTCGGGGTGATCGCCAAACACGTCTACCACGAGCTCTCGGGTGGACGGATCGCGCGGCCCGCGGTCGAACGAGTCGCCGGCTCGACCGCCCTGATCGCCGCCGCCGAAGCCCACGATCCCGCCGCGGCCCGGGCAGCAATCGCGCCGCTACTACGCAATCAGCTCGTGCGTGTGCGGGTCATCGTCGCTGGACGTACTCTGCTCGACTACGGCACGGCCAACGCAGTGGCGCCGGTGAGCGCTCCCTTGCAGAACGCCGGCGGACGCACGATCGGCGAGGTGATCGGCTCCGAGCAGGGAGTCCTCGGCTACTCCGACACCGTTCACACTATTTCCGGCGCCCAGGTTTTCGTGCGAACCAACGCTCACGCCTTGGGCCGCCCCTCCAACGCCCACGACTTGGGCGGCTCCTCCAACATCCGAGCCCTGGGCGGCTCCTCCAACACCGCTCCCGCCTCGATCCCCTCTGCCGGCGAGATGGTCTGGAACGGCACGCGATACGCCGTTTACTCGTTTGCCGGTCTCGGCTTTCCCAAGATCCCCCTACGCACATACGTGCTTGCGCCGGTTCCCCCCGCCTCCGCCTGCGCCTCAAAGGCCGCCGAAACGGCAGCCGACGCGATCGGCGGAGCGGCCGAGAGGATCTACCGCGACGAGCAGTCCGGCGCCCAGACGCGAGCCGTCGTGCGCGACTTCGAAAGCTCACGCGCCTTCCAAGAAGCGGTCTCAAGCGACAACCGGCCCGCCACCGAAGCGGCGATCGTGGCGTTCTTCAAATCGACTCTGCACGTGGTGCGAGTGCGAGCCACCTTGGGCGAACGATTGGTCGCCGACGTGGGCGGCCCCCACGTCCTGGCCCCGATCCGTGGCGACGTCCGCGACCCCTACGGCCACGTCGTCGGCCACTTCCTGCTGTCCGTCCAGGACGATCTCGGCTATGTGATCCTCGCCCATCGCTTCGCCGGCCTGCAGGTGTTCCTGAGCCAGGGCGGTTTGCCCCTCGCTGTCGGCCAGGGGGGTCTCGGCGACACGGGACCTGTCCCGGCCGACCTACCCGCGCGCGGCGAAGTCACCTACAAGGGCCTGCCTTATCACACCTATTCGTTCACAGCCGAAGCTTTCCCCAAGGGACCCCTCCAGGTCCAATTGCTGATCCCTCCGGTCCGGGGCGCATAACTCACAGCATGCTGGTGGTCATCCGCTCGATCTCCGCGATCGAGGTCTGACCGGCGCGCACCTTGGCGATCCCGTCCTCTCGCATCCTGCGCATGCCCTGACCCATTGCGGTGGCCGCGATTTCGTCGACCGAGCCGCGCGCCAGCACGATCGCGCGGATCTCCTCGCTGACCGACATCACCTCGTAGATGCCCATCCGTCCGCGATAGCCGGTGGCCGCGCAACGTGTGCATCCGACCGGCTCGAACGCCTCGGACTCGTACAGCCCGTACTCGGCCAGGAGCGCCTCGGGCGCTTTGCTCGGCTGCTTGCAGTGCGGGCACAAGACCCTCACCAGTCGCTGAGCCACAAGGCAGTCGATCGCCGAGGAGATCAGGAACGGCTCGATGCCCATATCGATCAAGCGTCCCAATGCGCTGGGGGCGTCGCGCGTGTGCAGCGTGGAGAGCACGAGGTGGCCGGTCAGCGCAGCCTCGACCGCGATGTGAGCCGTTTCGCGATCCCTGATCTCGCCGACCATGATCACGTCCGGGTCGGCCCTCAGCATCGCCCGCAACCCGCCCGCGAAAGTCATCCCTGCCTTGGGCGCCACCTGCATCTGCTTGACGCCCGCGATCCGCGACTCGACCGGATCCTCGATTGTGAGGATCGAGCGGCTGCCGTCGTTGACCGCCCCGAGCGCCGCATACAAGGTCGTCGACTTGCCGCTGCCGGTCGGTCCCGTCACGAGCACCGCTCCGTTGGGCCTTGCGATCGCATAGGCGAATCGATCCTGCTCTGTGCGTTGCATCCCCAAGGACTCAAGGCCCCGCACGGCCACGCCCTTGTCCAAGATCCTCAGGTAGGCGCCCTCGCCGTACACGAGCGGCAGGGTCGTCACGCGCACGTCCACCCTGCGGCCGCCCACGGTCAACGCGAAGCGCCCGTCTTGAGGCACGCGCCGCTCAGAGATGTCCATCTCGGACATGATCTTCACCCTGGAGATCACGCTGTTGGCCATCGAGCGCTTGAGCGTGGCCGTCTGGGAGAGCACTCCGTCGATGCGCAGCAGGACCCTCATGTCGCCCTCGCCCGGGTCGATATGGATGTCCGAGGCGCCCTGCTCGATCGCCTCGGCGATGATCGAGTGCACCAGCTTGATCACGGGCGCGTCTTTGTCGGCCTCGTCCATGTGCAACTCGGCCTCGGTCTGGGTCTCCTCCTCCTCGACGATCTCTTCGACGGACTGCTCAACCCTGGAGAGCCGCATGATCAGGATGTTCAGGTCCTCGATCGAAGCGCTTGCCGAGCGCACTCTGCGCCCGGTCAACATCGCGATGTCATCGATGCTCAAGACGTTCGTCGGGTCGGCCATCGCCAGCAGCAGCGTCCCGTCTTCCAGGAAGCCGACCGGAACCGCTTGGTAGCGCCTGATCGCGTCCATGTCGATCAGGTTGACGGCGCCCATGTCCAGCTCGTAAACCGACAGGTCGATGTAGTCCAAGCCGAAGCGTTCGGCCACGACCCTGGCGAGCTGGTCGTGGCGCAAGACTCCCTGCTCGACCAGCACCTGTCCAGTCGGCTTGCCTTGGGCGCGTGCGATCTCGACCGCGTCCTCGACCTTCTCGCGTGTGGCGAAGCCCAGCTCAACAACCACGTCGCCGATCAGCCTGACCGGACGCCCGTCGCCGACGTGATGACTCAGCGTGACCGCGGGCCCCCCTCCACCTCCGGTGCCCACCGGCTCGGGCAAGCGCTCAGCAGGCCGCAACAGCGACAACTCGCTGACCTGGGCACGGGTTTCGGGTTGGTCCCCCACGCTTTCCCCATCGGCATTCCCCGGAGCAGACTTGATTTGTCCTGTGTCCGGCAAACGGGTGCCCTACGCGCGCGCGTAGGGCACGCCTCAGCGCGGGTGCCCGAGACCGCGCTCGAAGGCGCCCTTGACGCTCGCGTCGAGCGCATTCAGACGAGCCAATGCAAGCGCCTCGGGCGAGGCGAAGCGCTGAGCGGACGCGCTCCCTTCGCCGACCCCATGGTGGGTCAGCACACAGTGCTCCAAAGCAACCCTCCGCTCTGCTCTCAGCGTGGGCGGAACGTGGGCGGCGATCAGGCGCAATCCCAGCTCGACGTGGCCCAGCATGAGACCCTCTTCAGTGCGCGTCACCTCCGCGCCGTAGGCGTACTCGCGCGTCTTGCCCAAGTCGTGCACCAGAGCCGCGCACAACAAGAGGTCGCGATCCAAGCGAGGGTGCACGGCGCAGAGCTCGAGCGCCATCTGAGCCACCGCCACTGTGTGCTCGAGCAGACCGCCCAAGAAAGCGTGATGGGAGGAGCCGCGTGCCGACCCTGGGCCCGTCTCAGGCAGCGAGCAGGGAGCACGGCGCAACCCCGCCCTCAGCTCCTCGTCTGCCAGCAGCCGGCCCAGCAGAGCCGCCAAGCCTGGGTCATACACCTCGCGGGCAAGCTGTTCATAGAAGCCTTCCAGCTCGTCCAGGTCGCGCTTGGACACCGGCAGGAAGTCGGCCGCGTCCTGCTCGGACAGCTCGACCTTGGCGATCTCCTGCACCGAGAGCTGCACTTCGTCGCGAAACAGCTCGGCTCGCCCCTTGACACGCACCAGATCGCCGCGCTCAAAGCATCCGGCCAACAGGTCGGCGTCGCGAAAAGCCCGAGCCTTGACGCTTCCCCCCCGATCGCCCAGCTCCAGTGCCAGATAAGGGTCGCCGGAGCGAGTCAAGAGCCGCTCCTTGCGTGTGCACGCGAACACGGCGTCGACCGCGTCTCCGGCCCGCAGAGTCGCGATCGTCCGGGCCTCCCCGTCCGCGCCGCCTGCCTCCACGGGCACTCCCGGCATGCCGGCGGCGAGCGCGCCCGACGTGCCGGTGGATGTGGCGCTCGTATGAATCTCCAGGGACATTGCGTCTCCATGATGTACGGTGGTTCGGATGCAGCCGCTCATCTGGGATCGTCGGCCCGACGGCCTGAGAGCCCCCGCGATGGTGTGCTCCTTCTCGGGCTGGAACGACGCCGGCGACGCCGCTTCGACCGCGACCGGCTTCCTGGCCCAGTCTTTGGGCGCTGAGCGATTCGCGAGAACCGATACTGAGGAGTTCTACGACTTCCAGGCCAACCGCCCCCACGTCCAGATCGACGAGACCCAAGCCCGCGTGATCTCGTGGCCTTCGGTCGAAATCCTCGAAGCCCGGGCCCCTCGCGCACCACGCGACCTGGTTATCGTGCAGGGCGCCGAGCCTTCGATGCGCTGGCCTTCCTTCAGCTCGTTGATCGTGGACTTGGCCGAGGCTTTGGACGTGCAGCTGGTGGTCACACTCGGAGCTCTGCTTGCCGACGTGCCCCACACCCAACCGGTGGCGATGACCGGCTTTGCCTCCGACGCCTCGATGATCGAGCGGATCGGCCTCAAATCTAGCCGCTACGAGGGGCCCACCGGGATCGTGGGCGTGCTGCACGCCAAGTGCACCGAAGCGGGCTTGCCTTCGGCCAGCGTGTGGGCGAGCGTTCCTCACTACGTCGCCGCGGCCGCCTCGCCGAAGGCGGCCTTGGCACTGTTGCGCAAGCTGGAGATGATGGTCGGCGTTTCCGTGGACGTCTCCGAGCTGGAAGAGGCGGCCGGCGAGTACGAGCACCAAGTTGGTTTGGCGGTCCAGTCCGACCCGGACATCCAGGCTTTCGTGGAGCGCTTGGAGAAGCGCGCCGTCGAGGACGGCCAGACCGCTATCTCCCCGCAAGACCTGCCTTCCGGAGACCTCTTGGCGCGGGAATTTCAGCGGTTCTTGCGCCAGCGCGGCGCGGACAGCTGAAGGCGGCGCGGGTCCCGCCTCTGGGCGGAGACACCGCTCAGCGCGAGGTTATTGGGGCCAAATTTCCCAATATCGAGGATTTTATTCCCCATTATTTGGTGCTAAATTCCCCATTATCCGAGATTTTTTGTATTCACGATTGCTGTCCAAGGCGTGATCGATCGACGCATCAGACCCCTGGTGGTCGAAGCGCTCTCCTACGCGCGAGCGGTGTGTCTGCTCGGGCCCAGACAAGTCGGAAAGAGCACCTTGGCCCGACAGATCGCAAACCAAGACCACCCAGCGAGATACATCAGCCTGGACGATGAGCCCAGCAGAAGCGCGGCCCTGGAAGACCCGACCGAATTCGTCGCCTCGATCCGCGGCCCGGCCGTAATCGACGAGATCCAGCGAGCGCCCGATCTGATGCTCGCGATCAAGATCAGGCTCGACACGTGCAACGACCGCGGCCAGTTTCTGCTCACCGGCTCGGCAAACGTGATCACCCTGCCAACGATCGCCGACAATCTGCCGGGCCGTGTCGACTACATGCGCCTGTGGCCTTTCTCCCAAAGCGAGATCGAGGGGAATCGCGAGAACTTCGTCGATCGCCTTTTCGAGAACGATCCACCGCCCATCCTCGCAGCGCAAGTCGGTCGTGCTGCCTACGCGGAGCGCGTGATCTCAGGTGGCTTCCCGGACGCGCAAGGACGAGGCGAGGCGGCGCGAGAGCGCTTTTTCTCCAGCTACCTACCCTCGATTTTGGGTCGGGACGTGAGCGACATATCGCATGTCCACGATGTCGCCCAAATCGGGCGCCTTGTGAATGTGCTGGCGGCGCGCTCGGGCTCGCTGATGAGCTCCCGAGGAATGGCCGGTGACCTGGGAATCGACCACAAGACGGTAGTGGCTTACACGAAGGTCCTCGAAGATCTGCTGCTCGTGCGCCGCCTGAGCGCCTGGAGCGCCAACATCGGCATCCGCCAAGTGAAGGCGCCAAAGCTGCACATATGCGACTCTGGCCTGCTCGCCAACTTGCTCAATGTCAGCGCCGACAGACTGGTGGAGGACCCCAAGCTGGCGGGACCGATCTTCGAGACCTTTGCGGCCACGGAGCTCGAACGGCAGTCCACCTGGTCGAGGCGCGAACCGTGGTTCTATCACTACCGCGACCACCGCCAGCGCGAGGTTGACATCGTGCTCGAGCGTGGCGCCGGGGAGATCGTGGCAGTCGAGGTCAAGAGCTCGGCGACCGTGCGCTCGAAGGACTTTGCCGCCCTGCGATTCCTACGCGACTCGCTGGGCCCTCGGTTCAAGTCGGGAGTTGTGCTCTACGCCGGAGAGCAAACGCTCCCGTTCGGTGAGCGGCTACACGCCGTGCCTTTGTGCGGCCTGTGGCAGGATTGACCATCCCTTGGCGGAGGCATCGACCCGCCGGGCCGCAAGCGCCCTCAGCGCGACGCGATGCCGTACGTCACAGCGGCTTGCCCCATCAGCAGTTTGCCCGAGCCGTAGTCCGCCTCGGCCTGGGAGGGCTGGAAGCCGGGGGAGATCGGGATCGTCTTCTTGAGCGCGTACATCACGAACTCGATCGTGTCGCTCTTGCCCTTGTCGGGGCAGATCGGCGAATAGGTGGCCTTGCCGGCCGTGTTGGTGCCAACGATCCCGCCAGGCGGGGTCTTGCCGGCCGCGACGCCGGTCGAGGAGGGGTCAATCCCGCCGACGACCCAGCGGATGCCTCCACTGGAGCCGGAGGAGTTGTCGTCGATCACGAACAACACCAGCTCGGCGGCTTTGGCCGGCACTTTTTCCCAAGAGAGGGGCGGAGAGATGCCGGCCCCTGCGCACGTGTACTGAGCCGGGATCTGGCCATTGCGTTCAAAAGCCGAGCTGGAGATGGAGAAGGCGCCCGGAGCGGTATAGACCTCGCCGCTGGAGCTGGAGGCGCTGCTGGTGGAGCTGGAGGAGCCGCTCGAATGTGCGCTGGAGCTGGACCCCGAGGACTTACCGGCGCTCGCCTTCAGGTCTTCGGGCTTGCCTTTGTATTGCTTGCAATCTTCCATCACATAGCCGGCCTTGCAATCTGTGTAGGCCTTCCAGTGATCGTGGAAATTCTTCTCGAATGCACTCAACAGAGCCGTACGTTGAGAGGCGCTCTTGCCGGCTGTAACCTTGGCCGCAATCTTCGAGGCGAGCAGTTCGACCTTGATGCGGGCCAGCAGGTCGACTTCGGTCTCCCCGGATTTAGCCAGGTACTTCTTCAGGGAACCCGCCTTGGGGAAGCTCTGGTGTACGAGTTGGGCGTAGCGCTGCTTGACTTCGGCTTCGGACACGGAGATGTGACGAGCGGCGGCCTCACCCAAGACCCACTGAGAAGTAATCAGGAAGCCAAGCGCCTGGTGGCTCGGTGAGCCGGCGGCGCCGAGCGCCGTCTCGACCGCGAGCCAGTGCTTGTAGCCGGCCTTGGAGATCGGGGTGCTCGATACGTAGGCCACCGCGTCGGTGGTGGCCGCGGTGCCTTGAACAGAGGCGACAGCCGCAGGCGAGGCCGGCACCGCGGGGGTCGATGTCGAAGTGGAGCTGCCGCCGCAGCCGACTGCCAGCAGACCCGTACTTACGAGCAAGGCCACGGCCGGCAGCGAGAGCGCGGGCGCTCTGAAGACGGCAGGCGAATAGACACGCTTTCGCGTCATATCCCCTCCCTTCAAGACGCTTCTCTTCATCCTCCTGGCGAGCCTATCCGCGCTGCCTAAAGGAGAGCGAAAGGGACATACCCATCGATCCACTGGAGAACATTGATCCGTGAGGGAGTCGACCTACACGTCGCAAGCCTGCGCGAACACGGCGAAGCTGCCCCGGGCGTCACGAGCACGGCGGCGTGGTCTCAGTGACAGTCGCCTGAACGGGCTCAGCCTGCTGCCTGCTCCGCAATCGCCCCCTGCACCCGCCAGCCCTTGTCGGTGAGTGTCCAGGCGTTGGGCTCGCCGCGGGCGGCGCCGCCGCCGGAGTTCTCGATCAAGCCTATGTCTTGTAGACGGACGAGCAACTTTGACATCTGGCCTTGATCTGTGACCTCGGCCGCGTTGGCGACCATGCGGTTGGAGGACCCCGGGTGGGCGGCAATCGCCATCAAAACGCGGACGGTGCGGTAGGTGAGCCTCATCTCCAGTTCGCCGAGGGGGTTGCCTTCGTGTGGCGTGGCTGCGTGGACCTTCGGCGGCGGCTTTGCCAGTTCTCTGCGGGCAGCGGACGGGCCGAGATAGGGGAGCGCGATCATGCTCATCAAGGGGCCGGTAAGGGACAGCAGGGGCTCGCCTCCTGAGCCCGCCCCCCTCTCGATTAGGCGCGAGTGCAGGACCGCCAGCACGCCGCCGACGATGCCCTCTCCCGTGAGCGGCGGCGGCTCGGCAGCAGCCTTGCTTTCGACGGCCCCTTCCTCAACGAGGGCGACCATTCGGGAGAGCACGCGCCGGCGACGCTCAAGCGCCCCGGCGCCCGCGCCCAGCGACCCAACGAGCAGCAGCCGCCCCGTGCCGCGTTCCAAGTCCAGGAACGAGAGCAGACCCGTGAGCGCTGCCCTGACGCGATCGATCCACGGCGCACCAGGGTCGTAGGTCTCCAGCACGTATTGCGTGGCGCGGGCCACGCCCTCGTCGAACGCGCCCAGGAAGCATCCTTCGCGGTCACTGAAAAGTTGGTAGAAAGTGCGGCGAGACACACCGGCGCATGCCACCACGTGTGCCACCGTCACGTTGGCCGCGCCGCGTACAGCGCACTCTTCGACCATCGCGGCGATTATCCGCGCGCGCTGGATCTCGGTCACGCGCTCGCGGCCCACATCGTGCGCGTGAGCGCCGATTATCCGCGCACGCTGGATCTCGGTCCCGCGCGCGCGGCCCAGATCGTGCGCGAGAGTCTTGCCGTTGGCACGAAGGACTACTTCTCGAGGTGTCATCGGCGACGCGCCCTTTTGTTTGGTGGGCATTTCATTTCTTCCTGTGCGTTTGCCCCTTGTGATGGCCGGCCGTCTTCTTTTTCTTCTTGGTCGTCTTCCTTTGCTTTGCACAGCCGGTGACCGTGACCTTCGTGGTTCGGTGGACGCCGGCGCCGTTCTGGGCCTCAAACGCGGTGGGCATCGTCAGTTTCTTCTTGCAGAGGCTGCCGTTGGCGGCGAGCGCCGAGTATTTGCCCTCGGGGAGGGTAAGTTCGAAGCTGCCGATCGGCTGATCGGGGATCGCGTCGAACGTGCTGCTGGTGATGCCTTCTTTGTTGATGAATGTTTCACCGTGCAGGTCTATCGTGAAGCCGTAGCCCTGCAGCACGATGATCAGTTCCGGGAACTTGGCGCCACCATGGGAGACGAAGTAGGCGGGGCCTTCGAGCGGTTCCGGGATCAGCGGGGTGATTGCCTTGGCCTGCCCGACGCGGGATTCGGCCGGACAGCCCGCCGGGTTGGCTTCGAATTGCGCGGCGGTGCATGCCTTCTGCAACGTGGACAGGCGCGAGGGGAGCTGCTTGGGGAGATCGACCTTCACCTTGGCGATGTTTGCGTCGTGGCCGAGCGCGTTGGCGGGGTAGGTGAGCTTGACGTGCAGGCTCGCGCCTTGGCTGCGCGAGGTGTGTCCGCTGGTCGAGACCTGGAACTTCGGTTCGAACTTCAGCGCTTGGCAGTTGGAGTCCTGGAACGGCGAGGTCACCGTCGAGGTAGCCCCCGTCGGCGTGTTGAGCGTGCTCGCGATCGACAGCGGGTTGCAGCTTGTGGGGCTGATGATGAAGTTCGGCCGGTCGATGTAGACGCGGATGTCGCGCACGTGCGTGACGATCCCGTCGATGATCGTGGGAATCGGTTCCGCGCTGGCCGGGGTGACGTTGACCTTCGCCGTGAGCGGGTCGATGTTCAGGCCGAAGCGCAGCACGACGGTGCCGAGGTCGAATGGGCCGACGACCGCACTCGTGATGCTCACGATCGACAGCGGCGCGCCGTGGAATGGGCCCGCCAGGTAGATCTTGCCGGGCACGTAGGCCAGTACGGAGCCAACGCCTGTGCCGACGAGCGTGTGCCCGATCTGACTCGCGGCCGGACACGACGGGTCGGCTTCCTCCTGTGCCCCTGTCTCGTGCCTGGAGGCTTCGATGTCGGCGTCGGGACAGAACGGGATCCCGGACAGGTCACCGGAGAGCCCAGCGGGGAGGTTGGTCGAGAATCCTGAGATCTCCTGTTCGCCGTCGTTGCGAGAGAGGTCGAGGTAGAAGGGGCTGAACGAGGCGGCGTTGTCGTTCGAAGTGCCCGCCACGATCCCCGGTTTGAACGGCGGCAGGCCGCCTGACGGGCATGCTCCGCCGTCATAGCTTTTCGTGAGCGCGAACGAATCGGTATCCGTCAAGGGCGCCGTCGGTTCAGACCACGGCGATAGCACAGCCTGCGTTGAATACGCCCCGCACAGCGGTGGAGTGATCAGCGGAGCTTGCGCACCTTCGCGGAAGTGGAAGTTGAAGTGATCGAACGGAAGCTGGGGGTTATTTTCGAAGACGGTCGTCAGCTGCCCCGTCACGGGGTTCGGGACGACCTTGCCCTCGAGCTTGATCAGGACACCAGTTTCGGGGTTCTTCGCGACTACATACAACGCGACGAGCGTGCCATTCGGGTGACCGGCCGCGGGTTCTGGGAACGGATTGTCATAGGGCTGGGCGATGAAGATGTTCCCCTCGATTTTCTGTGTCAAGAGCGGCGTGTCGATTTCAACGGTCCCAAGCTTCGATTCATTGGGGCAACCGGCGCCGGGAGCGGAGCTGAGCGTCTCGCGGGCGTAGTCTTCGGGCGTGCAGCCGACCAGGCCGACCCCGGCCGACGGGTCGATCGTGAGACCTTCGGGCAACTGCACTTCCGTGCGATTGAGGTGCGATTGCGCCAATCCTTCCGGCGCGACCAGCCCTTCGTCGTGGACGTTCAGGTTGACTTCCAGCCCGGATGCCGAGGACGCGTTCGTCGTTGTCGGCGACGCGGTCATCGTCGGGGCAAACGGCAACCTGTTGCACCCATTCAGGGTCGGTGGTGTTTCGGTTGGTGGCACCGTAAGCACGCTTTCTGGTTCCTTCCAGGAGTCCGCTTGCACGAACGTGGCCAGGGGGCCGCCCGAGCACGAGGCTGGGAGAATCTGGAACGCTTCGGGATGGTTGTCTTCCTCGGGCACGCAGGGGATACCTTCTTGCAGCCCCTCGGCTTGGTAGATGCAGCCCCAACCCCGCTGCGTGTCGTGGCGCGGGTCGCCGGGAGTTCCCCAGAAGGTGAGCTGACTGGAGACCAACGCCACGATCTGCGTGATGTTGTGCGAGGTGACGGTGATCCCGTAGTCTTCGCCGGGACCCGAGCGCAACGACGTGTCCAGAATCACAGGCGCGTCGCTGTTGGCGACATAGAACCCAAACCGCGCCGGCTCACCGTACGCCGGTTCCAGATTGAATATCGGAACGGTGAACCAAGTGGGCATAGAGTCAGACGACTCGAACATGATCTCAACAGTGGCGACACCCAAGGCGGTCTGTGGTGAGCATTGGTTCTGGTTAAAGTTGATGATCGTCAGGAACTGGCCGATTGTGCACTTCGGCGTGACCGCCGGGTTGCCGACCATACCGGCGGGTAGCTCCACGCCGACGTCCTTGGCAAGCGCGACCGGAAAGCCATGCGCGTCGCGATTCAAGGCGATCGTGCTCGTCGCCTGGAATGGGTGCGACGCGGCCTGCGTCGGCGGCTGCCCGCCTTCTTCTTCGATCGAGAAGTCGTTTGTTTCGACGCCAAACCCGGTCGTAGCGCCGACCCTAATCGGCCGCGTCACCGACAGCGGCGGCGCCTGTCCACCAGACACGCTCACGCTGTTGGTCTCACCCGATTCCAGCCCTCCGGCGACCTTCACTTTAATGAGAACTTCGACATGTCTACCAGGGGTGATCGTCTGACTCGTTTCGCAGCTCAGCCGCGCAAGCGAACATTCGATCGAGGTGGCATTAGTGACGAAGCGGACCGAGCCGCTGATCGAGGTTGCCGTGAAACCCGTGGGCAGGGAATCCACGACCTCGATCGGTGCGCCTGCGCCGACGGCCGGTGCGCCGCCGAGGTCGCTCACGTCGAGCACGATCGTCCCTTCGCCGCCAGGCGGTAGGTCGGTCGGCTGCGCGCCCGAGGATATGTGCCACCACGGTGTCGCAGCCCCCGCGGGAGCCGCCATCGCGCTGGCCGCCAATAGACACACGGCCACCAGCAGCATGCAGCGCACGAACCTGACACTTGTGCAGATACCCACCATCTCAGCGACCCCCACGACGACTTGACTTACCCGCAGGCTTTTGCGACCCACCCGCTGGCTTCTTTGACCCATATGCACGCCTGGCCTGCCGTTCACAGGCGGCCCGGCGCTTGTGTCTCTTCTGCTTCGCGCACGCGCGCAGAGCGCGCGCCAGCTTCTGCGCTCGCGTGAGCGGCTTCGTCTTCTGCGCCACCTTGCTGGACAGGGCCGCGGGCGCGGGGTTGCCGGGGCCGCTGTGGATCAACGAGCCCGGCGTCAGCTCTTCCGGCGGCGCCACAAACGCCTGGCACGCGTCGCCCTGACATTCCACCGGACGCACGACCGGGGGTTCGGCCCCGTCCGCGCGCGCGTCATAGACGTCGAGCGATGTGTCCGGGTCGCGCGGCGACAGCTGCGCCGCCGTCAGGAAGAACACGTCGTCACCCGATTCGGACGCGTCCAGGAACGCCGATTCTTCCGGGGATGTGCCCGAGGAGATCAGATCGATGCAGCCCTTGGACGCGGCGCTGTAGCTCGACGAGGCGGCCGTGCACGTGTCGCTTGCCGCTGCGCCCACTTCGCTCTCCGGCGGCTCGTACTCGTACACGTCCTCCGTCCCGTTCGTGTCCTGCGGCGCCAGGTCGTCAGGGCTGTTGAAGAACAGACGACCCGAATCCGACAGGTAGCGCGACTGGTACAGCGCGACGCCGCTCGCATAGGGGGTCCAGCCAGGGATGTTCGCCGCCAAACCCGGGTTTTCCGCTTCGTTATCTTTGCCCGCTAGCCATATCCGGTCGCCGCCCGCGAGCACCAGATTTTCGTCGTATGCGTATTTCGCGCCGTGCGGGCGTGCTCCCGTGGGGTTGCACGACGCGCATACCAGGCTGCCCGCTTCGCCCGCGCCGCGGCCCTCGTGGTATAGGAACACCTCCTCGTCCGGTTGGCCGGTCGAGGCGTCGCGATTGTCATAGCCGGTCAGCGAGCGCTCGGACATGAATGCCAACCATTCGCCGTTGGGCGAGACGCGCGCCGTCAAATGACTCAGATCCGTACTCCAATCGGGGCTGTCCGCTTCCGACAGCCGTGCGATGAACGTCGTGACACCATCGCGATAAACATAGAGATTGCAAGTCGCGGAAACTTCGATTATCCCGTAGCTGTATTTAAGACAGGAACCCGGCGCGGCTGTTTCGCTCTGATCGTTGCTGTTGGATCCGAGCACCCCGTTGGCGACGAAGTAGACGCTTTCGCCCGATTCCGAGGCGCCGATCACGCTGCCCTCCACATCCGCGCTCTTGGACCCTCTACGCGGTGTCAGATCGGAGAGTTCACAGACTGGTTCACCGCCCTGTTCGACGATGGCACATTCGTACAGATCCGGGGTACCCGGTCCCCCAAATAGGCCTTCATTTGCCCCGGCACCAGCGGTCAGGCGCTGTTCGTCGGTGAAGAACACGCGCGAACCGTCGGCCGAGGCAAGTTGGAACACCGAAGACACACGTCCGGCGCCCGTACCGCCCTGCACCTTGTCGAGAAGCAGCGCTTCGCCCGTCTCCATATCGGTCGAATACAGATGGCTTTCATTGCCATCGCTAGTGACTACGCGAGAGCCGTCGGCCGACACCGCCCCACGAGCGCTTTTCGTTATCCCGAGCCCATCGCTGAGCCCGCCCACTTCTCCGCCTGCGCTCACCGGGCGCAGAGCGTCATCCGACCACTCGTACAAGCCCCCGTGTGGCGCGCCTTCCACCAGCGGAGTAAACGACTTCAACACCACAGCCGTCCCGTCGGGATTCGCGTCCACGAACATAGGCCCGCAGATCTTTGCATTCGGAGAGCATGCTTCACCGTTTGTTTTCCACGGCCCGAATTCGGTCCCGGCCGGCACGTTCGCGGCGCTGACGAGCGGCGTGTAGCAGGAGCCGGAGCACGGTTCGCTTTCATGACCAGCCACGAAGTCGTTGCGCAGATATGCCGTCTGTCCGGTCGCTTCCCCCGACAGCGGCACAAAAGAAGGGCCAAACGGCTGCACGATTCCGCGTGACAAGTCTTCGGAGAAGAAGCGGTACTCGTTACCGGCGCCGAGGCTTATCCCGGACTGCTCTCCGTGCGGGATCGCGATGTCTCGCGACGACCATCCGGCTGCGCCACGGACCGCCAACACCTGGTTCAGTAGCGCATTGCCGGCGGGCTGCGGTTCGATCGGGCCGTTCGCGTTGTAGGTCAGCGCGCTCCCATCCGACGACGCCTGGATCACGCCCTGTTCACCGATCGGTTCCAAATCTGAGCCCTGCTTGTTTGGCGGCGAGACCAGTTCCCAGGCACGACCATCCAACAGAGAGAACGCACCGGGGCTCTGTGTAATGAATACCTCGTCCCCACTGACCGCCGTGCCGAGAATGCTTTCGGCGACCAGTCGATAATGGTAAGGAGTATTAGGCGACAGGCCCTCTAGCTGAATTACGGTGCTCTGATACGAGCTAGCCGAGCCCAGATCGACCACAGGGCTGGACTGGTTGTACACACCGGCTTGGCCGCCGTATTCGAGATGGACCTTCGTGTCGGCATCGTTGGGATCGGCCTGGGCCTGCAAGGTGGCCGTAGTCGACGTGGTCGCGAGTGCGGAGGCGCTTTGAATCAGCGGCGGCCCGAACTGCACTTCCTCACCGGTAATGGGTTCGTCGATCGATCCGTTCACATCGTTTGCGTTCGCGGCAACCAGCCGGAAACGATATGACACACCGTTTGCCAGCCCACTGATCTCGGCCTTTACCGCATGAACGTTTGAATCCGCCTGGATCGACCCAGCTTCCGGTTCACAGGTGGCCTTGTGCGTGTACGGTTCACTCATCTTACCCCATTCGAAGAAACATTCGTTCAACGCCACGCCGTCCGCGTCGACCGTACCATTCAGCGTCGCATTACCGGAAGCAAGGCCAGACACCCTCGACGTGACGACATCAGGTACCGTCTCACGGGCGAACATCGCTACCTGCCCGTTGCCTTCTGCGACGTACAGTGAATCGAGAGAAATTGCCGGATCGATGGCCAAGCCAGATGTACCTTGGAAAAGCCCCGCTCCGATTTCTTCGGCCGGCGTGCAGTGGACAGAATTTTCGGTCGGCGACTGGGTGCATGAAGCCGAGAACCGGTCGACGACATGCACGCCCGCGAACTTGTTTTCCGCGGTAGCGTCAAGGTAAAGTTCGTTTGTCGACGAATCGATCGCTAGACCGCTATCCCCCCAGCCTTCGAATACACGTCCAAGATACGCACCTGTCGCAGCAAACTTAAACCCCGCGGACGTAAAGAGATCGTCCTTGGAGTCAAGCGCTATGCCAGATGACGTGACCGCTTTTTCTAGGAGTATGCCATTACTCCAGTTGTTTGGCCATTCGGTAAGGGTAGCGGCGTTTTCGGTGAACCGGAAAACGCTCACCAGGCTTTCGCCTTGAGTTTTCGGTGCTTCGCTGGTGGATTTATCCACCCAAAGATCACCGGAACTATCGACAGCAACGCCAGCGATGGTTACAAAGCTATGCGAGGTGGAGCCATTCAACTGCCCATTGGGACTTCCACCTGGACCATTGTTCCCCCAGCTTTCGACCAGCTTGCCGGAGGAATCGAACTTCGACACAAGACCGTCTTCGTCGTCGCTCACGTAGACATCTCCCGAGGACGCATCGGACGAATTATCGACAGCTAGAAAAAGATTGGCGTCGAAGTCTCCGTAAAAGGCGCCGGGAGAAGAACTATCGACGCCGGATTGGCAGATGTCGGTGGGATGGCCAGGGGCAGGACACACGTTTGCTTCTGAGGCACGTCCTGTTTGTTCGATCGCCGTCTTGTTGACACCCTCGCCGAACATGAGCAGAAATTCGCCCGTGGCCGTGAACTTCTCTACGCGGCGATGGCCATCGTCGACGACATAGACATCACCGCTTGACTCGTCGGCAGCCACTGATGTATTCTCTTCGAGCGGATAAGGGTTGGGACGGGTCGAGGTAGCATCGCCAAAAGTACCCGCATACAGACGGCGCTGCCCAGCCAGTGCGCCGCAGGGAACAATGAGCAGCAGCAACAACGATCCGATCCCCACAACAAAGAGAAGACGCACCCTGAGTACCCTGGAATGACAGTTGATCTGGTGCGTGGTGGAATTGTGCTTGGTATGAATCATAGTCTTCCTTTGTGTAAGCAGCGCGATACGGATCGACTTTTAGGCGCTCAGCGCGGTCGGTCTCCCGGAACCGGTACTCGGAGAGCCAACCAATCCTCTATTCGCCGGTTACCGCCCAGCTTCCAAACGCGTAACGTTCGCTTTCATGCGCTATAGCCGTCATTATGGTTGAAGAGCCAACCGCCGACGCCGGAAGGTATTGCGAGACTATGGGTTCCATATTGTGGAGTTCTGCGGCGTATACACAGAAGTTGCCTGGTTCGGCTTCTGGTTCTTCAACGGTACCGGGACAATCCACAGGTTCACGTTCTTCCAATTCTCCTTTGACATTGAGCAGATGTTCCTTGCCGTTTGGCAATATGAAGTGAGCGTGACACGGTTCGGCGAGATTTTTGCAAGCCTGGCCTTCTGGGTTCAGGCTTTTCGCCAGCCTGATCGGAAAGGACGCAAGGACCACTCCTTCTGTTTCGCGAGGAGTATTGGCACCAATCTGCCCTGTAGTCCACAGACCAGTCTCGGTGATCCCATGGGGCAACACATTGCCTATCGATCCCTGCTTGCCTTTTTCACCGTTACAAGCAAGCGTTTCTTTGCCACCAACGACGAACTTGGAGCCACCGGCTTTGGCACAGGCCGCTTCATTCGTCTTGACTTCGCTTGAGCTGACGCTTTCACCGTTCGCCCCGGACGGCCCGTCTTTGCCGTTGGCCCCCGCCGGCCCCTGCGGCCCCACCGCACCGACGGGCCCAGCCGGACCGGTCGCCCCGGGCGCCCCATTCGCCCCGGCCTTCCCCTTCAACGAAGCAAGCACGCTCGGCTTGATCTGTTTCGTCGAGGTGATCAAAAATTTGCTGGCGGCGTACGCGCCGCCGCTCATCGCGAACACCATAGCCAACGTCGCCACGACGTTCGCATAAGTCATACGACTACGCACACCTCTAAACATCTAAATCCCTCCCAACGGGCTCGAAACACAAAAAGCCGCCATGGGCACGCGACCCGCGACGGGACAAGTACGAAAGGCTGAAGGCGCGCCTACTACGCGCGGGTACCCCGTTGCGGGGCACGAGTGACCAAGCCGGACGGAGCGCCCAGCGTGGAGGCGAGGCCGAGGTGTTCCTAGCTGAGGGCCGGCCCGGCCAGAGAGAGAGAGAGAGAGAGAGAGAGAGACGCGTCAGCGACGCTGACGCGTCCTATAACGGACCGTCCTGCGACACACGGACTCTCAAACACATGATCCCCAAATGAATGCACGCGAAAAACAACTCCCTCTCAGAAGCGACCCGGTCCCTCTCCCAAAGGTCCCCGTCAAACGTTTAAGCTGCCGGCCACGAAGACCGACCCCTTACCTGACCTTATGTACGTCGCACCCTTGACGGATGCGAACACGTAGCCACTATATACCCCACTGACGCAAGTTGTCAAGTGGTCTGAGAAAAACGGGTCTGTTGCGAGCTACCTGCATAGGGCGCACACCCGGTCGCACACACCGGCGGAAGCCGGGCTCAGCCGTATGAAGTCTGCTCGGCGATGGCTCCTTGGACACGCCAGCCCTTGTCGGTGAGTGTCCAAGCGTTGGGTTCTCCGCGGGTTGCTCCGCCGCCGGTGTTCTCGATCAGGCCGATGGTGTGTAGGCGGGCAAGTAGTTTTGACATTTGTCCTTGATCTGTGACCTCGGCGGCGTCGGCGACAATCCGGTTGGAGGAGCCTGGGTGGGAGGCGATGGCCATCAGGACGCGCACGGTGCGGTAGGTGAGGCGCATCTCGAGTTCGCCAAGAGGGTTTCCCTCTGGAGGCTGGATGCTTGGCGGTTTGGGGGTGGGTCGCGCCAGCTCCTTGCGGGCTGCGTCGGGGCCGAGGTAGGGGAGCACGATCATGCTCATCAGGGGTCCTGCGAGCTCCAGCAGCGAACCTAGCGAGCACTCTGCCGCGCCGGCGTCGCCGGTCGTGGCATGCCTGGGAGAGTCGAGCAGCCGCGAGTGCAAGACCGATAGGACGCCTCCGACGACGCCCTCCGCCGTGAGGGGGGGCAGCTCGATGCCCGTCTTCGACTGCTCGCGTCCTTCGTCGATGACGCCTACGAGTTCCTCGACCACGCGGCTTCGGCGCTCCATCGCCCTGGCGCCGGCGCCGAGCGAGCCCACGATCAACATTTGTCCCATGCCGCGATCCGTGTCCAGGAACGCGAGCAAGCCGCTCAGCGCGGTTCTGATTCGCTCCGCCCAGCGAGCCCGCGGGTCGTAGCCTTCGAGCACGTGCCGCGAGGCGCGTGTAATCGCTTCCTCGAGCGCGCCGATGAAACAGTCTTCGCAGTCGGTGAACAGCTCGTAGAAAGTGCGTCGCGACACTCCGGCGCGCGCCACGACGTGCGCGACCGTGACATTGCCGGCGCCGCGCTCGCGGCACTCGTGGACCATCGCCACTACGATCCGCGCACGCTGAATCTCCATGACGCGCTCGCGACCCGGATCGTCCGGCGTCGCACCGTGACCGTTCTCTCGGCGGCTTACCTCAGAGGCACTCGGTACGGACGGCCTACGCCGTCCCCGATACGCCTTCGCCCCAGCGCCCATCTCATTTCTTTCGCTTGTGCTTGGTCGAGTGCTTCTTGGACTTCGCCTTCTGCTTAGCGCAACCTGTCACCGAGATCGGCGTGCTCTGATGGATAACGGCGCCGTCCTGAGCAGTGAAGGCAGTCGGCATCTTCAGAGTGCTCTTGCACAGGTTCGCGTTGGCCGCCAGCGCGGAGAACGGTCCTTGTGGCAGCGTCAGTTCGAAGCTCGTGATCGGAACGTCCGGGATCCGCTTGAACGTACTGCTCGTGACGTTCGTCTTGCTGTTGATAAACGTGTCACCGACAAGGTCGATCGTGACGCCGTAACCCTGCAGCACGATGATCAGCTGCGGGAATTCTTCGCCCGCGTGCGAGACGAAATACGCCGGCCCTGTAACGGGCACCGGCAGGACCGGGGTGATCGCTGTCGCGGACCCTACGATCGATGCACTTGGGCAAGCCGCCGGGTTCGCTTCGAACGTCGCCACCGGGCACGCCTTCTGCAGTGTCGTCAACCGCGACGGCAACTGCTTGGGCAGATCGACCTTCACGGACTGGATGTTCGACTGCGAAGAGGCCTGGTTGTTGCCCGGCGGTGTGCTCGGGTAACGCAGCTTTACGTTCAGGCTTGCCCCATTCTTCCTTGACGTTTTGCCACTCGTGGCGACCTTGAAGTTTGGCTTGAACGACAGGCTCTGACAAGATCCCATCTGGAAATGAGATTCCAACGGTGCCGTCGCCCCTTCGGTGCTCGTCGCGATGCCGGTGAATGACTGCGGGCTGCAATTGGTCGGGTTGAACATGAACCCAGGCCTGTCGATCACCGCGTTGATCGTGCGCAGATCCGCCGGTATCCCGTCGATGATCGTCGGCAACGGATCCGTCGTGACCGTCAAGCGCGCCGTGTGAGGATCGACTTCGATCTTCGCCCGCACAACCTGCGTCTGCAAAGTAAAGGGCCCGACAACCAACGGGACGACGATTGAAAGACCATAGGGCGCGCCCTTGTATCCGCCCGTCAGATAGATCGGCGCGGGCGGCTGACCCGGCTGAGGTACCACCAAGGGATACGGCCCCGGGCCGGCCTCCACGACCGTATGGCCGATCTGCGAGGGCGCCGAGCACGTGCCCTGCGAAGCCTCCGGTTCCGGACACAGCGGAACCTTCGAGATCATCCCCAACAAGCCCTCGGGTGTTTTGAATTGCAGCCCCGACATCCGCTGCTGGTCGGCGGGACGCTGCAACAACAGTGAGAAGTTCGTGTACCCGGCGGCCTGATCGGTCGTGGAGCCCGCGATCATCGACGGCGTGAACGGCAAAGTCGAAGATGGGCACGCCGCGCCGCCACTGCCATGATCGATCCCGAAGCTGTTGGAGGAGAACGCGTCCTGTACGAACGGGGAGCTCCACGGCGTGAAATCGGACGTCGTCGTATACGTGCCGCACCGCAACGGCGTCGCGAGCGCCGCCTGAGCGCCACCACTGAAAGAGAGCTTGAAATCCGTAAACGGCAGCTCGGGCGTTTCCGTGAAGGTTGTCGTCAGGCGACCCGTGGATTCGTCGAGGTGCACGTCACCCACGAGCTTCAAATTCACGCCTTCGCCAGACGCCGCCACCAACAGCTTCAGATTCGGCGGGTTTGACTGCAGCACATACACACTGCCTTGCAGGGGTTTCGCAAGCAAAGGCGTCTCAATTTCATCGGTACCAACCTTTGACGCACTCGGGCACGACGGCGCTTCTTCTGTGCCTATACCGTCCTGCCAGGATTGACACGCCGCCAAACCCGCGGCCTGGCCTGGATTGACGACTACCCCTTCGGGAAGCGTGACGCTCGTGTTCTTGATATTCGAGGTAGAAAACCCTTCGAGGCTTGTCAGCCCTTCTTGCGCGACTTTGACATCGGCCGTCAACCCCGCCGGGGTATCCGCCTCCGTTGTATCCGGCGCCACCGTCAATGACGGTTCAAAGCCGAGATGATCGCATCCGGTAAACCCGACTTCACTTCCAGCGGCATTGCGCAAAAACGTCGTCGCCTCGCTCGTCACACCAGACGAGCCCCACGCTTCACCTTCAATCGAGAACGGCTGCGGCCCTTCACACGATGTCGGCAACGTCAAGAACGGGACCACATCGGCATATGAAGAACATCCGCCGTATTCGCAACCAACACCCTTCCGGTCGCTATCGTGCCGGCTTTCTGAAGGGGCCCCCCAAATAGTCGTGATATTCGAGACAATTCCCCGCTGAACGATATTTCGCACATGCTCGGTGATCCCATAATTTCCGTCACTGCGGACGGACGCGTCCAAAAATGTCTGGACCCCGAGCAGGCTGAAAGCGAACTGCGCAGGCATTCCGGGCGGGGGGATCAAATTATAAACCGCGAACGGCACCCTTCCATAACCCCCGAGATAGGCGGTATCCTGGCCGATCTGTGTGTCGGCGGGGCATCCTGTGTCGTCAAATTGCTGCCGCGTGCACCGCGGAACCGCTTGAGGGTCGCCTATGAAACCAGGAGGCAGGTTTACAGAGAGGTTCCTTACTTCCTGTCCAGCCGCCTCGACTTCCTTTTCAACGCTAGGTTCTTCAAACACCGTCTTGAGGTTCCATTCAAGCGTAAACCCACCGGGATGCGAGCCCGCCTGCGTACCGGCGCTCGACTGATTGGCGCTCGTCCAAGCGTTGACATCCTCAAAGCCAAATTCCGGTGTCGTCGAACTTACATTCACCTCAGTCGAGGAGGTCGCAGTCGTCAGAGAGCCACCGCCAAGTACAGATACATGATTTTCGTATTGGCCTTCGCGGGCCTGCGGGTCTACCTTAACTTCCAGGCCGAGTTCCACCGCTTCGACCCGAGCTTCTCGGTTGGTAAGTTCTTCAGTGTTAGTGCATGTGACAAACGTCGTACCGCTACAGTTCCAATGCTCTTCTTCATAGCTATATCCATGAGCCGGAACACCCTGAAACGTGACGCCGGGGGGCAGTTCGTCGGTGACCGTGACCTGCCCATGACTGCGGGTGGTGCCGGTTTCGAACAATCGAAGCAGCACAAGACCTTTGCCGCCTGGCGCCAAGCTGCTCGGCATGGCGTGCGAGGCTATCTCCCATCCTACGTCGGCGGACGCGTAGTCAGGAGCCGTCAGCGCGGCAAACACGCAGCACAGAACCAACGTGAACACGTATCTCTTGCACATATCAGCGCCTCCCCTTGGACGTCCTGGACCGTTTTGCGTGCTTTACACACTTCTTGCCACGCCTGACGTAACCCCGCTTGCACTTTGCGAGACGCCGCACGCGAGACTTTGGGATACTTTTGACAGCCGGTGCTGGGAAGTTGCCGACGCCGGTGAACGTCACGCTCGCCGGCGTCGCGAAAATCGGCGCTCCAGGCGGCACGCCCTGACATCCGCTTCCCGTACAACTCGGAACTGCCTGCGGTACCACCCCACCGACATGCGAATCGTACAAATCGTAGTTTTCGTTGAGATCGGCTTCCGAGAGTTTTGCCCGCGTCGCGACGAAGACATCGTTCCCACTTTCGCTCGCGTCGATGAACGAGGAGTCCGAACCGCTTGTCCCTCCCGACAGCAGATAGATGCAGCCATCTTGAGCCGTGCCTGCGGCCGTCTGATCGCAACTGCCCGTGCCGGCCCGCTCCCACTCATATACATCGACTTTACCGTTGGTGTCCGTGGGCACCAACGGATATATGCTGTCGAAGAAAATCCGATCACCATCCGTAGTCAGGGAGCGTCGCATATACACGTGACTCGTACTCCGCGCGATATATGCACCCGTAGTACGTCCCGCTATCGTGGATTCCGGGGACTCTCCGCTCGGATTGCACGACACGCATGCGATGCGCTGCGCTGCTGCATCGTAGAGGTACACCTCGGTGTGACTACTATTGTCGTAGGCGGTCAGTCGTTCTTGCGACATAAACAGTAGGCTGGCGCCGTCAGGTGTTACCTCCGCCGTTCTGTGCCCTAGGTCACTCTGCCAATCACCATTAGTGCCTGCTCCGCCTTTACCGCCTCCACCGTACGGCGGAATAGATTCGCCATCGCTCAAACTTAGGTGTGCGATATAGGTGGTAACGTTGTTGTGCTCAACATAAAGATTGTCCTGCCCGCCGCTCGCACCTGGAGCAAATGCCCCTTCAGCAACAAAGTAAACGAAACTACCTGTTTCGCTGGTTCCGACTACGCCCTGCAGGCCAGCTTGGGGCCCCGGCGTCAAATCTGTCAAATCACGAGTCAGAACGTCGTACTCGTATAGATTGACGCCACTACCTGGCACGGTGTCAGACGTCAGGCCCGCTGCGTCGGAGTCCGCAAAAAACACCTTCGAGCCGTCGGTGCTCGCCGTCAAGAAGACACCATGGCCTCCGCTACCAGCCGCTTGCGAGGCGTCGATTTGAATCGTGCAAGCGTCTGCGGGATCAATGCACTTGCCTGAGCCGTCCATTGGGCTTTGCGGCTGTGCGTCATTTTCGCGCGTATAGAGCGTTCCCGTGTTGAGGTCGGTCCAAAAAACGCGATTTCCGGCCGCGGAGATGACGTGGCTGAAATCGAGTTGCGCTTCCGAGCCATTTTCGCTTGCGGTGGACAGAGAGCCATAGGTGGCATCGCCACTTGCAGTGCCCGATGGCAGAACATCGACTTGATGAACCTGACCGTCGAGGGAGTCATACAGATCGCCTTTTGACTCGAAGATCACGTGCTGTAGATCGGTCGACGCGCCCGCATACGTTGCGTTGGCCGGCGTCTCTATTGGTACGTCGGGTCCCCCGGGAGTGGCGTACGTATATAGGCCTTTTGGCTGTGTTGGCGACAGTGCCGTTTCGTTCGCCGACACGAATCCGACAGAGAGATCGGCAGAGAAGGCGACGTTCGCGAGCCTATTTTCGACCACCGGTGCGTTTCCGGGAGGCGATATATTGGTTTGGGTCCAGACACCCTCTGCGATGCGTGTCGCCATGTAGCTATTGCCTTCAGGCTCGCCGGAGCTACCGTTCCCCCCCGTTGTGGGCCCGGCGGCGTAGACCACCGCGTGCCCATCTGAGGCCGCCTGCATTGGGAGTACGCTAAACAAGGCTTCTTCCGAATGACCAAACTGTTCGTCAGTATTTACGCCGAGAGTCACATAGACGTCGGCGTCGTAATTGTTTTGTGGTGTTACCAGTTCGTCGACGCGCCCATCTGGCAACTGAAGTCCGGCGAGCTGGAATGTGGTGAAACTAGTGTCGGCGCCCAGTGTGGTTTCGCTGGCCATGTTCGTGACGACGACGCGGAAATGGTAGACAGTGTTCGGTTGTAGACCGCTCAATTCTGCCTGCGCCGTGACGGTCGGGTTGGAGGGGACGTTTTCGAGCGGCGTGCTCGAGCCGTAACTCGTGCTCGTGCCGTATTCAAACCGGTAGGCCACCGCGCTTTCGCCGGTGTTTATTTGGGCACTCAGGACAGCCGAACTGGAGCCCATATCCGAGAAGGACTCTTCTTCCACGGTCGGGGCCACGGCCAGCGCGGGGGCCGCGAGGCACACGGTCGCCAACAGACATGCACAAAGAGACGCGATGAAACCACAAGCCAGTCCCTGTCCACTAAAACGCATCAGCGCCATCCCCTCCTAGAGAAGCCCACACGAAATTGCCCGAGCCCGGGCAGCACAAGAGCCGCCCCGGCGCAGAGAGCCCGGAGTGGCGGAAAAACATGAAGCGCCGCGTTCGCGGCGCGAGTGACCCGACCCGCCGTGAAGGCGAGAGGAAACGGCCTTCCGGCCTGAACCTAGCTGAGCGCCGGCCCGGCCAGAGAGAGAGAGAGAGAGAGAGACGCGTCAGCGACGCTGACGCGTCCTATTACGGACCCGCCAGTGACACACGGACTCTCAAGCACATGATCCCCAAATGAATGCACGCGAAAAACAACTCCCTCTCAGAAGCGACCCGGTCCCTCTCCCAAAGGTCCCCGTCAAACGATTAGCTGCCGGCCACGAAGACCGACCCCTACCCGACCTTATGTTTGCTGCCCCTTAGGGGCCGTCACACCCTTGACGGATGCGAACACGTAGCCACTATATACCCCATTGACGCAAGTTGTCAAGTGGTCTAGGAAAAACGGACTTGTCGCGAGCTGCCTCTATCAGTCAGGGAGGGGATCTGGGGACTACCTCTCCCAAGCCGGACAAGCAATCCGATAGTCACACAGCCCACACACGCTCGGCGAAGGCGTCGGGTCAAACCGCTGGGCCATAATCGCCTCGCCCACCTCCTCCACGACCCTGGCGATCCAGTCCGAGTCCATCTCGGCGGAAGGCACCGGCACCTTCAAGTCATCGAGCACGTAGTAATAAGAAAGCTTCTCCGCCTCCACCTGCCACGACTCCCGCGCCCCCACCGCATACAAGGACAACTGCACGTCGTCCTTCAATTGCTCCACCGTTCGGGGCCGCCCCGTCTTGTAGTCGATCATCTCGTAGTTGCCGTCCGCCAGCTTGTCAACCCGATCGACCCGGCCCCGCAGGTGGTGGGGCCCCAGCTTGAAGGAGAACCCGCGCTCGAACCAGACCGGCTCGGCCTCGTGGGCCTCCAGGTGCTGGTGGTAGAGCACAAGCGCAGCCCGCGCCTTCCCATGCAGCTCTCGCTCGGCGTCGCTTTCGCCGAAGCCGCCCCGCCGCCAGCACGTCTCAAACAGCTCCATCATCTGCCCGACCGTGGAGTGGTCGGCAGCGTGGTAGCGCTCGAGCACCTGGTGCACCGCGATCCCGAAACGCTGGTGCAGGGTCTGCTCACTTGGGATCTTGAGCACCCTCCCGAACTTGTAGCGCAAGGGACACGCGCGATAGGTGTCGATATCCGAAGCTGACAGCACCAGGCCATCGCCCCGCCGAGGCAAGAACGCTCCAAGGGAAGGTTCCTCACGACGGGCAAAGATGTTTGGGATCGCCTGGGGAATGGCCCGGCACGAACCATCTCCCCCCTCCTCCTCGCCCCGTTCCTCGGCCAGCAACGTCTCGTCCAAGGTCGAGGTCTGGAAAATCTCTCGCTGCAAAGGCGTGCAAGCCGCGAGCAGGCGCTGGTTGACGTCATCCAGGGCCTCCTTCACGCTTTGGCCCGCCGGGCGGTCCTTCAAGGCCGCCAGCTTGACCAGCTCCAGGTAGCGCACCACGCCGTGGGAAATATCCAGGTCGGTGTCCAAGCGCAACTCGCCCAAGCGCCCCGCGATCCGGGTAGCTCCGCCGAGCACCTCTTCGCGCATCAGCTCGACCGTCTGCTCCAAGGTCTGGGCTTGCTTCTCGGAGAAGGCGTCCTCGCCCAGCAGCCTCGCCTCCGAGGCGGCCGTCAATTCGGCCGCGAGCTCGCGTGGGCTGCCCTCCAAACGCGGGCGCAATGCCTCGAAGGCGGCCACAACTTCGCGGTGCAACTCCTGGAAGTGGGCGATCCGCTCGCGCGCCTCGGGCGGCATCTGCGGCGCCTCCATCGCCGGCCCGAGCGCGGCGATCATGTCGAGCTTGGCCTTGCGCGCCACCTGCACCACGCGCGCTATATCCACTTGGCGCAGCTCGACCGGCGGGCGCCCAAGCGCGCGCACGACCGCGGCCGAGTCGCGCGGGTCACTCAACAGCCTGACCCAAGCCAAAACATCGCGAGCGGCCGCCCGCTCGAAGAAGGAGCCTGCCCCTTCCGTCGCGCCAGCGCCGCCTAGCGACGATGCGAACGCGAAGGTTGAAACGGCCACATTTCAAGCATACGCAAGGTTGTCGGGGCGCCGGTCACTCGCGGCGGCTAGCCCTCCAGCATGGAGCCGACGATCGAGCAGCCTACAAATCCGGAATAGGAAGGGCGGCCGATTCGGAATAGAGAGCGCCGCCAAATCGGAATTGGCCCCAACCACCGCCACAATGGTGGCGAAGCTCAGACATGTGCGTAGGCTCTATGTATGGACGGCATCGACTGGAACGTGGCCCAGCGCGTCGGCGAGATGCTGGCCGGCTCTCCCAACGGGTGGCAGCGGCCCTCCCGCTCGACCGCCGAGCAAGCGCAGGAGCTTGCCGCCGGCTTCGCGGCACGGGTGAGCTCCTACACCGGCCTGCACCCCACCGAGCCCCTGCCCCTAATCGAGGCGATCGACCGCAAGCACTGGATCGCAGCCAACATCGCCACGATGCGTCCCCTGCTCGATCCCCTGACCGAGCGCGCCGGCAAGAGCTCCGGGCCCTTGGGACCGGCCGTGCGCTCGATCACGCAGCTCCTGCTCGGTGTCCAGGTCGGCGCGATCACGGGCATGCTCTCCCAAAGAGTGCTCGGCCAGTACGACATCTCGCTGCTCGACCCTACCCAGCCGCCACGCCTGCTCCTACTTGGCCCCAACCTGACCCAAGCAGCCCACAAGCTGGATGTGGACCACGACGAATTCAGCGCCTGGGTGGCGATCCACGAGGTCACCCATGCCGTCCAGTTCGGCGGCGCTCCCTGGCTTCGCGCACACCTGGGCGGCCTGCTGTCCGAGTTGATCGGCGGAATGCAGGTGGGTTTGGGTGGGGGGTTGGGTCGTACCTTCCGCCTTCCCGACACCTCCGATTTGCACACGCTCGTCGATCGGCTCCGCGGCGGAGAACTGCTGCGCCTGGGCCTCGGCGAGGATCGCTGGGCTTTGGTTGAGAGGATGCAGGCCGCGATGTCCCTGGTCGAGGGCCATGCCGAGCACACGATGGACGCCGTCGGCGCCGCCGAGCTGCCCACGCTGGAGCGGATGCGCACCGCCATGAACCGCCGTCGGCGCGAGCGCGCCTGGCCTTGGCGGATCATGGAGAAGCTGTTGGGCCTGGAGATGAAGATGCGCCAGTACGAGCTCGGCCGCGAGTTCTGCGACGCCGTCGTCGCCGCGGGCGGCCCGGATGCCTTGGCGGTGGCCTGGACTTCGCCTGAGACGCTGCCCACTATGGCCGAGCTGGAAGACCCGGGCACCTGGTTGGCGCGCACGCGCCCCGCGATCGAGGCCTGACCGGGAACTCTCCGCGAGGGACTCTCCGGAGGTAGGGGCGCTCGGGGGTACCGCTCCGGAGGGTGCCCTGCGCGCGTGCGCGGCCTGTGACCAAGCTATGTCTTATTAAGAAGACCGCGCGCCCGCGCGGGGCACCTCTGTGCGCTTGATCACACGAACGCTTGTTCTCGCTTGCTCTCGGCTTCGCCGGGTAGAGGAACTCATAGAAGTTCTTTACAGCGTGTTCACCCGCACTTGAAGTTGGCGTGTAACCATCCTTTTAGAGCGGGTTAGGAACATGTGTTCGGTGCTAAAGTGGCGCCAACCAGAACAAGTGTGCCCCCCATAGACAGGAGACTCTCTCCCAAATGCCGACAGCGAAGACCACCACCCCCAAACCGCGCGCTACCGCCGCCAAGGCAGCTACGGCCGCCAAGACAGCTACGACCTCGAAGCGGTCCACGACCGCTCCCAAGCGCACCGCCGCTGCTTCCAAGCAGTCGAGCACGGCCGAGCGCGCCGTCCTGATCCCGATCGGCGCCGCCTTGATCGCCCGCGAGCGAGTGCTCTCGGAGGTCAGCGATGCGATCGCCAACTACAACTCCACCTCCAAAGCCGGCGCGCAGCTGCGCAAGTTCGAGCGCAGGGGCGTTACCGCCCGCAATCGCCTTGAGCGCGAGGTCCGCAAGACCAGGGTGCGCGTCGAGCGCGAGGTCCGCAAGACACGCACAAGCGTCGAGCGTGAACTGCGCCAGCGCCGCCGTGAAAGCGAAGAGCTCGCCGACAAGGTCCAGGAGCGCATTCTGAACCTGGTCTAGGCCGCCATACCCGTCCACCCCGCGCGCCAAAGTAGCGGGGCGGACGGCTCCCCTTCCCCCCGTCGCGGCCCCGGAGAGCCGGCGACGGGAAGGTCTGCCGGCCCATATCCCGCCGGTAGTAGAAGCACCCTCTCCTCCCTCGCCGCCGGGCGGTCCCCCTACCGCCCGGCGGCATTTTTCTTTCTGCGAGAATGCGAGCAGACATGAACCGCGACGAAATCATGAAGGCCTTGGAGGCCGTGATCGACCCGGAGCTGCGCCGCTCGATCGTGGAGCTCGGAATGGTGCGTCAAATCGACATCTCCGCCAACGGAGTGGTCGACGTGACCGTGTCCCTGACGACCGCCGGCTGCCCGATCAAGGGTCATTTCCAGACCTCTGTCGCCGAGGCTGTCGCGGGCTTGGAGGGCGTAGCGCACGTGAACGTGTACTTCGATGTCCTCAGCGACACCGAGAAGGCGTCGCTCCAGCAGAAGCTGGGACGCGGCGCCCTTCCGCAAGGCGCGCTCGCCCAGGTGAGCAACGTGATGTGCATCGGCTCGGGCAAGGGCGGCGTGGGCAAGTCGACTCTCACCGCCAACCTCGCCGCGGCCTTGACCGCGGACGGCAAGAAGGTGGGAATCCTCGACGCCGACGTGTGGGGCTACTCGATCCCGCGCATGTACGGCCTCGGCGCCACGCGCCCTCCGGTCTCAGCCCAACGCAAGATCGTGCCCTTGGAGTCCCACGGCGTGAAGGTCATGTCGATCGGCTTCTTCCTCGAGGAGGACGCGGCCGTGGTGTGGCGCGGCCCGATGCTCCACAAGGCGCTCGGCCAGTTCCTGCAGGACGTGGAATGGGGCGTGCTCGACTACCTCTTGATCGACCTGCCCCCCGGCACCGGCGACGTGTCGATGACCTTGGCCCAGATGCTGCCCCAAGCCCAGTTCGTGATCGTGACGACCCCCCAGGCCACCGCCCAGAAGGTGGCACGCCGCTCAGCCGAGATGGCCCACAAGGTGTCGCTTGAGATCTGCGGCGTGATCGAGAACATGTCCGGCTTCACCACGCCGAACGGGGAGCGCTACCCCATCTTCGGCGAGGGCGGAGGCAAGGACTTGGCCGACGAGCTGGATGTGCCCCTACTCGGCAAAGTCCCCCTCACGATGCCCCTGCGAGCACAAGCCGACAGCGGCACGCCCCTGGTGTTCGAGGACCCCGACGACCCCGCCTCCCAGGCGATCCGACAAGCCGCCCGCGGCCTGATCGCGATGGCTCCCTTGGAGCTGCCGACCCTCCCGGTTCTAGAGGTCACCCCTCCGAGCGCCCCCGCACCCCCGGCAAGCCCGAAGCCGGCCGGCATGTCGCTCCCTATGGCCTAGAGGAGCACGTCGGTCGGGCCAATCCGGCCCAAAGGACCCCTCACATCGCTCGGGCCGCTTGCGGTCCGACAGGCGGAGCTAGGCCAAGGTGGGCCTACTTCGTATTCGCGAAGTACTCGGCGTTGATCGAGGCGAACTTCTGCCACTCATCCGGCAGCTGGTCCTCGGCGAAGCAGGCATCCACAGGGCAGGCCTCGACACAAGCGTCGCAGTCGATGCACTCCTCGGGGTCGATGTAGAGCATCTCGGCCGCGTCGTAGCCGGGCTCGTCAGGCGTCGGGTGGATGCAATCCACAGGGCACACCTCGACACAGGAGTTGTCCTTGGTGCCGATGCACGGCTCGGCGATCACGTAAGCCATTTGCTTCCTTCTCGATTCGTTGTCGGGTCAACTGTTGCGGGACGACGAATAGTAGCGAGGCCGCTATCACCCGTCCCACAACGGCGCCGGCATTGGGCCGGCCGACCGCCGCGCCCCCATCCCAGGATGGCCGAGACATCGGGCGGGCGGAGCCGCCCGATCTTCTTCGCTAGCTTTGGGCGATGCTCCTGCTAACCGGCGCGACCGGACTCGTCGGTTCCGCGTTGCTGCCGCGCCTGCTCGCCGAAGGGCAGACGGTACGCTGCCTCGTGCGCGACCCCAGGCGCCTGGGGCCCCAGCGCGTGCGCGTCCAGATCGCGCTGGGGGACCTGGCCGATCCGCCCTCGTTTCGCAACGCGATGCGGGGCGTGGACACCGTCGTGCACCTGGCCGCCTCCACACGCGACCAGTCACGCGGCTCGATCGAGGAGCTGGCGGCGATCGCGACCTGGCGGATGGTCGACGCCGCCCAACGCGCAGGCGTTGAGCATTTCGTGTTCTTCTCGGTGCTCGGCGCCTCCGAGCACCATCGCGCCCGCTTGTTCCGAGCCAAGGCCTTGGCCGAGCAAGCGGTAAGAGAGTCCGACATGCGCACAACGGTGATCGCCCCTTCGCTTGTGTACGCGCCGGGCGACCGCCGGCTGACCTTGATCGAACGCCTGTCTTTGCTGCCGCTCGTCCCTATCTCGGGTCGCGGGCGGGCCGTATGCCAGCCAATCTGGGCCGAGGACGTGGCCGGCTGCGTGGCCGGCGCCTTGCGGGCCGGGAAGTCTGGCGGAGCCGGCGAGTCACGCGTGGATGGCGGGCTCGAGGACGCCCAAGGGGGCGCTCCTCACCAACGCTACGAGCTGGCCGGCCCGCAAACGCTGACCTACAACGACGTCGTCAACACCGTCCTGTGCTCGCTGGAACGCGAGCGCCCACTGCTGCCGATCCCCACTCCGATGGTCTCGCGCATGCTGCGATTGCTGGAGCGAGCGATGCACACCAGGACGCCGATCGCCTGGGAGGAGGCCGAGCTGCTGGAGGCGAACCTGGTGGCCAAGAACGGGATCGCCGACACCCAGGCTTTGGGCGTGACCCCCGAGTCGATGCAAGCCGTCCTTCGCGGCTAGGACACAGGCGCCCGGCGTGCCGCCCACGGCGTGGCCGCTTCCACCTGTGAGGCCAATGCCAGCAGCGCGGCCTCGCCCGCGGGCCTACCGACGAGCTGGACTCCCAGCGGAAGGCCGTCCTCGCCCTGATATAGCGGCAGCGAGATCCCCGGCTGCCCGCTCGCGTTGAAAACGGGGGTGAACGGCGTGAACAGACCGGAACGGCTGAACGTGGACATGGGATCGGGTGCGGCGGTGTCCAGCGTGCCGATCGGCAACGGCCGCTCAGCCAAGGCGGGCGTGAGCAGAGCATCGTAGGGAGCCAGGAACCCGACCAATTGGCGCGTGAGCGCCTGCAATTGGATTTCCATGCCGAAGCCCAAGACCGAGTTGATGTTCTGGGTCATCTGGTGAATCGCCCAGCTCATCGGCTCCATGTCCTCGGCCCTCGGCTCGTGGCCGGCGACCATGCCCGAGTAGACGATCTGCAAGGCAATATGGATCGAGAAGACCGCCCCGAACAGCTCAGACATGCCTTCGATGCGCCATGGCGGATCGACCTCCTCGACCTCGTGCCCGAGCGAGCGCAACAGCTCGGCGGCGTCGGTCACCGCTTGGGCGCAGACCGGGTCGACGGCCGCATCGGCGATCGGGGAAAAGGTGGTTGCTGCGATCCGCAGCCGGGTGGGTGGGCCTTCAATCATGCCCGCGGCGGCCGCGAACGGCACGGCGGGCGGGGGCGCCCAGGCGACGTCACCCAGCTCGTAGCCGGCGAGCACGTCAAGGATCGCGGCGGTGTCGCCAACCGTGCGCGTCAGGACGCCGTCTACGTCCAGCGGTGCCTCGCCACGTTCGGGCGCGGCGGAGATGCGTCCCCGCGCCGGCTTGAGCCCGACCAGACCGCAGCAGGCAGCCGGGATGCGAATTGAACCGCCACCGTCGTTGCCGTGCGCAACCGGCACCATGCCTGAGGCGACCGCAGCAGATGCTCCTCCGGAGGAGCCGCCCGGCGTGCGCTCCAGGTCCCAAGGGTTGCGGGTGGGGCCGAACAGGCGCGCCTCGCTCACGGGCAGGATGCCGTACTCGGGCAGGGTTGTGGTCCCCACGATCACAAAGCCCGCCTCCTTGAAGCGGCGCGTGATGTTGCAGTCGTGCGAGGCCACGTGGTCGGCCAACAGCGAGCAGCCGATCGTCGCCTTCAAGCCCTCCACGGGCCGGTTGTTCTTGATCGCGATCGGCACACCCGCAAAGGGACGCTCGTCGCCGGGGGCGATCTGCTCGGCGGTTGCCAGCGCGCGCTCGGCGTCGATCTGGACGAAGGCGTTGAGCTTGGGGTTCAGCTCCTCTATGCGCGCGAGCGAGATCTCGACCAGCTCGCGCGAGGACACCTCGCCGGAGCGCACCATCGCGGCAAGCTCGGTCGCGGGACGGAACATCAGGTCACTGTCGGTCACGGCGCTCCTCCTCGTGGACGGGCCTGCCTGACGCCACCGAACGGTGGACACGGTGGACATCCGCACGATCCCCTCGATCGCGGAGCGCTCCACCGCTCGCCGCAGCGGAGCCTACCTGGACGATTCCTGCGACGATATGCGCCTGCCCACAAGGCAGCCGGGTCGACTCCGGTGCAATCCAGCGGGATCGACTCTCAACCGGTAATCAGCAGCCAGAAAGTGAGCGCCCACATGAGCGAGGTCACGACACAGTCGCCTCCTGCCCCTTCCCCTGAAGTTCAGTCCGGCCTAGAGGGCGTCGTCGCCTTCGCCACAGAGATCGCCGAGCCCGACAGGGCCGGCGGATCGCTGCGCTATCGCGGCGTCGACATCGAGGACCTGGTCGGCGCTGTCCCCTACGAGCAGGTCTGGGGGCTGCTCGTGGACGGTCGCTTCAAGCCGGGCCTGCCGCCCGCCGAACCGCATGTGCTGACGGTGCGCTCCGGCGATCACCGCGTCGACGTGCAATCGGCTTTGGCGATGCTCGCCCCCGAGTGGGGCTTCCAAGCCCTGATCGACATCTCCGACGAGCAGGCCCGCGACAACCTCGCACGGGCATCGGTGATGGCCCTGTCGTTCGTGGCCCAATCGGCTCGCGACGCCGGCCAGCCGCCCGTGCCTCAGTCGGAGGTGGATAAGGGCGAGTCAATCCCCGAGCGCTTCCTGATCCGCTGGCGGGGAGAGGTAAACCCAGATCACGCCAAGGCGATCGACGCCTACTGGATCTCCGCCGCCGAGCACGGGATGAACGCCTCCACGTTCACCGCGCGCGTGGTCGCCTCAACCGGGGCGGACTGTGCCGCGGCACTGTCGGCAGCCGTGGGCGCTCTCTCGGGTCCACTGCACGGGGGTGCCCCGTCGCGCGTGCTGAAGATGCTCGATGAAGTCGAACAGACCGGCGACGCAGACGTCTGGGTCAAGGCGGCGCTTGACCGCGGCGAGCGGCTTATGGGCTTCGGCCATCGTGTCTACCGCGCCGAAGACCCGCGCGCGCGGGCCCTGCGCCGCACATGCCAGGAACTAGGCTCGCCCCGCTTCGAGGCGGCCGAGGCCCTGGAGAAGGCGGCCTTGGCGGAGCTCACGGCCCGCAAGCCGGATCGTGTGCTTGCCACCAACGTCGAGTTCTGGTCGGCCGTGATCCTCGACCTGGCCGAAGTGACGCCCGACCTGTTCACGCCCATGTTCACATGTGCGAGGGTGGCCGGCTGGTCAGCGCACATCCTTGAGCAAAAGCGCGAGGCCAAGCTGATCCGTCCGACCGCCAAGTACGTGGGCCATGGTCCACGTCCGGTCTCAGCCGTCGAATAGGCCCTTAAAAGACGAGGGCCCAGCATCCTGCCGGGCCCTCTACGCATCTATCGACCGAATGTGGGTGCGGCTGGAGCGCCGCACCCACAGCAGACGGTCTGACTACATCATGCCGCTCATGTCGGGCATCCCGCCGCCCGGCATGCCGCCGCCTTCCTTCTCCGGCACCTCGGCGACAATCGCCTCGGTGGTGAGGATGTTCTTGGCGATCGACGCGGCGTTCTGCAGGGCCGAGCGCGTGACCATCGCCGGGTCGATGACCCCGGCGGCGACGAGATCGACGATCTCGTTGGTGGCGGCGTTCAGGCCTTCGCCCGTCTTGGCCTTGCGCACGTCATTGACGACAACGGAGCCCTCAAGGCCCGCATTCTCGGCGATCTGACGGAGCGGCTCCTCCAGGGCACGCAACACGATGCGCGCACCCGTCGCGGAGTCCTCTTCCAGGCCGTCGAGCGACACCGACGCAGAGGCCTGCAACAACGCGACGCCGCCGCCGGGCACGATGCCCTCCTCCAGCGCCGCCCTCGTCGCCTGCAGTGCGTCCTCGACGCGGTGCTTCTTCTCCTTCATCTCGGTCTCGGTGGCAGCGCCAACCTTGACCACCGCGACACCACCGGAGAGCTTTGCCAAGCGCTCCTGGAGCTTCTCGCGATCGAAGTCCGAGTCGGTGTTCTCGACTTCGGCCTTGATCTGGTTGATACGACCCTTGATCGCCTCGGCATCGCCGGCGCCGTCAACGATCGTGGTGTTGTCCTTGCCCACGACCACCCTGCGAGCGTGCCCAAGCTGAGACACCTGGGTGTTCTCGAGCTTCAGGCCCATCTCCTCGGTGATGACCTCTGCTTTGGTAAGGATCGCGATGTCCTCGAGCATGCGCTTGCGACGGTCACCGAATCCGGGGGCCTTGACGGCCACACCGGTGAAGGTGCCCCTCAGCTTGTTCACGACGAGCGTGGCGAGCGACTCGCCCTCCACGTCCTCGGCGATGATCAAGAGCGGCTTGCCCGACTGAATCACGGCCTCGAGCACGGGCAGCACGTCTCGCACCGAGCCGATCTTCTGGTTGGCGATCAGGATGTAGGGGTCCTCGAGGGTTGCCTCCATACGGTCCTGGTCGGTGACCATGTAGGGCGAGATATAGCCCTTGTCGAACTGCATGCCCTCGGTGAACTCGAGGTCCATGCCGAACGTCTGGCCCTCCTCGACGTTGACCACGCCGTCCTTGCCGACCTTCTCGATTGCGTCGGCGATCACATCGCCGATCTCCTCGTCACCGGCCGAGATGGTCGCGACGCGCGCGATCTGATCCTTGCCGGAGACCTCCTTGGACTGCGAGGCGATGTTGGCGACGACCTCATCGACGGCCTTCTCGATGCCGCGCTTGAGTGCCAACGGGTTGGCACCGGCCGCAACGTTCTTCAGGCCTTGGCGAACGATCGCCTGAGCGAGCACCGTGGCCGTCGTCGTGCCGTCTCCGGCGACGTCGTTGGTGGCGGTGGCCACCTCGCGCACCAGCTGGGCGCCCTGGTTCTCGAACACGTCCTCGACCTCGATCTCACGAGCGATCGTGACACCGTCGTTGGTGATCGTGGGCGCGCCGAACTTCTTGTCGAGGACTACGTAGCGACCCTTGGGGCCGAGCGTGACCTTGACGGCGTTGGCGACAGCGTCGACGCCGGCCTCCAGAGACTTACGCGCCTCGGAGCTGTACTTGAGTTCCTTGTGAGCCATGTTGTTCAGATCTCCTTATGCGACCTTGGCGAGAACGTCGGACTCGCGCAGCACGAGCAGATCCTCACCGTCGAGTTTGATCTCGGTGCCGCCATACTTGCTGTAGAGGACCTCGTCGCCCTCGGACACGTCGAGTGGGATGCGCTTGCCGGCGTCGTCGAGCTTGCCGTCGCCGACGGCGAGGACCTTGCCCTTCTGCGGCTTCTCCTTGGCTGTATCGGGAAGGACGAGGCCGCTTGCGGTCTTCTCCTCCTCCTCGATGGCCCTCACGATCAAACGATCGCCCAGGGGCTTCAGTTTCATGCTGTAAAACCTCCGTTTAGTGTTGCTTCGGATTCGGCGATCCCGCCCGTGGAACCGGCAGACCGCCTGCGTTGGCACTCTCAACGGGAGAGTGCCAACGTCACGGTCAATATATAGACAAAAGCCCGAACACCCGGTGTAAAGGTCGAGAAGCCGGTGCTCGCCGGGGCCTGCGCAACGATTGTTGCCCGGATCTCATGCAAGATCGCCCAGAGTAATCGTCACAACGCTCGCTCGGTAGCCGTCACAACGCTCGCTCGGTAGCGCTCAAGAGGCCAGGCCGGCGGGACTCTCCCCACCGATCAGCTGCTCTACTTCGAAGCCCTTCTTGGTCAAGGACCAAGCGTTCGGGGCGCCTCTGACCTGGCCGGCTCCCCTGTTCTCGACCAAGCCGAGCCTGTCCAAACGGCTGAGCAGCTTGGAGATTTGGCCCTGGTCGTCGATCCCCGCGCCGGCCCCCACCTCACGATTGGAGGCGCCCGGCCTTGCGGAGATCGCCATCAACACACGCACGGTCCTGTAAGTGAGACGCATCTGCAGGTCCCGCAACGGATCCTTGCTGGCCGGCAGAGCGCGCTTGCGATGGGTAGGCACGGCTCGCGTGCTCTCCCGATGGGCCGTAGCCGGGCCGAGATAGGGAAGCGCGATCATGCCCATCAGGGGACCGGTCAAGTCGAGCAAGCGGGTGTCCCCTTCGAGCAGGCGCGCGTGGAGAACCGAGAGGACTCCGCCCACGACTCCCTCCCCGGTCAGAAGCGGAAGCGCCGCGGCGGATCTGGTTTCGCGACGACCTTCCTCGACCACGCCGATCACCGGTTCGAGGGCCCGCAGTCGGCGCTCGTGCACCTTGGGGCCGGCCCCAAGCGTCTCGAGCACACACAAACGGCCCATCGCGGGCTCGTCTTCCAAGAATTCGAGCATCGCGATCAAGGCCGCCCTGATACGCGTGCTCCACTTCGCGCCGGGCTCGTAGGCTTCGCGCACATATTCGCTCACCCGCCCAATCGACTGGTCGAGCGCGGCCAAAAAGCAATCTTCGAAGTCCTCGAAGACTTCGTAGAAAGTACGACGCGACACGCCGGAGCGTGAGACGACATGCGCAACGTTCGCTCCGGAGCGACCACGCTCTGAAATCGTGTCGATCATGGCGGCGATCATCCGGGCACGCTGAATCTCGGTCACCTGTCCATGTGCGTGCCCGTCGCTCTGAACCGCTCGCCTGCCGGCTGCAGTGGTTCGGGGGCCGCCGATCGCGGCTCCCCCACCACCGACGGCAGCTTTTGGACGAGGCTGCGCGGTGGGGGTTTCTCGTTTGGGTGCCATGTCTTGGGCGGGGGACGGCCCCGACGAATGTCGCCTGACACAGGGGGTGTGGTAGGCGACATTCGCGAGGGGCCTTATGGCCTACGGCGAATCCTCCGCTCTCAGCGCACGCCTGTCACGCCCTGTTTCCCATTGACGCGACTTTGCCCGTGAACCTGAATCCCGGGCGCCGCGGTCCTCGCCGCGTCAGTTCTGGGCGCCGCCGAAGCCCTTCATGGCTTCGGTCATCGCTGTCGGCTTATCGAGGATCTGAGAGAAGCGGACGACTGTGACCGTGTCCTGCATCGAGACTGAGCGGCCATAGATCTGTTCAAGGAAGTTGATCAGCTCCTCGTGGCGACGGAACTCGGGGTTGTCGTGCTTGATGTCGCGCGGCGAGAGCTCTGCGACTTTCATCACCTCGACTTGATCGATCACTGCTTCGAAGATGCGCTCGCGTGGCGAGTACTGGTAGCCAATCGTTACGAGCACCGCTTCGTTCTTGCGGTACTTGCCGGACTTGTCGCCAAGCCTGATCGTGGCCGTCTTGCGGCCCTTCTTCAGCTCGTCGGCGAAGATCGTGGAGTAGAAATTGAGAACTTGCACGACCGGCAGGCTATCGGTCTTGCCCGGATATGGCCAGCGCGCGCGCCACCATGTCGCGCTCTCCTGAATATGTGAGCGCTTGCGCGGCCTCCTCAAGGCCCATCCAGCGGGCCTCCAAAACCTCCTCGTCGTGATCGGCCAAGTCACCGCTCGCGTACCGGAAGAGGAAGAAATGGACGCTCTTGGCGATCCTGTGGCGCTCGCGCACATACCAGTAGCGCACCTCGCCAAGCTCTTGCACAAGCTGGGCGGTGACGCCCGTCTCCTCGCGCACCTCCCGGGCGGCGGCCTGCTCCAAAGTCTCGTCTCCGTCGAGATGACCCTTGGGCAGCCCCAAGACGTGCGCCCCATCGGCGGCTCGCCTGGTGGGAACGATCACGAGCACCTGGCCTTCGTGCACCACCACTCCGCCGGCGGAAACCTCGCGCTTGGGGGAGACCTCGCGCTTAGAAGACATAGCCGTGAAGCGCCGCGGGATCGTGGACCACAAGCCTGCCGCGGCCCTGAGAGATCACGCCGGCGCGCTCGAGCACGGCCAGGAAACGGGAGGCCGACTCACGCGAGGAGCCGGCCAGCTTGGCGAGGTCGGCCTGGGTGGCAGTCAAGAGAACCTCCTGACCGGCGGCGCCGTCCTGCACCGCCTGGTCGACAAGCTCGCTGAGGATTACCGCGACACGACTCTGAACAGTTTGGAAGGACTGTTTGGCCAAGCGGTCATTGGTCTCGCGCAAACGCCGTCCCAGCGCCGCGAGAAGACGAATCGCGATCTGGGGATGCTCCACCATCAAGCGGCGCATGTCCGGGCCGAGCACCGCCACGGCGCTGGTGCGCTGCACCGCCTCCACTGTGGCGGAGCGCAGCTCGTCCTCGAACATCGCCAGCTCGCCAAAGATGTCGCCGGTACCGAAGGTGGCGAGCGTGATCGTGCGTCCGTCGGGATGCTCGCGCACGGCGCGGGCCCGACCGGAGCGCACGATGTAACAGGTGTCGCTCGCATCGCCCTCGCGAAACACGATCTGTCCGGGCTCGTAGTCGCGCGGCACCGCCAGCTCGGCGATGCGCTCCAAATCGTCGTGCTCGAGCGTCGAGAACACGGGCACACGGGCGAGCAGCTCGACTATCTGCGCATCCTTGGTGGCCGCCATGCCTTGGAGATATCACAGGCGACGCTATACGCCCTCAATCCCGCAACTTGGGGCCCCCCGACGCTATCTTCACAGTATGAGCCCTTTGCACGCGATCGCACCGCTCTTGCTAGCTGCCGCGTTCACGCCTACCCAAGGTCAGCGTTTGTTGCACTCGCGCGAGCTTTGGGGGACAGTGAACGTGTGCAACCCCAAGGACCAGCCTGACACGATCGGCATTCGCGGCTCGATGCCTGGCGACGGAAATGCCAAGGACATCATGTACATGCGCTTCAAGGTCCAGTACCAAGACCCGACCAGTAAGCGGTGGATCGACATCGGCCACGAAGCCGACTCCGGCTATCTCAAGGTCGGCTCCGCTGCGCTCGCGCGCCAAGACGGTCGCAGCTTCCAATTCGCCCAAGTCGCAGGCAAGCCCGCGTACACCCTGCGGGGTGACGTCATCTTCCAGTGGCGGCGAGGCGCAACGGTCCTGCAGACGGCGACGGTGCCCACCACATCGAGCCACACAAGCCGCGCCGGAGCCGACCCGGCGGGCTACAGCGCCGCCATCTGCACGCTCGGCTAGGCCGACTCGCCGCGCCCCCGGGGCGATCGACCTTCAGGCACGGGCGGACGGAGGGGCACGGACGAGGCGGAGGGGCATGGGCGGGGCGGAGGGGCATGGGCGGGGCGGAGGGCACGGGCCGGCGGACGGCACGGGCCGGCGGAGCGGGCAAGGTCAGGCGGGGAGGTCGAACAGGCGGGGGTCGTTGGTGATGATCCCGCTCACGCCCATCTCGGTGAGCTTGGCGATCCGGGCCGCTTCGTCCACGGTCCACACGTACAGCTCGCCTCCCTCGTCCTTCACCGCCCTGACGAGGGCTGGTGTTACGACACGCCAGTGAGCCATGATCGCGTCGACCAAGCCCTTGCTCAGGGCCTCGCGGGCGCGGCGCGGAAGCAGGGCCCGGTAGCCGGTGAGGATTGCCAAGGCGGGAATCGCGGTGAGCAGGTGGCTGGTGTAGTCGCGTCGCACACGCGGCACCGACCAGCCCAGCCGCAAGCGCGGCTCGGCGGCGCGGACGCGGGCGAGCGACTCTGGGAACATGCCACTCAACAAGGTCCGCTCCGTGAGACCGGCACGGCTTATCGCCTCCACCACTCGTAGCTCGTAGCCGGGGATCTTCACGTCGAGATCGAACTCGATCCCTGAGAAGGCCTCGCCCGACAGATGCTCGAGCGCCTCCTGGAGTGTGAGCGGGCTGCGTGAGGACATGTCCTCGTAGTCGTGAGCCACGAGCAGAGCTCCGGTCCCGTCGGTGCGCTCGCTGAGCACGTCGAACTCGATCATGTCCACGCCTTGGGCCAGAGCGGCGTCGAAGCTGGCGGGGGTATTGCCTTGGGCAAGGTGCGCGGCGCCCTTGTGGCCGACCCGGCGAGGGCGCGCGAGCGGGCGGATCGCTTCGTCGGTGGCCACTGCGTTTGAGGATAGTGCCGGGCCTTGGCGCACCTTGCGCAGAGTCGCCTGGGACATCGCTCCGCGGGCGCGGGGATCTCTCAGGAGACCTTCAGCCGTCCGCGGCGCGAGCCGGCAGCTTCGATCGCGTCGACCGCGTTGCGGGGACCGATGTAAGGGGCGAGGATCAAGAACGTGAGGTGATCGACCAGACAAGGCAGGTAGCGCAAGCGGTCGTGTGGGGCGTAGCTTGAGAGGATCGCCCAGATCGCCCCCATGATCGCCTCGCTTGCCACGTCAGGGGCTCTCTGCGGTTCGGGGATTCCCTTTGTCATGACCTTGATGAAGCCGTCGAGCACCCCGCTGACACGCGCGACCATGCCGTTGCCGGCGTCGAAGAGGTCGATGAACGACAGCTTTACGAGGCCAGGGTGGGCGGCGCAGTAGCCGATCAAAGCCTCCACGCCTTTGTGGACCGCCTCAGGCCACTCTTGGTCGTTGCGGGTGGCGCGCTTGACGGCGTCGTGAGCTTCGGCGGCGAACTCGTCGACCACGGCGAGCAGGCACTCTTCCTTGTTGGGAAACTCGCGATGGAACGCTTCGGTGGAGACAGCTGCGGCGCGCGCGATCTCCGCGTCGGTGATGTTCGCGTAGCCCTCCTCCAAGGCCAGTTGGACCATCGCGTCCATGACACTCGAGCGGCGATCCTCGCGCGTGAGGAAACGGGCTCGTTTGGCGACCAAGCTGGGCGGCCTGCCGGAACCGAGCGTGCGCAGGCGCGCGACCGCGGTGGAGCGGTAGGAACTGACCCAGTCGAGCAGTTCGTCGGTCAGGCCTGCCAGCTCCTCGGCGCGCCCTTCGCGCACTCGCCTGATCACGACAAAGCGCACGCCGCCCACGATTGCGCGCGGGGCCAAGGGGGGCAGGGAGATGCCGTCGGGCGTGAGGCTGAAGCCGGTCGCCACGATGCGCTCGAAGGCGGTCGCGGTCAACTGCATGCGCTCGTGGCCGCGCGGACCGATCCCGATCGACTCGACGAGCACCAGGTTGGCGCCGCGGGGGTCGGCGGCGATGCCGGCCAGGAAGACTTTGCATGCGGCATACAGCCTGTTGGCCCACCCGCGCTCGGATAGCCACGCTTGCAGGACCCTTTTGCGTGCGGCGCCCGCGATCGCGTCGTAGGTGGCCAGGAAACAGTCTTCCTTGTTGGAGAACTGCTCGTAGAAGGCGCGCCTGGAGACGCCGGCCAAGGCGATCACGTGGGCGACGCTGGTGCCCGCGTACCCGCGCTGGTACACCGACTCGGCCATGCCGCCGTACAGGCGGGCACGCTGGTGGCGGGCAACCGCTTCTCGGCCGAGTCCGTGCGGACCGTGAGGGAGACGCTTGTAGAGGGGCGTCAGATCCTCGTAGTGGCTGGGCCCATCGCCAAACAGCAACTCCTCCCGGGAGAGCGGAGCCGCGGGGACGTCGAGGCTGTCACGACCGGTCAAAGCCATCGAAGGTCTACCATTCCGACCCTCTCCACTAGTTCCACTCATCCCCATTATTCGAGAAGATAATTCAGGGCTGAACTGTTGGCAAGAACACCCTGAACCAATTCGCACGAATGTTTCTGACTCACGCGAGTTTTTTGCAACCGGCTTCCCTCCAAGTCCGGTGGCGATCCCCATGACACCATCTCCCCCCATGGCGCCCATAAGTCCACCATGTTTCCAACTCCATGTTATTCGAGAAGCCGGGGCAATTCAAGCTCGCAAGGTGAGTCTGCGCGGCCCTTGGCGAAAACCCAACTCCACCAAAGCGGGCTCCAGCGACGAGCCGATCGCGGGCTCGCCGTCAACCCGCTCCAGCGCGATCGTGGCCACCCTTCCGGCGCGCACAGCATCGGCTAGTGCGCGCAAGGCAACAAGCAGAGGGGACCGTAGAGAGGATTCCCGTAGCGAGGGCTCCCGTAGAGGGGGCTCCCGTAGAGAGGCCTCCCCCGAGTCGAGCGTGAGGATCCCGCGCCCGCCCCGCTCCAGGTAGAGCACGGGCCGGGCGTCCACGAACACGACATAGGCGCCGGCCACACGCCCGGGTCGGCGCTTGCGATCCTCGCGTCGGGGCCACGGCAAGGCGGCCCCGAGTGGCTGGGCGGGGTCCACTGCCGCCAAGATCGAGGTGCGGCCCTCCTCCGAGGATCGTCCCGAGCGCAGACGCTCGACCGCGCCGGGCAAGGCGAACTGGGCGCCGCCAAGTCCCTCGACGAAGTAGCCGCGACGACACACCCCCAGAGTCTCCAATTCGCCCAAGGCGCCATACACGCTCGCGAAGCCGCCGGGGATGCCCTCGGCGAGCACCTGCTCGCGAGTGAGCACCCCGTAGCGCTCCAACAAGAGCTCAGCGAGGGCGCGGCGGCGCTCGCGCGGGTCGACCGCTTGCGCCTCGCCGGTCAAGCCGTCCTGGACCGGTGACTTCGCCGCCCCCGCACCGGCAGAAACGACGGGTTCGCCGAAGATCGAGGAGGTCAGAGACCAGCGTCCCTGTACTTGGGCGCCCATGCCGCGGCGCCCGGAGCGGGGCGAAGCGCCGCCGAAGCGCCGGCCCGGCCGTCCCCCGCCC
>JBAVYU010000066.1:0-13393 GCA_049588415.1 Solirubrobacteraceae bacterium
GTCCCGAGCGCCAGAACGGGCCGTCGGCGCCCGACCGGTCCTTCGCCGACGCACTCGAGCAGGCCGGTGCAGCCGACCCCAAGAAGGGAGCCACACCCTCCGGGTCGACCCAGACCGGCGCGGCAGCCGCGCCCCTCCACTTCTCCCGCCACGCCCTCGCGCGCGCCCAGCGCCGCGGCATTGCCCTGGACCCCTCCACGCTCGGACGGCTCTCAGAGGGTGTGGGCAGGGCCGCGAGTAAGGGCTCGCGCGACTCCCTTGTTCTTGTAGACGGCACCGCTTTCGTGGTGTCGGTAAGCAACCGCACGGTCGTCACGGCCGTGGGGGCCGAACACATGAAAGACAACGTGTTCACCAACATCGACAGTGCCGTGATCGCATGACCCCGGCGCCCAACAACGGCTGGACCTCTAAGAGGGGGCCGCGAAAGGAAGGGCAGTCACGATGATGACTGGAATGTATGCCGCGATCAGCGGCCTCGACGCAAATCAAGTGTTGCTAGACGACACCGCAAGCGACCTGGCGAATGTGAACACGGTGGGCTACAAGTCCTCGAGTGTCACTTTCGCCGAATCGCTCACCCAAGTGATGCACGGAGCCTCGGGTCCAACCGCCAGCAACGGCGGCTCCAACCCTGTCCAGATCGGCCTGGGCGTGCAGGTGAGCGCCACCCGCAACGAAATGTCCGAGGGCTCCTTCCAGACGACCAACAATCCCCTGGACGTAGCGATCGAGGGTAAGGGCTTCTTGCGAGTGGGCTCCGGCACCCCTCCCGCCGCGCCCCCCTACACGGCCGGCCTGCCCGCCAACGTCAACTACACGCGCGCGGGAGACCTGAGCGCCAACTCGCAAGGATTCATCACGACCGAAGCCGGTGAATACGTGATCGGGCACAACGCCGTCGCCACCGAAACCCCAGCCGGTATCACCTACGCGGCTGGCACCGAAGATTCCTACATAAGGATCCCGCCCGGATCCTCCAACATCTCGATCGGCCAGGACGGATCGGTCGCCTACACCGACGAGAACCCCGCGTCACCCACCTACCAGCAGCGAGTCACTGCCGGCTACCTCTCCTTGGCCACCTTCACCAACGAAGATGGTCTCGAACGCCTCGGCGGCTCACTTTGGGGCCAGACCGCCAACTCGGGCACCCCGATCGTGGGCACCCCCGACACGGCCGGCTTCGGCTCCACGATCGGAGGGGAGCTTGAGATGTCAAACGTCGATCTTGCCAGCGAGATGACCAACATGATCACCGCCGAGCGCGGCTTCCAAGCCAACTCGAGGGTGATCTCCACAGCCAACGAAATGCTTGGGACCTTGGTCACGATGGTCCAGTAGGCCACCTCTCGCGTGGCGTGGCTCTCCGCTTCGACGGCCCGGCCACTCCTGATCTTCAACCGAACCCAACGAAGGGGCCTCTATACGACGGGACAACTCCGAGGAGCGCGTTCGGGACGGCGCATTGTGCGCCGTCCCGTCCGCCGCTAACAGCCCGACATGCGGTGCCACCGCGCTACCCCATCCAGCTCAAACGCAATGTCCATCGGCCGGACCACCTCCATCCGCCGCCCCAAGACTTAGCCTCAAACAACCAACCCTCCCCAAGGAGCCGAGATGATCGTCTTGAACCGGCTCGGCCACAGCGACGAGCCCTTCCAACTGAACCCCGACATGATCGTCACGGTCGAATCCACGCCCGACACCGTCATTACCTTGGCGACCGGCGCCAAGGTGGTGGTCTCCGAGACGCCCCTCCAGGTTGCCGCCTCCGTCCGCGCCTACCGGGCCGAGGTGCTCAGTGACGCGATGCGCCAGCGGCGTACTTCGCGCGTGGGGGGCCTTGCGCCCTCGGCCGGCTCGCACGACGGACCCTGGCTCTCCGCAGTAGAGGACGATCCTGCCTGAGGAGGGTCGTCCAGCGAGCGAACGGGACGCGGCGGGACACGGCGATCGTTAGAGCGTGCGCAGGGCGGTGCTCCAGGTGGCCAGGCCGACGGTCGCGAGGATCAGGCTGCCGAGCACTGTTGGGTCCGATCCTCCGCGATCGCGTATCTCCAGAAGTGTTGCGGTCATGTCCGTCAACTCACAGCCAAGGCTCAGCCCGAGCAGGAGTCTGATGTTGCGGTTCTGGATCGCCGCTTGCAGCGTCAGCAGGGCAATGCTGATGTGCAGCCCCCCGAACCCGCGGAAGTCCATCCGGCCATCGGCGTGGCCGCGGATGTCCGGGGCGAGCCGACGCGAACACATAGCTTCAGGTGCGAAAAGCGCCCCCAAGCCATAAGAGAGCCGCACAAGAGCGCCCACGCCCATCAAAGACCGTCCCAACCGCCCTGACATTGCCGCCTCCTCGATAGTGATCTTTCCGCTGTCAAGTTTAGGGATTAACCGGAATCTTGTCAACGTCTAGACCCGGCTGTATTCTTCCCTGGTGGCCGCACAAGCGCTGCCAAAAGGGCGCTACCACCATGGGGACCTACGCCGCGCCGTGCTCGATGGCGCCTTGACTGCGATCGCGGCGGACGGCCCGGCTGCCCTGAGCTTGCGCGATGTTGCGCGGCGCGCGGGGGTCTCGCACGCGGCGCCCGCGCACCACTTTGGGGACAAGGCCGGCGTCCTGACAGCGATCGCCGCCGAGGGCTACACGCTCCTCGCCGCCGCCCTGCGCGACGCGCTCGCCGACGGCGGCAACGATCTCATGCAGGGCGGAATCGCCTATATCCGCTTCGCACTCGAACACCGTGCCCACTTCGAAGTGATGTTCAGGCCCGAGCTCTACCGCCCCGACGACCAGGCCGTGGTGACGGCCCGCCAGGCAGCGGCCGAGATCATGTTTGGAGCCGTAGGCGGGCTCCTCGGCGAAGCCGACGAGCAAGAAGTCTGGGGCGGTGTCCTCGCCGTGTGGTCATTCACGCACGGCTTCGCCACGCTCACGCTCGACAGCAACTTCGACCCCGAGCGCGGGGACGACGTCGAGGCAGCGGTGCACACAGCCGGCGCCGCGGTGATGCGACTCGCGGCCGCCGGAGCATTCACGCGGTAGGAGTCGCTCGCCGGCCGGCTCGGCTCGCCAAGTCACAGAAGCCATCCGTTTTTCAAGGATTTCCGGCCGCAGCCGATGAAGGTGGACAATGAAAGCTTCGACCGCCATCGGGATCGGGGCTGCCTTTGGCGCCCTCCTGCTCAGCTCGATGATGGACGGGACCAGTCCCGCGTCCTTCATCAACATCCCCGCCTTGATGATCATCCTCGGCGGCACCTTCGGCGTGACCTTGGCCAGCGTCGGCATGGAGACGATGAAGCAGATCCCCAGTCTCTACAAACTGGTGATCTCAGCTGAACCGCCCGACATGCGCGGGCGCCTGGACGAGCTGGTCGGTCTCGCCGACCAGGCCCGTCGCGAAGGCCTCCTGGCCCTCGACGCTCAGCTGTCCGAGATCGAGGATCCCTTCACTCGCAATGCCTTGCAACTGGTGGTTGACGGCACCGACCCCGAGATGGTCCACACGATCCTCGAGGCCGAGGTGGACGGCATGGCCGCCCGCCACGCCGTCGGCGCCTCGCCCTTCGAGAAGGCCGGAGGCTTCGCCCCCACGATGGGCATCATCGGTACCGTCCTCGGCCTCGTCCACGTCCTCCAGAACCTGGCGGCCCCCTCGACCCTGGGGCCCTCGATCTCCTCCGCCTTCATCGCCACCCTGATGGGCGTCGGCGCGGCCAACGTCATCTTCCTGCCGATCGCCAATCGCCTCAAGGCGATCTCCGCCGAAGAGGTCGAGCTGCGCATGATGACCGTCGAGGGCATCCTCTCGATCCAAGCCGGCGATAACCCCCGACTCGTCTCTGAAAAGCTGATGTCCTACGTGCCGCCCGCCGAGCGCTCCGACGAGGAAGACGGGTCGGTGGCCCAACTGGCAGTCGAGCCGCAGGCGGCCTGACCATGGCACGCGGGCGCGGACGCCATCGCGGCGGGGGCCACAGCGAGGAGAGCGAGGAGCGCTGGCTGCTCACCTACGCCGACATGATCACCCTGCTGATGGCCCTGTTCATGGTCCTGTTCTCGATCTCCTCGGTCAACATCTCCAAGTACCAAACCCTCCAAAAGTCGCTGAAGGCGGCCTTCTCCGGCAACATCCTGCCCGGCGGCAAGGCAATCTCCCAGCAGGGCTCCACCGCCAACTCAAGCCAAGTGCCCGCCACATTCGAACTGCAGGCAATCGAGCCGGTTCAGACCCAAGGCTCCAGCCCCCTCCAGAACAGCACCGCCCACTCCAGCCAGACCGCCACCGCCACCGCCACCCCAACGGCCCTCGCCCAACAGGGCGCCGCCCAGCGCGAGACCAACGAGTTCGCCCAGATCAAGCACGAGCTCGACGCATATGCAAAGTCGCACGGCTTCAGCTCCTCCGTGAAGACCACCATCGAAAAGCGGGGCCTTGTCATCAGAGTGCTGACCGACGACCTCCTGTTCGCCTCCGGCCAAGCCACCTTGAGCAGTCAGGCGAACGCCCTGCTCAGCGAGATCGGGCAGCTGCTCAACATCGACGAAACGCACCCCATCAGCGTCGAAGGCAACACCGACGACGTGCCGATCCACAGCTCCCTGTATCCCTCCAACTGGCAGCTCTCCACGGCGCGCGCCAGCTCGGTCGTCGAATTCTTGATCGGCCATGGCATCGCCGCCGGCAGGCTGACCGCCACCGGTAACGCCGACCAAAAACCGGTGGCCAGCGAGGCCACCGAAGCCGGGCGGGCTCGCAACCGTCGTGTCGAGATCGTGTTGCGCCGTCTCTACGGCTCAGAAGGCCCCTCCCAATCCTCCAGCGAAGAATAAGAACCCATGCTCAAAAACAAGAAGATCCTGCTCGCCCTGATCGTGCCGATAGTGCTGTTCGGCGGCTACACCATGACCAAGGCCAAGCCCGTGTCCAAGGAGAAGATCAAGGGCACGATTTATGTGATGCCCCAATCCTTCCTCTTGAACCTGAGCGACGGTCGCTACGCCAAGCTCGACGTCGCCCTCCAGCTGGCGCCCGGACAGAGCGACGGCGCCAGCGCCGACGCCGGCTCCTCCGGTTCCGAAGGTGGTCCCGGTACGCTGCCCGAGGAAGCGATCGTGCGCGAAATCATCACGAACACGATTACCGGCCAGAGCGGCGAAACGTTGATCGGCTCCCACGGTCGGCAAGCCGTCAAGCGTCAGATCTTGCACACAATCCAGCAGCGCACAGACGTAAAGGTTGAAGAAGTCCTGTTCCCGGACTTCACCGTTCAATAGGAGGCACAGTGGCCGACGCAATCGAGTACGAACAGTTCGACGGCGCCACCCCAGGCCAGACGCCCACCCAAGCCGACCCCGACCTGCGCCGCCTCAGCGACATCCCGATGGAGTTGAGTGTCGAGCTGGGACGTACCCGGATGACCGTCGGCGAGACGCTCGACCTCCGCGTCGGCTCGCTTGTCACGCTCGACAGCGCCGCCGGCGAGCCGGCAGGCCTCTTGGTCAACGGCACCGCGATCGCGCGCGGCGAGGTGATCGTCGTGGACGAGCGCTATGGCCTGCGCGTGACCGAGATCCTCGAGGGCAACGACATAGCCTGCTCCCCCGGTACCGCGGGCTCGGCGATACCCGCAACCGGCGCTGTCGAGCCCGACGCTCGCGATGCCGCAGCCGTCGAGATCGCCGCGAGCGAGAGCTGAGAAGGACGCAACCGTGAGCGCGAAGGGCAGCGCCGACACCGCCAAGAAGGATGCTCCCAAGAAGAAGCGTGCCGTCGCGGGCAAGGCTGGCGCCAAAGGCAAGGCGGCCAACCCGGATGAGGCTGCCGGAGCAGGCGACGCCGCAGGTGCGGCCGCCGACATCGACGGTCTCGCCCCCGGGCGCATCCGCCCGCTCGACTTCTCTCAACCCACCAAGTTCACGACCGAGATCCGCCGTCGCATCACCGGCGCGATCGAGCATTTCTGCGAGGCGGCCTCGGGCCGCCTGTCCGCCGAGTTGGCGGTCGAGGTGCAACTGAGCATCGCCGAGGTCGACCAACACACCTGGGCGGCCTCCAAGGCGCGTCTTCCCGCCGACGCCATCGCAATCGCCATCGAGGCCGAGGCGATCGATCGCCAGATGCTGCTCAGCATCGAGCAGCCCCTGCTCTTGCAGGCTTTGGAATGCCTCCTGGGAGGTCAGGCCACCCAAGCCCCCATCGAACGCCACCTGACCGATGTCGACTGGGTGCTCGCCAAAGGCCTTCTCGACGCGATCGCGGGCGAGCTGTCGGGTGCTTGGGGCGAGCTTGGCGGCCCGGAGCTGAGCTGTGGCGAGATCGATCTCGAGGCCGATGCGGGCGTCCTGACTCCCGTGGGAGAGCCCACTTTCTCGGTCAAGCTGGCAAGCGAAATCGACGCACAGGCCTCCGCCATGTCCCTTTTGATCCCATGGTCGGCGATCGAGCCGATCGCCGACCGCATCCGCGGAGAGGCCGACTCACCGCTCGTCGGCGACGTGCACGGACCGGACGCCCTGCGGCGCGGCCTGTCCGGCGCGAAGGTCCTGCTGCGCGCCGAGGTCGGCTCGGCGCAGATGCCGATCGAGCGGATGCTCGAGCTGGTGCCCGGTGCGATCGCCCAACTCCAGGGACGAGCCCAGGACGGCGTGTCCCTGTACGCCGAGGGCGTGCTCTTGGGCCGCGGCCACCCGGGACGCTCAGGGACCAGACGCGCGGTCAAGTTGGAGTCCACCAGCGCCACCCCCACAAAGGCCGACACTTATGCCCAGCTCGGCCGTGCCGAGCTGGACCGCGCCCGCGCGCACGTCAGCGACGCCCTTGAGACGCCCCAAGGTCGAGCCGTGCTGCGCAGCATTTTCGTGCGCGTGTGGGCCGAGCTGGGACGCACCCACATCCCGCTCAAGGATGCTTTGGAGCTTTCGCCCGGAGCCGTCTTGGAGCTGGATCAGGCGGCCGAGGCGCCGATCGAGCTGTTCGTCAACGGGCTCTGCTTCGCCAACGGCAGCCTCGTCGTCACCGGCGAGGGCACCTGGGGCCTGGAGGTCGCCGCGCTCGTATGAACGCCGCGACCTGACCCTCGCGAGTCGCCGCATCGACCCTGGCTCACACCACCGGCCCATTGCATCGCCGCCCCGTCGCGCCTTCGCCCGTCGCATCCCATCGGCTTTCTCCTGCCAGACCTCTCAAGACCTAGCCACCTTCGCCGATAACCGGGGGCGACTCTTTCCTCGGAGTCGTCCCTTCGATGACCAAGCCGACCCCTTCCCGTGCGGCCGCGCAAGCGGCCGCGTTGCTCTGCGGCTGCCTGCTCGCGTGGGCCGATTCCGCCTCCGCGTTCACGCCCATCCACTCGAAATCGGGGAGCGGCGAAAACACGCCGCTCCCGTTCAACACGTCCACCACCGGCACGCACACCAGCTCTGGCGGGGCAAGCATCGTGCGCACGATCGTTGGCTTGGCGATCGTGATCGCGGTCATCTGGGGGTTGGCCTGGATCCTGCGTCAAGTCAAGTCCGGACGCGACCCCCGGGTTTCCGCCACCGGCTTGACCAGCGTGGCGGCCCTCACGCTCGGCTCAGGGCGCTCGGTGCACCTGGTCAAGGCAGGCAACGACTATCTCCTGCTCGGAGCCGCCGAGCAGGGACTTGCGCCGATCCACCGCTACACCGAACAACAGGCCTACGAAGCAGGCTTGTTGTTCGACGAAGAGCCCGAAGCGCGCCCCCGCCGGCGGCTACTGCTGCCTTCCTCCTCTTCCTCCCCCGAGGCCCGCGTCGCCTCGAGGCCCGCCGAAGTGCTCGACGCGTCGAGACCCTCCACTCTCGCCTCTCCCGACGACCCCACGAGCCCCGCTTCCTCGACCACTCCATCGGCCGCTGCTTGCGTTGCACCCAGGCTCGAATCCGGCGAACGCAGGACGGACCCGATGCGCATGCCCTCGGTGTCCTCCAGCCTGATCGAGCGCTTGCGCGAATTGACGGTGCGTCGTTGAACCTCAGCTCCAGCAACGCCGTCCAGATCCTGCTGCTTGTCGGCGCGATCACGTTGGTGCCGGCTGTCCTGTTCACCGTCACCGGCTTCAGCCGCATCCTGATCGTGCTCGGCTTCGTCCGCGCGGGCATCGGCACCACCACCGAGCCGCCCAACCAGGTGTTGGTGGGCATTGCCCTGTTCCTGACGATCTTCGTCATGTCGCCAACGATCAGCGCGATCAAGACCGACGCGATCGATCCGCTCGACGCCCACAAGATCAACACCGCCACCGCGATCAAGCGCGCGGAGGAACCGTTGCGCGAATTCATGTTCCGCCAGACCCGCGTAGAGGACATCTCCCTGTTCATGAACCTCGCCCACGACAAGCCCCCTCACACACGCGCCGAAGTCCCCACCGAGGTTCTGATCCCGGCATTCATCACATCGGAGCTGAAGACGGCCTTTCAGATTGGCTTTCTGATCTTCCTGCCTTTCCTGATCATCGACCTGATCGTCTCCTCGACGCTGATGAGCATGGGGATGATCATGCTGCCGCCGACCTTCATCTCCCTGCCCTTCAAGATCCTGCTGTTCGTGCTGGTCGACGGCTGGGACTTGGTCATCAAGGCTCTCGTGCAGAGCTTCCACTACTAAGGATCCGCGCGCCCATGTCCCCAAAACCGAGGTCGAAGCGATGAATCAGGACACTGTCGTCAACCTCGCCGCGCAAGCCATGAGCTTGGCTTTGAAGATTGCCGGGCCCCTACTGCTCGTGGGGCTCGTAGCCGGCTTGGCGGTGAGCATCTTCCAAGCCGTCACCCAGATCCAAGAGCAGAGCCTCACGCTGATTCCCAAGATCATCGGCGTCGCCGCGGTGATCGTGCTCCTGGGGCCTTGGATGCTCGGTCAGCTCGTCTCCTATACGGCTGCCCTGTACACCGCGATCCCAACGATGGTCGGCTCGTGAGACTTCGCCCCCAGCCCGTGAGCCGCAGCATGAGCAGCCTCAGAGGAGCAGGGGGTTCGATCCGGTGAACCAGCTGCTGAGCAAACTGGCGACGGGTGAGCTCGCGGGCTTCATATTGGTGCTCGCGCGAGTCACACCCCTGTTCTTCATCGCGCCCCTGTTTTCCTCGGCGATGATCCCTCCGCGCGTGCGAGGCATCATCGCCGTGGGCATCTCTATCGGGCTGACCCCGATCGCCTTGAAAGGTCAGCACATCCCGACCGACCCACTCCCCCTGTTCAGCCTCGTGGTCGAGGGAATGCTGGTCGGACTGGGCTTCGCGTTCGCATTGGCCATCTTGATGGCGGCGGTCGAATCGGCGGGCGCCTTGATCGACGTGGTCTCAGGCTTCTCCTACGGCGAGCTCATTAACCCCCTCAACGGCGCCAACGGGGCAGTCATCTCGCGCTTCTACTCGCTGGTGGGGACCTTGATCTTTTTGGTCATCGGCGGCGACGCCTGGACCATCCGCGGACTGGGCCGCACCTTCGAACTTGTGCCCCTGACCAGCGGACCCAAGATCGATTCGCTCGTGGGTGGCGCCGTGCAGGTGTTCGCCAACGTCTTCACCGACGCCCTGGAGGTGGCCGCGCCCGTCCTGATCGCCCTGTTGATCACCGACGTGGCCTTCGGCGTGGTCTCGCGGGTCGTGCCTCAGCTCAATGTGTTCGCCGTCGGCTTCCCCACCAAGGTGGCAGTCACGCTGCTTGTCGTGGCCGCCTCGTTGCCGTTCGTGGCCAACTGGATCTCAGAACAACTATCGGTGAGCGTGGGCGCGGCCCTCGGCGCCCTGCACGTCGCATGAGGACAGTCCCCGCCAACGAGGCCGGTCCGGTGGATGGGCGCTTGACCGCCGCGACCGACGCCTGGACGGGTTGAGATGGCACGCGAGGAACGCACAGAGAAGGCCACACCCAAGCACCGTCAGCGTGCGCGCGAGAAGGGCCAAGTCGCGCGCAGCCCTGACCTGGGGGGCTCGACCGTCCTGATCGCCGGCCTGTTCGCGATCAGCCTGATGGGCCCGCGAATCGTTGAATCCGGCGCCGCCACGTTCCGCGAAATCTTCGCCAAGATCGCAAGCCCCGACCGCGCCCTGAGCGCAGCCGGGCTCAACGGCCTGTTGCACTCGGCCTTGTCCACGATCGCCCTGGCGGTGGCTCCGGTCGCGGGCGCCTGCTTGCTCGCGAGCCTTGCCACGGGCGTCGCCCAGGTGGGCTTCAAGCCGAGCGCCCATGGCCTGAAGCCTGACTTCCGCCGCATCAACCCAGCTTCAGGGCTGCGCAACCTGCTGGGACCCAACACGATCTTTGAGGCCTTCAAGGTCGTCGCGAAGGTGGGCATCGTGGGCGCCGTGGCGGCGCTTGCCCTGCTGCCCGGGCTCACGACGCTCTCTGCCAGGGTGGGCATACCCGCGAGCGCGCTCGGGTCTTTGATGGGCAAAAACGCGCTCTCGATCGCCCAGCACATCGCCTTCGCCTACGTGATCGTCGGATTGGTCGACTACGCCTGGAAGCGGCGCAGCCACGAGCGCATGTTGCGCATGACCAAGCAGGAGGTCAAGGACGAGACACGCCAGTACGGCGTCTCCGCGGAGGTCAAGAACGCTTTGCGCCGCCGCCAGATGGCGGCCGCCCGCATGCGCATGATGGCCGCAGTGCCCAAAGCGGACGTGGTCGTGACCAACCCGACGCACTACGCCGTGGCCTTGGCCTACGACGGTTCGCGTACCGCACCCGAGGTGATCGCCAAGGGCAAGGACCTGGTGGCCCTGCAGATCAAGCGCATCGCCGAGGAGAACGAGGTGCCGGTCGTGGCCAATCCGCCCTTGGCGCGCGCACTTCACTCCTCCACGGAGATCGGCCAGATCATCCCTCAAGAACTGTATGCGGCGGTTGCTCAAGTCCTGGCCTTCGTCTATCGCCTGGCCGGGCGCAGGAGGCTGGCCTCGTGAACAACACGACCGCCAAGGGCGCCCTGAGTAGGAGACGGACCTCGTGAACAGCGCCACGCTGAAGCGCGTCCTCAGCCACAGCGACTTGCTGGCCGCCGTGTCGGTGGTGTGCGTGGTGACGATGCTCGTTGTCCCGCTGCCCTCAGAGCTGCTGGATCTGCTGATCACGCTCAACATCTCGGCCGCTTTGACGATCGTGGTCGCCACGATGTACTTGGGCAAGGCTTTGGACTTTGCGTCTTTTCCGAGCCTGCTGCTGTTGACCACGATGTTCCGCCTGGCGATCAACGTGTCGGTGACCCGCCTGATCCTGACCACGGGCGAAGCGGGCTCGGTCGTCAAGTCGTTCGGCGAGTTCGTGGTCGGCGGCAACGTGGTTGTGGGCCTTGTCATCTTCCTGATCCTCGTGGTGATCCAGTTCGTAGTCGTCACCAGCGGCGCCGGGCGTGTGGCAGAGGTGGGCGCTCGCTTCACGCTCGACGCAATGCCCGGCAAGCAGATGGCAATCGACGCGGATCTCAACGCCGGCCTGATCTCCGACGACCAGGCAAGGACTCGACGCTCCGAGATCGCGCGCGAGGCCGACTTCTACGGGGCCATGGACGGCGCCTCAAAGTTCGTCAAGGGCGACGCCATGGCCGCCTTGATCATCACCGCGATCAACCTGATCGGCGGCATCGTGGTGGGCATGCTCCAGCACAACCTGGGCTTCAGCGAAGCTACCCACCAGTATTCCCTGCTGACCGTGGGCGACGGCCTGGCCGCCCAGATCCCGGCGCTCCTGATCTCGGTCGCGACCGGCATCATCGTCACGCGCGCCGCCTCCGACAGGGACTTGGGCAGCGACATCGCCGGGCAGATCCTCAGCCAGCGCCGGGCGCCGATGGTGGCCGCCGGGGCGATCGGCCTGTTCGCTCTGATCCCAGGCTTGCCCAAGCTTCCGTTCCTCCTCGTCGCCGCGATCTTTGGCGCGATCGCTTGGACCGTGCGCCACGGGATGCCCGACAAGATCGAGGCCGACGCGGCGGCGGCCACCGCCAAGGCCGCCGAGTTGGCCGCGTCGCCGCCCCGGGGGGAGCCAATCGCAGAGGTCGGGATCGACGCCCTGGAGCTGGCGATCGGCTTCGGGCTGGTGCCCCTGGTCGGAAGTCCCACTCCGACCGGACCCGGCTCCGGCGCGGGCGTGGGCGCCGGTCAAGGCACCGGCTCCGGGCGCTCCAGCTCGCTGCTGCGCCGCGTGAGCATGATCCGCCAGCAGATCGCGGGGGAGCTGGGGCTCGTGATCCCGCCAGTCAGGATCCACGACGAGCTGGGCATGGAGTCCCACGAGTACGTGCTCAAGGTGCGCGGCTCGGAGGTCGCGCGCGGACGGATCATGCCGGGGCACCTGCTCGCGATGGACCCGGGCGATGCGATCCCCAAGCTACAAGGCATCCCCACACGCGAGCCCGCTTTCGGCTTGGACGCGATGTGGGTGCACGAGTCCGGCCGGGCCGAAGCCGAGGCGCTTGGCTACACGGTCGTGGACGCCGAGTCGGTGATCGTGACGCACCTGACCGAGACCATCAGGTCACACGCCGCTGAGCTGCTCACCCGCCAGGACGTCAGGGCGCTCTTGGACAAGCTCAAGGAGACCAACGCAGCGGTCGTCGAGGAGGTTGTGCCCGAGGCGCTATCGCTCGGGGAGATCCAAAGGGTCCTGCAACTGCTGCTGTCCGAGGGTGTACCGATCCGCGACCTGGGCACGATCGTGGAGGCGATCGGCGACAAGGCGCGAATAACGCGAGACACCAATCTATTGTCCGAGTACGCTCGCCAGGCGCTCGGGCGGGCGATCACTGCTCCCCACCTCGACGAGGAGCTGCGCTTGCGCGCGATCACCTTGGACCCCGCCATCGAGCAGGAGGTTGCGACCTCGATCACCCAGACAGCAGACGGAGAGTATTTGGCGATGGACCCGCCCCGGGCCCAAGCGATCGTGAGCGCGTTGCGCTCTCAGGTGGAGCACGCCACCGGACGCGGCGCCCGGCCGGTTCTGCTCTGCTCGGCGCGCATCCGAAGGCACCTGCGCAGGCTGATCGCCCAAGCCCAGCCTCACCTCCCCGTCTGCTCCTACAACGAGATCGCACCTGGAATCAATGTCGAGACCATCGGGATCATCCACGCTTGAAGCGGGCGCCGTACGCACCTACCACGGCCGCACCGTCGAGGACCTGATCGGAAAGATCCAGGACGACTTGGGCCCCGATGCGATCATCGTGCACCGGCGCGAAGGCCTGACTGGCGGCGTGGCGGGCTTCTTCCAACGCCCTTACGTCGAGATCGACGCGATCCCGGGCGGCCCGCGCATCGACGTGTACGACGAAGAGCCGCTCCCGCCGATAGCGCCGGCGGCCGCGCCGTCGACCCGAGCGCGGCAACAGCCGGCTCCGCTGGGGCAGCCGGCCCAGCCAGGGC
>JBAVYU010000067.1:0-50379 GCA_049588415.1 Solirubrobacteraceae bacterium
TCTTGCTCCAGGCGTTCCAGCGCGAGCAGTGTTTGGGCGTAGCGGTGTGTGGTGGAGCGGCTTAGCTTGAGGATGTCTGCGAGGTCGCTGATCTGGCGTGCAGGGTGTTCTGAGGTGAAGCATTCGAGCAGCGCCAACCCGTATTCAAGCGAGCGCGAGAACCTGGGCACGGGAGCAGGCTTGATACGGCCGGGAAGGTCGTCGGAATGGGCAGGGGTCATCGCCCATCCAAGGATGGGCCACGCCGTGGTCTGAAACAAGGGTAGAATCGAATATTCTAACTTTCACTAGTTCCCCTATCCGAATGGCGCTGAGCGAGGCGCCTCGCCATGTGCCTGGAGCGTAGGATTTGTAGGGCGGGTAGTGCATGGTCGCCGCACGCGGCAAGAACCAGGTCGGCTGTGTGCCGCATGTGTGAGTTCTGGGTTCGCCCATTGGCTAGATAGAAGCCGATCATTGCCCCCAGGATCATCGTGTGATCGTTTGCGTCGGGCAGCATCTTGGCACGTGCTACCGCCCCGGCGGTCAGGCTTTGCAGTCGCTCGGCAGTTTCTGCGTGCGAGTCATAGCGCGCCGTCAGGCAATGCTGTCCTGTCATCATGTCTTCCTGCTCGTCCACGAGACTGTCCAGCAGTGTGTGCAGGGCGCCTATCCACGGAAAGTACGCGCGCTCCAAAGCGTCGGCATGGCTCGCTCGCAAGGCTGGTTCGGCCGCCGCCGACAGCAGCGCGAATATTGCGAGTGACGAGCCCGCCGCTGCGCCCGTCTCCCACCAGCTCAGGTCTGTTTCGGGTGCGGCCTGTGCGCGCGCCCAGCGGGCAAAGCACTCATATGAGTCGCTTGCCCCTTGATGGTTCAGGCACTGATAGGTGACGATGCGACCTGCGGCACTTTGCATTTGGTCGGTAACCGTCGAGAGGGACGGCAGCTGGCCTACCATCGCCTGGCATCGCTCGACGAGACGATGGAGGTATCCGCCATCCTCGCGGCGGTCGTGGGCGTAGTAGTCGCTATGCGACATGCCGGGATCGAGTGCCACGAGCAAGGCCATGTGAAGTCTTCGCGTGTTATCGGTGGCGCCGTCTGGTTGCTCTGAGGCGGCATCGGCGAAGTCATAGAGGGCTTGGAATGCAACCGCGGCGCGTGCGACCGACGATCGGTGGCGGCGTGGGGCGAACGTCGCATATGCAGCCGCCCCCTCGAGGTTGCCGCGCTCCTTGCTCAGCGCCCGCAGTGCGATGGTGCGAAGATCCGCGTCGGGGATCGCGCGGGCGGCGTTTTCATACTCCCGTATCTCACGGCAAGCGAGAGGGAACACGCCGGCCCAGTAGCGAACCGCGGCGCAGAGAAAAGACCAGTGCCTGGCCCCAAGCCGCTGGCTGGAGACATCGCACACACCGCCGCCTGAGTGGGCCTTCGGCGAGGGCTCATTCCAGGGCTATGCGCGAAGATACGCGAGCAGCCAAAAGCCCCGGCAGCGCGACGATCAGCAGTCCGATTCCGGCTACGAGCGCCATGGCGAGGAGCACCTGCGACACGCCCAGCGAGAAGGGGGCGGCGAACCCCGTTGTCAGCTCCAGCCAGCGGTTGGCCAGCAGATGACCGTATACGCCGAGGGCCGCCCCGATCGTACAACCGAAGCCCAACACGATCGTGCTCTCCAACAGCAGCGCGCGCCACAGTTGTCGGCGGTCATAACCTTGGATCTTCAGCGATGCGAGCAACGGCCTGCGCTGCCAGATAGCGGCGCTTAGGGCTGACGCGACAGCGAGCGCGGCGGCGAGTAGCAGCAGCGTTGAGATTTGGCTGAGCGATTGCAGGGCTTGACGCGAGTTGGCCGCGTATTGCGCCTGGCGTTCTTGGCGGGTTTGTGCGGCTAGGCCTGGATAGTCCGTGAGCACTCGCTCGACCGCCTGCTTGCCCGAGGTCGCTGTGACACCGGGCTTGAGGTTGACCTCGAGCGCCGAAGGTTCGTTGGTTTGCCAATAGTTCTTGTAGTCGTTGGCGTTCAGGATGAGTGCCCCTGGCGGCCAACCTACGTTAGTCGTGATCGCTGCAACTCCCAAACGCCTCGGGCCCGAAGGCGTGGCTAGGGTAAATGTGCCTCCTACCCGCAGGTGGTGTTCAGTCGCGAAGCTGATGGACACTGCAGCCCAGCCTCCTGTCCGCAACAGAGCGTCGGCGTGTGCGAGGTTGCCGCTCAACAGTTGGCTGGCGGGAACGATCGTGTGATCTCTCGGGGGACGCGCGATTATCCACATACGACGAGCGCCGATATCCATCAGCTCGCCGGCATAGGCGCGCACCGTGGCGATCCCAGGGGCGTTCGCGAGCTTTCTCTGAAGCCCCGGCGCTTGGAAGCTGTTGGTGGTCAGATCGTTGCCGCCGGTGGTTATCCACACATCGGCGGTGCTCAGGTATTCGTTGAAATTTGCGTTCAGGCCTAACAGCAGGTCGTGTCTGGCTCCGCCAATGGCAACGCTCCCGTAAATCGCAAGGGCCCCGACCCCGGCGAGGGCCACCAGGGGCATACTCGTCGTGCGCAGTTCTCGCACGGCAAGGATCAAGGCGCTGCTCGAAATGTTCTCGCTTGCTTGCGCCAACGTTTGAGCGGCGCCGGTGAATGTAACCGGGATGAGGCACAGCGTTGCGAGCACAAGTGCGACACCGCCGATCAGAATGAGCTTCGGCATCGCGAACACGAGCACGCTGGCGAGGGCGATCAAGATAAGTCCGACGATGCCCATGCGGCTGGCAGTCTGTCCGTCGATACCCTCGCCGTCGCCTGTGCCTTTGAGGACGGCATCGCGAGCGCGGCTTGGCCGCAGGTCGAAGACCGGCAGCAGCGACGCCAGCAGTGTGGCGCCCACGCCGCAAGCCAGGGCCAGCAGGACGAGCGAGATCTCGACAGTCTGTTGGTTGCCCACGGGAAACGCGAAGGCCAAGTAGACGGGGACTTGGTGAAACAGGGTGTGCGAGAGCGCATAGCCCAGGGCGATGCCAACTGCCGAGGCGACGACGCCGAGCACGCAGGCTTCGAACCCCAGGATCAACAGAGCCTGGCGCCAGTCGTAGCCCTGCATGCGTAGGTCGGCGATGTAGCGGCGACGCTCGGGGACGGTCAGGAGCATCGCATTGAATGTGAGCAGGAAGCCGACCATGGCGCCGATCAGGGCGAACATTGTCGTCGCTTGGTCATTGGGCCGTGCGATTGCGCGCAGGAGGCGCAATTCGTTGTCAGCGGGCACCACATCTAGCCGGCCTCGGGAGAGTGCGCTCAACTCGCGTGCAACCAGCTTGTCGTCCCCGGGGCGGGGCTGGACGTAGACCTGGGTCACAAGGTCGGGTCTGTCAGCGAGTCGTTGCGCAAAGCTCAGCAGCGAGACTACGAGGGGGCTGCCGGCTGCGGCTCCCACCGTTTCTTGGCCGAGGATTGCGCTGACCTTGACGTTGTGGGCGCGGCCCCCGGCCAGCAACCTGACGGTGTGTTCGGGCCGAGCTTTGAGTGCGCTCGCAACGGCGGATGGCAAGCCCACGCCTTCCCCGATCAGGGAGGGCGTCGCTCCTACATTGCGGGTGATCGCGCCACCCAACGAAACCACGCTTGGGGTCACACCGATCAGCCGCACGGGCAGGCGCCCTTTGGGGCCGAGGACAGTGGCGTTCTCTTGAAGTACCGAGGCTGCGACCTGCACACCTGGCAGCAGGGCGACGCGTTTGACGAGATGTTCGTCAAAACCGTTATCGGATCGGGAGGTAAGCTCAAGGCGCGCGGCGCCGATTACGCCTTTGATCGTCTGTTCTGTCGATCCGAGCAGGCTCGCGTTTGCCAGCAAGACACCCAGGACGAGCGCCACCCCTACCGCTATTCCGCTCCCGGCCAAGAGCTCCTGGACCGTGTGCGCGCGTAGGCGGCGGATGTAAAGGTGAAACAGGGCGCTCAGGCGGATGTCGAAGATAGTCAGGCGCATCGGATCGTCAAAGCGACGCTCCGGCAAGTTCTCTGTCAAGGCCCTCGCTGAGGCGTCCGTCGCGCAGCGTGTGAACTCGGTCGGCGAACGTAAGAGCCTCAGTGTCATGTGTGACGAGAAGTCCAGGGATACGCTGTGTGTGGCAGATATCGGCAAGCAAAGCGAGCGTTTCGCGGGTTCGCTTGGAGTCCAGGTTGCCGGTCGGCTCGTCGGCCAAGAGAAGCTTGGGTTCGTTGACCAATGCCCGCGCGATTGCCACCCTTTGGCGCTCGCCCATCGAAAGCTGAACAGGCATGTGCTCTTCGCGGTCCCCGAGGCCCAAGCGCTTAAGCCATGGCCGCGCGCGTCGTCGCGCCTCACGGAGGCTCAGGCCGTCTCCGATGAGCTTGGTCGTGACGTTGTCAAGCGCACTGGCTCCGCCGGCGAGATGAAACGATTGGAAGATGAAGCCGACATCACGCAAGCGGTAGCGGGCTTGTTCCCGCTCGGACATCCCGCCGATGTCTCGTCCGTCGAAATGGATGGTCCCACTGTCGGGTGCCAGCAGGCCGACGGCCAACATGAGCAGGGTCGTCTTGCCTGAGCCGCTCGGACCGTACAGCGCGGTCAATTCTCCCGGGGAAAGGGTGAGCGATATGCCGTCGACTGCGTGAACCAGCTCCCGTCCGCTCGGATAATGCTTGACCAGGTCGCGCAGCTCGAGTGCGCTCACGGTCGAGGCTGAGCGGCCGGCGTGGGGCCGGGGAACCGAACGACGGCGCCTCGCTCGTCGGTGGAGCAAAGCTCGCCGTCGCCGACGGACATGACGACCTCGGCGCCATGCAGAGGCGCCATCTCTTCGGAGGCCACCACGAGCGTTGTCCCTGACTCTCGCGTCGACTCGCGCAGTAGGCCGTACAGGGCATCGCGCTCTGTCAGGCTGGGAACGCAGGCCGGCTCGTCCACGAGTAGCAAGCGCGGCTTGCGTATCAAGGCTCGCGCGAGCATCGCGCGCATTCGCTCGGCCAAAGAGAGCGATCCGGTGAAGTCGTCGGCCTGGCTGGCCATGCCCACTTGCTCCAGGGCATGCCTCGCACAGCGCTTGGCCTCGGCCACCGATGTGCCGCTGCTGGTCAAAGAAAGGGCCACAAACCCGACTGTCGTCTCGTGTGGGCTGGGGTGCCAATCGCTGGGGCTCATCATCGCGATGTCTCCACGTAGAAGCCGTTCGCGCTGGAGTGCCGACATCTCCGCGAGGTCGCGACCCGCGAATCTCACGACGCCTGCGTTGGGGGCCTCTATGCCGGCGATCAAACGGAGTAGCGTCGACTTGCCTGCGCGTCGCGCGCCCCAGACGCCCGTGAACACTCCCTGCTCGATCGCAAAGGAGGCGTCCTCGAGCACGACGATCTCGCGAAGGCCATCCGGGTAGCGCTTGCTGACGTTCTCGAAGGCAAGCAGTGCTTTCATCGCGCGACCTCGTGGGATCGCCCGAGGTGCTCCTCGATTCGGCGGCGCGTACGACGCGCCCATTCCACTTCGCAACGCAGCTGGGCGTCGACGGCGTCGCGCGTGCAGTCGAGCAGAGTGCCCTTCCAAGAGGGCACGCCTGCACCGAGCGGGGCGAGTTGCAACAGGCGCAGGCACTCCTGCTCGTAGGCGCGTAGCGCGAGCATCAGCGGGCGGGCATCGGACTCGCGTGCGAAGGCGACCTTGGCGCGTATACCGATGCGCATTGGCTCCTTGGGGATCAGTGTCTCCATCCACGCGCTTACGGCCGGGGTCGTAAGCTCGGTCGGGTAATAGACCAAGCGGGCTTGGCGGCGCCCCTGCTCTCGCTCTTCGCGGACTAGGAGAAGCCCGTCCTCTTCCAATCCTTCGAGCAGCCGGTAGATGTCCTTAGTGGCGATGGACCAGCTCGCGCCGAGTCTGTCGGCCAAGCGGTTGGCCAGGTCGTAGCCGTGCGATGGGCGCTCCAGGACCAGGGCCAGCAAGCTGGCACGCAAGGGCGCCGAGGAGCCGCGCATCCACCCGTCGTGTGGGGGCGCACCTTCGGTCTTAGACCCGGGCATCGTCACCCTGCTCTTCGATGGCGACGCGATGTCGAGCCGGGAGACGCCGCGTCATTGAAGAACTTCCGATGGATTGATCGATCCGGCTCATGGACAATCCCAAACCGTAGCTGATTGCCGGTGCGCAGTCGAGTCTTTGGGTCGCATCCGTGCATGTCGTTGCGGGTCCGGGTACTCGTGGGGCGGGGCGTCCTTGCCCGCCGCGGAGGCTTGATCGGCTGCGCCAGAACCAGGTCGGCGAGTGGCCCGGGCTTGCTAAGGGGCCTCGACCCGCTGGGGAACGTGAAGGCGACTTCTGACTTCAGGAGCGTGTATTGCTCGCTGCTTGAACAGTGGCTCGGGTTCGAGGCTGGCGTGATCCCGGGGGCGGGGATGTTCGGGCGAATGCGGGTGGTGTGCTGAGATCCAAATGTGATCGATGCACCAACATCGACGCATACGCGCCGGGAGGTGCAAATTACAGTCACCGAGAAGCGAGGGAACGACCCTCAAACGCCTGATAAACCTCACCTTTTGCGAGCTTGGCGTCGATGTCGTCGTGTGTGATCGCATTGCGCCACGCGACGAACTCCCAAAGCTTCTTGTGCCGCCCGTCGTTGCCGCGGCGCTCGCTATCGACTTCCTTCCAACATTAAGCCCGAAACGCGCGAAGTCTTCCGCGATCGAGTTGGGTTGCGCGTTGTGCCCTTCAAGGGCGCCTGCCTGTAGAGCTGTGCCGGCCGAGACGCCTGACGATGGCGCTCATCAGCCGGCCGCGCTTTTCCGGTAGGGCGAAGCCGGGAGGTGGAGTTGGGGACATGTGGGCAGGAGGCCGTGGAACTGGACGGGTCTGACTTGAGTCTTGGATATTGGGATTGTTGAGCGCCATGGTTTCGAGCTTAGCCCACGATGCTGAGGGTCCACAAGACGATCTCGGCAGTGAGCAGCAGGCCACTCACGGTGAGCCAGCCGGACAGTCGAGCGATCTCGTCGCGATTGAAGTCGAGGTGACACTCGATCCAAGAGCCCGCGGCCCGGTATGCGTCTGAGATGTCGACTGTCTGGCGACGATCGCTATCGGCGAGCAGCGTCTGTCCATCGAACGCGAATACGAGCTCATGTGCCATCAGAACCCACATGGCGCTGCCGAGACAGAGCACGAACGAGATGAGTCCTAGAGCGCCCCACGCGTTAAGCGCGCTGCGCCCCGCCTCCGGGCCGAGCAGCGACCCTGCGATCGACGCCGCCGCGAGCACTGTACCGGCACGGGTGCGCAGGCCCGCGAGCGCACGCTCCTGCTCGGCCAGCGCGCCGGCGGTCAACTCGAAACTGAGCTGCTCGATCGATTGAGCCACGGAACGGGTTGTAGCTGGCGATAGCGATGGCTTCCTTGTAGATCCGCCTCGTGTATTGCTTGTCGTGGCGGTCTATGGGCGCTGTATCCCCACCGTTGAGCGGGATCGGGCGTGCAAACCTCTTCTCCCAGGGAGCGTTGCCCAAGTCAAACCTGGCCGAATAACGCTCGTCGAGCGGCTCGCACCAACGAAGGCGGATCAATGCGCTTGCCCCGCCGCCCCTCCGGGTAGCTTTCCTCCGAAGGTGGATCACATGGAGACTCACGGACCCAGCCAGGATGGCGCGGTGAGATGGCCGTATCGCGAGCATCGCCCGCGGCCATAACAACCTCGCGACTCCCCCGCCCGCCACGAGCGAGCCGAACAAGGCTGCCCGTATACGAAGGCCCCTTCGGCCCAGAACAGGCTGAGCGCCTGTTGTGGCGCGCGGGCTTCGGACCGCGCGCGGGCGAAACAGAATGCTTGGCGGTCGCGGGCCTGCGCGGCGCGGTGCTGTCCTTGACACGCCCGGCCTCGACGGCGCTGGTGGGCCCGGCGCCCGTAACCGAAGACGGCCAGCCGATCTCTCCGGACACTGTTTGGGGCCATGACGTGTTGTGGTGGCTGGATCGGATGGTGCGCACCGAGGCGCCCTTGATCGAGCGGATGACGCTGACGTGGCACGACTGGTTTGCGACCAGCAACGACGGCGTCGGCTCGCATCGGCTGATGCTCGATCAGAACGAAACTCAGCGCCGGCTCTGTTTGAGCAGCTTTGGCGAGTTGTTCGCGGCGATGACGATCGATCCGGCGATGCTCGTGTTCTTGTCGGGCACTTCCAACATGAAGGGCGCCGCGAATGAGAACTATGCGCGCGAGATGCAGGAGATCTTCACGCTTGGCAGCGGCGATGGTTACAGCGAGCGCGACGTGCGCGAACACGCGCGGGCGCTCACGGGTTGGATGTGCACTTGGAATCAGGTAACTAAAGAACCCGAAAATTTCCGCTACTCACACGAGCGCCACGACGAGGGGGTGAAGGTCATCTATGGCAAGCGCGGCCGCTTCGCTTGGCGCGACAGTGTGCGCTTGGCTCTTTCACACCCGACGCACCCGCGTCACTTTGTGACCAAGCTTTGGTCTTACTTCTCGTCCCAGCCGCTCTCCGCGCGGGACACGAGGGCGGCGGAATCGCTGTATGTGTCCTCGGGCCGGCAGATCGCGCCGATGGTCGAGGTGATGTTGATGCACCCGCTGCTCTATGAAGGCCCGCGCCTGGTCAAGCCTCCGGTCGTGCAGATCGCGGGGATGTTGCGGGCGAGCGGGCGCTTCATCGACGCCGCGGGGTGGTATTCGCAAGCGAACCTGGCCGGCCAGATGCCTTTCTACCCGCCGAACGTGTCGGGGTGGGATGAGACGCGCTGGCTCAACACGGGGACTTGGCTTGCTCGCTTCAACCTCGCGAACTACGCGATCGGGGAACAGCGGGCTTTGGTTCCGAATGTGGCCAAGGGGACGGTCCCGGCGGACCCGCGGGCCTTGGTCGAACAGGCCAAGGCGTTTTGGGGCTCGCCGATCTTGAGTCAGGCAAGCGAGGCGGCTTTGCTCTCCTTCGCGCAAGCGGTCGCCGTGGACTTGCCGAAGAAGCGCTGGGAAAAGGAACAGTTTCCGGTGATGGCCTTGAACGCGCTGCGCTCGCTGGTGACGGCGACGCCCGACTATCACGCTTGCTGATGGGCTTGGGCGCCAACCAGAGAGGTTGTTCCTGTGAAGAGTTCAACCGCGCCGAGCTGCTGCGTCGCGGGGTGGCCCAGGCTGGTCGCGGCTTGCCGGCGATCGAGACGGGGATGCCTGTGCCGGCGGGCACGGGGCTTTCGCGGCGAAACTTCTTGCTGGCCTCGGCCGGGCTTGCTCTCTCGGTATACGGGGCGGAGCGGGCGCTTGACCTGTCGCTGTTCGAGGAGGGCGTGGCCAAGGCGGCGGCGAGTCTGCAGCAGCCGGTGCTAGTGAGTGTGTACCTGCAAGGCGGGATCGACTCGATGTCGGTGCTCTACCCGGCGGGGGAACCACTGTATGAGAAGTACAGGCCGGTGCTTGCCTTGCCACCAAGTGCGGGGCCGGTGTTCGCGGAGGATCCCAGCCTGCACTGGCATCCGCAGGCTGCGCCCCTTGCTCAATTGCACGGCGAGGGCAAGTTGAGCGTGTTGCCGGCGATCGGCTACAGCCACCCCGACGAGTCTCACTTCACCAGCCGCCATTTCTGGGAGGTGGGCGCTACGCAGGCGGACCTGCTGACCGGATGGATGGGTCGCTATCTCGACTTGACGGGCTCGAATGACAATCCTATGCAAGGACTTTGCTTGGATTCCGCGCTGCAACCGGCGCTGGCCACGGCCAAGGTGCCGGTCGCGACGATCCAGGTGCCCTCCTCGTTTTCGTTGTATGCGCGCGGCGTGGGCGGGGCGCCGCTGGAAGAGATGTTGGGCATGGTCGACACGTTGGGCTACGTGGGTGTCCAATCGGGCGATCCGGGCATGGCCCAATCGGGTGATGCGGCCTTGGCCGCCTCGGTTGTGAGGGGCCAGCTCGCGCCGTTTCAGCCGACCCCGGGCGCATCCGCGCCGGCGTTGCCGGCGGGCTATCCGGTGGTTGAGGACCGCTTCCCTACGCGCTTGGCTGGTGTGGCGGAGCTGTTGGGGGCGGGGATGCCGCTGCGGTGCGTGACGGTGACTACGGAATCGGTGTTCGACACTCATAACAATCAGGCCGAGCGTTTGAGCAATGGGTTGGGGGAGGCGGTGCAGAGCTTGTATGCCTTCCAGCGCGACTTGGAAGCTAGGGGGTTGGCTGACCGGGTGTTGACGCTTGTGTGGTCGGAGTTCGGGCGGCGTGCGCGTGAGAACGATTCGGCGGGCACCGATCATGGCGCGGCCGGATGTGCGTTTGTGATGGGCACACGCGCGTCGGGCACGATGATCGGCGAGTGGCCCGGCCTGGCGAAGGGTCTCGACCCGCTCGGGAATGTGAGGGCGACTTCGGACTTCAGGGGCCTGTATTGCTCGCTGCTTGAACAGTGGCTCGGCTTCGAGGCGGGCGCGGTGATCCCGGGTGCCGGGAAGTTGGGGCGGGTGCGGGTCGTCGGTTGATGTGGATCTTTTTTTGGGTCGCATCCGCGCAGGTGGTCGCGAGTGCGTTCGCCCACTGGGGCGGGGCGTCCGTGCCCCGCCACAAAGGCTGCTCGGCGGACGCGCGACGCGCGCCATAGACTTGCGCGTGACAGGCGGGACCGAGGCCTGGGGGTGAGCGCTGCGGTCGCGCCGCGATGACGGATTTGCGAACAGGAGGCTGAATCGTGCGTGCTCGTATGCTCGTCGCCGGATTGGCGGCATCTGTGTTTGTGTTGGGAATCCAGGTCGCGGCCGCACAGGCGTCCGTGACCCCGGGCTGGGAGTGCATTCCGACGACCGCCGGCCAGGCTGTTGTGTCGGGCGGAACCGGGGCGGCGCCGTCCTGCGCGGGCGGCACCACGGCGGTGCTCGCGCCGACCTATATCGCCTCGGGTGCCGGCGGTAAGCCGACCGCCGAGTTCTCCTCTGTCAACGTGCAGATCGTCAACGGGACAGGCACGGAGGCCGGGCTCAACGGTGAGGGCAATCTCATCGTCGGCTATGACGAAAAACCGGGCACGCAGACCGGCTCGCACAACATGCTGCTCGGCGGGTCGAACTCGTACTCCAGTTATGGCGGGCTTGTTGGCGGTACTGGTAACTCGATCTCGAACTCCTTTGCCTCGGTTTTCGGCGGCGTCCAGAACGTCGCGAACGGCAGTGCAAGCACAATTCTGGGCGGCTACGACAACCATGCGGCCTCCACGGACTCAACGATCGGTGGAGGCTGCTCGAACCTGGCGGGCGCAGGCACGCTGCCGGTAAGCGCGAACTGCACCAACACTGCCAGCTATCCCTACGGGTTCGCGACGGTGCTTGGCGGCGCCGCAAACCAGGCCTCTGCGACGGCCGCGAGTGTCTCCGGGGGCGATTTCAACATCGCCTCCGACCCCTACGCGAGCATCGGCGGCGGCAGCAACAACAAAGCCAGCGCCAACGAGTCCTCGATTCTGGGTGGCGAGGGCAACACCAGTTCGACTACGTGTCAGGCGATCCCCGCTGCGCCCATCAACAGCCCCTGTTGAGAGTGCGCTCGGGACCGAGGCTCTGGTGGGGCTCAAGTGCCGCCGGTGGAGGGTCGTTGACCGCAACCGCTGGCGGCACCTTGGGTTTTTGGGTCGCATTCGCGCGGCCCGTTGCGGGATTCGTGCTTTGTGGGGCAGGGCGTCCTTGCCCTGAATGCTCGATAGCGGTCTTTAACCTAGTCGCCGCACGACCCGCGCTTATTGGTTAGGCAAGCTGATGTAGTTACGTTGGAAAGCTGATATTAGCTGTAAGCGTCGATCAGGATGGAGTAACCTCCGAGTAGACGGATGGTGGCGCTCTCTGGGAGTAGGCGACGCGGTATTCTCATGAGCCGTGCCTTTTGCGTCTCTGGCTCAAGCTCGAATGAGCGTGTGAACATATATAGTCCCTAATCGAATATCCGGCGTCTTCCACGGTGGCGATGGCCGTCTCGGGAGTGAAATAATGGATATGACCGACTTTCTTTCGCATCGAAATGAGCTTGCCGGGTCGTATGGGCGGAGAGGTCTAGAGGTATGTGCAGGATAGACCGCTCAGCCTTGGATCGGACCGACTCCAAGAACGCGATCGGGTCGGACACGTGCTCGATGACATCCATAATCAACATAAGGTCAAAATGTTCGTCATCCTTGGCCGCATCACCGAGCACGAAGGTCAACCGGTCGGTGGAGCGCGCACGGGCCATATTTAGGGGTGCCTCAGATATCTCGTAGCCGACGAGTCGTTGGAGTGTAGTCATTTGGTCGTGGATCTGGCGAAGAATCTCGCCTGCGCCGCAGCCGACCTCGCAGATTGTTTGCACATCGGAATCAAAAGCAGCGAGCATGGTGATTACTTGCCTCGCCTTCCACGGTGAGTCCGCAATGTGCCAGCCAGGATTGGCTGCTGCATAGGTACCGTCGGTGTAGCGCTGTGAGATGCTCATTATCTTCGTCTCCTCGTGAGTCTCCGGATGTCGCATCCTTGCGCCCGAAATCCGATTAAATCGAACAATACTGTAGATTGGTCGTATGGGTCGCGACATTTGTACCGGTCCAGACTGTGTCCCCAGTACGGGGCGATGCGAAACGAGTGGAGTAAGCGGTCCCAATCAGGACTGGATGGCTTGCTATCCGCCGCTAGTGCGGACGCTGCGAACCAGGAAAGAGCAATTAAGGTGGCCAGCGCGTCTCGCTTGGCCTTGCGCAGAAAATTCTTTGGGTACCTGGTGATGAGTCCAGATGGAGATCCTGCTGGTGGTCCAGATTAGCGGTCCGTTACACGGGCCTAGATCACCTGGCTCACTTCATTGGGCCCAATCGCCTTCGAGAGCCTCTTGCAGAGTGGATCAACTGCTCGCTATTCGACCTGTCACAGAATATGGCCTGCGATTTTGTGTCGCCCATAATGGCGAACTCCGGCGCTTGGCCTTCCGGTTTCAGACCTACCCTGATGCGTGAGCAGCGTCAGCCGGCCAGCACTCGGACACTAGTTCCCGTGTGTGCCGGATGTTTGCCTTGCTTGACGCACCGAACACGATCGCTTCGATGTTCGGCTGTGCGCAGATCCACTCGATGGCCTCATGTGGTGGTATCGCGCCCGAGGCGTAAACAGACATCGCGATCGCGCGAAACCTGCGCTCGCGCAACGCCGCTTCATAAGAGGGGACCCCGCCGCACATGCGAAAGCCGATCTTGTTGATGTTCGAGCAGACGATTGGATTGTCGATTTGCAGCTCCTCGAGGACGTCAAGCAGGGCTGGCATGTTCATAGTGATAAAGCCGGGCTCGGCGTCATAACGGTGTTTGACGTGCTCGGCAAAGACCCGGAAGGCATCCTTGAAGCCGAGGCCGAGCAGCAGGTCTACGACCACATTCTGGAGGAAGATCACGGGGGCGCAGAGGCCCTGGAACATCTTCATCTCCGCGTCGATCAAGAGCGTCGTGAGGCCCTCGATGTCCTTCTTAGCGACAGAGCTTCCCCCGCGTATGGCGGCATTCATCAGTCCCTCATCGGGCAAGAACCGCCTTACGGTGCCCAACATGCCGTTCTCGGTGACCGCGTTTGCGTACTTGTGGGCGTAAGGCATCCCCGGGTAGAACACGAAGTCGGGATAGCGCTCCGGGTTTGCCCGCACGTGGTCGCAAACGAGCGCGATGCGGTCATGGGTTGTGCACATGAAAGTTCGGATGCCCTCGGCGTAGGCGGTGTCGAGGACATCGATCACCGCTCCGATATCCTGAAAGCGCAACGCCTGAGCGCGAGCCTTCTCCTCGGACATGTGATTGACTCCAAAGAACTGGTTGTCGCCGAACAGCAGTCGGTCCATTAGTGCCTCCGAAGATGCAATGAGCAGTGATTGGGCATCGAAGCGCTCACCGTTTCCAGAAGCGGAACTTGCGGGGGGGGTTAGTAGCAGGCGGCGTGGGCAACTCGCCGCTGGTGATGGTCGATGCGTCTTTTGCTGCGTCGGCAACCAGCGTGGAGATGACTTTGTCGGTAATGGCCGCCGTCGCAAAGTTGCTGATACCGCCGGTCTGGCGCTCCTTGATGCGTTGCACGAAGTAGTCGATCTGGGCGCTATACTCCTCGCCGCGTAGGTAGAACCAGACGGGCTCGGTCAGCTCGGTCGTGTAGCGGACGTTCCAGCCCTCCTCGTATCCATGTGGAATGCTCGCTGTGTCGCGCAGATACACCTGGCATTCCTGTCTGTCGGCATAGATACGCCCTGCGGTGCCCCATACCGTCACCCGAGTCGTCATCTTCCGGTAGGACTCGTCTGACCAGCTGACCGAAAGCTGGCCCGTCTTGCCTTCTGGGAAATACAGGGTGCTAAAGACCTCGTCGTCGATCTCTCGCGAGAAGACTCGATTCAGGGCTGTGCCGCCGACGCCGCTGGGCTCGCCCACGTACCAGGTCACCAGGTCGATGACATGGGCCGCGTAGTCGTAGAGGCAGCCGCCGCCCTCCGCACGCTGGCTTCTCCATGTGCCGCCTTTGGGCTTGAGGACCACAGGCCCGTATGCCTCGCCAAGGATGTGGGTTACGTCGCCGATAGCGCCTTGATCGAGGACCGACTTGACCTCGCGGAAGGCTCCCACAAAGCGGTTGTGGTAGCCCACTTGGGTCACCAGGTTGCGCTCACGACCAAGCTCCTCCAAGGCCTCGGCGTCGCTGACGCTCAACGTGAACGGCTTCTCGCAGAAGACGTGTATGTCGCGGTCCAGCGCCTTGCGGACCATGCTCGCGTGGGAACTCGAAGGCGTGGCGATCACGATCGCGTCGAGATCCACCTTGTCGAGCATGGCGTCGAAATCGTCATAGGTCTTGACGCCCGTGTACTTGCCAAGCACGCTGAGGACATAGCTCGAGGAGTCGCAGACGCCGACTAGATCTACGTCTGGATGCATGTTGACGATCGCGTGGTGCGAAAGGCCCATCTTGCCGAGGCCGACGATGGCTGCTTTGATCACGACTTTGACTCCGGAAAGAACGTAGCTTGGATCGACACGGCGCATACAATACCGATCCAGGACTGGCAACGTGCTTCACTCTGGCGCTCAGATAAGGGAGATTTCGGCTTGACGACACTACTGGTCGCCTCGACTGGTGGGCATCTTAAGGAGCTGCACCACCTGTATAAGCGATTGTCTGGAACTGGTGGCCCCTTCCATTGGGTTACTTTCGACACTCCTCAGAGTCGATCCCTGCTCGAGGGCGAGACGGTTGACTTCGCACCCTTTGTAGGAGGTCGTGATCCAGTCAACGTGCTACGCAATCTGTCTGATGCCCACCGCATCCTGCGTACCTACGAGGTCGATGCGGTCGTGAGCACCGGATCTGCAGTTGCATTGCCTTACTTCGCACTTGCGCGCATACGACGACTCCGTTGTCACTACATAGAGAGCGCGGCGCGCATCGACGGACCCTCTATGACTGGTCGCTTGATGGACAGGATACCGGGGGTCTGTCTCTATACCCAGTATCCTTCCTGGGCTGGCAAGCGATGGATCTATCGTGGATCAGTGTTTGATGCGTTCGAACCCGCAGCCTCTGTTCACGCGCCACCGAACCAGCTCACGCGGGTTGTCGTGACCTTGGGCACCTATCGTGGATATGCGTTTCCACGGCTCATAGAGCGTCTCGTCAAGATCCTGCCACCCGAGACGGACGTGTTGTGGCAGACGGGGGACACGGATACCAGTGGATTCGGTTTTTCCGGACACTATGCGATCCCTGAGCGGGATTTGACTCAAGCAATGCGCGAGGCTGATGTGATTATTTCACACGCTGGAGTGGGCACCGCGCTCGCGGCCCTGGAAGTTGGGAAGCGCCCCTTGCTTGTGCCCCGCCGGCTGTCGCTGGGCGAGCATGTTGACGATCATCAGATCCAGGTTGCACGTGAGCTTAGCAATCGTGGATTGGCCGTTTCGGTCGAAGCGGATGATCTTTGCTACGCCGACTTGATAGGGGTAGCCGGGAAGAGCGTAAGCACTCTAACCCAGGCTCCTATATTTCATACCTCTGGTGGGTCACCCACATAGGTCGAGCATCGTGCACATTGGAGAAGGATGTCACGATTATGCAACTTGCCGCCCGACATCGCCCTCACGTGACCTGAGATGGTCTGCTAGGCGCAGCGCGAAGACAATAATCATAAATGTAGAATTGGCCTGGCTTGAAGTCACAAAAGTCGAACTGCTTAGGATATGGAGATCATTAAACCCGTGAACCGTTAGATTACGATCCACCACGCCATCCCTCGGCTCAAGAGCCATTCGAGTAGTACCAGCTTGATGGTAACCGCCGAACAGTTGCTCGCGGACAGCCCCTTCGAGGTCGTCGTACAGATACTCTAGGTGGCCCAGTCCGTGTTCGCGCAGGTGCGTGTCTAGGCGGCGGTGCGCTCGGATCACGCCTGCGATGTCTTCGTCTCCGAACCAAAGATGGGTGGAGAGGCGCGGCATCCCTACTGCATCACGCTCGGACGCTGGTTCGACACGGCTTTCATAGTGTGGTAGATGCTCGCCGTGATAAAGCACGGGGTAGACGTTTGCTGCGCTCGGGACAAAGAATCCTGGAACCTTACGACCTCGCTTGAGAAAGCGCAGGTAGCCAAATTCGAGGGCAAAGCGAGTGGCTGATGGAAGATTCCGTAGAACATTCGAGAGATGTCGTCGCTTAGAGACGGGCCGCGAGGTCTTGAGGTGTGCTTGACGGATTCCCTCAGACACAAAAAACCGTCCCAGCGGGGATACCAACATCAGATATACGAATGACAGAATGCCACTTCCGTGCTCAGGGTCGCTGATTTCGGGGTTAACCAACCACATGGCTACATTTGGCAGCTGGTCGTCAGTCTGACACTCCTCTGAGAAGGTAATGCGTCTACGCACGTAGACGCCGTCGGGATCGCGCTCATGGTTGTAGACCGTTTCTGCGGCGGGAGTGGCGAAATGCACGCGAGCAATACGGCTCTCGACATGGGCCATATACCAACGCCCGAGGTGACCGGAATGATTCCCAAGTCCATCTGGGTGGCTGCGATTAGAGGCAAAGAGTAGGCGGGTGGCCTCAAGTCCGCCACAAGCCAGAATGTAGTGATTGGCCGAGATCTTCACTAAGCGGTCGTCTAGGTTCCGCGCCACGAGATGTTGAACTCGGGATCGGGTTGGGTCACAGACGATCTCTGTGCAGGTAAGGTTTGTTAGGAGAGTCAACCCTGGCGTATCAACTAGTGCGGTGTGGTACTGCTGGCCGAAATTGGTCGGCAGTGACCAGCGCTCAAGGCTGGATGCCTGCACAAGTCCATCCGGAAACCCAGGAACGAGCGACCGTGTTGCAAGGCCCGGAACATTGCGGACATCGAATATCGCGTCGCCGCATACGCACCAATCACACGCTCGTTGAAAGTAGGGTTGAAGCTCGTCGTATGAAACAGGCCATCTTGCGTCGCCAGTGATGCTGCGCGGCTTGAAATCGATTGGGTCGAAGGGAACGCAACGTCCGCCCCAGAGGTTGGAGGCGCCGCCAAGTTGGCGACTAGTGGCAAGTGACATTGGGACATGCATGGGATCCTCTCCCGCGAGATCGCCAAGCCGTTGAACGTCTGGTTTACGGGAATTTCCGCCGCTGTCGATCAACAGAACATGACGCCCCGAGCGGGCCATCTCCAACGCCAGAACGATGCCGGCCGGGCCTGCGCCCACCACTGCTATATCGGTTTCCAGGTGTGACTCAGTAGGAGCAGCCGTCTCTCCGCTCATCTGCCAATATTTCCGTTCAGCTCGCTGGGGCTCAAGATCTCGTGCTTAACCATGCGTCTGAACTCAGCCAGCTGTGGGTCGTCGTGGTTGTGCGTGCCGGAAGCGATAGATTTGACTTCGCTCAGTCGATCCGGTCGGATTGTGCTGTATAGAACGACACCTCTAGGATTGGAGTCCAGCGCGTCGCGCAGCAGCAACGAGGCAACGGTCTGCGGTGAGCAATCTATACCTAGGGCTTTGGACCATTGTGAGCGGCGCCGGGCTGACTCTTTAAGGTGGTCGGTGATTTGGCGGAGTGCATTGCTTAGAACCCCAAAAGTTATAAGAGGCTCCAAATCATTTGGTGCGTGGGAGATCCGAGAAAGGATATCCTCGCGTGTCTGGAGAATCGCTGTAGCGGGGAGCGATTGCTTGATGTGAATGCAGGGCTCCTGTTCGCCGGCCACCCCCCAAGCACGCAGATGGCCTGCCTCACGCGCCTCTTCCAGATAGGCGCAGATGCTCGGCAAGTCAACGCGATCTGTTGGTGCTGGGTCGTGAACAAGCAAAAGGTCCACGTAATCAGTCTGAAGCTCGCGCAGGCTTGTTTGCAGGCTTGTGCGCGCCGTAGCGGCGTCGTAGTTGCGTGGCTCGTGAGAAGCGTCTGCGCGCTTCTTTACATAGCTACGTAGCGCAGGGTAGCGCGCAAGAAGCCAGCGGGCCGGACCCTGCAAGCGTGCGAGACGCCCGGAAGTCGGTGGGGGCTCGATCCCGAACTTCGTGGCGATCACCACTTGGTCGCGACGTCCCCGTGCGAAGCGTCCCAGTTCGCCCTCAGCCGCTCCAAGGCCGTACATACGTGCCACGTCAAAATGTCTGATGCCTTGGTCAAAGGCCTCATCTAGTAGGCGCTGACGCTTACGGTTGGCAGGCTCTCGCATTAGGCCGCCACACCCGAGTCCTATGCGTGTGCTCGTAATGTCTGGGGTCAACCTGACGCTCTCCATCTGAAGCCGGAAGTCTACTCGAGAGTGCTTCGCGAAGGCGAAGCGTCCGAGCGCCCCGCGATCTGGTTCAGAGCGACGTCAGGTGTTTCAGAAGCTTTCAGATGGAGTGCCTGTCTCGGAAGATTGCACCTCAGGCGCAGGTGAGCTGCTTTCGCTGCTTTGCCCCCGATGACCAATGACCCTGGCCGGATTTCCACCAACGATGCTGAAAGGAGGAACGTCGCGGGTTACGACCGCTCCGGCTCCCACGATCGCGCCCTTTCCGATCCGCCTACCCTGAAGCACCAATACCCGCTCACCGACCCAGGCAAAGTCCTCGACCACCGGCACTTTGATCTGGGTAGTACCGTGGGCACCAACCGGCTTATTCAGGTCATCGGCGGCACGATTCTCCTTGAAGAAAACGCAGTGCGGGCCGACAATGACACCGTATCCGAGGTGTGCACCATAGATTTTGCAGCCCGGTCCGATGCTCGATCGATCAGCCATGTGTAGATATCGACCATCAGCCAAGAATGCGTTGGACCGAATGTCGATTTCTTTGCCTGCGCTCGCCAGAAAGCCGCGAGCCAAGAAGCTCCTAAGGCGGGTTGACGCCGTGCCACCGGGGAAGGGCATGTCGGGAAGAAATTGAGCGAACGTGTAGTAGGCCAGAAGGCAAAAGAACTTTTTCATGCCGAGCAGGATACCCGGTCTTCAGGCCTTCGTCTAGCGAGGCGGGATCTATGTACTCGTCCACGCAGTCCGCCTGGGTTTGAGGTCGAGCTTGGACGCGACGTAGCAGCGGCTATCGGCGCTACTTGCACACGTAACGATTGAGCGAACCACCTTTGAATCAAGCGATCTGGTATATGATGGGTCCTGCACAGGACCCTATAACGTGAGGCAACTGATAGCGGACCGGACGCGGTGGTGTCTGCAAGGACGCGACGATGACTAAGACTATTCACATAGGGCCTCATCCGCTAACAGTCGGGGGAACTCAGTCCGTAATGCGCACCATTTCTGATTTTGGTATTGGCTCGGATCAGATTTCTCTGCAGCCGACCTGGAACGGTGCGAAACACGTTACGAACTCTATGCTTGTTCTTCGTGCTGTCGGGGCCATCATGCGTGCCGATTCTGGCACCATCGTACATGTGCACATGTCAAACGGTGGAGCCTACGCACGTGATGGACCACTAATCGGTCTCGCCAAAGCCCGCGGGCTAAAGGTAGTGGTCTCGATCCACGGATTTGATTTCCCGGAATTTGCACAGGCGCACCGGCGATTGGTGGGTTCTATCCTCGCCAAGGCTGACGGGATATTGTGCCTCTCTAATGAGACCAAGACGGCTGTTCAGCAACTAGGAATCCGAGCCCGCGTCAAGCGCCTCCCAAACCCGGTCGCAATCGATCACGGGTCTCCTCCGGCTGGCGGAACTGAACCGGTTGCACTATTTGCTGGAACCATAGGTATGCGTAAGGGTGTTGATGTACTCGTCAGCGCATGGCGGATGCTGCTCGACGCAGGAATTCAAGGACACTGCCGTCTGGTGGGGCCAATTGACGATTATCAGCCGCCATCATTGGAAAGAATGACGATTGAGGAGGCTGTTGATCCCCGTCTAATAGGTCCTCTTATACGTTCATCGAGAGTCGTGGTGCTTCCCTCTCGCTCTGAGGGTATGCCGATGATTCTTACCGAGGCCTTGGCTGCTGGCAGGCCGTTCGTGGCGACACCAGTTGGCGGGACGGAAGAGCTAGCACCATGCAAGGAGATGATGGTCCCCGTCGAAGATGCTGCGGCACTTGCGCAGGCTATGAAACTGTTTTTGATCGACCGGCAAACAGCGCAACGCGTTGGGTCTCGATGCCAGGAGTTCTGTACAGAAACACGAGGCCCTGAGGTTATTGATGCATTACTGAAAGATTTTTATCAATCATTGTAAACGTGCACATCGATCCATCTACAGGATTCGCGTTAGGACGGATTGCGTGCGTTCGGCAGTGCGCTGTCCTCAATCAATAGCTGCCCGATCTGGTTGTCCGATAGGCTTGCGCGTGCGACTGCTGGATCTGATTGGGCGACGAGTACAGGACCTAGAATCATCGCAAGCGTGGTAGCGGCTAGCCAAGAAAAAAGTGTTGCGTCGGCCAAAGAGTCGACGAGAAATACGGCAATCATACAGAGACCAGCCAGTGGTATCCATCTCCTAGCGTCCGGTTCGACCTGAAGTCCCCGCACTGCGGCAAGTATAAGCACGATTATCCCGATCACGTAGGCTGCGAACCCTCCGTAACCCGTCTCACCGATGACGCTTGGCCAAGAGGTGTCATCGATAAAATTTGGGAATACGGATGTGGGTGACAGGCCAACTATCCAGTTAAGTCCATATTGATAATAAACTGGACTGTAGTACAGTCGTGATGGATAGCTCGCGAATCGTCCGAAGCCGACTCCAATTGGAAAGTCGGTAGATGCGATCTGCTCGCCCGTAGTATAAAGGCGGGATCGTGCTGAGGTTTCTGAAGAAGAATAGGTAGAGAATTGCTTTGTGATCACGCCTTCCTCAAGGTTGTAGGCGACTGTGATCAGTAGCAAACCACCGATAAGGGCAATTAGAGCACCACGTCTTTTTGTTGCAGCTTGGGCCGCGACCACAACAAGCACCACAGCTGTAAGTGAAAGGAATCCGCGTAGGCGCAGAGACAATATCACGGAACCGGCAAACAACAGTGCAAGCATGAAATCAATACGTGTGAATTTATTGGCGAGACGCGCGACGGCTATTGCGAATAGCAAACTCATAAACAAGCTATATTCACCCGGGGTCGGGAAGATCGAATGATCAGCCCCCGAGCGGTACGCTCCTTCTCGGGTGAGAGTAATATTGGAACTATGGAGGATGTTCGATACTCCCCCCCCTGTCAGATGGTCGGTGATGCCGATGATAGCTACGAGCACGCCGACTGTCATTGCCACAATGTAGATACGCTGGGAGTCTGACGGCTTCCATGGAAGCAAGAGAACGGCGGCGACCATTATCCATAGCTTGAGTCCAAGTAGGGCTCCAGACAAACTTACATTCAGTGGTACTTCGTGGACGATAGCTCCCAGCAACCCGAATATAGCTACTCCGATACCGGGCACCACAAATCGCAGCGGAGGCAGTCGACGGTTAGTGCGTATAGCGTGCCAGATGGTGAGGCCCACGAAAAGAAGCACCAATATCTCGTCAGCTTGCCTAATAGCCTGCCCAGTGCTCGACGAGTATCCAAATATCGTGGACAGCGGAGCATTGAAAACCTCAAACAACCATAGTCCAACTAGCGCGATGATCGGATCTCGAAAATAGATCGCTGTTGCTCCAGTAAAGAAAAACATTCCAACTATTACGCCACTGGCGAGCGCGCCATAGCGAGTGGCTGCAATTGCTCCGAGCACCGCCGCAAGACCACATCCCGACGCGGTGACGACGTTTAGTCTTTCTGTGAATCTATAGTGCACGATGGTAGCTAAGACGTTGCTGAAGGCCGCAATCTTGGAGGGGTCCTGAGGACGATGGGCTTATAAGGCTGTAGCTGTTGTGCGTGGCGCTGAGGCTGACGAATTTGCTCGCCACCTCGATCTAGAGTATGCCTTGGTCGGGTTCTTTGCGGTAGGGGGAAAGGGGCATGTTGATCGAAACCGTACACCAAAGTCGTGGGTTTGTCGCGCTGAGATAGGTCGAGTGTTGGGTAACGTGGTCGTTTGCTTGAGCGCAAGCGCTCCTGGTCGATAACGGGCCGTGGTCGCTGGAGCGGAGAATGCCGCACCGGGCTCGGGTCGATCCGGCGCATAGATCGCGAATGGTTTCCATGGCAGACCTCAGGGTTACGTTCGTCGTTGGCCGCCGCTCTACTCCCAAGACATTCGGATATGTGGCATGGGAACCCCCCTTTCGGTCGCTTGAGCCTCGTGATCGCCAAGCTTGGGATGTTGGCCTATCATCACGGCGGCTTCGATGAGGCCCATCGAGACGTTTTGAGGCTTGCGGCGGCTCGCGCCTGCTGCGTTAGGCATCGGTCCGTCGCTTGGTGCCAGGACGGCTTGTGGTTTCCTCGAAGGCGACTCGTTGCCTGGTCGTCACAGGACTAAAGGATGAAGTCCATGGCAGTACCGTGCCCGTCCGAGTGGCCCGCTCGGATCGCATGTTATGCGGGGCCAGGAATGGCGAGCCTTTATGCAGTCGATCCTCGTTGGCGCCTTCCGCCATCGTCGAACACCAGCTAGTGGCCTTTGGATCCAAGCCCGTCGGGATCGTCTAGACTGGCCGCGATCCTTAGTCTCCGGCAAACGGAGTCTGCTTTCGGAGGGCACTTCTTGTTTTCTGTAGTAAAGATAATGTCTAGACCTCGACGCGAAGAGCACAAGCAGGCAGCCTGCGCGCGCAGGTTGGGCTACCCAAGCAAGTCGCCTCGTTAATCCCATGTCCAAAATTGGTTTCCTGATCATTGGTGCGCAAAAGGGCGGGACAACTTCCTTGTTCGAGTACATGCGCCGTCATCCGCGGATACATATGCCGCCTGAGAAGGAGATTGAATTTTTTAATAGAGATCATGTTTTCCAGCGCGGATGGGATTGGTATTTCGCGAAGGTCACACGAGGCGCGGGGCTCGACGTTGTATGTGGGGAGGCCTCTACCTACTACATGAGCGGGCGTCCCGGAGATGTGCTAGGGCATGAACTCGGGGAAGGATCGCGAGTGGGGTCGAATGAAGCTGAGTTGCTTGGATCGCTTGAGGAGGTCATCCCTAGGCGTATAATGCAATCGCTACCTGAGGCGAAGCTTATCTGCGTTCTTAGGGACCCGGTGGAGAGGGCTTGTTCTGCTCATCGTATGATGACGCTTGCGCAGACAGAGTCCCTCTCGTTCGATGTGGCTGTTGACCGGCTTCTAGCGCCCGAGGCGCTAGATAAAGCACGCGCCGTGCCGACAATGACCAATGGGTACATTGTGATGGGGGAATACGCACGAATCCTCGATGGCTTCTTGCGCGTCTTTCCACGGCAGCAGCTCAAGGTAATCTTTACAAATGAGCTTGCCGACCGGCCTCTTGAGGTTCTTGAGTCAGTGTTCGACTTTGTAGGCGTAGCGGATGACTTTGTGCCCGACAATCTAGATAGTCGCTATCGAGAGGGTGCAGTCAAAGAGCGAATACCCGGACTACATCTTGTCAGATGGCAGGCGGATCTCGCGCGAAAGAGCTCGGCTCGCAAGCTTTGGCATGCACTACCAAAGCGCGTGCGCTTTGCTATTGATCGGGCTTCTTACCACGCCGCAATCTGGAACGCGAAGCGGGGGGCGGTCGACGACGATGGTATGTCTCAATCGGTACGCGACAGATTGAGAGTCCACTTTAAGTCCGATGGGGAAGCCCTGGAAGATCTTCTTGGGAGAGAGGCTCCCTGGCTAGCTAATTGGACTGGCACTTCGACAACTGGCTCCTCTAGTACAGCGCCGTGATATCTCACGGCTCTCGTAAAAGGCGTCAATACAGGATGGTCGCCAGAGCTGGAACATTTGGCGACTAGCAGACGAACTGGCTGACTATTTCTTTTCATGGTAGATAAGCTAGCTTGATTGGCAAGGTGTAGGTAATGGTTCAGGAAGGCGATTCGCCCGACATCGATTCCGGTCAAGACGCAATACCCAGCGTGTTGGCGGCGCACGAGGCGCTGGCCGCTCATCTTGGCGATCCCCTATCTGCTAGCGAGATGGGGGCTCGTGAGATGAAGGGTGATGTTCTTGTGCAAGAAGAAGCTAGCGATGTTGCGGCCTCTGCGCCCCCAGTTGTCACAAGATTGTTCGCAAAGGCCTCTGCCACCGCCATGCTACAAGGGGCCTCAAGCATAATGGCCTTTGTGCTAGCCGTTCTGCTCGCGCGCTTTCTAGGAAGCAGGGGCTACGGCCACTATGCGCTCGCATTTGCGTGGTCGACGCTTCTGGGGGTTCCGGCCATTCTCGGTCTAAATACGTTCTTGGTGCGCGGAATCGCAGTATACGAGGTGCGGAAACAATGGGCTTTGATGAAGGGTCTGCTTTTCCGCGCAAATCAACTCGTATTGATCTCCTCGTCGGCTATCGCAGTGTTTGGAATTGCCGTTGCGGTCATATTTCTTTCCCCCTCATTCCGCGATCCTTTTTGTGTGGCCATGTTGCTCGTACCCGTGACATCGCTAACGCTTTTGCGCCAAGGGGCCATGCAGGGGTTTGGACGCGTCGTGCAGGGACAGTTTCCCGAGTATCTGGTTCGACCGCTGCTGATCATAGTTGGGGTTATTATGTTGCAGTTCTTGGGAAATGGTGCTCTTACGCCTACGACTGCTCTTGGTGCGAACTTGATAGGCGTTGCTGTGGCGTTTGTCGTTGGCGTTCTTATGCTGAGGCGTGCAATTCCTGCTGTTCTTCGTACGGTTTATCCAGAATATCTCACTCGTGAGTGGCTGCGGGTTTCGCTTCCCATGATGTTGATTTCCGGAGTTTGGATCGCCAATAATTATCTCACAACGCTAATTGTAGGAGCACTCGATGGGGCTCGTGGGGCAGGCATATATACCGCGGTTCAAAAGGGTGCGGAAGTAATCGTAATACTGTTGTACGCCACCAATATGGCACTAGCTCCTGCGATTGCGCGACTGCACGCGGCTAAAGACTGGTCAGGTCTTGAGCGTACGACTGAACATATGGCTCGCGCCACGTTGTTCGTGTCTGCTCCCGTGGCTATAGTTTTTATGGTCTTCCCTCATCTTTATCTTGGCCTGTTCGGGGCGAGCTTCCAGGCAGGGGCCACGGCACTCGTAATCTTGGCTCTTGGTCAGCTGATTAATGCTGCAGCGGGACCGTCGGGAAACGTTCTACTCATGACCGGCCAAGAGCGCGTTGCCGTTGCGGGTGTGGGTGTGGGCCTCGTAGCTAATATCGTTCTCGCGGTTGCACTGGTTCCTTTGTTTGGGGTGACTGGCGGCGCAATTGCGTTTGCCTCCAGTCTTGTGCTCTGGAATACAGTGTTGGTTGTACTTGCTCGCCGTCTCGTCGGCATCAATGTAACGGCATTTGGGATACTTTCCATACGAAGCCGCCGGCGTTCAGGCGTATAGAGTTTTATTGGGGGCGGTCGTCCTGCCGGATATCTATCGCGGTTCGTCGTCCATACGACCGTATATTGGTATTGGGACAACTGGATTAAGTTGTGGCGGCTTGACGCGCCCGCATCGTGAGACCGGTCGATCGAGTATGTAGGTCCGGGAGAGCAAGTTCGCGTCGACGTGATGCCGGGTAGTCCGCGAGGGGGACGGCCTCGATAGAGTTTCGCCACTATTCCGCCACTAAGCAAGTCTCGAACAGCGTCTGAGGGTAGGCGACTGCCGATCAGTCTATGCGGAGCGGAAGGGCTCGTTTCGTCCGCCAGAATCGCACGCATCGACCTTCTGTATGCTACAAGCGCAAAGGACGCGTAGCGATCTGGAAGGATACTACACAAGTGCAGCAAGATTCCGATGGATTCAACATAGAGCAGTCGTTGGGCGTCCTGCGTCGGCGTGCGCCAGTGATCCTGCTCTGTCTTGTACTCGCGGCGGGTGCGGCATTTGGCTTGTCCAAGCACCAGCCAAAGAAGTACACGGCTGCGGCGTCGTTGGTCTTTAACAACAGCCAAACTAACCTACAGGCTGCCGGACTGCAGGCTGTTAGCAGCGGTAGCCAGGTGCCGCAGCAGCAGACCAATCTGAAGCTCGTCCAACTTGGCGACATGTCGGCCAAGACCGCGAGTCATCTCGGCCAAGGGTTGACCAAGGAAAAGGTCAGCGAAGATTTGGGCGTAAGCGCTCAGGGCGAATCTAATGTCGTCAACGTATCTGCGACCGCGACTTCGCCAGTACTCGCTGCAGACATTGCGAACACATACACCAAGGTGTTCGTAAAAGAGCAGCAGAACAGTAACCACGCCTACTACGCCTCGGCTCTTAGGCTGGTGGAAAAGCAGCTAAAGAGTCTCACGCCCAAGCAGAAGTTGAGTCCGTCCGGTGTGGCTCTGGCCGGTCGTGCGCAGTCGCTGGGTGTGCTTGCAGAATTGCGCAGCGGCAATGTAGAAGTTGCTCAGGCGGCGACAGTTCCCACGTCGCCGTCCTCTCCTAAGATCACGCGCAACACGGTCCTCGGCGCCGTCCTCGGCCTCCTCCTCGGCATCGGCATCGCCTTCCTCCTAGAGCGCCTGGACCGCCGTATCCGTGAGCCCAAGGACCTCGAGAAGGTCTACGGCCTTCCCCTGCTCGGCGTCGTCCCCGAGAGCTCGGCCCTCCAGCGCTCAGGCGGTGGCCAAGGCGTCCCCGGCGCCCCCTTGCCATCCGGCGAGTCCGAGGCTTTCCACCTGATCCGTGCCCACATGCGTTACTTCAACGTGGACCGCGAACTGCGCACCTTGATGGTGGCCTCGGCGGCCCCCGGCGATGGCAAGACAACAATCGCGCGCCATCTCGCCGCCGCCTCCGCGCGCGTGGGCGCGCGCGTGTTGCTGCTCGAGGCCGACCTGCGCAGGCCCACGATCGCGCGTCAGCTCGGCATCTCCTCGGGACGCGGGGTGGCCGATGTGCTGATCGGCAGCGTCCCCTTCGCCCAAGCTTTACACACGATCCAGCTGGTCGCCCCCACGACCGAGAAGCCCGACGGGCACTCCTTCGATGTCCTGGTGGCCGGCGCCACGCCGCCGCCCAATCCCGGCGAGCTGATCGAGAGCCACGCGATGGAGACTCTCCTGGACGAAGCCAAAGCTATCTACGACCTGGTCGTGATCGACACGCCGCCCCTCACCGCCGTCTCCGACGCCTTCCCCCTGTTGAAGAAGGTGGACGGCGTCGTGATCGTGGGCCGCGTCGGGCGCAATCGCCGGGATGTCGCCGAACGCCTCCATGAGACCCTGACCGGCGCCGGTGCGCCCTTGCTTGGTGTGATCGCCAACGGCTTCAAGTCCGGTCGTCGCGGCGGCTATGGGTATGGCTACGGCTATGACTACACCCCCGCCAAGCCCGAGCCGCCCGCCGACACGCCCGCCTCGCCGAACGGCGCCGCGGCTCCCGACGCGCCGCCGGTGCCTTCCCCGGGCGGCTGATCGGCGAACCGACGGTCTGGTTCGCTACCGTGATCGCATGTTCGATGAGGCGGTCATACAAGAGGCCGGTCGGCGCTTGTTGGCGGCCGCTCCACCCCAAACGCGAGTGATCCTATTCGGCTCCCACGCCCGGGGTGAAGCAGTCAAGCACAGCGATCTCGACTTCCTGGTGATCGAGCCGGAGGTCGAGAATCCCACCTCGGAGTCGGTGCGGTTGCGGCGGGCCTTGCGCGGCCTTGACGTGTTTGCCGATGTCATAGTGGCAAGTAAGCACGAAAGTGAGGCTTGGCGCGACGTGTACGGGAGCGTGATTCACGCGGCGTTGGCCGAGGGTCGCCAACTGGCGGCGTGATGGCTGGTCCGGTCGATATCGCGGAGATGCTGCTCGGCGCGGCGGCGGACGATGAGTTCATGGCCAGATCGCTATTGCCAATTAAGGGAGTGACGGATGCAGGGCTTGGCTTCCACACGCAGCAGGCGGTCGAGAAGTCTTTGAAGTCAGTGCTGGCTCTTCGCAAGATCGAATTCCCGTACTCGCACGACCTGGACGGACTTGTCCGGCTTTGCCAGAAGAACGACATCGAGGTGCCGAAGGACCTCGCCGGCGTCGATGATTTGTCGCCTTTCGCTGCGCGTTTGCGCTATGGCATGGCTCCTTCAACCCACCTGGATCGCGACCAGGCGATGCGGTGGGCGGCTTCCGCCGTCCAGTGGGCACGAAAGCAGATCGAGCCGAATGAGCATGCCGATGACACGCCGGCGTCGTCTATCGGAGCGACGGCTCCCGAGGAGCCTTCGGCCTTTTCGCCGGAAGGCTGAATCGTAGGGTCCGGAGGCGGGGCCGGACGCCCCGCACCCTAGGGCCTCGGGGGACCCAGTGGGCTGCGCGGATGCGCCCCAAAATACGCGCCTTCTTGTTGCGTTCCGTCCGCATCAAATGGGAACGTATGTTCGATGACTACGGTCAAGGAAGACTCCCAAGCGACAGGCGATCTAGCCGACGCGTTGCTCTCCATTGGTGAGGCCAAGCTTGGTCCTGACCGGGGTCGCGTTCGTTCTGTTTGGCGCAGCGCAGCTTGTTCGAGTTCTCGGCGATCTGGTCACGTAGCCCCTACGATCCAACCAATGACCCAAAAGATGAAATCCGTGAGCAGTACATATCCAACCGGCAAGTTGCCCGAGATCAACGGATCTGTTGGTCAAACACCGCCTGAGCCTGGCGAGTTGAAGATAACCCAGGACATCGGGCCTTCAGGTCTCGGTCTCATGCCAAGCGGGATGGCACGCCGCATCGCACAGATGGTCTCGCGTCACGCCTCCAATCACGCCTAACGCGGGCCGCGCGTAGGTTGGCGCCACGCGTTACCTCAGGGCGCGTCGTCCAGCGATTCGAGCAGCTTCACGTCCGCGAGATCCTGCGGGCGGCCGGCCGTGCGCTTCATCTCCAGCAGATCGTCGCGGTGGGCGATCGGGATGGTCAGATCGCCCAGCGGCACCTCGTGCGCACGCGCTCGCATGTCCGCGAACGAGCCAAGGTGGGCCGGCAGCGTGAGAACGTCAAGCGGTCCGTAGGTGGTGATGAGATGCCACTGATCGCTGGAGGCGAGCAGGTCGACGGTTGGTACCGACTTCGAACGTTGCCCGTCTGGACCAAGGATGCGTGCGTCAAGGTCGCTTATAGCGCTTGCAAGCCGCGTGAGGTTCTCCGTGGACGAGGCGATGGCGACATCGAGATCCTGCGTCAGGCGCTGGCCTCCGTATGCCTGGATCGCGATACCCCCAATCGTCACGTACTCGACTTCACAGCGCGCGAGCGCACGAAATAGCTCACGAGCGTCAAACGCCCCAGAATCGGTCACCGGCCCTGATGCGCGTGGCTCATAGTCGCCTTCAGGCCGGCGCGAAGCTCAGCCGCCACGGCGTTCCAGCTCAAGGCCAGCTCCAGCCGCTCAGACATGGAACGCCGGCGGGCGGCCAGCGTCGTCGCGGGCGCGGCGAGCGGATCGCGCACGAAATCCGCATCGCTTGAGTTCGCTGGGCGGGTGGCATCCTCAGGCGACATCACCGCATCATCGTAACGTCTCGCTGGTACCGTGGAACCCATGCGCGACGAGGTTTGGGCCGCGGTCTCCGACACCTGTCCAAAGATCGTGAGAGCTGTCGGAAAGGGAGGCGCACGTTCGTATAGGGTTCTGCACGAGCTCAACAGCTGCGCGGCCGCAGACCCGATTGCGGTGGGCCCAGCCAGGGAAAAGAGGCGATAGCCGATGCTCACGAATGGCAAGGTAACTAGCCCCAATACGCCGCACAGCCCCAACGTCAAGTGGCAGCGCTCCGCCCTGACCCGCCGAGAACGCTGGGAGTCACTCGGGCACGCGGGCGCCACGATCTGGTTCACGGGCCTGCCCGCGGCCGGCAAGTCCACGATCGCGAGCGCCGTGGAGTGTCAGCTGGTGAGCGAAGGCAGGCCGGCCTTCATGCTTGACGGGGACAACCTACGCCACGGTCTTAACGGGGACCTGGGGTTCGGCGAAGAGGCAAGAACCGAGAACGTGCGCAGGACCGCCCACGTGGCACGCCTGCTCGCCGAGTCCGGCACGATCGCGATCGTGGGGCTCGTCAGCCCCTATGCGCGCGACCGCGAAGAAGCTGCCTCGCTGCACGCCGCCGTGGACTTGCCTTTCGTCGAGGTCTTCCTCGATACGCCCTTGGCGCTGTGTGAGCAGAGGGATCCCAAGGGCCTCTACGCCCGCGCGCGCGCGGGAAGCCTTGCGGGAATGACTGGGATCGACGCGCCGTATGAGCCGCCCGCCAACCCGGACCTCGTGTTGCACTCCGGCCAGGAAAGCATCGAGGACGCCGTCGGCAAGGTCGGCGCGACCCTGCTCGCGGCCTGCGCCGCCAAGCTGGCAGTCTGACCCTGACTTCGGGGGTCCGCCGCGACTCTCGTCCGATTCGAGGGTTATCTCTCGTGATGAAGGGCAATGTAAGAGCCATGAAACAAATCGCCACATTCCTAACCGCTGGCCTCGCCTCGCTCGGCTTGATCCTCTCGAGCGGAGCCTCCGCCGCCTCGCCCCCGCCTCAGCCTTCCGTCTACACCGGCACTATCACCGGCCTGACGCCCACCTCGGTCATCCTGCTCGGCGTAATCAATGCCAAAGCCGAGCCCGCCAACTACCGCTTCCAGTACGGCACAACCAAGGCCTATGGCAACCAAACTCCGCTACAGCCGGGCGGCCGCTCACCCGCGACGATCCATCTGAACCAGCCTGTGGGCGGTTTGCGGCCCAACACGCTCTACCACTACCGCATCGTGGCCTACGGTGCCCGGGGCGCCGTTATCGGAGGCGATCGCGCCTTCAAAACGCCCAAGGTGCCCCTCGCTCTGTCGATCTCGACAAGCCCCAGTCCGGTCCCCTTCGGCGATACATTCGTGCTCGGCGGCACCCTGTTCGGAACTGGTGGTGGGGGTCGCGCGATCGTGTTGCAATCGAACCCGTTCCCTTATGTGCAGGGCTTCAAGCCCGTGGGCAACCCTGAGATCACGAACGTGGCCGGAGGGTTCTCGTTCCCGATTGTGGGCATGCAGGTGAATACTCAATTCAGGGTGGTTACCACCGGTGCGCCCTATGTCGTGAGCCCCGTGTTCTTGCAGAACGTGGCCGTCAGGGTCAGTTTTCATGTGCAACGTGTACACCGCCATAAGGCCGGCCGCTACTACCGCATGTATGGCGCGGTCGCCCCGGCCGAGGTCGGCGCGGAGGTCGGTTTTCAACTGTTGCGGCCTGGGCACTCCTCACTCAACGTGGGTGGCACTTCCGTCCACTCCGCAGGTCCTACCGTGTCGAGCTTCAGCACGATCGTCAGGGTCCGCCACCGCGGCGACTACCAAGCGCTCGTCAAGATCAATGACGGTTCGCACATATCGGCTTACAGCGAGTCGATCCGCCTCGGTTGAGTTAGCGGCGGCAGCAGCCCGCGTGGGCCGCGTGAGCCGCTGCTACGCGGACGCAGACAACTAGAACACTCGTCCAGGGCTCATCCGGGCGGGCTTACGATGCGCGGATGGCTACAGGCGCGAGCATAGGCTTCGGGCTGCCCGCTCCGGAGCGTCAGGCGGGCGCTCCCAGCGACGGCCGGGCTACTGGCGAGGCGAGATCCGCCGACATTCCGGCTACCTGGGCACAGGAGGCGGCGATGGTCGCCCTGATGCTCCTGCCCGGCGCCTTGATCGTGTTCACGGGCTTCAACGCGGGCGGCTACTTTCCGGGCACGCCCGCGGTCGTGGCGATCGTGCTCACCCAAGTCCTGCTCGTCAGGATCCTGCAGGCCCGAAGGCCCTTCGAGGGGATCGCCCCGGTCACACTCGTGGCGGTCGTGGCCTTGGGCGCCTATGCGGGCCTGACTTTGGCCTCAGCCCTGTGGTCGCATGCGACCGGGAGAGCCCTGATCGAGTTCGACAGGGCCTGGTCCTATCTGTTGGTTCTGCTGTTGTTCGCCACCGTTCGCGCGACCCAGGCCAACCTGCGTTGGCTGCTGCGAGGCCTGGCTGCGGGCATCGCGATCGTGTGCGTGGCCGGTTTGGCTACGAGGTTGGCGCCCGACGTGTTGCACACCGCGCCCGACGTGTCCAACCAAAGGTTGAGCTTCCCGGTCACCTACTGGAACACGCTCGGCTTGCTTGCCGCGATGGGGATCGTGCTTGCTTTTCACCTCACCTCCAGCCTGCGGGAAAAGCGGGTTGTGGCGGTGCTTGCGGCGGGGGTGATGCCGCTGTTGGCGGCCACCCTGTTCTTCACCTTCTCGCGAGGATCGATATTGGCGGGAGCCATCGGCTTGGCCATCTACGTGTGTGTGGCACGTCCCAGAGGCCTACTCAGCGGAGCGATCGCCACGATCCCGGCGACGGGCTTGCTGTTGGTGGCGGCCTACAAAGCGAATCTCCTGGACACCCTGGACCCGACTACCCCGGCCGCGGTTGCCCAAGGACACCGGGTTGCCTGGGTGGCTGCCGGGTGCGTGGCGGCGTGCATGACGCTGCGCTTGGTCTGCTCCCACCTGCTCGATCCCCGCCTACGCAGGGCAGGCGCGCTGGGGATGGTCCCGGTCAAGACCAAGCGGATGATCCTGGGCGGCGCCGGCGCCTTGGCGCTCGTGGCGGCTCTCGCCCTGGGGGCGCCCCACGCAGTGGCCCACGAGTGGAGCGGCTTCATCGGCGGCGCCCCGACCAAGCTCGCCAAAGGCGATCTGCGCTCGCGCCTGACCGACCCCTCCAACGACGGGCGCACCGAACTGTGGCAGGTCGCCTTGAACGGCTTCGACGCGGCCCCCTTGAAGGGCAACGGTGCCGGTACCTACCAGACGCTCTGGAACGCCAACCGCTCGCGCCCGGCATACGTCATCAACGCGCACAGCCTCTACTTGCAGGCGATGGCGGAGCTGGGGCTGCCTGGGTTCCTGCTGCTGGTCGTGCTCCTGGGCGCGATCTTGGTGGGGATCGTCGTTCGTGCCTCCGGCTCCAGACGGGTAGTCCATGGAGCCGTGCTGGCGTTGGCCGTGGTGTGGATACTGCATGCCGGTGTGGATTGGGACTGGGAGATGCCGGTCGTCACGCTTGGTGTGCTTGCCGCCGCGGGCCTTGCCTTGAGTCCGCGCCGGGTCTCCCCGTCGGCGGCGGATCCGCGCGACCCGGCGGGGGAGGCGGGCGTGGGTTCAGGGGGCGCGCCAAGCTGGGTGCCGGCGCACCAGACACGGATCGTGCTGGGGCTGTTGCTCTTGGTCACCCTGGTCGTGCCGGTCTCGATCGTGGGCTCTGAGAGCAAGCTGGGGGAAGCCGAGCACGCTCTGTATAGCTCCGATTGCGGGGCCGCGACCCCTGCCGCACTGTCCTCGATCGGCTGGCTGGACGTGCGCCCCGAACCGTATGAGGTGCTCGGCTTCTGCGACCTGCATCGGGGCCGCCCTAGGCTTGCGATCTCGGCGATGAGGGCCGCCGTGGCCCAAGACCCGGACAGCTGGGAGCCCTACTACACCCTGGCGATCGCCCAGGCCTCGGCCGGTATCGACCCGCGCGCCAATGTGGCCAAGGCCGTGCGCTTGAACCCCTTGGAGCGTCTGACCAAAGAGGCGGCTAAGCAGCTGCGTGGCTCGAACCCAACCGAATGGGTCAGGCGCGCCGCGATCGTGAAGGCCGCGGCCTTGGCCAGCAACCATCTCTCGATCTTGCCGTCTTGAACGGTCGTGGGTGCAGGCTAGGCCCTGACATTGCGGAGGCTGCGGAGAGCCAATGAGGAGAAGTTCTGGACAGGGTTCCCGCTGATCTTCGACTGCTCCTATGCCCCTAGAAGGCGAACGATCCTTCCGCGCCGGCGACGGTCCAGTGCTTGCCGAAATGGTTCCCGGAGCTCGTCTGGAACGCCCCAGGCCTCGGCGAATAGCCCTGGCTGCTCACGGATGAAGGCGGCTAGCGTGTCTGTTCCTAGCTCTGCCGCGGGAAGCAAGGTACCGGTAATCCAGCGAGCTTGGATGTTCGGTTGAGCATCTCTCAAGGCGCTCACGAAGGACCGTCGTCTCTCGGTACTGTCGGCGAAGCCGCCGCGGAGCAACTGCGAAAGTCGCTCGATTGGATCCGGAAATTGGAGCTCGATTCTCAAGAGGACCTTCAGTTGCTTCCGATTTACGTGGCGAGACACAGCCCATTTCCCCTCGCGCTCTGGATCGTCGGTACGGCCGAGCAGCACATAGCCGAAAGTGGCTAGGCCACTCGTTCGCCAGACGGCCAACAGGTCTCTCGTTGGAACCGTATCGACGGTCATCGCACGTGCGATCCGGGTGAAGGTAGAACCAGTCTCGACGTCGGCAAGAAGCGCATTCAGCTCCTTGCTCGAGAGCTGGTTGATCCAGACACCAGTCCTGCTTGGCTCAGCCTGAAGTGCCTCTACGACGATGCCCGCCTGGCGGTCGCTCAATGGCATTTGCTCGCTCCACCAGGAGATCCCAAGGGTCGCGGCGATCTTCTCGTGGACTGTGTGCCTCGGGATCTGCTCGGATCCAAGGGGCTGAGAGAGCCGACCGTTGCGTGCCGTGGCGTAAGCCGACGAGAAGCTGTCCCAGTTGCGGGTGCTAGGAGACAGACCCCTCCAGATTTTCTCACTGTGCAAGTGCGTTTGGCACTGGGATAGACCAACGGGACGAGCACGCTCTTGCGGGTCTTGGGCCTCAGCTACCCGCATGGATATACCGCCTAGTTGGATGACCGAGACTGGTCCTTCGTTGCCAATGAACCAATCCAGTCTTATCTCTGGCCAGAGAGCGGTTGGTAGTGCGAGCAGCAGTCGAGCATTAAACTGATTGCTATTGGCCTGGTCGGCGTGCTGTGTCCGAAGCGTTCCGCCGGCAGCCTGGAGTCGATCCAAGAGTTCTACCGCGACTGCGTCTGACTCCAGGCAGTTGTGGCTTAGATCGACTGGACGGAGGGATTCTGCGGGTATCGCGTCAAGGGTTGGCCGGCCTTTCACGTGAGTCTGTTCGGATTGCCAGTGTTCGTCTTCCGCGTCGAGTGTCCCCAAGTCGAGATCCTCGGCGTTGCCAATAAGCACATGCACGAGCGGCCGATTGCGTCCGGCGTCATCTATGCCCACGCTTGCACGCTTGAGGTAAACCACATTGAGGCGACCGGCTGGAAATGCCCCGATCGACACTTGGGCCTTCCAGTCGGGAAACGCTGAAGGTTCTAGATCGCCAGCGTTAAGAAGTACTCTGAAGTGGGCTGGGTCAAGTGTTTCGAGCCAGCCCAGACTGCCGGCGAGGCCGGGGCTTACGGCGGCAAAACCAAGGCCCTTGCCGCCATTGAGGTTTTGTCCTGCCCAAGTGTATATGGCCTGTTCGATCTGACCGAGCGGGATCACCGGGGTCTGCATAATCAGACCTCGGCTGTATCGGCTGCCGGGGCGGCCATTCCGGCTAGATCGAGTAGCTGCAGGACACTGAGCCCGATTCCTTGTGGTCTCGGAGGCTGCTCCCATGCGAGTTGATCCCCTGTCGCATTTGGAGCGGGCATCGCGGATGTAGCCGACAGTGCGGAGAAGCGAATTCGATCAGCTGCAAACAGATCTTCGATTTCTTCTACCACCAGCTTGCCGCCAAGCTCGAGCAACGCCTCCCGAGTTTCTGATGAGGACGATGCCAGTGCACCGCCAAGGTTTGCGAGATCCCCGGCGGCGCCGATCACGGACGCTGTCTGCGTATCCCATTGATACCACTCTGGCCAATCGACAGCATCTGCCTTGGCCACCGCGAAACACACCGGAATATCGAGTTGCTTCGAGGACTCGACTTCCCAAACCTGGGTAAGCACATCGGCGAAAGCGCGGATCCCCTCGCGGACATTGTGAGTCGCATCAATCCGCATGCTTTCAGTGCGAATCGGAAGTCCTGTGTCGAACTGGCTGGGCAGGAAGCCGGCTGGGTCGATCAAGACGAGGAGCGCACGGCAGACCGCGATGTACCTGGCGCGATCGGCGATCATCACCACACTTTGAAGATCCTCTCCGGCGATGTCGAACAGCATGAGGGAGTATCTTTTTTCATTGGGTCCTACCTCTAGGCGATAACTGAATGGGCCTTGTAGCTCCCCCCTCGGGGTAGGCGGCAGTGCGCCACCTCTTCCGTACAGCTGATCGATGTTTTTCTTTATCGTCGGATCGGTGTAAAGCGATCCGGTCAACTTGACTCCCAGTCCGGCAAGTGCGCGCATCTCATATAGCTCCCGCACGATCCCAGGAAGCACGTGGCTCTTTGTGGATGCGGTCGCACCGATCACTGCAAACGGAAACTGCTCGCCAGGACTGCCATCGACCCTGTGTCCTTCCGGGCAGAGATATGTTCGTGGCCGCAGCTGGTCGATCGCGGCAAAATTCGGATACCTGACAGACTTTTCGACCGGTGATAGGCCGAGCGCGGCAAGCCCAAATTTGCGAAGCTTGGAGGGTGCGCCACCTCCGTTGCCGGAGCGGATTTTGATGTCTGCCGCGGTCCCCACCAAGTCATCGCCCTCGTAAGCCTCGATCTCGTCGAGGTCGTAAACAGCCGGGCACTTGCCGCAGATGATCTTCTCTTTCATTGCACACTCGTCCTTTTCCTGTCGCTCTTCGATTTGCTCTGATTGCTACCGTCGCGCCTGTTCCGCATCTTGCGCTGAATGCGAAGATGTTCTGCGACTTGGTGGATGACTCTGTCTCCTTCGGGTCCGGCTGTTGCGAGCCGCTTCTCGGTTGCCGCGAGCTTGCGGTCGGCCCAAGCGGACATCGCGTTGCCTACGTCTGCACGTCGCCAGCCGGCGAAGTTCGCGGTCCACTTCACGAATAGAACGAGAGATCTTCCGATGGCCAGCCGGGCGTTCCCTAGGCCGATGACGACAAGCTTTGCGAGGTCGCTGAGATGGTGAGCCAGCCTCGAGAGAATGGGAACGAAAAACTCAAGGATCAAAGCAGCTGCCAAGAGCGACGTGAGAATGGGACCGAGGCTGTAAAGTGGCGAGATAAGCGCTGTGGCACAGATCGCGAAACAGCCATAGCTAAGAACCGGGGCTACATAGTCATTGACGACTTCAGCGTCGTCGTCAGGCTCGATCGCCTGTCCTCCGCGAAAAAACAGACGATAGAAGACCGCCACTCGAAGCAAATAAACGACAAGCAGAATCACGATTACCACTCCGGCGGACCGGAACTGTGCGTCGCTGTGGGACGCGCCGGGCAGGAGTTCGAGGACCCGGCGCGGGCCGGTCCAGTGTCCGGGAAGCCTGTCGCAGAACGTCAGGAAGAAGATCGCGGCGCCCGCGAGTGCCCATGAGAATCCTTCCTCCTGTTGGCGCTCGCGAAAAAAGACTGCGGCAAAGAACAGCACTATCGACCAAATGAAGCCGGCCGCCACGATCGTTGTGAGGATCGTCATCTTCGGTGCCTCCCCTTTCAAAGTCATTTCCGTCTGCGCCAAGATCACGCAGCTCGGGTATTACGTACAGATCCGATCTGGGATGTGGGGGGCGATTTCGCGCACGAAGGGCGGCGTGATCGATCGAGGCCTGTAGCATGCGAAATCGCGCGACTGTTCGCACGCTCCAAGGATTGGCCGCTCGTTCCAGGTACCTCAGCAACGACGGTTTCGTGTTAGCGTTCCCTGGGCTTTGAGTGGGTCAAATCGTTTGATCGAGCATCGGTCGCTCAGCGACCTCACCACACTGAGGCTCGGTGGTCCGCCCGCGACTCTCGTTGTGGCTGAGGATCAAGATGCCTTGATCGAAGCCTCCACGGCCGCTCAAGACGAAGGCGCTCCACTGCTCGTCGTAGGGGGCGGCAGCAATCTAGTTGTCGCCGACGACGGGTTTCCCGGAACGGTCTTGGTGGTCGACGTCGGCGGCGTCGCTCGCGCCTGTCAGTCCGACGGACGGGTGCTACTAGATGTGGCTGCTGGCGAGGTCTGGGATGATCTTGTGGATGCCTGCGTCGTTGATGGGCTTGCTGGGATCGAGGCGCTTGCGGGGATCCCAGGCACAGTCGGCGCGACTCCGATCCAGAACGTGGGTGCCTACGGACAGCAAGTCGCTGAAACCATCGTCGGCATTCGCGCCTATGACAGTCGTACTCGTAAGATCGTTTCGCTCTCTTCCGGCGACTGTGGCTTCGCATACCGAGAGTCTGTATTCCAGGCCGATCCTGGTAGGTTTCTCATTCTTGGTGTGAGGTTTATGCTATGGCAAGCGCGAACTTCCGGACCGTTGGGTAGCCCTGAGGTGCTTGACTGCCTTGGTCTTCGGGCAGGAGCAACGGCGCCGATCGCCGAGGTTCGCGACGCCGTGATCGGATTGCGAGCCGCGAAGGGCATGGTGCTCGACGCGAACGATCACGACACCTGGTCGGTCGGCTCGTTCTTTAAGAACCCCGTTCTTGCTCCTGGAAGATTCGCTCAGCTGTGCGAGGTGGTTGCCGAGCGCCACGGGCTGGACAACGAGATGCCCTATCGAGTGCAGCTAGGCGGCCGAGTCAAGGTGGCGGCGGCGTGGTTGATCGAGAATGCAGGTTTTCCGAAGGGTTACCCGCTGACGGAAAACCCGGAGGCCGGGATTTCATTGTCAACTAAGCACGTCATGGCGTTGACGAACAGGGGGGAAGGAACCACCAGGGAGCTGCTGGGGCTTGCGCAAGAGATCACTGATGGCGTCCATCGCGTCTATGGGATATCCATGATCCCAGAGCCGGTGCTTGTTGGCGTTGGTTCAGGGGAGGAGGGGCCGCTCGTCACAACGGATTCTCGGACAAAAGCGTCGTTAGTTCGGCAACATTGACCTGGACCTCCTCCTTGTTGCTGCCTAGTAGCTTGTCTATCTCGCGGTGAACCCGATTACGGATCAGCGCAAGTGCGGCCCCTTTGGCTCGTAGGTAGTCATTGTCTTTATCGGGGATTGTTGTGACCGTGGCCGCGGTCCCGAACTTGTTCTCGCTTTTCACGCGCTCCTTGATCCCCTTGCAGACCTCCGGCAAGGCCAGGGAACCAGTGACAACGATGTTGGCGGGGTTGAGAACCGCAACTGGTGCCGTAAGTGCCTCTGCAACGAGGCTGCCGACATCCGCAAGCGCCCGCTTGTTAGGTTCCTCGCTAGGGTTCGTGAGAATTGTCGCAAGAGCTTCCCGCCGCTCGACCATGGGGTTGACACGCTTGGTGAGCGCCAGCACGGCCGCATATGCCTCGAGATGCGGCGGGTTGGGATCGTCCTTGGAGGTGCACGAGCACCTCTGAGCAGTAAGTTCCGCAAGCCGATCTGGAAGTTTTTCGTTCAGTGCGGTAATCGTACTCGGAGCAATTTGTGCATGTCCTATCTCGCCTGCGTGGTTGTCCACTCCGGCTATAAGCGTGCTTTTCAAGAATCCCGACTTCTTACGTCCGGTCTCCTTGTCCACCTCAGGCGGCTCAAGGACGATCACGCCAGCGCCAATGTTGCCGGCAAGGCGCAAGACGATCGATAGGAGCGGGTGCCCCCAGGCCAGATGCTCCTTCTTGTGCGTTTCGCGATGAGCGACGGCGATTGCCGCTGCGTGAGCGTCGTTGAGTGCGTAGGTGTGGAAGCCGTCAATATCTATGGCATCCGCTACACGCTGGTCGAGCGGCGTTCCGCTACGCCAGCCGTCATGTGCAAGTGCATGGCCAACCGCCTTGCGCTGCCTGTCGACAGGCGTAGGCCAAGCGACCGCGCAGCCGAGTAGCGGCAAGGCGCCTTCGATCAGCAACTCAGAGCTCTGGTCGAAAGTCTTCTGTAGAACGGTCGAGACCGTTGCCCTAATCCTGTTGAGTACAGCGGTGGGCTCGGCGGCGAGCTGATTCTCAAGCGGCGGACTCTCCTCTTGGTGGTACTCCCAACCGTTTGCGTCGACTAGAACAGCTCTGATTTGCTCAGCCCCGACTGAGACGCCTACTGCTAGACCTGCCCCAGGGCCAAATGCGATCCTTCCAGCCTGGGTCGAGTCGAAGAACGCAAGGCCCGGAGAGCCCTTCTTTGATCCGATGCCCGATGCGGCTGCCCGAAATGTACCCGGCTTGACATCTGCGGCTCGAAATGCTGAATCGCGGCGCAGCCGCTCTCCCGCCGTCGGCGATCCATGGAGGAGGATGGCCTGCGCCACATCTGAAATTGGTCCGCTCATGGCGGCGATTATCACAGGTTGGAATCTGATGCGCTGAGTCGTATGTGATTTCGTGTACGAACTCGCACGTCGAATTCCTCAGACACCGGATCGACCAGCAACTGCGACCGGTTTCCTTGGCGCCGCTGAATAAGCGGTGTGGCTGGCTGGAGTAAGCGCGGATCGCTAGCGCACGTTGAGAGCACTCTCCAATCCGTCACAGCGTGCAGGCGTATCCAACGCGTAGTCTTTGAAGTCCTGATTCTGGGCGGGACATCCCCGCTGCGGGTATTCGCGAGCGCGACCTGTAGCCCAGGGTCTACGCGAACACTCAGGCCAAAGCCTCGCGCAGCTTCTCCAAAGCCCGCCGAACCCTGCTCTCGACCGTCGTGAGCGGCTCACCCGTCAGCTTGGCGATCTCGGGCAAAGTCAGCTCGGCGCCGTAGCGCAGCGAGACGGCCTCGCGCTCGGGGCCGCTCAGCGTCGCCAAGCCGCGCTCGAGCGAGCCCTCGCCGCCAGGCTCGTCGAAGTGGAGTTCGGCGAAGTGGTCTATCTCCTCGTAGTCGATGGCCGCCAAAGCCCCGGCGGCCACCTGCTCCAAGGCCCTGCTCTCACCTGCACGGCGGCGGTGGTGGTCGTGCAGGCAGTTGAGCGCGATCGCATACAGCCACGTCTTGGCGCTGCCCTTGCGGGGGTCGAAGCGCCTGCGTGAGCGCAAGACCCGCTCGCAAGTGTCGGCCAAGAGGTCTTCGGCCAGGACCGAATCGCCCGTGCGGTATCGCAAAAAGGCATATAGGCCTTGGGCGTGCTCGGCGTAGAGCCGCTCGAAACCGTCGTCCTTGAACCCGCGCACAGGCGTTGCATCGTCCGTTTGTCCAGGCTGGCGAGCTTGAGCCAGGAATCTGGCCCTTCGTTCGTATCAGCCCACATGAGCCATTCACACGAAGACGAACACCTCACCGACGATCTGGGGCACGTCGCCGACGTGCTCCGCGACGGGCGCCCCTCGCTCGACCCGCTGGCACTCGACCGAGTGAAGCTACGGGCGATGCAGGCGGCCCGCCGGTCCACCTCTCGACCAAAGGGATCTTTTATGAAGCAACGCCTCACAACCCTGTTCGCGGCCGGCTTTTTGGTGCTCGGCATGGGCGGCACCTTGGCCTTGGCCGGCGGTGGCGACGGCAAAGACGGGGGTGGCAGCGCGAGCTATCACCAGTACCGTCCCGAATGCCCCTCCGGCTATGTCCTTACCGGCCGGAACTGCACCCCGATTCCTCCGCCCAAATGTCCGCGTGGCTATGAAGTGAACGCCGGAAAGTGCGTTCCCACGCCGCCTCCCACATGCCCGTCCGGGTATGAACTGAAGGGCCGCAATTGCAAGCCGATCCCGGTTCCCAAATGCCCGCCCGGCTTCGTGCTCGAAGAAGGCGCCTGTCATTTCGTCGGCCACGAAAAAGGTGGCGCGGGCGATAAAGGCGGCGGCTCCGGCGGCAAAGGCTCCGGCGGCGACAAAGGCGGCCAAGGTGGCGGCTCGGGCGGCAAAGGCTCGGGCGGCGACAAAGGCGGCCAGGGCTCCGGCGGCGGTAAAGGTGGCTTCGGCGGCGGTGGCTTCGGTGGCGGCGGTGGCTTCGGCCAAGGTGGCCAGGGCTCCGGTGGCGACAAAGGTGGCTTCGGTGGTGGCTTCGGCAAAGGCGGCTTTGGCGGAGACAACAAAGGTGGCCATGGCGACCACGGTCATCGCTAGACCGGTCTAATCAATGCGCAGGTTGACGGCGGCTGTCGTGTTCATGGCGATCCTCGTAGGGATCGCCGCGACAGTCGCCGTCCTGCGTGAACGGGGCGGCGCGGGCCTGCTGCGCATCGAACAGTCGCGCGCCTTGGCTCTGAAGCCGAGCACGGTCGTGGCGGCAGCCCAGGTGGAGGCCGTCGTGGCTCAAGCTCCCGAGCCAGTGCCTGTCGCCAGGCGCACAGACCCGGCTCACGTCCATTGCCGGGCCGGGGCAGGGGGCGTCCTGCGCGATCCTTGGTCGTGCACGATCCGCTATCGCTCGGGCACCTTGGCCTATTACCGGGTGGAGGTCCAACCCGACGGCCACTACAGCGGCAGGGGCACAGGGCGGATCGAAGGCTGTTGCGTGAAGGTCCCGACGCTCGATTGAGCGCCTGATTGAGCGCCTCGTCCTCGAAATGTTCGCTAGGAGCGCACGAATCTGGACTGGCCGCCGTGGAGTATCAGCAGCGGATGTAGGAAGTTGAGCGCGTGGGACGTATTGAACTAGCGAAGGGCTTTTGTGAGCAGGGGCATGATCGTGCTCGCGGGCCCCACAGATGCTCGGAACGGGAGAGAAGTCGATGCGCACCCAGCAACGTCCACGTCGCTATATCTCGCGCCACTGGCTCGTGGCGCTCAAACCGGCGCTTCGCTACAGCGCCACCCGCGACGCTTTCGTGCTGCGCGCGATCGGCAACTCTTCGGGGCCGGTCCTACGCGCGGACCGGCGCAAGGTCCGTCTGGCCGGGTACAGCGGCGCTGAGCGCCGCAGCGTCAGCACCGTCTGAACGCCTCGGAGCGACGGCTCGCGGTCGCCGTCTGTCGTGCCGAGTATCGGCTCCTGCGCTTGGCTTGGCCCGGGCGGGTCTGCGCCGCCCAAAAGAATCCCTGGAACGGCGCGTCTGCCATCTATCATGAGTCCACAGCCCATACAACGAGGGCGCGGGTGCGCCAGGGCGAGAAAAGTCCGCAATGTGCGGCAAATCACGGAAGATTTTGCAAGAAAGTAACCGCAAAATGCGGGGTTGCACCAAGATATGTATGATCTGGCCCGAGCCGGACAGCCAAGAACCAATTGATCGAACTAATCGATTAAATGGCATGGAGGTTCGACTCATGAAAGTAGGCGCGGAAGCCGACGTTAGTTAAGTAGCTGATGTCGGATGAGGCGTCGGAGCGGAAGAATGGATACACAAGGATGTACACACGGATGATCACCCAGAGCAGGATCCAAGGATGGGTTCATGGCCGCATCGGTTTCGACTGACGCTCAACGGATAGAGACTGGGATGACTTCCATGAGGCGTGGCTGTGGAAGCACGCGCGGTCGTGCGATCCGCGGCCGTGAGATCGGTTCGACGGCTGTCGCAGGTTGCCACTTGAGGCGATGGACGCCGTGAGCGCGCCGGAACCGACCATCGTCATTGCTGACGACAATCAGGTCACCCGTCTGGGTGTGCGGATGGCTCTGATGCGCGGCGGCTTTCAAGTGGTAGGCGAAGCCGCCGACGGAGACGGCGCTGTCGGCGCCGTGGCGCGCGAGCGCCCGGATGTGTGCTTGCTCGACGTGGATATGCCCGGCGGGGGTATAGATACTGCGCGCAGAGTGGCCGAAACGGCTCCAGAGACCTCTGTGGTCATGCTCACGATCTCCACCAACACGGAGGATCTGCTTGACGCTCTACGGGCGGGAGCGGTTGGCTACCTGCCCAGAGATACCAGCCCGGATCGGTTGCCGGCGGCGCTCTCCGGTGTACTAAAGGGCGAGGCCGCGCTTCCGCGCACCCTTGTGGGCCGCGTGTTGCAGGAGCTTCGTAGCTTTACTACAGCGGGGGCCTCGATCAGCCCGATGCGCGTCGGGGCCGTGCAGCTGACGCCGAGGGAGTCGGAGATCCTGAAGATGCTCGGCTCGGGACTGAGCACGATCGAGGTCGCCGATCTGCTCTCGCTCTCACCGGTCACGGTACGCCGCCACGTGTCGGCCTGCGTGACAAAGCTCGGCGTGGCCGACCGCGACGCGGCGATCCGCGCGATCGAGCCGCTCGCTGCAGCCTAGGTCTGGGCGACCGGTCGGCCTAGACCAGGCCGACGCGCACCGCGTACACCGCAGCCTCGACGCGGGTTCGTACGCCTAGCTTCTGGAAGATGTTGGTCACGTGCTGCTTGACCGTGTGCCGACTGATCGAGAGCTCCAGGCCGATTGCGGCATTGTCGGCGCCCTTTGCCATCAGACGGAGCACATCCGTCTCACGTGGCGTGAGCTCCTGCCCATCGAGCGGCGCGGGCTTCGACGCCCCGCCGTCGTTGCTAGGAGCGGCATGTGCCACCAAAATATCCATTACTGCGCGCGATAGCACCACATGGCTCTTGGCGGTCTGGCAAATGCCCGCTATGAGCTCGTCGGCTTGCGCACCCTTCACGACATAGGCGCTCGCGCCGGCACTCAGCACATCGAGCACCTGGGGGGCCTCAACCGAGCTGGTCAAGACCACGGTGCGTGCTTGGGGGCAGACGGTGGCGATGCGCCGCAGCGCCTTGGAGCTCGGCGCACCCAAGACGTTCAGGTCGATCACGACCAGGTCTGGTTTGAGCTCCTCTGCAAGCAGCAACGCTTCGGCGCCGGTCTTGGCCTCGCCAACTACGCTCAATCCGGCGTCTTCGAGCAGGTCGCGCAAGCCCTCGCGAAAGAAGTGGTGGTCGTCGGCGAGAACGACTCGCAGGACGTCGCCGATGGGATCCATGCGAGCAAGATAGCGAGCACGGGATAGCCCAGTCTCGGCCATCGTAGGTTTGGGCAGGGTTGCCCAGTGGTAATGTCACCGGCGAGATTGGCCGACTAGGTCTGCACATGGATGTGCCGTCCCGCAGATGTATGCCATCGAGGTAGGGAGACACGTGACAGCTAGACTGCTCATTTGCCGTGCGCTGGCGCCAATTGGTGTGTTTGCGCTGCTCATCGTCGCGACGACCTTCGGCGCGCCCGGCGGTGTTTTGTCTGTGGCCTCCGCGCACGTTCTCGCCGCGGCCAAGCAAACCAAGCCTAAGCAGAGTCCAAGCGATGCAAGTTCGCGTCGCCGGCGTGCAAATGCACGCCACGCAGCGTGCAAGCGCTTCAAGGCCCACTCGCGCAAGAGGAAGAAGTGCGTTGCGCACAAAAAGCAACGACATCCCAACGCCAAGGTCGTCAAGCCCACGCTCACGACGCCAATCGCTCCGACGCCGGCCACCGCCGACCTGCCCGCGCTCTCACTGAGCTCGCCTGTGACGCCAATCCTTGTAGGTGGCGCGAGCACTCCCGCTGCGCCCGGCCCCGGCGAAGGCTCTTCCGGGACGGGGAAAGGCTCCGAAGGATCGCCGGCTCCCCCAAATGTGTCCAAGCCGGTCAACACCGGCCGCCCCTCGATGAGCGGAGCGACCACCGAAGGCAACACGCTGAACGCAAGCACCGGCACTTGGGAAGGCAAACCGACCTCCTATGCGTATCAGTGGCAGTCTTGCAATAGCTCGGGCTCCGCCTGCACGGATATCGAGGGCGAAACCTCCTCCACCTATACGCTCGATGAAGAAGATGTCGGGCGTAAAGTGCTTGTTATCGTCGAAGCGACGAATGCGGCTGGCACGACGGCAGCACGGTCCTCTATTTCGAGGAGGGTCGGCCCGGCGACCACGCTGCCTCCGGCGGCCCCAACGAATACTACGCTGCCGACGATCGGTGGCACAAGTACCGAAGGCAAGACGTTGACCGCTACGAACGGGGGCTGGAGCGGTAGCCCGACTTCATATGCCTATCAGTGGCAGGATTGCAGTGGTTCGGGGTCTGGTTGTGTGTCCATCAGTGGCGCCACTTCCTCTTCCTATGTGTTGGTTGCTGCTGATGTCGGCGATACGGTGCGGGTGGTGGTGACTGCCACCAATGCGGGCGGTTCGACCTCGGCCACCTCGTCGGTCAGCGCCTCCATTACGAACGCTTCGTCCCCGCCTCCGCCGGCGCCGACAAATACTGGGTTGCCGACGATCAAAGGCACGGCGATAGAAGGCGACACGTTGCAGGCGACTGCGGGGAGCTGGCAGGGCAGCCCGACTACGTTTGCCTATCAGTGGCAGGATTGCAGTGGTTCGGGGTCTGGTTGTGTGTCTATCAGTGGCGCAATGGGTTCGTCATATGTGCTGGGTGGCTCTGATGTCGGTCATACGGTGCGGGTGGTGGTGACTGCAACCAACGCGGGCGGTTCGACTGCGGCTGCCTCAGCCGTCAGCGCATCCGTTGTAAGTGCGCCGCCGCCTCCTCCGCCCTCACCGCCGAGCAATACTTCGCTGCCGACGATCGGTGGCACAAGCACTGAAGGCAAGACGCTGACCGCTACGAACGGAGGCTGGAGCGGTAGCCCGACTTCATATGCTTATCAGTGGCAGGACTGCAACAGCTCCGGCGAAGGCTGTGCGAGTATCGCCGGTGCGACTCACTCCAGCTACAAGCTCGCCGCGGCAGACGTCGGACATACTGTCCGGGTTGCGGTACTCGCTACTAACAGCGGGGGGTCGATGACAGCAACCTCAGCCGCCACTGGAGTCGTCGCTCAAGCCGTGGTCACCACAGGCTGCACAACCACGATCAGCTCCGGTCTGCAGAGCGCCATCCAAAGCGCCGCAGCCGGCTCGGTGATCTGCCTGAATGCCGGCAACTATGGAAATATCACTGTTACCACGAGCAAGTCCAGTATGGTCACGATTGTCGCGGCCGCGGGCCTAAGCTCCTCCCAGGTGACGCTCGGCTACACCGACGTGACCACCTCATCGAACTTGACGTTCGAAGGCGTGACGGTCGAAGGCGGCAACGTTGGCAGCTCGAGCTCGTCCGCGACCCATATCCACTGGGTCGAAGACGAATTCACCAGCGGGCTCTGCATTCAGGCGCCTACGAGCGCCAACATCGACGTGCTGGTGGAAGGCAGCACCTTCATCGACATCGATACCGGCGGCTGCAGCAATGAGGGTCGACTGGAGGTCAACGGCGACAACGAGGGTCCTTCTGGCGTCAACGGTGTGGTCATTGCCCACGATCTCTTTCAGACCGGCAGTCCAAGTGGATGCACCGACGGTGTGAACATTACGGGAGGCGCGTCGGGGACCGTGATTGGGCCCGGAGACGAATTCACAGGTCTCAAGCAAGGTTCCTGCTCGGCGCATGTCGACTCGATCCAGTTCTATGGAGCTACCGATACAACGGTCACAGGCGATTATTTTCAAGGCAACTCAGACGGGATCATGTCGCCCGACGGCAACGGCAGCCCGATGACTGTAAGCAATTGTGTGTTCGATACCGACGGCGAATACCCCGATCAGATCGTGATTGGAGGTGGCGGAGATGACGTCATTACTCATGACACCTTCGGCCATGGGGCGCGGGTCAGGATTGGGCATGTGAACGTTGGCGCTACGGCGTCTAACGAGACGGTTACAGACAATGTCCTGACAGGTGGCTTGGAACTCACCGAGGGGCAATCGAGCAGCGGCTGGACGATGGAATACAACCTCGTCGAAGGCGAAGTGCTTGGCGCACATTCGATTAAGGGCAAGCCCGTCTACGTCGGTGGCGGCTCGGAGCCGTCGACCTGGGCCGGCTGGACCCTTACAAGCGCATCCCCTGGGCATCTCGCTGCCGGCGACGGCGGCGACATGGGCGCCAACTACTTCGGCTCCTAGCTTCCCAGGAAGCAAAATACCGCTCGGCGTGAGGTGGTTTACGTAGGGTTGGGCGTAACTCTTACTTCCCGGGCGTAGTTCTTACTTCATACGCCCGTCCGCTCCGGTAGCGCGATACTCACGGCTATAGAGCATTGGCCCGAAGGTTGAGGGACCTCGCACAACTCCCTCTCTCGGAGGTATGGATGCCCTCGCCACTCCCGCGCTCCTTGGCGGCCCTTGTACCGCTGGCCCTTTCACTATTCATTGCACCATCGGCATTCGCTACAAGCCACATGCGGTCTGAAAAAACGCATGCAGCTCACCACCGGCGTCATGGTGTTAAGCACCAAAAGGACGACAAGAAGAGGGCCAGACGGGGCCGCCGTGAATCCGTACGAACCACCGACAGAAGGTCTTCGTCTGTCAACGGCTCAACCGTATTCAACGCGGTAGGCTCGACCACGGGGCTCTTCGGCGAAAGCGCGGTTCAGTCACGGCGAGTCAGTCTCAGCGCGGGGCGCGCAGAAGCTTTCCGCTTCCGTGCGTTCGCCTCGGGCACGGCCGGCATCGCTCAGGTCTATGTCGACTCCTCCAACACAGCCGGCACATTGATCGTGGGCGTCTACAGCGAAGCCGGCGCTCACCCCGGGACGCTGCTCAGCGCCGGTTCGATCACCTCACCCGTTGGCGGGGCTTGGAACTCGATACCGATCACCGCGACCTCGATCGCTCCGGGCGCCTACTACTGGCTCTCCGTTCTGGGCGAGGGTGGCAGCCTGAGCTATCGCAGCCATCGACAGGGCTATTGCCTTAGTTCCACCAGCACCCAGCGTAACCTTGCCGGCCTGTCTGGCAGCTGGGGAGGGGGCAGCATCCACCAGGAATGCCCCGTGTCGGCGTTTGTGACTACCAACGAACCTGTCTTGGTGTCCTCGCCACCCTCATTGTCCACGCCTCCTTCGCTCTCATCCTCTTCTTCGCCCCCAACTCCGCCTTCGCTCCCGACGCTGCCATTGCCTCCCGCGCCGCCGTCGAATACCGCATTGCCGGCTATTAGTGGCACGACTACTGAAGGTCAAACGCTTACTGCGTCCGCGGGTACCTGGACTGGGGCTCCGACGTCCTTTGCTTATCAGTGGCAGGACTGTGAAGCCGCCGGGGAAGGCTGCGTTGATATCTCCGGTGCGACTTCTGTCGGCTATGTGCTTGGCGCGAGCGATGTGGGACACACGATTCGTGTTGTGGTGATCGCGACAAATGGTGGCGGCTCGACTTCGGCTAGCTCGACAGCAAGCGCGGTAGTCGCGGCTGTGCCGCCGCCTCCGCCTGCCGCTCCGAGCGGCATCCTGCCTCCGGTGGTCTCCGGTATCTCGACTGAAGGAGAAGCGCTGAGCGCCACGTCCGGCACGTGGACGGGCAACCCGAGCTCCTATTCCTATCAGTGGCAGGACTGTAATATCCTCGGCGGAAGCTGTTCCAATATCCCCGGCGCGACGTCTTCCAGGTACATCCTGGGTGCCGGTGACGTTGGTCAGACCGTGCGGGTGGAGGTAACCGCCACAAACGCGGGCGGATCGGCCTTGGCCGACTCTCTCCCGAGCGTCGTCGTAATCGCTCTCATTCCGCCGGCCCCAACGAATCTTGCAATGCCGGCGGTCAGTGGCAAGACCGTGGAAGGTCAGGTTCTCAGCACCACCACCGGCGCCTGGACTGGCGAACCCACGGCCTATACCTATCAATGGCGTCACTGCAGCTCCTCCGGCCGTAGCTGCTCAAGCATCGGTGGCGCTACGTCTCCTGACTACACACTCACAGCCGGCGACGTGAACCACACGATGCGTGTCATGGTGACCGCGAGCAATAACGGTGGCTCCAGCTCGATGAGCTCACCTGCGACGGCTCCTGTCGAAGAACCGCCTGTAGCTGCTCCAGCCAATACCGTATTGCCGGCGATCAGCGGCACGACAACTGAAGGTCAGACGCTTACCGCGACCGCCGGCACTTGGACCGGAGCTCCGACGTCCTTTGCCTATCAGTGGCAGGACTGTGAAGCCTCCGGGGAAGCTTGCTCCTATATCTCCGGCGCGACTTCCCCAAGTTATGTGCTTGGCGCGAGCGATGTCGAACATACTGTTCGTGTTCTCGTGACCGCAACCAATAGCGGTGGTTCGACGGCTGCCACGTCTGCTGCCAGCACGTCGGTTGCGGCTGTCCCGCCGCCGCCTCCTCCTGCGGCTCCGTCGAATACGGTGTTGCCGGCTATCAGTGGTACGGCGACTGAAGGTCAGACGTTGACTGCGTCTGCGGGTGCTTGGACTGGTAGTCCGACGTCTGTTGTGTATCAGTGGCAGGATTGTG